>CAZVYY010000007.1:0-129858 GCA_964630775.1 uncultured Pirellulales bacterium | reverse complement strand
GGACGCTGTCGGCCCCGAAGGCCACCGGCTCGGTCTCGAAGGCCACGGCCCCATCATCGCGTAACCAGAATTGCTTTCGAAACAAAAATAATGAGCAAAAAGAGTTTTTTTGTCTTGACTTCGAGCTCTTTATAGATGCCACCACGATCCTCAAGGGCGGCACTATCAATCTGATCAAGGGCATGCAATATGTGACTACAGATAATATTTTCATTTATGCTCAGAAAGATTGGTCGTGGATTTTCGATGCTCCAATAATTGGGATTCAGGGGAACTGGTTGGATGGCACACCCTTCAGTATCGAATTTATCAATGTCAGCGGTTATCAGCCGGTTTGGCAAAACATCACCGTTATTCCAGAACCGACGACATTGATTCAGCTTGGACTGGGCGGATTGATGCTTTGTCGGAAACCATATCGACAATCACAAAATAAGCGCCGGGCAGAAATCTGTCCGGCTCATGTTTTGCAGCATTGATGTTCTGTTATCTCCCCGTTATCTCGGTTATAATTTTTTCCGTCAACGAATACACATTCATTCCATCGACGGCAAGATGTTCCAAAACCCCCACAAAACCCCCGAATTGCACTTGCCGCTGACGCTGCAAAATGGTATCGTATTGCCCGAACGATGGGGCCGCTTGAGGCGGTGATAATCAACCAAATGGAACCAGAAACACAGGATGTATCATGGTGTCAAAAAGAACAACTCGGGATGTCGTTGCTCACTCCAATTATCCTTCCATATCCGCCCATCTATCTCTGGAAACGGCTGTACTGATGGCGCTGTGCCTGTTTGCTTCCGGCATGGTCACGGCGGTCGAATACGATATCTCCTACAGCCCTCTGGCCAACGGCAGCGCCGAGCAGGGCCTGTCCGGGTGGACTGCCGCCGGGGCAGTCGCTTTCGAAACTCCGGCTCCGCAGGGGAGTCATTGCTTCAAGCTGACTGCCGCATCCGATGCCCCCGGCACCCTGACTTCTTCCCTGATGCCGATACGCCGCAGCGAAAACGTTAAACTTGTTTTTCATCTCAAGACCGAATCCGGAGTCGACATCAAAGATGACACAGCCTTTGTTATCCTGCGTTCTTACAAATCGGATGCCAAAACACTGCTGAGCCAATCCCGCATGGCCCTCAAGCCCACCGATGGAAAATGGCTCGAACAAACCCATGAATTTACCGCCGATGCCGCTGCGTTCTATGTTGATATTCAGTTCCAGACTGTGACCCTCGCAACCCTTTTCATCGATGCCATATCCCTGTTCCGGGAAATCAAGCACAGTCCGCTGTATGCCGACGTCAAGCCCTTATCCGAAAATGACACCCTTTATGTCTTCACCAAAGGCCCCGGCTCTGAAGATAATCAATTTATTGCCATACAGACCCTTCAGGGTATTGCCGCTCGCAGGGATCGACCTCGTTTGTGGATTGACGCCGGTGACAACACCTTTGTCGAGGATTTCGAAAAGCAGTATAAGATTCGCTTTGACCGCAGTATGGCTCGTGACTGGGCCGGCCTGCTGGAAGCCCTCAAGCCCTCGACCAGCGGCAGGTATGTTCTTTACGAAATGCGGGACCGTCCGTCACTGTCCGCAGCGGCTGTGTTGTCCGGGTTGCTTGATGCTGTCGCAGTCGATACGGCCCTCGAATCAACGGCCATTGCCAAAGGCTATACCAAAGCATTGGACGTACGCGGTAAAGACTGCCGCTGGGTCTATGAAACCTACCGCGACCAAATCAACGACGACCTTATCATCGTCCACACGAATAATCCGCGTTTTCACCGCAGTGCTCCGTATCTGAAAGACTGGACGGCTGCCACCCGTGCCTTGTCATGGTGGTATGCCGATGAATCTGTTTCCCGAGCGGTCTATCGTAGCATGGCCCCGAGTTCCCCTGTCTATGGCTGGCTTGATGCGGCCACCGGAGACGAAGGCCTGTCTGTGAAACTGCACTCCGAAGAAGGTCTCTACCAGATGCCCAGTGACTGGATGCTCAACCTGTCCGTTCATGCGGCTATGGGGCCGGCACTCAAAGACAAAACCTTTACACAGAAGGTCGCTCGCACCGCACCGGTCAAAGAAAGCGGTGTTCACTACGTTACTTTCATCATGAGCGACATGGATAACATCCTCACTGAAATCGGCACCAATTCGTTCTACTCCACACGAAAATTCTATGCCAATCCGCATCGCGGCCAGTTCCCGATGACCTGGGGCATGGCCCCGGCTCTGGTGGAGTTGTCTCCCAACGGCGTGGATATGTGGTATCGTGCCGCCACACCCAAAGACGCCTTTATCGCCTATTGCGGGCCGGGCTATTTTTATCCTGCATCTTCGCCTTATATACAGACCAGTGCAAAACGTGTCGGCGAATGGATGAAGCGGGCCGACCTGCGGGTGCTGCTGCAGATTGACTATTTGCTGCCAGACAAAGCCCTGAATAAGGATTACTATGAGACCGCCAAATGGTTTACCGCCCTTGACCAGGTCAAGGGGTTAATTTATCTCGAATATATCCAATATGCTCCGCATGATGGCAAAATATTCTGGTTTGACGGCAAGCCCATGGTTACCCCACGATTTGATTTCCGGCAGGAGACCTTCTATTCCGCCGTCCGGCCCACCGCTGCCGAGCTGGCCAAAAGCATCAATGCTTTGCCTAAAGACCCAGCCCGCCCCGAGGGCTATACCGCGGTTACTGTCCATGCCTGGAGCAAGGGGATGAATGATATTTACGATACGATCCAACTGCTCGACTCCAATGTTCGTGTGGTCAATGCCGAGGAATTTATTGACCTGATTACCTTGAATCTGAAGCCGTAAGTTCTTTTTCTAATTGAAGTTAGTGGTTTGATAAGAGAGTATGGGGCGTAGTGGGCGCAAAAAAAAGCCCCATCGTCAACGCGAGGACGGGGGCCTGACAGGTTATCGTGTGATCAATTCAAACTTAGGAGGCCTTGGAGTTGACCGCGTGAGGGTCCGCATCGCCGGCATCCTTGTGGGTGTCGGAATCCTGAGCTTGCTGCTTTTCCTTCTGAATTGCCAGGTAGATTTCTTTTCGGTGAACCGCTACGGAGCGGGGGGCTGAGATTCCCAGCCGCACCTTGTCGCCGCGGACATCGACGATGGTGATTTCCACCTCGTCACCGATCATGATTGACTCATCCTTTTGTCTGCTTAAAACCAGCATACTTATCTCCTTGACCGCGCTGTTTTTAATCCCTTATCTGGCACTTTCCAACGGTCTATTATTAATACGTTTTCCAAACGTATCCGGACAGGTCTTTTACAGGTGCTGCTCAGGTTTCTGGCCGGCACATCATTTTTCGGCAGTTCTGGTCGGCTTAAGTAATGCTTTTTTAAGTGGCGTTGTATATTTTATGAATATAATCGGACAGAATTAATTATAACACATTTATATTTAAGCGGTTATAGATATTTTTAAAAAAATTTGCTTTTTTGATGCTTTGGAAAGGGGTGTACATTATAGGACGTTATCAAGCTTGTTTTGGGGATTCCATGACCTTTTTAGCTGACTGAAATCCTGCAAAAGCCCCCAACGCTCCGAAGGCAACCATCTGGAGGGGTAAGATGGCGCAAACAGCCCTGGGAAAATAGGCAACTGCCCAGTTTCGGGTCATCTGTTCGGCTACTGCGGGACTGGCGGCGTATCGCATAGCCAGAAATACTGCGATGGCTGCACAGAGGGTGGGGATGATATAACTTGTTTTTATAAAATACTTTACGGCATATCCGGCCGCTAAAAACGAGACGAATACTGCAAATGCGACCTGTCCTTTGCCCGGCTGGCCGACAACTTGGCCAAGCTGGGGATCCTGCTGGCGGACATCCTGAGCCAGGATGGAAATAAGTATCTGCACTACGACCACCGATACGACAGCCGCGATGAGCAGGTACAACGGTTTGCCCTCGTCGGACAGCTTGCTGATGGTTAGTTGAGGCATTTGTCTTTTATGCAGAGCCCACCCGGCAAGGACTCCCAGCAGCCCTGCGATCACCGGCAAAAGCCAGAATAAACCCTCCCAGCCGAGTACGGCATACACTTTCTGACGTTCAACGAGGGTGGAATTGGTAATCAGCAGGGTTCGCATGTCGCCGGTGGCGAAACACCACGCCGACATCCCGGCCGGAACCGCCAGCGGGGCGGTCAAAAGCCCTTTGGGATAGCCTGTCCAGTAAGCGGCAAACCCGGCAGCAAAACCCAGCGCACACAGCCAAAGCCCGTTAAATGGGGGGACTATGCCATCGACCAGACAGATCGCCCCCAGGGGATCGGCAGGGCGAACCAGCGGCCAGCCCAGCCAGCCGACCAGAATCAGCCCAACCAGAATCGCTCCCAGTGTCCGAAGCCGGGTCAGCCAGTGGACATTGAACAGGCTCAGCAGCAGGTAAACGCCTGCCAGCCCGCCAACCACACGCAGTAAAATATCATAGGTCAATGCCATAATGGACCCATACAGTATCAGCCTTATCCCGAATGGTCAAGCATTTTTGTCCTTTGCCGGCGTGTTTATCGCTCTGCGGGTAAGGGTCTATTCTCGGACCTTGATTCGAAACCTGCTCAGCTAGTCTGGATGTTGGGGGATATGACAAACGGTAATTCGATATCATCAGGTTTTTTATGGGACCACAAAAAAACAGCTAAGTCCCTTCCTTTGTTCGACGATAAAGAATGCAGGAAATGAAGGTAATGCGATAGAAATGGTTGTTTTGGAGCACTGAATGTTTCAAAGCAAGGCAATAACACATGCCGCAGACAAAGGACTATTTTGATGAGTCAATCCTCATCATCCGACATAACAAAACGACGTCAGCAACAAATGACAGCCATGCTGGCTATGCTGGCGCTGCTGGGGATTGCTTTTCTGGGTATTGTCCTGCTTCAGACGCGGCACTGGACGAATCAGCATATTGAAGAAATGTCCGACCAGCAGGCCCGGTTGGGAGCTGCATTCGATACATCCATTCGTAAATATATCGGCCAGCATGTGCGCCCGGAGATGGAAAAGCGAGTCGGTTCGGACGAGTTTATCGCCGAAGCCATGTCCACATCGTTTGTCGCCCGCAGTGTGTTTGACAGTGTGCGAAAAGAGTTTCCCGAGTACCTGCTGCGATTTCCGTCGACCAACCCCCGCAATCCGGCTAATATCGCAACGGAGCAGGAAGCGGAAATCATCCGCTATTTTCGAGATAATCCCAAGGCGGAACTCTGGAGCGGAACGCTCATTCATGAGGGTAAGACGTATCACGTCCGCGCACTGCCGCGGCGATTTGAAAGCAGTTGTCTGCGATGTCATGGCCAGCCCAGCGAGGCGCCGGCCAGTATGGTGTCCCGTTATGGGGACACCGCCGGCTTTGGACGTACGGTCGGCGAGGTTTCCATTGACCTGGTGGGGATACCGCTGGATACGGCAAAGATCGCTGCGCAGGCCAATATTCGGCGTCAGATGGCTGGTGCTGTAGGAGTATGCGCTTTGTTTCTGGGTCTGATTGGACTGATTGTCTATCTTGATATTAAACGCAGCAAAGACGCGGAACATTCGCTGGAAAGACGAATTGCCGCGCTGACCCAGCCGCCGGATAATTCAGAAAGCGTTGCATTTGAAGATTTGTTCAGCATCGAGGAAATCCAGCGGATACAGGATGATTTTGCTTTGGCTGCCGGTGTGGCATCAGTCATCACCTATCCCGACGGCAGGCCCATTACGCGTCCCAGCCATTTCTGCCGATTATGCAAGGAGATCATCCGAAAAACAGAAGAAGGCCTGAAAAACTGCATGCATTCGGATGCCTGCCTTGGCAAGCATAATCCCGACGGTCCTATCGTTCAGCCGTGCCTGAGCGGCGGATTGTGGGATGGCGGTGCCAGTATTACCGTGGGCGGGCGTCATATTGCCAACTGGCTGATTGGGCAGGTGCGTGACGAGACTCAGACGGAAGAGCAGATGCTGGCTTATGCCCGCCGGATCGGTGCGGATGAAAAGGCTTTCCTCGAGGCTTTTCGTGAAGTGCCGGTCATGTCGCGGCAGCGGTTTGAAGAGATTTGCCGGTCGCTGTTTACGACGGCCAGCCAGTTATCCAAAAGTGCTTATCAGAATCTGCAGCAGGCACGCTTTATCGCCGAACGGAAACAGTACGAAGATCAGCTTCAGCGGTCGGAACTGAAATACCGTTCGCTGTTTAATTTAACCGGTGATGCCATCATGCTGCTTGATGAAGATAGCTTTATCGATTGCAATGAGACTACGCTGTCTCTGTTTGGGTGTGCCTCCAAAGACCAGTTCTGTTCATATCACCCCGCGGAATTGTCGCCGGAAAAACAACCCTGTGGAGCCGATTCGAGGGAACTGGCCAATCGGTATATCGCCGACGCCATGCGAGGAGGCCGTATCCATTTTGACTGGACGCACAAGCGGCTGGATACCGGCAAGGAGTTTTCCACTGAGGTTCATCTGAGTGTTTTTGAACTGGAAGGAAAGCCGGTCCTTCAGGCGGTGGTTCGTGATATTACCGAACGCAAGCAGGTCGAGCAGGCGCTTCGTGAAAGTGAACGAAAGCTGTCGTCGCTGATGGCCAACATGCCCGGGATGTCCTATCAGTGCAGAAATGATCGCAACTGGACGATGAATTTTGTCAGTGAAGGCTGCCTCGAATTAACCGGATACGAAGCTTCCGAATTAATTCATAATGCTGCATTGTCATTTAATGATGTTATTCTTCCTGAATATCGGGAGCGCCTGTGGGACAAGTGGCAAAAGGTGCTGGCAAATCGAGAACGGCTGACGGAGGAATACTGCATCCGCGCCAAAGATGGAACCATCAAGTGGGTCTGGGAGCAGGGGCATGGCGTTTATGATGAAGACGGCCGTGTGATCGCCCTGGAGGGCTTCATTACGGATATTACCGCCCGCAAGCAGACGGAAGAGTCGCTGGCCGACGAAACCATCCGACGGCGTGTGCTGTTTGAACAGTCTCCTGACGGCATCGTTGTGCTTGACCAGGAGGGCAAGGTTTACGAAGCTAACCGCCAGTATGCCCAAATGCTTGGCTATACGATGGAGGAAATTTATCAATTGCATGTCTGGGACTGGGATGCGCAGTGGACACGCCAGGAGCTTTTGCAGCGTGTTCGAAATATCACGATTACCGGCAATCACTTTGAGACGCGGCATCGTCGAAAAGACGGCAGTGTCTATGATGTCGAGATCAGCAGCAGTGTTGCTGTGTGCAGCGGTCAGAAACTGGTGTTCTGTCTGTGCCGTGATATTTCAGACCGCAAACGCGCTGAAACCAATCTGCGAAATGCCCTGGCCGAAGCCGAACGATTGAACCGTTATCTGGAAGAGCAAACCGCTTATGCCAACACGATGGCGGCGATGGCCGAATCGGCCAGCATTGCCAAAAGCGAGTTTCTGGCCAATATGAGCCATGAGATTCGAACACCGATGAACGGTGTCATCGGGATGACCGGGCTGCTGCTGGATACTGAATTGAACGACGAACAGCGGCAATACGCCGAGATTGTGCGGAATTGCGGGGAGTCGCTGCTGGGGCTGATTAACGATATCCTGGATTATTCCAAGATTGAGGCCAATAAGCTGGAACTGGAGTCGATGGATTTTGACCTGCGGGATGTGCTGGAAGATTTTGCCGGGATGATTGCGGTCAAGGCGCATGAGAAAGGGGTGGAATTTGTGTGTGCGGCCAATCCGGACGTACCATCGTATGTCAATGGCGATCCAGGCCGATTGCGTCAGATACTGACCAATCTGGCCGGCAATGCGATCAAGTTTACGGAGCAGGGCGAAGTGGCGGTGCGTGTGGAAACCGTATCCAGAACCGGCCAGCAGGTTATGCTGCGGTTTTTGATTCATGACACCGGAATCGGTATCCCGGCCGATAAGATCGAGACTTTGTTTGAGAAGTTTACCCAGGTGGATGCTTCGACGACCCGCAAATATGGCGGGACCGGGCTGGGACTGGCGATTTCCAAACAGCTTGCAGAAAAGATGGGCGGACAAATTGGCGTTGCCAGCAAAGAAGGCGAAGGCTCCAGATTCTGGTTTACGGTACAGCTTGGCCTGAAGCCCGAGCAGGACCGTCCTCGCAATACCTGCACGAAGATTCAGGATAAGCGAATTCTGATTGTGGATGATAACGCCACCAACCGTGAGATTCTTGCCGCACGGCTGTCTGCATGGGGAGCTCTGGCGGCAGAATCGCCAGGCGGCCCGGAGGCCTTGCAGAAACTCGACGAGGCATACCGGGCGGGAACCCCGTTTGAGATTGTCATCACCGATATGCAGATGCCTGAGATGGACGGTCTGATGCTGGGCAGGGCGATACGTCAGGACCCGCGATTTAACGGGCTTTGCCTGATGATGATGAGTTCGCTGGGTCGGCAGGAAAACAGCAGCGTGCTGGCGGAACTGGGATTTGCGGCCAGTCTGACCAAACCGGTCCGTCCGTCGGAGCTGTATGCCAGACTGATGACAGCCATTACAGGGATCAAAAATTCAGGGATTTCCAGACCCCATGCATCCAGTCGAACCGAACCATTAACACCGGGTCGGTCGGTGCGGATTCTGCTGGTTGAGGACAATATTACCAATCAGCAGGTGGCCATCGGTATTCTCAAAAAGATGGGGCTTCATGCGGATGCGGCCGCCAACGGCGTTGAAGCGATCAAGGCTCTTGAATTCATTCCCTATGACCTGGTACTGATGGACATCCAGATGCCCGAAATGGACGGGCTTGAGGCTGCGCGTCGTATTCGTCATCCCGAATCGACGGTCTTGAATCGCAGGATTCCGATTATTGCCATGACCGCCCATGCCATGCAGGGCGACCGGGATAAGTGTCTTGAGGCCGGGATGGATGATTATATTACCAAGCCGGTGACTCCCAGGACGCTGGCCGATAAACTGGCCTTGTGGCTTCCGTGCGAAGATGCCGTCCCGGAAACCCCGCTGACTCAGCAGACGCCTGCGGCGCAACAGCCGGCGGTTCGGCAAACCCCGGTTTATGACCGTACAGGATTTCTGGAGCGGCTGATGGGGGACGAAGAAACGGCCAAAGTCGTTCTGGATATCTTTCTGGAAGACATTCCCAAACAGCTCGACGCGGTCAAGGCGGCGATGGATGCCTGTGACCCTGCCGCACTGGCACTGGCAGCTCACAGCATCAAGGGAGCGGCGGCCAATATTGGCGGCGAAGCGCTGCGCGAAGCAGCGGCTGAGATTGAACAGGCATGCAAGGCCGGAAAACCGGAATTGGCACATCAGCAGTTTCCTGAACTTCAGCAGCAATTTCGACGCCTCAAAGAGGCTATCGAGCATCCTGAGAGTTAAACACAGGGTAAAACCGGATTTGGGGTTTAAGCGGGGGGAATTATATTATTGAAATCACGTCGCTTGCGCTCCGGACTGCTATTGGGCATCGATTGGGAAAAAAGGCTTTACCATGGACGGGTATTTAGTTATATTATATCGACTATTTACCTGAAAATTTAGGAGATACGCATGGAAACAATTGGAATCATCGGCGGTGGGAACATGGCCGAGGCGATCATTAAAGGCATTATCGGGTCGGGGATGTACAAAGCCCGGGATATTATGGCGTCGGATGTCCGGCCGGAGCGGCTGAGTTTTCTGGCCAAGGAATACAAGATAAAGACAACACTGAATAATGAGGACCTGGTTCAGCACGCCAAAGTGCTGCTGATTTGCGTTAAGCCGCAGAATGTCAAGAAGATGCTGGACGGGATCGAGGGCAAAACCCGCGATAATACGCTGGTCATCAGTATTGCGGCGGGGATTACCACGGCGTATCTGGCCAAGCGGCTGAGCAATTGCCAGGTCATCCGCGTGATGCCCAATACGCCGGCGATGGTGGGCGAAGGGGCGGCGGCACTGTTTTCGGCCAATGCGTCCAGAGAGTCGGTGGATCATACGCTCAAACTGTTTTCTGCGGTGGGGCGGGCAGTTCTGGTGGATAAGGAAGAACTGATTGATGCGGTAACGGCCATCAGCGGCTCTGGCCCGGCGTACTTTTTCCTGCTGATGGAAGAGATGGTCAAGGCCAGCGTCAAGATGGGGATTCCGGTGGATATTGCCGAGGACCTGGTGTATCAGACGGCCAAAGGAGCTGGCGTGCTGGCCAAGCAGGCCTATGCCCGCGGTGAAAGTCCTGCCGAACTGCGGCGGAAAGTGACCTCGCCCAATGGGACGACCGAGGCGGCGATTAATGTGTTTGGCCAGTTGAATCTGGGGGATACGCTGTTTGCCGGGTTCGAGCGGGCACGGCAGCGGAGTATCGAATTGTCTCGCGAGGTTGAGAACAGCTAAACGACTCAGAAGGAATTGGATTTGCAAATCAAAAAGGCCCCGGCTGGAACTCGGTCGGGGCCTTTTTATTGATTATCCCATGAATGGATAGCGGTAATCGGTCGGGGGGATGAAGTTTTCCTTGATCGCCCGCAGCGACACCCAGCGGGTCAGGTTCATCATCGAGCCGGCCTTGTCGTTGGTGCCGGAGCCGCGTGCCCCGCCGAAGGGCTGCTGGCCGACGACGGCGCCGGTGGGCTTGTCGTTGATATAGAAATTGCCGGCAGCGTGCCGCAGTTTGTCCAGCGCCAGGTCGATGGCATAGCGGTCGCGGGCGAAGACGCATCCGGTCAGGCCGTAGATGCTGCTCTGATCGCAGAGCTGCAGGGCCTGTTCGTAGTCGGCATCCTCATAAACAAATACGGTCAGGATGGGGGCGAAGATTTCCTCGACCATGGATTCATAGTGGGGGTTGGTGGTTTCAATCAGGGTTGGCTCGATGAAATAACCTGTGGCGTCGTTGCATCCGCCGCCGAAGAGGATTTTGGCCTCTTTGGAAGCACGGGCGCGGTCGATATAGCCTTTGGTATTGTTAAATGAATCGCGGTCGATGACGGCGTTCATGAAATTGCTGAAGTCCTGGATGGGGCCGATTTTGACGGTCTTGAGCTGGTCGATGACCTGCTCTTTGATTTTGGGCCAGATGCCTCGGGGGACATAGACCCGCGAGAGGGCCGAACATTTCTGGCCCTGAAATTCATAGGCGCCGCGGACCATGGCGGTAGCCGTGGCGGCAATATCGGCGGAGGTGTGGATGACCATGAAATCCTTGCCGCCGGTTTCACCGACGATGCGGGGGTAGGTCTTGTATTTGGCGATCTGGTCGCCGATGGTTTTCCACATGCCCTGAAAGACAGCCGTGCTGCCGGTAAAGTGCAGGCCGGAAAACAGGGGGGAATCGAGGACGGGGGTACCGACTTGCGAGCCGGAGCCGGGGATGAAATTGATGACGCCGGCGGGCAGGCCTGCTTCGTGTAAAATCTGCATAATCCAGTATCCGGCATAGACGGCGGTCGAGGCGGGTTTCCACAAAACGGTGTTGCCCATCATCGCCGGGGCGGTGCACAGATTGCCGCCGATGGAGGTGAAGTTAAACGGCGTCACGGCAAAGACAAATCCTTCCAGTGCCCGGTATTCCACGAAATTCAGATTGCCATACGGGGAGTATAGGGGACGGTCTTTGTAAAGTTCCTGCATGTAGTAGGGATTGAACCGCCAGAAATCGACCAGTTCGCAGGCGCTGTCAATTTCAGCCTGGTACGCATTTTTACTTTGGTTGAGCATCGTGGCGGCGTTGAGGATATAGCGGTATTTGCCGCTGAGCAGATCGGCGGCCTTGAGAAAGACCGAAGCTCGCTGCAGATAAGGCAGGGTTTCCCAGTCATGTTTGGCTTTCTGGGAGGCCTCGATGGCCAGTTGGACTTCTTTGGGGCCGGCCTTATGATAGGTTGCCAGCACTTTGCCGTGGTTGTGCGGCTGAATGCATGTGCCGGTATTGCCGGTGCGGATTTCTTTGCCGCCGATGATCAGGGGGATTTCAAGCTGCTGCGATTCCAGTTGAGCGATGGCCTGTTTTAACAGGTCCCGTTCTTTGGTGCCGGGGGCGTAGGAATAAACCGGTTCATTAACTGGTTTAGGTATATTGCTGATTGTATTGTTCACAGATGCACTCCATTAAAAATTATCTCAAATTAAGGTAATTCTCAGGTCGGGGTAACAAAAATTCCCCGATTCAGTATATATTCAGGACTGAATACGGGTTTGAACCGTTTCATTCGACCAGGATTGCCTCAACGGGGCATTCATCCGCGGCCTGCTGGACGGTTTCTTCTAATTCAGGGGGGACGGTATCGACAAGGACCTCGGCTTTATTGTCACCCATGGTGAAGACTTCCGGACAGGTATCTACGCATAATCCACATGCGGTACAGTTGTCGTCAATTCGTACCTTCATTTCCAGTTCCTTTCTATAATTCAACTGAAATGTACTTGTTTTAACGGCTATACGAGATTGACCACCGGATACGAGGTCAAATCCACGGTTGTGGTATTATAGCAAAGAAAGCCCGCTTTTTACAAACAAAACCGGGTTTGTTACGAATATTCAGCAGCATTAAATATCAGGACATACAGTCGTATTTTACCGGGATTCTGCTCAGTATTGAACAGCATGGCATCAATGGTGGTGCTGGTCGGAATGCGAGCGGGTGCCAGAATGATAAAATCGCCCTGTTCGAGGGTGCAATCCAGCCTGCCGGGCGGCAGGTTGGTCCCCGGATAGTCGTTTTGTGTGTCCGTCTGGGGCAGCCGGAGTTTCACTAAAGGTGAATAAGCCGGGATTATCTGAAGCTGAATGGAGTTTTCCCGAGAGGTTAGTTTGGGCTTGATGACCCACCCGATATAACCGGGATCGAAGGATCTGGATATCTGTGTATTGGTAGTGAAAAAAACGTTGCGCTGCTGCTGAAGAGTAATGGTGGCAAATAATTCAGATGTCTGATCAAGAGTACTCAGGACTTTTCGAGCAACCCGGACAGCTCCCACGCTTGATAATACCCCAACCAGTTCCGATCCCCGTGCAGATTTGCCTTCGCCAACCGTTATGCCGTTGGAGGCATAAAGACTCGGGTTTTGAAAGGTGACGTTTTTGGGACGGAATGTCTGGAGTGCTTTGTTCAGCGATTCCACCTGGTTATGATCGATTTCGAAAGTCACAATATCAAAACTGATCTGATTCTGGAAATTGGGTGTTTTGACGGGGCCTAAATCCTGCAGGGTCAGGTGTTCGGATGACGACAGAGAATCATCCTTCGTTTGGTCATGGAGACAACCTGCTGCAAAAAAGAGAATACCGATTAACAGGATATCAATACATACTCGCATCCGGGGCATTATATAGCACCCATACATCATGTCAAATGGGAAACAGTTGCTGTGTATATGTTATACCCGTAAACGTGGTGATTCACAGAATTCAATGGCGACCGAGCTGGCCAGGGAATTTGACGGGCGTACCATAAAGTCGGAAGGCCCGACACGGACGACGCGGGCGTAGCTGGAAAAACTTCCGCCGTACTCGAGCAGACCTTCGGTAGGCGGGACGGTCATTTCCACGCTGACCAGTTCCCCGTCACGAAGCTTGGCGTTATTGACCTCAACAAGCATTCCGCCGGGGCTGACGTTGACTGTATTGCCTGAATACAGCCGGCCGTCGCTGAGTCCGACTTTTTGGCAAAGTACGGTAAACTTCAACGGCAATCTTTTGTGTTTTCTTCGATCCGAGTCCATTTTGGTTGCCTCCATGCAACGAAGCAATAAATATTGATATTTTCTATCGGTTTAAAAGAGCAATCTTTATGCCAGAAACCGCCACTTTTATAGGTCTTTTAGATAACTGTGTAAGTCTATATTTCACAATTCGTTACGAAACTTAAATTGAGTCGGTTCACACCACCTGATTTTCTTTTCAAAGAAAACGATGTATAGAATAAACATCTTTCTCTAAATTATTATCGAAGAGCTTTCTCATAAGATTAAATAATTCGTCGCAAAATCATTTTTATTCCCTTATAATTACGAGGCTTATGTAGAAAAAGCGTGGTATTTTTACAAAGGGGGAAGAGTGGTTGTTGTTTTTTGTCAACATCAATGTTGACATTTAGACCTAAAATAGATATTATTGGCCATTATGGCGGATATATTGTTTACAAAAATCGAACAGGATGGCAAAAAAACAACAGATAGTCACCTTGTGGGGTCGATTAATCCAGATGCTCTCTCATTATTTCGCTCGATAGCCGAGTCTGTCAACAGCGGCTTTATTCTGTTTGATGCCGAATTCAATATTCACTATTGTTCTCCCATAGCAGATCGCTATATCGAACGATGCGGCGCGATTGATTTATCCCTTGCGGCAGGTACGGATTCCAAGGTGAATTGGAAACAGGTTTTGTCGGATATTTTTGAACAGCGGCGAGTCACACGTCTGACGGCGGTTCGGTATTGTTTTCAACGCAAAAATCGGCTGCTCGACATCCTTTGCATTCCAATTCTGGATGCCCAGGGGTGTGTATCTTCTGGTGCTGTCGTCCTTGATGATGTGACGGATGCAACCTTGCGGGAGAATGCGATGATTCAGGGGGAGCGACTGATTTCCATCGGGAAAGTGGCGGGAAAGGTTGCTCATGAGCTGAACAATCCGATGGATGGCATCCTTCGCTATCTGAATCTGGCGATTCGCGTTCTGGAGCAGGGCAACGGGGAAAAGGCCCGCGACTATCTCATTCAGAGTCGTAACGGATTAATGCGGATGGTGGGGATTATCTCGGAACTGCTTGAATTTTCACGCGGCACGCACCAGGCAATGGAGCCTGCGTCGCTGGACAGGATTGTGGATAATGCCCTTGGCATGATGAGCGGGGTTTTAGCGGGAATCGAGGTCTGTGTTGAAAAGCATTATGACGGCCAGGCCCTGATGATGCGAAACGATAATCTGTGCCAGGTCTTCTGCAATCTGATTAAAAATGCCGCCGATGTAATGGAAGGCAATGGATCTCTGACTATTACCATCGGACAGGACGGTACCGACTGGGTCGTTCGGTTTCAGGATACCGGGCCGGGAGTCCCTCCGGAATTAATGACGGCCATTTTTCAGCCATTTTTCACGACCAAGACGTCGGGTCGGGGTACCGGACTGGGATTGGCCATCTGCAAAGATATTGTCGAAAAACATCATGGAACCATCAGTGTGGAATGCCCGCCGGCAGGAGGAAGTATTTTTACGGTACGACTGCCCGCCGCATCCGGCCTGAGTACGACATCCAGTTAAGGTAAACTCTTATGACAGCCAGACATGCCATACTTGTGATTGATGACGATACGATTATACTTGAATCCCTGTGCGAGTTTCTCAGAATCGAAGGCTACAGTGCCGAAGGGGTGCGAAATCTTGCTCAGGCTCGCCAGAAACTGCAGGAACAGACGTTCTCGCTGATTATTTCCGATGTGAATCTGCCCGATGGGGATGGATTTGAGGTCCTGTCGCTGACACGGCAGAGTTTTCCGGGGACGGTGGTGATTTTGATCACCGGATACGGCACGATTGAGAGTGCCGTCGAAGCCATCAAGATGGGGGCTTATGATTATCTGACCAAGCCGATTGTGGACGATGATCTGCGGCTGGCCGTGGAGCGGGCGGTGCGTCAGCAGTGCCTGATGGATGAAAACCGCCAGTTGCGCGAGCAGCTTACCAATCGCTATCGCCTCGAAAACATCATCAGCCAGGACTATAAAATGTCCCGCATTTTTGAACTGATAGAAGCGGTTGCCGACAGCAAGACGACGGTGCTGATGACCGGACCCAGCGGGGTGGGCAAGAGTCTGCTGGCACGGGCGCTGCACTTCCGGTCGCCGCGCAAGGATAAGCCGTTCATCGAGGTCAGTTGCGGGGCGCTGCCGGAGACGCTGCTGGAAAGTGAATTATTCGGGCATGTCAAAGGTGCTTTCACCGGCGCGATCCGCGACAAGGAAGGGAAATTCCTGGCCGCCGACGGGGGGACGATTTTTCTGGATGAAATATCCAGTGCGACTCCGGCCATGCAGGTCAAACTGCTGCGCGTGCTTCAGGACAAACAGTTCGAGTCCGTCGGCAGCAACCGTACCATCAATGTGGATGTGCGGGTGATTCTGGCATCCAATACGGATCTGGCTGCGGAAGTCAAGGCGGGGCGGTTCCGCGAGGATTTATATTACCGCATCAATGTCGTAACGGTGCATGTGCCGCCGCTGGCCGAGCGTCCGGTGGATATCGCGCTGCTTGCGGAATATTTTCTGCGGCATTTCTGTCAGGTACATAACCGCAGCAAGCTGGGCATTACCGAAAAAGCCATTGAGTGCATGCAGCGCTATAGCTGGCCGGGCAACGTCCGCGAACTTGAAAATGTCATGGAACGTGCCGTTCTGCTGAGCAAGGGGGCTTATATTGAAGAACAGGATTTGCCGCCGGCGGTGGTCAGCCAGAGCAAACGACTCGGATTTTCGGATTATTCGGGAGTCAGCCTCAAAAAGGCGCTGGAAGGGCCGGAACGGACGATTATTCACGCAGCGCTGGAAGCCAATCAGTGGAATCGTCAGGTTACTGCCGATGCCCTGAAAATCAACCGGACAACGCTGTACAAAAAGATGAAGCGCTATGGTCTGGAAGATGAAGCGGCGCGGTTGGGATTTTAATATCTTTGTGCTGAAGATGCATCCGCACCGAATGAATATGTTGTCTCTCAAAATGAATGATTCGTCCGCTCCTGACGATTAATGACAAAAGCCATCCTTTGTATCCATACCTGCTTGTTTTCCGTGGAGTAATCAGAATTATACTGATTTTTCTCAAGAAAATTCCGTATAGAATTTGTGTTTACGGTTCTTTGGACTCTGATTCAATCGATAAGCCGCTTTGCTTTATTGGCTTACGCGATGAGAGAAGAAATGTTTTAAATGATCATTTTACTTTCAAGGGTTTTTTTGAAAACGCCGATGAAATCTTTCCAATAGATATGTTCCAGAAGATTATGACACGGAGGTCATACATGGAAACTCTGCAGAAATCCGATATTGCGACGATTTGGGAGCATTATTTTGAATACCATGATATTCAATCCCGAAATATTCTGTTAGAACATTATCTTCATTTGGTCAAATATACCGCAGAGCGGCTTCATGCTCGCTTTCCTCGGTTTGTTGATGTGGAAGATTTGTATAGCGCCGGTATATTCGGCTTGCTCGGTGCCATTAAGAATTTCAAGCCCACGCAGAATGCCAAATTTGAAACCTATGGTGTTCAGCGCATCCAGGGTGCAATCCGCGATTATATTCGAAAAACAGATTGGGTTCCGCGGCTGGTTCGTTGTCGTGCACACCAGCTCCACAATGCAACACAAAAGCTGGAGGCCTTTCTGGGACGGCTTCCTGCCGATACCGAGCTGGCAGATGAATTGGGGATGGATATGGACCGGTTTTACCATTTTCAGCGGGATGCCAACGCTGTGGTTCTCATCTCATTGAACATGAATATGTCGGAATCCGACGATGATGAAGAGTTTTCGGAATTATATGCGGTTTTTGACCCGAAAAGCCGGAATCCCTATTATGAAGTGCACAAACAGGACTTTCAGGAATTCATCAAAAAAGGGCTTTCACGGGAAGACCAGCTTATTGTGATCCTGTATTATTATGAGCAGATGACAATGAAGGAGATCGGCGATGTGCTGGGATTATCCGAGTCGCGCATCTGCCAGATGCATTCTTCCATTCTTGCCAAATTAAAAGGGCAATTGAATGCCTCTTTGCTGTGTTTACAGTGAGTTGTCGGCAAAGTAAAGTGAAGTGAATGGACCGAATCACTCAATTACGGGTTCTTTGGGGTCTTTTCGATGACACGAGCGTCAGAAGCTGAACAATCATGCCGAATCCCACCAATGAAAGATAGATCATGGACAGATTCTCCGGGTGCTGTTGAAACCATGCGGTAAAATGAATATTCATCCCCAGCAGTGTGACTTCCAGTCCGATCACAACCAGGAATGTTCCGATGCCGCTGCAGCATAACGCCATCACGGGTTTTCGAAGGTGCCAGCACATCAGTGCTCCAGTTGTTCCCGTCAGCAGTGCCGTCAGCAGGATATCGAGCTGCTGCAGGCTGATATGCTGGACAATTCCCTCAAAAAGCAGGTGAAGTCTTGTTAAAAAAGGACTATCCTTTTCGATGAACCGGCTTACACCGGCTATTTGAGCAGAGGTGTCATGGCTCAACGGCAGATGCGCAGAGGACTCCAGTGATTCCAGCAATGCGGCAGACGATTTCTGGGAAGCCAAACCGTAATAGAGGATTGTTCCGAACAGAGCAAATACCAGCATCGCCAGAAGCATCAAAACGGCTTTCTTGAATAACACTACGACCAGGCACACAAGAACCGCTCCGGTCGCTGCACAAATCCATGCCGACAGGTTCAGCCATCGCGAAACGGCCAGGCCGCAGAACAATCCCGCCGCAGCCCCCAGCAATCCCACGATGGCGGTACTGAAATACAGGCCCGCAAGCCAAAGCAGGAAGCCCGCAATCAGCATCAGCAGCCCGCTTTTCAGCAGCACGGCGGAAGGACTTTGCTGACAAAGACTTTCAATTCGTATCAGTATCTCGTACATAGTGTATGCTGCGACATGAAATGCCGGAAGAGGGCGGGCTGCAATTATACCACCGGGTATGATTATTCCGCGAGCCAGAGAAGCACGTGGGTGAAGCTGCCGGTCTGGGCCGCGACGAACCGGGAAATTTCAGGCAGGATCAGCATAATTCTGTCTTTTTATCCGGAGCGGCACACTGGCGGCCTTTTCCGCCCACACCTCGGAGAGATCGCAGGCTTCCGGGACTCGAAAAGCTGCCTGATCCTCCTGACTTGTCCTGGACAAAAGGTGTTTTTGAATATATTTTGCATGCTGCTGCTCCATTCGCAGGATAGTCCATAACCGTTTTGCCAGATTCATTTCCCTGAGTTGTTCGGCCTGTTCGATGCGGACTTTGCAGCGGCGGATGGCATCCTGTTCATCGTCCAAATCCTGCCAGAGCATCTGTTCATTGTCATCCGCGATATGGATATTACCCATTCGGGTACTTGGGCAGCCTCCAAGTTCGTGAATCATTTCTGTCAGGATCATGGCATGTTTGAGCTTTCGAAATGCGAATACTTTAAGTATGCCGGCGATGTTCCGGTAAACAACACCTGTGAGCATGGAGGCATGGTGGATGTACTGGATTGCCGCTGTCTCTTCCAGCTCAAGATCCATATTGAGCAATAGTGTCAGATTTTGACGTGTAATAACCATATTCCGTACTCCTTGCAGACGGACCCTGCTGCATATTTTTGAGATGAATACAGCACGATGAAGCATCATAAGAACACTACGGTTGAATTGTCAAAAAACTTGAACGGAGCAAAGGACTGTTTTCAGGCATAAAAAAAGGGCTGGTTTCGTGCCAGCCCTTGTGGTGTTTTATTTTTCGACTTTGACCAGGACATCGAGGTATCGTGTTCCCCATTTTTTGGCGATCTTGTGGTCGTTGAAAAACACATCCAGCCGATTGCCCTTGATCAGACGCCCGCGGTCTTTGACTTCCACCGGGCGGTCATGATTATATCCCGGGATAATCATTTCGGTTCCGAACGGAATTCGTTTATCGGCAGCAACAAACGCATCCCCTTTACGGATTTTATGCAAATCCGCTGTCAGACCATCGGAAAATTTCCCGCAGCATCGCGGGCAGGTGCAATAGCCCGTCACCCGCATCCGAACGGTTTTCCATTCAGGACGAGTCACGTCGGGAGTCGGGCAGCTTTGCAGAAGGGCGATAAGCTGCTGATCGTCGGTTTGCGGCTGATCCTGAATTATTTGCCCGGACGATACAAACGAAATATCTTCTTTAATCGATAAAGCCGGTAAAGTAGGTATAGTTTGCCCTTCTACAGGGATACGGGTACTTAACAGAATAGGACCTGAGGCTGTCATACACATTCGGACGCAAATCCATACACACGCAACCACTATGATGGCAACGCCGGTACGAATAATATAACGTCTTGTCTTTTCAGCAAATAGAGTTTTCCCGGAAAGACTCAAACAGGTACCCTTTCCATAAACCATGTTGACGGGTTTGTGTCGCAAGAATACGACAATATAACTCTGAAACTATTAAAAGAGCTTTTTTGCCACTCCGTCGGCTTACCAGAAACTGGGTGCATCCCCCACACATATCAGCGTAGTAGGGGGATTTTATCAAAACGGGAGTAAAAAGTCAATCGAATTAAGGGGCAATAGAAGACGAACTGGATTTAGAATGTCTCAGGCAGTTTTCAAGGGGGTCTTTCAGCAATTCAAGCTGCCATTCGACGATAATGCCTTCTTTGAGGAGCTCACTGAGGCAGGCAGGGCCGGATTTGGCAATCATACCAATGATATTGCGGGGCATCAGGATTTCCAGGGCAATATGATGCTGTTCGGCAACGGTTTTGCAGCAATCGCGGATTATGTCAATACGTTTGAGGAAATCCGGGTCCGGTTTGGGCTGGCGGGTTGGGGACTTTTTGGCCGGCCACTCAGCGGACTCCATCGCGAAGGCTTTCTGGAGGGCCTGCTCAAGACAATCCAGGCGTCTGCCTTTGCAGTGTTTAAGCGAACCCAACAGGATACTGAAATCCGGATTGGCATGTGAGTCGGCCTGAATGGCCAGATCGATAAGGCGTTCATTGTGCAGGATGCGAAACGGCGGCAAATCGGCTTTCTGGGCCTGTTTTTCACGCCACAGCCAGAGCTGCTTGAGAAAGGCCAGTTGTCGACGATTCAGCAGACTGCTGCCTTTGATGCGCCAGTCGCGTTCCGGGTCGATATCGGGCTTATGGTTTACTGCGGCACGCACCGAGCGACGACACATCTGCTGGTGCCAGCCGGTGCGATTCTGTTCCTGGAGCATGACTTCGAGCCGGGCCGCCAGTTCCAGCAGGTGATGGGTATCCATCGCGGCGTATTCGAGCAGATGGTCGGGCAGGGGGCGTTTGGACCAGTCGGCTTTCTGGCTGCCCTTGCTGATGGTGACCTGGAGGACGTGCTGGAGCATTCCGGCCAGGTTCAAGGATTCCAGCCGCAACAGTTTGCCGGCCAGCATCGTATCAAAGATTTCACCTTTGGGTTCAAATCCGAAGCCCCGCCGCAGCATACGCAAATCATAGCCGGCATCATGAAAAATCAGATTCTTTGACCCCAGAACCTCAAACAACGGTTTCATATCCAGTTTGGCGAGGGGGTCGATCACATAATTTTCCCCATCGAAGCTCATCTGAATCAGGCAGACTTTGGGATAATAGTGATGAAAACTATCTGCTTCAATGTCAACTGCAGTCGTTGACACTTTCCGGAGTTTGTCCACGAGGTCCGTCAGGGCCGCAAGTGTTGTGATATATTGATAATGTAATACCTTTTTGCTCAAAACTACGCCGATTCCATACAATCTTGCTGGATGAATACCCCCCCCGGCTGGTTTTGCACAGTCCAGAGGTTGTATTAATTCAGTAGAATACCTTTTTGCTGTCAATCCGTCAAGGTCGAATTCCGGTATTCGATGGAGTCTGATTTTTACTGACAATGAGGCTGTTAAAACGGTAAAACAGCCGGATTGTGTCATTAAAAAGGAGAAAACAGGGGTATTCTGCTGTTTGAACAAACTTCGATTTTTTGCTTGCAATTGACCGCACCAGCGATTATAAACAGTCGCATGCTCTTTGGAAACTTGAGTTAGCTTTGCGGTTCGGCCCAATGCGGGCCGAATGAAAAAATGGGAACACGGTGAAAATCCGTGGCGGTCGCGCCGCTGTATGTGTCCGATGCCCCGAAAAACGGGCAAATCCGAAAGGCAATGTTCCACTGTCCCAAACAGGATGGGAAGGAGCCTTGAGGTAGCACACGAGCCAGAAAACCTGCCGGAAAGCATCATTGCGTAACGTTGTTCTCGCGAGAAGGAACAAGGCGTGTATGGATGGAGCATGGCAATTCTGCGGAATTGCGTGAATCTGTCCGATTTTAAAAGTTGCATACCAAGCCGTCGCTTCCTGCGTGGGAGCGGCGGCTTTTTTTATTTTTGTCAACAGGTCTTCGCGTCAAAGACCGGCGCAGAACAGGAGGTTAACAGCCGAACACAGGATTTATTTAAAAATCGCTATTTCCAATAGTCTGTCGCGGCGGGCATGGATCTGCCGTCCGCCGCGGCAGCTTCAAATCAAAAGGCAAAACAAGATTTCCGGCTATTCGGAAGACAAGACAACATGAGAGGATGTGTATGAAAAAAATGTGTATGCTGCTGGTGTTATTGGCTTCGGTTCAGGGTGTTGCGATGCAGGCCCCGACGTATTCGAATTCGGCTGAATACGTTGCAGGCTCAGGTGCGAATACGGCGTATATCACGCTGGATTTTGACGGCGGTTCGGCCTTTGTGTTTCAGTATCAATGGGACGGACAGGCGACAGCCTGGGATGCCCTGCAGGCTATCGATGCGGCGGGTGCATTCGAGATGTCGTATGCCGATTACGGATGGGGCGTCTGGGTCTATGATTTTGCGTATCCGGGCGGGGTGGAGTTTGATTATGGTATAACGGCCAATACCGGCTGGGCATACTTTACCAGCAACAACAATTTTGACTGGGACTTCAGCATGGTCGGGGTGCAGGGGCGAACGCTGACCGATGGAAGCTGGGATAGCTGGGTCTGGACGGATTATCCGGCGGACTGGTCGATGCCGAATCGCCAGCCGGGGCAGATGGCGATCCCCGAACCGCTGACGCTGATGCTCCTGGGAGTCGGTGCGATAGGGATGCGGCGTAAATAAGAATTCAATCAGGGTCGGCAGGGATGCCGGCCCTGTGGTTGTATACCCAACGGGTATGATGATTCCGCGACGGCCACGGGCCGTTTTATGCCGCGCGTACTCACGGGGTAACGTTACCCTGCGCAGCCGCGGTGATAATACTGTTGCTGAAAGCTGGCGGCTGAAAGTTTTTTTAGCCGCGACGAATCGGAAAATGTCGAGTAGGATCAGTATATATTCAAAGGTATTATGCGTAACGAATTGATAATATGGTTGATGTTTGGGGCCGCAGCGGTCGGGTCCGACTTCGCCACGGTTGTGGTGCAGTCCAAAGGACCATTCGGGGCGTATCCATACGACCAGCCTGCAGCGGCGCTGGGGGAACCGACGTCCTGGATATATGATGACGACATCTATTTTGCATCCTTTGCCTGTTCGCTGGTTTATGGTGCATGGAGTACCGATCCGCAAAATGAGCGTACTGTAGTGACACTTGGTTCAGGCAGTTCAATCGTGCTGGGGTTCGACCATCGGGTGGCTGACGATATCAATAATCCATACGGGATTGATTTTATTGTCTTTGGCAATGCGGCGTTGATAACACAGGGCCTGGTCCGGCCGGATTCGGATATGGGGGCGCTTCGGCTCAGCAGCCCCGCAGCGGTTATTGGCGAAAAAATCAAAGTGGAGGTAGCCCAGGACCCCAATGGCCCGTGGTTTGGATTTGCCGGGGGGCCGTTTGCGGATAATCTGTTTCCGACCAATCGATTTGCATGGGACGGCGATGGCAAAACCTGGGGACAAGCCCTGGACCCGCTGCGGCCGGTGAATCCGAACTTGAAGCTGTCGGATTTCTCGGGGTTGACGGTGGCCCAGGCGATAGAACTGTATGAAGGTTCAGCGGGCGGGACGGGATTTGATTTGCGATGGCTGGCTCCAGGGGACTTTGAGCAGTTGCGAGCGGATGACCAGACGGGCCGACGATGGATTCAATATATTCGGCTCAGTCACGTCAGTCCGCTGGCAGGCGAGATCGACGCGGTGTCGGATGTGGCGGCGTGCGGCGATTACCAGCATCCGCTGCCGGCCGGGGATGTCAATCAAGATTGCCGGGTGAATCTGCTGGATTTGGCAATTTTGGCGGAACACTGGATGGTATGTACATGGAATTGTCAGCAATGAAGCCCAAAGCCTTTACCTTGATTGAACTGCTGGTGGTCATGGCGATTATTGCGATGATGCTGGGGGTGCTGGTGCCGTCATTGGCACGGGCTAAGGAGCAGGGCCGCGAGGTCTATTGTCAGAATAATCTTCGCCAGATGCACATTGCTGCGGTGGTCTATGCGGAAAATCAGCGGGGATTTTTGCCGATTGCCTATTATTCGATTAAGCTGCCTGCCCAGCGTACCCAGTATTGCTGGGATTTTACCGAGTCTCGCAGCAGTGAGGGCGTGGTTGTGCAGCCCGGCCTGCTCTGGCAGGAGGAGATGATGGAAAAAGTCCAGCAGTGTCCGTCGTTTAAGGGCGATTCGAATACCACGGCCAATCCTTATACCGGGTATAATTATAATACCAGCTATATCGGACGGGGTCAGTATGAGGGAATTGTATTGCCTGTACGGTACCATGAGATTCGATATCCGGCCGGGTGTGCGATGTTCGGGGACGGTCAGACTGTCAATGGGGCGAATAAATTCATGCGAAGTCCGCTGCCGTCGGAGACGGATAGGAATTTTTCCGGGCGGTGGGGAGGCACCCAGGGCTATCGACACAATCAGAATACGAATATTGCCTGGTGTGATGGGAGTGTGGCGTCGAGGGCGGAGCTGTTTTATGGTACCGATGCGGATGGAACAAGTGCCCTTGTCCGGCAGTACAATGAGCAGAATCCGCAGAATCCGATAGGATTTTTATCGGAAGATAATTCTGCATACGATTTACGGTAGTTTCCACTTCACAAGCCTGTGCCTGTAGTATACAATTCAGGTATGGATAAGGAGCTGATACAATCCGGAATGGTTTCACTGGTGCGCCCGATACGGGGGCTTTGGCGGACGGCATGTCAATTTCTCTGGCCTGCCCTGTGCCAGGCCTGCTCAGTTCCCATTGAAGAAGACGCCGGGGGATTATGCTCGGCCTGCTGGCAGGGGCTTTCCACGGCGGTGGGGTGCGACTATTGCCGCCGCTGCGGACGGGCAGTCACGCGATATGGACTGGTGGCCAATCGATGCGGCGGATGTCTGGAGGAAGAACTGGACTATGAAGGCCTGTGCCGGGCGGGATTCTATACGGGGGTGTTAAAAAATTTACTGCTGGGATTAAAATTTCGAGACCAGACCGAAAATGCGGACTATTTGGGTCCAATTATCCGGGGAGCATTTGAGGCATCTGGATTTTCCGATAAAATAGATATATTAATTCCAGTACCTTTGCATTGGCGTCGCAGGCTGGAGCGGGGGTTTAATCAATCTTATCTGTTAGCCTGTCAAATGCGACGATTCTGTCCGACCATATCGACCGACCTGGTACGTATGCGTTATACCTGTCACCAGTGGGAGTTAGAAAATGACTCCGCACGCCGTAAAAATGTCAAAGATGCGTTTGCCGTCCGTCACGGGCATCCTTTTCAGGGGAAAACCGTGTGCCTGGTGGATGATATTACCACCAGCGGGGCAACCTTGAAGGAATGTGCCGTAACGCTGCGTCAGGCCGGGGCCAAAGCGGTCTTTGCCGCGGTTGTGGCGGTGGCCGAACGCATGGATTAAGGTGATTGGAATTCAATGTTTGACGGACTGCGGCGGAAGGGCTATAATAATCAGTGTGTATCTGTTGGAACAGGTTTAGCGAAAGGGAGGTGGCATTATGGCGTTACTGTCCTTTTTGGATTCGAACAAAGTCCGATACGAATTGACGAGACACCGACCGGCGTTTACTGCTCAACAGATGGCTGCGGAAGAACATGTACCAGGTATGCAGGTTGCCAAACCGGTACTGGTTCTGGCCGATGGGACGTATTATATGTGTGTCCTTCCGGCCTGCTGCAAGATAGACCTTGCAGCGCTGAAGCAGGGTGTCGGGGCCCGCGATGTGCGGCTGGCGGATGAAACCGAAATGGCGAAACTCTTCGGGGATTGTGAACTCGGAGCCGAACCGCCGATCGGCTGGCTGTATGGGATTGAGACGCTGATGGACAAATCCCTCGACAAGGATGAGTTTATTACGTTTCAGGCCGGCTCACATGACCAGGCGGTACGGATTAAGCTGGCGGATTATAAAATACTGGCTCGCCCCAGGACACTGAGCTTTGCCTATCACAGCCATTAATCGACAAGCAATCGCAACATAGAGTATTTTTATCAGGAGGACCGAATGGTCAAAAGGGATTTTGTTTTTATTGCGGCATGGATTGGACTGGTCACCGGGCCGGTTCTTGCAGCACCTCAATTGCAGCAGCAGACGTTATTCTCCCCTCTCACAGCGGAATTATTTGGGCGACTGGGCAATGACATTCAATCGTCTTGGTCGAACCAGGCCGAGATTCGCATGATATTTCTGCAGGCGGGCATTATCCTGGATGAGCAATCCGCCGCAGTTTATGAACAATTTCTGCGCGGGGTGGGCCGCAGTGGAGTCTGCTCGGATTATTCCGACACGATCTTGAGGGCAATGAAGCGGTATATGGATGCCAATGCAGATCTCGATGTTGCGGCTCTGGCATTGAACTGTGTTATCGAACAGGCCGACACAAGGCAGGAACGCGAGATTCTGTTAGGTCGCAGTCTTGGACCATTGGCGTCATCCAATCCGGTCTTTGCATCGGATATTGCAGCCCAGTTGGGATTGTATGCGGCTGAGAAGACGGATTATGCCGGGGCGGCCGGTCAATTTGATTATGCCCTTCGTTTGAATCCGTACAACCTGCTGGCGATGAGCAAATGGATGGAATTGACCGAACCCGCAACAGTCAATGCGGCCGTTACGGAAAAATTAATCTGGGATCGCCTGGTGCTGACGGTCAATCCGAGTAATCTGCAGGCGGTGATGGGGTTCGCGCAAACGGCGTATCATGCCGGGCTGTATGACTGGGCCGCCGATGCATTCGCCTATGCGGCGGGATTGTATGAGTATCTTGAGCCAGGCAAAGGCTTGCACGAAGATATTGCCCTTGGATGGATTGAAAGCTGTTATTTGTCCTCTGCCCGGCAGACACAGTGCGAGGGTATTGCCAGACGGATGCGCGACCGCGGCGTGGTGAATCCGGTAATCGAAGCGGTAGCGGCTCTGGCGGCGGAAAAAACCGGAACCCCGGAGCAGAAAAAGCAAATCCTGGCCTTGGCCGCTGAAAAACTCGAACAGCAGGGCAGCGGTCAGCAGGAGGGCATTTATGCCCTGAATACAGGATGGTTTTACTGCTTTGGAACGGAAGACCCGGAAAAAGCCCTCGCGTGGTGCAACCGGGTTTATACCCAGGAACCGAATTTGCCGGGGGCCAAATCGCTGATGGCGTATGCGTTTTTATTGAACCAGCAGGCAGATATGGCTCTCGACTATGCTGAGCCGCTGGCACAGAATGACCCGATCGCAGCCCTGGCCCTGGCCGGTGCGTATAGCCAGAAAGACCAGAAAGAAAAAGCCGTCGAATTGCTCAGAGGACTGCTGGCAAAACCGGTCTCACTTCCAATTATGCTCAAAGCCAGGGCGGCATTAAAAGAGGCGGGATCGGATTATATTTCGGAACTTTCCCCCGGGATTATTGAAACCGGTCTGAAAGACAAATTCGGCAAGCAGGTTATACCCGCATTTATTGCGCCCAATAAGCTGTTCAGGGCCAAACTGAATTTCGGCGGTGAAGAATTCTTTTTCGGCAGCCCGCTCGATGCCCGGCTGACGCTGGAAAATACCGGCACGATGCCGCTGCTTATCGGTAAAAACGGGTTGCTGACTGGGCGGTATCGCGTGGATGTGGACATTCGCGGCGACATCCGTAAAAAGATTCCTGCCCTGCTGGAAGGAACATTTCGTCCAAGTCGGGCGATTTTGCCGGGCGAATCCGTCACTGTGAGGCTGGATGTCAATACAGGGGAATTATCCCGTCTGCTGTTTACCTGCCCGCAGGCATCTGTCGATATTGATTTCACACTGTATCTGGATCCGGTCGTTACCGGGGATGGTTCTCTGGGTAATGGTGTGGCAGGCACCGGCCTGATTCAGACGGTTATACGCCGTAAAAAAGCAGAAATGACTCGGGAATTCCTGCTTCAACGGCTGGATGCCGTGGCCAAAGGACAGGAAGGGCAGCGCATCCGAGCTGCTGAATTGTTCGCGGGTTTATATGCTGAACAGGCGGCGGCTAAACTGGGAAATATTCCTTATAAATATACTGCCATTGAGCCTTCGCTGCTGGCCGATTCGGTCAGGCGGGCGATTATGGATGAAAACTGGAAGGTTCGAGTCCACATTATGTCCTGCCTGGGACGCTACTCGGTCGGACTGGATTATGGAATGACGGCCTCTATTTCTGAAAACTTGAATCATGATGCCTGGCCGGTGCGAATGGTCGCCCTTTGGCTTCTGGCCGGCCAGCAGAAAGATTCATTCCAGCCCGTACTGGACTGGAAGGCACAGCATGATCCGTTCTGGCTCAACCAGCGTTTGGCGGTCATTTTGGGCGGTAAACCGCCATTGCCGGGGCAGTCTGAACCCCCCGTAGAGAAATGATTGTAATTGCTTTAAAACCAGGCGGTTATAAACACTCGGAAAAAATCGTAAAAAATTTAAAATTTTTATTGTGTAATGCGAGGAAATTTTGTAAATTCTCCGCCTTGCAATGCTAAGTAATGATACGCTAAAAGAAAGGATTAACTATGCCAGCAAAAGTGGATGTCGAGACCTGCACAGGATGTGAATCCTGCGTCGAAGCTTGCCCCAGTGAAGCCATTTCGATGAAAGACGGTAAAGCTTTTGTCGATTCTGATAAATGCGTCGATTGCGGCGTGTGTGTAGATGAGTGCCCGGTCGAAGCGATTGCCATGGAATAATGCCGTAAGGCTTTATTTCGCAATAGTTTAAAGTTACGACCTGCGGGTTGTAAGAAGTCACAAAGCAGCTTGATCAACAACATGGAGTTTTATGCGGCAAGGGTTTTTTGCCCATGCCCCCATCGTCTAGAGGCCTAGGACACCGGGTTTTCAACCCGGCGACAGGGGTTCGAATCCCCTTGGGGGTATTCATAAGTTTCTATTTTATAAAGACTTGGGAATACCATTTTAAGGGCTGTGCTAACATTTTGTACTCGACCTTAAACAGGCGTACCCGATTTGCTTTTCGAGGGATTCCGGGGTTGATTTTTCGGGTCATCTGGTTAATGCGTAGTTGGCGTGGTGTAGATGGAGGATTCGGAGTTTGAGATATTCCTTATCCCGATACCCGCAGGCTTGGCGTTGGAGCATCCCGATTTTACGGTTCATGGTCTCCGGTTTTCCGGTATTGATCGGATGATTGTACCAATTCAGAATAAAGGGTTTCCAAAGGTGTAATTTCTTCGCTGCATCCTGAAGGATCCGAATCGTACTGGTCTGGGCCTCCTGAATCCAGGCATCCGATTCGTTTTCGGCCCTGTATCGGTCGGCACATTAAAATAACAGTCGCAGGCGTTCTTTCATATCGTACGCCGTGGCCAGCGGCTGATTCAATTCCAGTGCCGCCTGCAATGGTGCCCATTCATCCTTTAGATGTCGGCATGTGCCTTCAGATTCTCCGGCGCCTTAAGCAACAGATAACGACTACCCTTGAGGATGTCTTTACCCAGCACGTCTGCCTCGTGATACAATTGCCGACGCAGCAGCGATAATTTGTCATTGAACCACTTGACCAGATGAAAATGATCCAGGACTAAATCTGCCTTAGGCAGACATAATTCGTACTCACCTTGATACTGATTGCAACTCATCAGAGGCCATTAAGAAGAAATCTATATATAGAGATGTATTAGGGCTTCTTTTGGAGTATTTTTGAAAAACACGAATCCAAACACTTTATTGGTGTCAGGGCTGTACGCTGAAATTTTTCCACCCGAAACACAGCGATGCACCATTTTCTGGTGCTTTGTGGCTAACAAAGCAGCAGAAATCCCATATCACTGTTTTCCATTCGATCGTATTGGCCGGAATCGGAACCTGGCTTTTTGGAACCCTGCCGCATCTGCAATCTGTTGATAGAAGGATTGCTGACTTCGCAGAGGGCCTTCTTTGGATACAATTCGTTTATAAACGCCATCGGAACAAAGCTGCCAGGCATTGGCCGTATCGGAAAAATAGGTCTCCAGAATCGAACTCAGCCGTTGCCTGAGATCAGGCTGGGCAATTGGAAAAAGCAGTTCCAGACGCCGATCCAGATTGCGCCCCATCATGTCGGCACTGCTTAAATATACTTCCGGATGTCCTCCGTTATCAAAGTAATAAATACGAGCATGTTCCAGATAACGGTCCAGAATCGAGACTATTTCAATGTGCTCTGATAACCCCTTGATTCCAGGTCGTAAACAGCAAATGCCGCGGATATTGAGTTTGATTCTGACTCCAGCCGCCGAGGCGCGGTACAAGGCCTGACACACACGAATATCTTCCAGGGAGTTGGCTTTAATCATAATCAGGCCCGGATGATCCGGCGAGCTGGCTTTGATTTCCCGCTCAATTAAATCCAGCATACGCTGCCGAAGCGAAGTGGGGGCGATGGTCAGTTTTGACCAGCCCACCGACTCTGAAAAACCGGTTAAAAGATTAAAAAAAGCGCCCACATCGTTTGTCAACTGAGGATCGCAGGTTATCAGGCCGATATCCGAATAAATTCGGGCTGTTTTTTCGTTATAATTGCCGGTTGCCAGATGCACATAGCGTTTGATTCGCCCTCCCTGTCGCCGGATAATCAACAAGGCCTTGGCATGGGTTTTGAGACCTGCGACGCCATAGACCACATAGCATCCCGCATCTTCCAGCCGCCTGGCCCATCGAATATTGCGGGCTTCCTCAAACCTTGCTTTTAATTCAACCAATACCGTCACTTCTTTCCCGCTGCGCGCTGCCTGTTCAAGCGCTGAAATCACAGGCGACTCCGGGCTGGTTCGATACAGCGTCTGTTTGATGGCAAGGACACTGGGGTCTTCTGCTGCCGCCCGTATCCATTCCACCACCGGCTCAAACGACTCATACGGATGAAACAGCAACACATCATGATCGCTGGCGGCATCCCAGATCGATTCATACCCCGCCAGATCGGCGGGATGCTGCGCAGGCCAGTCCGGCCATCGCAGAGATTCAAATCCCCCCCGTCCGACGAGTTCCCACAGGCATCGCAGGTCCGGTATTCCTGCGATGGGATAAATTTGCTGCGGACCGACCTGAAACTGAGCAAGAATCCAGTTTTGCATCGTCGAAGAACAATCCGCAGACAGTTCCACACGGACGGCCTGCCGATGACGACGTTCCAGAACCGCTGCCTCGATGGTTTCCAGCAAATCCCCGGCTTCTTCTTCCTGGATTTTTACATCGGCATCGCGGGTAATACGAAACACATCCACCGACTCGATGCTTTTGCCCTGGACAACCAGGCCGGCACATTCCATCAGAATATCTTCGAGCGTAACCCAGAATTCCCCCTCTCTGCTGGGCAGTCCGATAAACCGCGGCACGATGGTGGGGACAGGGATTACCATGAGCTGTTTTTCCTCCCCGGCCTGGGCAGACAGTGTAATTCCGATATGCAATTGCAAATTGGGCAACAATGGAAAAGACTGCGGATCCGTTACCGCAATGGGAGTCAGCAGGGGCAGCAGATGAGACTGAAAATAGTCCCGTATGAATCGACGCTGGTCACTATTCCAGGTCTTATGATTCAGGATATAAAGCCCATGCTTTTGCAGCAGCGCCAAAAGTGTTTTTGCTGTCTCTGCATGCCGGGCAGTCAGGGTCAGCGTTTTTTGACGAACTGCTTCAAGCTGCTCGTCGGCAGTCAATCCGCTTGGGTCTTTGGTCTGAATACCCGCCTGCACACGCTGCATCAGACCCGCCACGCGAATCATGAAGAATTCATCGAGATTCGAGCTGAATATCGCCAAAAACTTCATCCGTTCCATGGGCGGTACATCCTCACGCCGGGCCATTTCCAGCACACGTTCATTAAAGGATAACCAGCTCAGTTCCCTGTTGATATACAATCGGGAATCATCCAGATTCAGTTGTGTCTTTGAAGTCGCAGTCATCAAGTCAATTCCGGTAATGCTTCCAGTTCAAGATTTAATCCAAACACATCCTCAAACATGCTGCTGTGAATTTCCATCGAACGCTTAACCAGCGACTCATCCGACAAATCCGGGGCCTGAATCCGTACGGAATCCTGATCCAGCACACAGCGCAGCCGTTCAATCTGACGGATATTCATTACATCCAGCGCCTTGGCAAGCCGCAAAATTGCCGCCAGCTTATTCACCAGAATCCGGGATTCCTGCGGAAGCGCCGTGTACTCCAGATGCGATATCTTGGGCGCACTGCGACGATGATATCGTGCGACATGAGCTACGACAGCCACCTCTTTGGGCAGCAGACCATAAATTTCCGAATTGGCTACCAGGTAATATGTATGCTTATGATACGCACGGGTTGAAACAAAGGTTCCGCACTCATGAAGCAGCGCCGCCACTTCAAGAAGCAGTCTTGCCCTCAAATCCAGTCCATGAATCGCCCTCATTTCATCATAAAGACGCAGGGCGCAATCCGCCACACGACGGGCGTGATGCAGATTGACACGGTATTTCTCCGCCAGCGCCATCGCCGACTGGATGGCTTCCTGGGCGATGGATTCATCTTCCTGCCCCCGACACCGGCGGGACAGTTCCAGCAGCAGGCCGTCACGCATGGATACCGCAGGAACGATCACTTCTTTGACGCGGGTCAGACGCAGCAGAGACTGAAAAATCAGCAGTGCCGGCAGCAGCGTTTCAGCCTCCGAATACGACATATCCGACTGAAGCGCCAACTGCTCAACCGTTAGATTGCGATGGGATTGAACAAACTCTTCAAAGGCCTGCCGGCGGATTCGATGAAATTGAGGATTATCCATCTGCTGTCCGGCCCGGGATGCCGCAAATCGGGCGTCCCCGCCCACCGCAATAAAGGTTTTTACACGTCCCAGCGGCACCAGGCTTTTCACCGTCGCCAGTACCGAATCGATTTCATTTTCAATCAACTCGACAATTTGTGTCGTCGAACGCCCTTCGGAGCCGAACATCTCCTGAATCCGGATTGAGCCGAGCACCAGACTATGCGAACTAATCACTTTACCGCGGTGCATAATCGTCATGGTGGTACTGCCGCCGCCGACCTCGCAAATCATCATCTGGCCGCCGGCAAAAGACATCTGGGTGCCATTCATCGCTGCACGTACCGCCGAGACGGTAATCCTTCGTTCCTGCGAGGCGTCAATAATCTGAACCTGTAAACCGCAAGCCATCAGGATCCGATCCAAAAACACATCCGCATTACGGGCTTCCCGAACTGCACTGGTTGCAACCGTCCAGATATGTTGGACCTGATATTCATCGATACGACGTTTAAATTCTCGCAGGATATTCACGACCGCCCGCATGGTCGCCGGCGTCAAACGAAAATAACGGAAGCAATCCCTGCCCAGCCGTACCGGCCGGTTGGTTCGTTCAAGAATATCCAATGCCCCCTCGGAATTAAGCTGTCCAATCGTCATGCGAATGGAGTTGCTTCCAATATCAATGGCCGCCAGTGTCTGCGATACGAATTCATTTTGCTGCTGTTGCATCATAAGACTTTATATTCTGAGGCAATTTGTCCTGTTTGTCAATTCCTGCAATTGTTAGATTTGTGTTAAGAATCGATTCACACTTCACAAAAGCAAAGATTATCGAACTCGAAAAGTTCGTTCCTGGAACAGACAGATTGGATAAAAAGGTTGATTGGTATCGGTTAAACAGGTATAGTCTCCAGAATCTCAATTGTAAATCTATAATGAGGCTGACTATGGCAAAACTCGTATCCAAAACGCGATGTATCGGGATATTAACCGCAGGTGGTGACTGTCCCGGCTTAAATGCAGCGATTCGCGCCGTCACCAAATCGGCGATTAATGAATACGGGATGACGGTTATCGGAATTCTTGACGCCTTTCGCGGGCTTGTCGAGAATCGGGTAATTCATCTAGAGCAAAAAGATGTCAGCGGCATCCTGACCCGCGGCGGAACCATCCTTGGAACCAGTCGTGACAAAATTCACAAAATGTTAATGGGTGGAAAATATCGCGATATGGTCCGGGTGGCTGTTGAAAACCTCAAACGTCATCATATTGACTGCCTGGTTTGTCTGGGCGGCGGCGGAACACTTAAAAACGCCCTGCGGCTTCATGAACAGGGGAAAGTCAATGTCATCCATCTGCCCAAAACAATCGATAACGATATTGACGGTACAGACGTCTCTTTCGGGTATGATACAGCCATGCAAATTGCCACCGAAGCCATCGACAGGCTGCATACAACAGCCACAAGCCATCATCGCATTATCGTCTGCGAAATCATGGGGCACAATACCGGCTGGCTGACTCTGAGTTCCGGTATTGCAGGCGGAGCAGATGTGATTCTGATACCGGAAATACCCTATAATCTGGATATTGTGGCCGAATATCTCCAGGAACGCAGACGGCGCGGCAGTCGCTTCTCCATTATTGCCGTGGCCGAAGGTGCCATTTCTGTTGCACAAGCCAGGGCTCGCGAAAAAGCACTGACCAAATCGATCAAAAATAAATCAGGCAAGAAGAATCGCAAAAAGAAATCATCCGAATCCTCGATATTGGCAGAATTGGAGGACAGTCTGAGTGACTTTATGGAAGATGACAAGCAGCCGTTTAAGCTGGTTGAGGAACCTATGGCAAGTCGGCTGGCTCGGCAACTGCAGGAACTGACCGGGATAGAAGCAAGGGTAACGTCCCTCGGACATGTCCAGCGCGGAGGCACCCCCAGTTCCTTTGATCGCCTGCTGTGCACACGACTGGGAACTAAAGCCGTGCAACTCCTGGCCAGAGGAGAATACAATGTCATGGTTGCCTATGATTCCGGCATCTGCAAGCCTATTCCCATCGCGGATGTCGCATATAAACGAAAAACCATACCCTTATCTCACCCCATGATCGTCTCAGCCCGTCTGGTAGGAACCTGCCTGGGTGATGAAATACCGAAATTTTAATCGAGCCAATGGCTAATTGCACTAACGGCTCCTGGCCACACGTTCGGCCTGTACCAGATAGTTCTGGATACCATTTCGCCCCACTCTGGCTTTATGGCTTGAGGGCTTCGTCAGATTCATAAGGCAGTACGGATATCTCAGCAGCACTTGTCCAGCCGTTTCCGTATATCTCCTGCAACGCAGTAAATCGGAAGAATCGGGCGTTTACCGGCTCAAAAGTGACTTTTTGAAGCGAGGGATTGTTCCAAATGTTATCCAATATACCCGACGCGACATTGGTTATCCAGTTTACACCATCCGTGCTTGTCTCAAAGCGATACCGCCGCACGGTTCCGTTCGCGTTGTTATCCTGACGCGGCAGATAAATAAAGCCTTTAATCCGGTGCGAAGTCCCCATATCAACCGTGATAAAATGGGGCAGTTTCAGATCATTGTGCCAGCGAGTATGCCAGAACGTCGAAGAGTTGTCATCAATTGCGTTGACAGCGGCATTATTAACCTGCCCATTCATTTCCTGGCTGTCAACTTCGATGACCTTCCAGCCAATCGGCATCATTCCCGCAAAAGACTTGGATACCTCAATGCCCAGCTTTCCATCCGGCAGCAGACATGCCGCTCTGATTGTGCCGCCCAGCGGCAGGGAAATCGGTGTGGTATAAATGGTCGAGTGGGGTGTCGGCGAAGAACCATCAAGTGCATAAACCATCTTCAGGCCGCGATCATTTCGGATGGTCACTACACCTTTGGCGTCACGATCTGAAATCACAGGAGGCAATAAGGCCGCGGGCTGCCGGAAGAGGCCTATTTCCGCCAGCGTCGGCTCCAGACGGGATCTGGTGACATGAATACGCACCTTGTTACTTGTTAGCGGTGACTTCAGCCGTATCAGGCGTTTGTGACCGATGGTAGTCAATTCATCAGATGCGATATGTTCTGCTGTAATCCAAGTCAAGCCATCCCATGTTTCCATGAAAAAAGATTCGACTCGCTGGCTTCGATGATCAACGGCTTCCTGGAGTGAAACAACGTCAAAGGTAACGGTCTTTGGAAGCGTCAGGGTTAATATGGCGCTGGTCTGGCCCGGGGCGGCTTCCCACCAGGTATCCAAATTTCCATCCAAAGCCAGTGCGGGGCTGTTTTGTGCATTCGAGTGATCCGCGGTCAATTGACCGCCGGAAGCCAGATTGACTGCAAATGTATCCCGAATGACCTCTGCCATCCTGCTTAAGGCATTGAGCTGATCATCCGGAATGAGGCCGCGGTCATCCGGAGACAGATTTAAAATAAGATTTCCGTTGCGGCCGATGGATGTATAATAGATATTGACAAGCTGAGAAACGCTTCTGGATTTCTTGTCGGGGGCCCAAAACCAGGCTCCACGGTCAAGGATGGTGACATTGGTTTCCGTCGGATACCACCACAGGTGGGAGCCGGGCGTCAGTTTGGCACGACTGCCCAGATCTCCGGCCTGCATGTCGGGCCAGTAGAACTGATCCGGTGACATCGGCAGCGGAATGACACTCCATTCCGTGGTGCGTCCGACTCCGCCCTCATTCCCCACCCAGCGCCCGTCCGGCCCTTTGCCGAAAATGATTGCTTGCGGCTGCAGTTTACGGATCAAATCAAACCAAGCCGCATAGTCATAGGTCTCCGGGACACTCGGATCCGGATTGGCGCCGTCGAACCAGACTTCATGGATCGGCCCATACTCGGTCAGCAATTCATAAAGCTGATTAAGAAAATAACGGTTGTAATCATTTACAGTATAGGTATAACTGCCAAAATCCAGGGCCGGTTCACGGCCTTTGGCGGGATTTGTTTTAAAACAATCCGGATCGGTGGGAATGGTCGAAAGCACTTTACCGCTGTTGTTGCCATACCAGCCTTTGGGATTCTTCGGATTGGTTTGCAACTGATACAGATCCGCCGGTGAAAGATAGACACCCAGCTTAATCCCGTGCTTGCGGGCCGCATCGGACACCGCTCGCACCACATCGCCTTTTCCATTCATCCAGGGACTCGACGCGACCGAATGCGAGGTATATCGGCTGGGCCACAGGCATAATCCGTCATGATGCTTGCAAACCAGCACGATCATTTTACCGCCGGCGTCGTTGATTGCGCGGATCCACTGTTCGGCGTCAAACGCTGTGGGATTAAAGTCCGAGGGGGCTTCGCGTCCGCTGCCCCATTCAACGTGATTGAAGGCATTCGGGCCGTAGTGAAGGAAAAAAATCCATTCCAGCCGCATCCAGGCCGTCTGGTTAGGGCGAGGTAAAACCTTCGCTGCCTTTTCCACAATAACCGCCTCGGAATCGTCCGGACCAATGACATGCACCGCGGCATAAGGAATCGGGCTGGGGGAGGCAGTCTTATCGGCATCCGTTTGTCCATTCACCCGAGCCTGCATCAAAAATAACAGGGGTATTAATATACTCCCAACGCAAACCTGCCTTATGTTTGTGATTTCCATCTCTTTATCGCTTTCAGTGATTGAACGTTACCGTATCACAATCGCATCCACAGCCACAGGGCCGGGGCCGCGATTGACAATATTCATGGTGTGTTTGCCCGCAGTCAGTCCAGTCAGCTTACAGACTACCTGTTGAGGCTGACGTGTACCTGTGGCGGACAAATCTGCCGTTGCGCGGGTCTGGCCATCAATCTGAATCTCGATCTGTCCCGACCCTGCTTCTCGCGGTGCAATGACTTCGATGCTGCTGCCGGTAAATTCACAACTCCAGACGTCGCCCTGTGTACTGCTGGTGGTCAGATCGTTGTTAAAGTCGCCGGCTCCGGAATTGCAGCGGCGAAGCCATCCGGGAAAGGTCGCACCCGGGTCATCATCATTGAACCAGCCTTTGTCATGGGTGATGCGCAAAACCCGGCACTCCGAGGCCAGCGACGGGTTGGCAATACCCGGCAGCGGCTGTATCAATCCGCCGGGGGTCACCGTCAGACCCTGCTCGTCCTGGACAAATGTCAACGGACAATCAGAACCCAGAAGGTCGACTTTGGAAACCTTGCCCAGAGTTGCTCCCCCGGCGTGCAGAGCCTTCAGGGTAATCGGACCGCCTTTCCATTCCAGCAGCGCGGCGTACACATGGCCCTGATTGCGTGTAAAATACACTGTATTGTCGCCAAAGACTTCAAATGGGCGAGACCCGTAAACCGCTTCCCCGTTGATTTTCAGCCAGGCGCCAATATCTTTGCAGATACGGATGGCTTCAGGATCAAGATCGCCCCGCCCTCGCTGCGTGATATTCAGAAGCATCGTTCCATTTCGGGACACGTTCTCCATCAGCAATCGGATGACTTTTTTGGCATCGAAGTATTCCTGGCCGGCCTGGTAGTGCCAGTTCTGGAGAGTCGTTTCCGTCTGAAAGGGATATGCCATGATTTGCGGTTCAATGATAGCCTCGGTACTCTTGACCAGGGCGCGTTCAACGATGGGAATGAGTTCGGGATTGGTTTTAAAACTATTGTAGTGCCCGCCGACACACTTCAGATTGATCACTGCATCCGTTTTCCCATTATTCCACTGAATGGACTTATTATAGAAATGGGCCACCAGCACAGGAGCCAGAAAATCCAGTCCCATATGCACTCCTAAATCCCAGAGGGAGTTGCCCGCAGCCTCATCGAAGTAAATCACATCCGGATGATACCGGGTGATGGCGTCATCCACCCGCCACATGAACTGGTTGGCAAAGGGAGCAAGCAGCGGCTCTCTGGCGGTGTGAACCGGCCCATACAGATCCACCGGATCCATGCCTTCCCACCATTTGCCTTTACCGTCCAGAATGGTCTGCATCGCATCATAAGGCACATCTTGTTTGGGTCCTTTTTTATCACTTGTGTAACGTACAGGCATAAACTGACCCCAGGTTCGAGGCGGCGAGTGATGAAATCCAATACCAAAACGCAGACCCTGCTTTCGTGCGACTTTTTCCCACGCCCCAACAATATCCACTTTAGGTCCGACGCGGACCGAGTTCCAGGGCTGATAGGTCGAGTCCCAGCAATCAAAATTGTCATGGTGAACCCCCATAGCCATGAAGTAACGGGCGCCCATTTCGACAAACAGCGCCATCAGCTCATCGGGATTCCACCGGTCAATCACCCAATTGTGACAGATGTCCTTATAACCATATTCCGACGGATGTCCAAAATGCCTGAGATGATATTCGTATTGAGGACTGCCCTGCATATACATGCCGCGGGAATACCAGTCACCCTGTTCGGGCATCGACTGCGGATCCCAGTGAGCCCAGGCACCAAACTTGGCTTCACGCCACCAGGCCGGTACGGTATAAAGTCTGCTTATCGCCTTCCAGTCAGCCGAATAAGGCCCGGCCGCCACCGGCAGCGGCGGCAGATTCCAGATATCCGGCGGCAGACCAAGATCTCCGTCCCCCACGATAATCCGGTCAATGTGCACAGCAACGTCATTTGCTTCCAGGCTGATGGTCAGCACGGCACCGGCGGAAATCCCGACATCAATTATCGCGTGGAGAAATGAACCGGTAACAGCTCCCGAGGAATGGACATTAACCTTGCGAGCCGACTGGTCGTTGACCGCAACGCTGATTGTGCCCACTTCCAGCGACGCATAGCGAATCGCCAATTTACTTGCGGCAGGCAGGCCTGTGAACCGCAGGCCCTGGGCGGCACTGGTCAAGCTGACCAGATAACCTCCGGATGCCGCATCATCAGCCACCCTGGGAGCGCTGCCGATGGATTTGGCGGCTTCCGCCTCGAACACGTGCTGTTCAGCCGCAATGGCCGAAGTTGAACCGGCGAAGAAAAGCAGGAATCCGACCAGGAGAGTCCGGATTTCGTCAATACCTTCAAAGCCTTTTTTAGCCACTTAAATTCCTTTCTGCAAAAACTCAGGAAACTGCCGACTGTATTTAAACCGGGACTGCGTTATGATTTCCGTTGACGCACATCTAAGTATAGGCGTATTCACAAGTTACGTACTATTTCAAAGAATTTGCAACCTGAAGAGAATCCTTAAAACTTCGCCATCGGGCAATTCCAATAGACGGAATAATACTGATGATGGAGTTCATAGAGCGGCCGAAAGAGGATTCCATCCGCCGGACCTGTATTGCGGGCTTTGAAGACCAATGGCTGACCCGGCATCGGCTCAAACCAGTCGGCAGGATTTCCGGAAGTGGATTGAATCTCCGGAACGGCCTTGGGCGGCATTTTCAGATAGGCATCTTTATCCGCATAATCGTTTGGCATATTCCCGCGTCCCAGTTCACCGGCCAGCAGCACCGGACCCCAAAAAACCGATACCATCGACGGCGAATCTTTCGCGTGCTCTAACCGAAGCGCGGCAGGCAGCGTAAGCGTGACAACATCGCCGGTTTTCCATTCCCGATTCAGCGCCACATAGGCGGAGGGCTTCTCCGTTTTCTTTTCCACCTTCCCGTTCAAAGTCAGAATCGCCGAGCCGGAAATCCAATGCGGAATGCGGAAGTTCAGCGTTGCTGATTTCCCGTCGCTCTTGACGATGGTGAAGCGAGCCGGCTGTCCCTTCGTGATGTCGCCCTCCTGACGGAGCAAGAGACCGACATCCTGCCAATTCAGTTCCGACGGAATGTAGAGATTGATCCACAGTACGCTGTCCCGCTTAAAATAGATGCCTTCGCTGTAACGCGATGCGTTTTCGATGCCTGTCCCCACACAGCAATGCGTTCCGTCCAGATAGGTGCGAAAATGCCCGTGCAGCGGAGTAAAATAGGTGACCGCTCCGGTGTCCGGGGCCACCGTGGCCAGCAGATGATTGCAGAGCGCCCGCTCGTAATAATCAGCGTATTCGGCGCGCGGCTCGCGCTCGAACAGACGAGTGGTGAGTTTCAGCATATTGTGCGTATTGCAGCTCTCCGCGGTCGTCGCCGGCAGTTTCTTGTCGTCATCAATGGATTCGCCGGTTTCTACCCCGGGTTTTCCGAACCATTCCCTGAACGAATTGCCGCCGATCACAAACATATGCTGCCGGGTCACCAATTTCCAGAAATTTTCCGATGCTTTCAGTTCGTTGGGATTGCCGGTGAGATTGCCGCAATGCGCAATGCCGACCGCCTGGGCAATGTGGGTATTTGCGTGCAGTCCGGCCAGCCGGTCCTGGCCTGCTGCGAGCGGATCGATAAACCAGGAACGATTGAATAGCTGCGCCGCATCCAAATGTTTTTGGTCGCCCGTAATCGAATAAAGCTCAGCGAGTACATCGCTCATCGCGCCGAATTCGTTTTGCGGATTGCGGCTGACATCCGTGCGAAATATTTTTTCGATCTCCTCCGGAGTGAGCGCCGCGAGCCGATTTTCGAAGTAGTCCGCCATCTTCACCGCAACGTCCAACGCCCGGGCGTTACCGAGATAATGATATGTGTCCAGCAGGCCGGTCATTATTTTTTGGATGATGTAATACGGCACAACCACACCGCCGCTGTTGCCCGGCTTGCCCTCAAGACGGTCGAACGCCCCCGACGGAAAAGCCGCAAGATACCCCCCTTGATTTAAAGCATCCTGGCATTGGGCCAGTTCAGCGACCATGTAATCGGTCTTTTTTTTGAATGACGCATCGCCTGTCGCCACGGCCATGCGTGACGCCGCGGAAAGAAAGTGCCCTGCCATATGGCCGCGAATAAATCCGCTGTCCCATCCGTCGTATCCGGAGGTTACCCCCTGCGGCTGCGGCAGCTTCGCCAGTGCACGGTAATGGAACAGCAGCTTGTCCGGATCGAACGAACCAACGTAACCCCGGCGGTGAAGTTCCTGGCGATCATAAAAAATGCTTCCCGGCAAAAGCTTCACCTGAGAAGCATCCAGCCTTTGTACCATAGAAACACCGGCCTGAACCAGTGTAACAGAGCAACATAACATAACAGCGATCTTCATCATACAATTCATACCGTTCCGTCCTATCTGAAACAAGAATCGATTCAACCTCCGGTTTGAGCAAATCAATGTCACAAGCCCTCATTCAATCCTGAACACAATGGCCGCCGCAAACGGCATTTCTGTCGGACAGACAATCGCAAGGCCATCGTGTTCCTGCTTTCATTTCAGCTCACCATCATACCCCAGCAGACTCACATGCTTAACCGGCTTGTCAGAGTATTTCTCATCCATGCCGAGCGATTTGATTTTCAACTGCGTTCCGGGCGACGGTACGGTCATACAAAACGCGTAGATCGCATCGTTATTGCCGACCGTGAAACGAAAGTCCTGAGGGCTGAACTTGAAGTTCGCGTGATGACGTTCCAGTTTTCCTCCGGGAAGCATCTTCAGCATGCCGTTGACCTGTTCCCCCTCGCCGGCGGATTGCGAGCTGAAGTGAACCCAGATACCGAACTTGGCCTGGCGAAGCCACGCCGGTCCACCGGGATAATTTTTCTCGATAGATTCCCATGTCGGCTCGAAGGGGCCGGGCGACACGGGGATATCCACCAGCTTCAATTCAGAGAATAATCTCAGGTCGCCCATCGGTACGCTGTCCTCTGCCTGCGGTGCAGCAACATCAGGGATTAACCCAAGCGAGAAACAGGTCGGGCAACCGGCAATTGCCGCCAGAAAAGCGAAGGTGGTCAGCCGCTGCATTCTGTGTTTATCGAACTTCACGTCTTTCACATTCGGATTCCTGTTTCACAGGCTCATGTGTCTTGTTCTAAAATTCCACGATTGAGATTCCACGATACTGAATAATCCTTTTTCAAGCCATTGTTCCCTATGCTTATTCACGTATTATTGCTTTGGCTGCACACTTGCGCCATCGACGGTCTGGGTATTGGGCCTGCCGTCAACCGTCACAGAGGGCACATTCTCGGAAAAGACGTTGGGCGACGGCCTTGAACTGCGCACTTGCAGAACATTCCCCTTGCCGGAACTGTCGAATATATAAGGCTGTGGTTCGGTCGGACCCCGGTTGTCTGCAGTGAGCGGCTCATCTGCAACTGATGGGGCGGGATCACCCCGAAGGTGCTGAATCTGTTCGAAGCGACAATGGGCCAACAGTTCAGTTGTCTCTGAGCCGGCCAGCGCTACAGACCAAAGGAATAACATCCCTATTAAAGGCCGGATGGTTCCATTCTGAATGACAGGACTTCGATTCATTATCGTATTTTCTTTAATTGAATATCCACCAGTTAAAGTTGAACAGTTTCCCATCGCCGCCGGTGAATACCAGGTACAAGTCATGTACTCCGACAGCGCCATTAACCGTGCAGGGGACGGTTTCCCAATTTTGCCAGCCGCCAGTGCCGGAAACAACACAGGTTCCTGCCAGTCTCCCGGTTGGACTGCCGAGATGGATTTCAATGTTCCCGCCTTTCGTTTCTGAGGCAACCCGGCCTTTAAAGGATGCCGCCCCCTTGCCGAAATCCACACCTTTGATCATGATGTAATCTCCGTTTTCTATGTTACAGACATTCATCCCGCCTTCGCTGCATTTTTCGGTTTTGACACCCGAAGCCCAGCAGATCGTTTCGGCCTGTGTTGTCTGGTAGGGATTAAGATAGCCGACCTGGGGCACGCTCGGTATCGCCGTGCCGTCTCCCCACCAGGAAACCTTCTGAATCGTGCCATCGGGGTTGTAGCTCATTGTTTTTACGCATACCGAACGCCTTTCCAGTTTCTTTCGGTGGCCCTGAAGCGTAAAAAACAGCTCATAATTTAAGCCGAAAACATAGGATGTCCCCTGATAATCAATAATTCCCGGATGGTTGCCGTCCGAGTGAGGGTGCGGATCCATAATCGTGCCTTTGCACTTCCAGGGTCCCGCAGGACTGTCGCTCATGGCATAGCCGATACCTTCGGGGCAGCAGCGGGACGCCCAGGCCAGGTAGTAGTGGCTATCCTTCTTCCAAAGCCACGGACCTTCCGTGTAAGACGCCTCGGGAGGAGTGCCGGTAAAATCGATGGATGCCGTCTGAATCTCCCCTGAAATAGAAATCATGTCTTCATTGAGCTTCACATAAAAACAGGGGCCGTTCCCCCCCCAATACAGATACGCCTGCCCGTCATCGTCGATGAAAACCGCAGGGTCATAGTCCCCCGGATTGCCGCGATAGATCAGGGGCTTTTCCAAAGGATCAATAAATGGTCCCAACGGACTGTCCGCCACCGCCACACCAATGGCCATTCGCCCCTTGAGGATCGTGGGACAATAGAAGTAAAACCGATTGTTTCTGGCGATACACTGAGGCGCCCATGCACTATGGCCGTCAGCCCATTTGAACGTCTTATTCGGCTCCGCCACACTCGCTATAATTCCATGATCCGTCCAATTGACCATATCTGTCGAACTATAGAGCAGCCAGTTAAACATTTTAAAACCGGTGGCATCGTCTTCATCGTGGGTGGTATAAAGATAGACCGTACCCTCATAAACCATCGGGGCCGGATCGGCAGTGTATTTTGTTTGGATGATCGGATTGTCTGCATGACACAAACCCGTTAGAAATACGATTATAGCCATCCCATATATTTTATTCATGCTATACTGATCCTGTTTAATAGGTTCCGTTTTGGCGCAGCGAAAAATCTTTGTGCCGCCTGCATTCTGCAACAGCATAGTGACCGCGGCTATGCAGGGCAACCTGTTCCTCTGTATTTGCGCGGCATAAAAAGCGGCCCGCGGCCGCCGCGGAATAATCATATCCATTGCACATAGTTTTGCTTGCTTTTCCGCAAACTACGGCTAAATTGTGTACAAAAAGCATCCAACATAAAAGATAACCCGAGATGGAATAAGCACAAGTTTGTTTTTCACCAATGCCTCTTTTTGAACAGTCATATCCCATCATGCTCGTATGACAGACCAGCACCCCATAGAGGATTTCGAAAGGCACTTCCAATAATTTCTCTTAGATATGGAATGTGAGTATTGTTCAGAAATGCGGATCATCCGGTTAATGGATAGGTAATTGCAAAAAAAAAGACATAGCTTTATGATAGGGGGGACAAACCCCTTATTTGGAGTATAAAGCCTTGTCCATAAGTATGTTATATCACACCTTTGAGATTCGTTTAGCGCAACACCTTCGTACCGATTTTTTGACGGCAAGACGGTCATTCAAGGCAGTCTGTCTCCCAGTGAGATACGCTGTCCAGTCTGTTGCTGTCGGCATGTGATTCAGTATGGCCATACGCGATGGGTATTCAAGACTCTGCCTGTCGGGCATAAGAAGGTTGAATTGGTAGTGGGTATTCCCCCGGCTGTTCTGTAAGGACTGCGGCGGCGCGATACGCCAGGCCAATCTGCAGTTTGCCGACCCCAAGAAAATTACACCTGCTCCCTGAAGCGGTATGTCATCGACTTGTGCGGTGTATTGACCCTTCAGGATGCAGCCGAGTTGGATTGAAGATTGAGCACAGGGCTTTTCCGAATTATCAAAGAATGGTCATCGGGATCAGTCCGCCTCTTCTTGGGATTGCATTTTGTCGAAATCGAGAGAAACCCTCGGAAATGCAATTTTTATCTGTTCTAAAAGCGTGTCCGGCTTCAAACCGTTCCCATCGGAGCAATTCAGCCACAGGCCCGCTTTTTTGCTGCGATACAGGAATCGACAAATCAGGCCCAGATTTTCCTGAATTTGGGCAGGGCGGGTGTCTGTTTGACAGGTATCGACATCCCGAACAGCAGAGATTACCGCATCAAGCTGTTCCAGTGAGAATGTGAGTTCACGAATGTCGGAGGCGGTTGCGACAAAGGCAATCCACAACAGATTCTTTTTGTCTTTTTGAGCCAGGTCGATATGCAGGATACGAAACGCCGACAGGGGGCCAATCTCACGAAATTCAGGCTGGGTTAGTTTTTTGAGGAGTTCAATTTGATCCCGAATATGACGGGCTTTTTCAAACTCCAGATTCTTAGAGAGAGTCTGCATCGAGGCCGTTAGTGTGGCGATATGCTCACCAGGCCCGGCGTCAGCAACCGCAACAGCATCTGCGATAGCCTGTTGATATTGAGCCTGTTGTTCCGGATGCAGGCAGGGGCCTGGACAAGTCTTCATCTGATAATAGGGGCACAGGTCATATCGGCCCGAAGAAAGGCACTCGGCGTTGCGGCACAGGCCAAACGCCTTGGTGAGTATCTCCGCATATTGATTGGCGTTCTTCCGGGTGATAAATGGTCCCCATATCGCCGTGTTCTTATCCAGTGCTGGTTTATCCGTGACGGCAAACCAGGGCAGCTTTAGCCGAACTTCCAGTTTGACATAGCAGGGTCTGGGTAACTGGACCAGGTCGGCCAACTGGTCGGCAAAAAACGTGCGGCACAGGGTAATGTAGGCCTTCTGACAGGCAAATTCGCTCTGAAAGCATGTATAATAAATCCGTGTACAGACCCTGGAAATGTCTGCTTTACGGGACATTTGTCGATTCTGTGTCAGCAGCCGGGCGCGTGCCGTACGGCGCAGATCGGCGCATAACAGCATCTGAATAGGGCGATCTGCGGAGTCGGCAAAAAGAATAAGACCCCTGCGGGCAGGGATACCCGCAAGGGCTGGAATTATTTCAGTTTCAGAACCCAGACTCAAAGAGGAAGCAAAGGACTCTTCAAGTCGGGGCGGCATCAGACATTCATTCCACTGATAACGGTCTCGAAAGCCAGCTTGTCGTTGACAATTCCCTGCACTTTGGCGGAGAATTGCCGGCTTCGGACTTTGTGGATATGCCCCAGCATATACAGACGATTGCCCGGAACGACGGTTTCACGGAATTTGGTCTCGTCGATTCCGGCAAAACCGATAAATCCCTTCAAACCGTAGATTCTCCTCATAAAGAAACTGCAAAGCTGTGCGGCCGCTTCGATCATGATGACGCCGGGCATGATAGGCCGGCCGGGAATGTGCCCGCGAACCCAGAATTCTTTATCCGTAACATCTTTATAGCCCAGACACATCATCTTATCGAGATCATACCAGGTGATTCCGTCAAGCTGGGACATTTCGTAGGATTGTGGATTGACTTCCGCGATTGCGGTACGGTCAAACTCAACTTTGGTTAAATCCAGTTGCTTATAATCAAACAGCAGGGCTGGGGGCATAATTTCCTCGTTCTAATATGACAATAACTCTGTGGACACCGCGAAGTGTCCTGACGCGATGAAAGATAAGAATGCGCAATTAATCGACTGTGCGAATCTCCAGGACCTTATTGCGGACCGTCTGAGCGGCCTGTTTGATCATCTGCATCTGTTTACGAACACGGGTTCCGGCAGCTTTATTGCCGCCTTCGGCCTTGTTAATATCGTTTTCAATTTCAGCTACAAGAGTCTTGAGCTGTTCGTATTCCTGCATTGTAAAACCTCCAAAGAAGATTATTAATATCGTAAAAATCCATTTGTATCAGAGTGTATCAAGCTTGGGTTCGTTTGTCAAACTGAGTTTTTGATAAAAAAATAAGGTTTTTATAAAGTTATGCCTTTCGGCTGAATACCGTTTTGGGGACACTGGTTTGGTGTTTACTTTCTCACAAGGGTCTTAGGTTTCAAATCCAAAACAAAGCCTAATTGGCAGAATGGGGATCGTTTGTTTTTTCTGCCCGATTTGGATATATGCAGGTTTGGGTGTCCTTTTTATCTTTCATTTTAAGTGAAAAATCATAGACTTTATCATAGTCTCTGCCCATGGCCAGCTGGATTTTGCCGGTGGATTGCCCATACACGACCGACCATACCGTAAAATCTTTCTGCGAGATGCTATTCAGCAGCGTCATGGCCTGCTGGGGAGCAAGTTCTCCCTGTGCCTGTTCCAGTGTCTGCCAGGCGGTTTTATAACGCCGGCAGGATTGAAGTGCTTGGTCTGTGTCGAGACCGGAGATAATGAAGTTGGTGGCGACCTGGAAGGGCTGTGTATTGCGGGTAATGGCCGGTGTGCCGTCCAGATATTCAATGATAGCTGAATTCCCCGCCGCATCACTGACCATGATATGATTGGTCGGGCTGTAGGTGAATACGATGTTATATTTCTGGGCCAGTGCCACGGCCTCATCGACGTTTTTGGCGTGGTCCAGCATCTGGCGAATAAGCTGCATCAGACCAAGGGTTTTCTTTTGGGGATCGTTTCCGCCGTTGGATTGCGGTATCGACATAATGCCGACCGCCAGGCCGTATTCATTCATCCCGTCAAAGGGAATCTGCGGAGCGAATAAGAGGGCAAACTTGTTCAGCAGGCCGGGTTTGGTGTTTTTATTGAACCCAAAGTAGGTGATATCAACCATAGATACGGATGCATAACCGTCAGTAGGGTCCGTGAACAACAGCAGGGCGGCGTCGGTATTCCAGTCGAAATTCCGACCGAATACCGCATCCGCCTGCGGACTCATCGCGGCAAAGCAGGCACACTGGGGATTATTACTCTGCGGAAGCAGTTTCTTGATTCCCCACTGTTCAAGACAATTCAATCCCCGGCCGGTCTGAAGGTCTTTCATACCATAATTGCCGTAATACCGCATGGTATAAAGCGGAAAATCATCCACTTTTTTAAAGGAACTCAGCGTTCGGCAGTCGTTGACGATGCAGCCTGTCGGGATAAAAAAAAGAAGGATTAAAAACGACACGAATCTTATAGCCCCTTGGGGCTTTATGGGCTGTAAACCCCGTTGTATCATAATTCAACTCCTTCACTAAAGATTAGATGTCGTTTATGAAATGCCGCTTAAACAGGCAAATTATCCAAACAGCTTCAGTGTCAATTCCGCCACGCGCTTGCCGCGTCTGGCACATTGAGCCAGCACCCGTTCGTCGGGCTTGCCGATGGATACCGGGCCGTAATGGTCTCCCTGCGGATCTCCCTGTACCGCCATCCCATGTATCAGCATGGTGTGAACGATCTCCAGAATGGTGGTTTCATTGCCGCCGGCAATGTTGGCCGAACTGGCGAATGCCGCCCCGACCTTGCCGTCAAGCTTGCCGTGCTTGCTGACGGTTTCATCGAAAAACGCCGCGATCTGTGCGGCGGGCCTGCCGTAATAGGTCGGCGAACCGACCACAATCGCATCGGCCTCCAGAACATCGGCGACCTTGGCTTCGGCCACACTTTTGCATTTGGTCGGCAAACCCGCCTGCGTCATTGCATCCGCAAAGGCCTGAGCCATCGTTTTGGTGTTGCCGCTGCGGGTATAATAAATCACAATTCCTGTGGCCATGCTGAATCCTTTCCGTCTTTTTCGTCGAGGGTTTTGATGTTTTTGCTGAAATCAGCCGGGGCATCGATAACAAACAATTTCTCCGACAGCGACTTATTCAGTTCCGGCTTAGACAACACCAGGTCATAGATGTCGCCCTGTGTGGATACCGACAGCATCCTCACCGGCAGATACAATTCGCTGTCAATCCACAAATCAATCTGGGTGTAATCGTCTTTATAGACCGAATCCGGCTTGACCTTCAGCAGCAGATGGTGCAGCTTCTTTTCATCTTTGGCGGGAGCGACCAGCGTAATCACAAATTGTTTCTGCAGCGTATCGGCGCCCGAAAAACCCACAATCGGAAAATTATGGCTGATATAGTCGAATACCTCGACAGGCTTATCAACGGGGGCCTGCTGGTACTGGTCGATCTGCCGCAGTGTGAAATCAATTTTGGTCAGCCACACGCCGTCAAAGAAATACTGTTCCTGTTTTTTCTGTTCATCGCCGTCATCCTGTTTGACGGTGTCGAAGTTCAGCCGCATCTTCGAGCCTTTGTCGGTCTTCTGATACAACAGGGTACCCTTGCGGATCGTCCGGCTGTCCAGCAGTTCCGGTTCATGAATGAACAGGTAATCCACAACTGCCTTGCAGCTTTTCAGCTCTTTGGCAGCGTGATTGATTTTTTCCAGCAATTGTCCCAGCGGGCTGGCCGGGTCTATGGCGTTGGGGTCGGTGACTTGAACCGCTGCTGTCACCTCCGAGGCACCGGCAGGCGTATTGGGTTCTTCCGCACAGACAACTGCGGAAAGACCGATTGCACACACAACAATCATGGAATACCAGATACGTTTTTTCATCGCGTCTTCCTTGCTTGGTTTTCTATTGTATCGATAATTGTAAGAATCTCATCCAGCCGGTCAATGGTAAAATCCGCCAGGGATGCAAATTGGTCGGCCTGATGATGGGTTCGTATCAGCACCGCAATTGCGCCGGCGTTTTTGGCACATTCCAGGTCGTGCTTGAAATCTCCAACCACCAGTGTTTTTGCGGGGCTGACGCCAAATCGCTCACATAAATGACGCACCCCGAAACCGTCCGGTTTCACCGGTCCATCCATCCGGTCCACAATCGCATCAAAATGAAGCCCATGCAGTTCGACCACCAGCATCACATTTTTTCGCAAATTTCGGGTCAGCAGACCAATGGGAAGATTACGCCGACGAAGGCTATCCAGAATCTCAATTGCCCCTGTGTTCAATTTACTGTGTTGAGCGGCCCGGCTTTCATGGGCCAGCAGGATTGCTTCGGCCCGCTGCCGATGGGATGGCGTCATCGCGGCAATCCCTTCCAGTACCCCAATACCGCCAGGCAGGCCAATATCCCGACGGATTTGGTCGAAATCCAGAAATGGCTCAGTCAGTGTTCCATCCAGGTCAAAAATGACCGCTTCAATGGTCATACATCCGCCTCAAAGTCCTTTCGCATCAGCTCAATCAGATACCGTGCGGCCTTGCTCAGGGTTCGATCTTTACGAACGATGATGCCGGTGGGGCGGTAAAACGTTTCATTGGCAAAGGGGATGGCTTTTAGTGAGCCGCCGGATAACTCCATACGCAGAGAGGATTTAGGTAAAATGCTGATGCCGGAATTGATCTCCACAGCACGCTTGATGGTTTCTATGTTATCAAACTCCATAATCACCCGGACATTAATGCCGTAACGGGTTAAAATCGAGTCAATCAGGCTGCGGGTCGGCACATCCGACGCAAAAGCGATGAATTTTTCCCCCTGGAGACGATGGATTTCCACTTCGGTTTCCGAAGCGAATGGATGATCCGGCGAGCAAACCAGCAGCAGCGGCTCATTTTCAAATGGAAAATTCTGGATATTTCGGTCTCTGCGCGGCAGAGCTACGACACCAATATCAATACTGCCCCGGAGCAGTTTTTCATAAATTTCCTTGGCATTGTCATATTCAATGGATAAATTGACATCCGGATAAATGGCCATGAATTTCTTGATATAAGGCTGAAGAGTGTGCATCCCGATGCTGAAAATCGCGGCCAGATGGATCGAACAGGTGGTCTGATTCAACTGGGCCAGCTCATTGCTCAATCGATTATACCGCTCCAGAATGTCCTTGCAGGCACGATAGAACAGCTCCCCTGAAGTTGTCAACTCAACAGGTCGTTTTTTTCGATCAAAGAGCTGAATTTTATGGTCCATTTCAATCTGGGCAATTTGTTGTGACACCGCAGACTGACTGACACCGTGCAGCTCGGCAGCCCGAGAAAAGTTCTTCAATTCCACTAAATCGCAGAATAATTTGGCCGTTTCAAGGTTCATTAATATATCTTATGGTAAGTATTACAGGAGTTTATTTGCGTTATTCATGCAATCTATTATAAGTAGAATTTATAATTTGTAAAGTATTAGTTTCAATCCATGTGAACGATGATTTGCAGGCACCGCGAGGGTGCTGCAAATGCTGAAAAATAAAACGCAAGAACCCAAAACCTGATTGTCGAAAGGAACAAAAACATGTCCAAACAGTACGTCAACAGTATCATGGAACAGGTGATTTCCCGCAACCCGGGAGAAGTCGAGTTCCATCAGGCTGTCCGTGAGGTCGCAGAGACCATTCAGCCGGTGATTGACAAGAATCCTGAATTTGCCAAAGCCAAAGTCCTGGAACGTATTGTCGAGCCGGAACGGCAGATTATGTTCCGTGTTCCCTGGATTGACGACAAAGGCCAGGTGCAGATCAATCGCGGTTTCCGCGTTCAGTTCAACAGTGCCATCGGGCCATATAAAGGCGGCATTCGTTTCCATCCTTCGGTTTATCTTGGCATTATTAAATTCCTCGGTTTCGAACAGATTTTCAAAAATGCTCTGACCACCACCCCCATCGGCGGCGGCAAGGGCGGCAGCGATTTTGATCCCAAAGGCAAATCCGACACTGAAGTCATGCGGTTCTGTCAGGCATTTATGAGTGAACTGTTTCGTCATATCGGTGCCGATACGGATGTCCCGGCCGGCGATATCGGCGTCGGCGGCAGAGAAGTCGGCTACATGTTCGGCCAGTACAAAAAGCTCGCCAATGTCTTTACCGGCGTGCTGACCGGCAAGGGCCTGGATTTCGGCGGCTCCCTGGTGCGCACCGAAGCCACCGGTTACGGCCTGGTGTATTTTGTCACCCGTATGCTGCAGGATCGCGGTACCGACTGGAAAGGCAAGAAAGTGGTTGTCTCAGGCTCCGGCAATGTGGCCATTTATGCCCATCAGAAGGCCACCGAACTGGGTGCTAAAGTAATTGCGATGTCCGACAGCAACGGCTATATCGTGGATGAAGCCGGCGTGGACCTGCAGTTGGTCAAACGCATCAAAGAAGTCGAACGCGGCCGCATCAAACAGTATGCCGATGAACGCAAGGGTGCCCAGTACTTTGATAACTGGCATGGCATCTGGACCGTCCCGTGCGATATCGCATTGCCGTCGGCCACCCAGAACGAACTGGATGAAGCCGGCGCCAAGGCCCTGGTCAAGAATAAATGCATCGCCGTCGGCGAAGGTGCCAACATGCCCTCAACCCCCGAAGCGATTGAAGTTTTCCTCGATAACGGCGTGTCCTTCGGCCCGGCCAAAGCGGCCAATGCCGGCGGTGTGGCCACCAGTGCTCTGGAAATGTGCCAGAACTCCATGCGGTTGAGCTGGACCTTTGACGAGGTCGATACCCGCCTGAAGATGATTATGAACGCCATCTATGATCAGTGCGTCAAGGCATCCGATGCCTACGGCGCCAAAGGCAACCTCGTGGCCGGTGCCAATATTGCCGGCTTCCTGAAAGTCGCCAAGGCCATGATGGCTCAGGGTGTTGTCTAATCCGACTTCACAGATACACCATTAATTTGTTGAAATTTCCAGGAATCCCCTTGCCGCATGGTAAGGGGATTCTTTATTATAACCGCTGAACAGAATCAATGACGATGCCAATAAAACCCTTGCGGGGACTACAGTATGGATCGATTTCCCTATCCCAGTTCCGGACTGAATCATTTGGATGAAATGCTGGGCCGGTTTCAGTACGGCGATAACGTTGTCTGGCAGGTCGATGACCTCATCCAGTACAAGCAGCTTGTAATCCCTTATGTGCAGCGGGCCATCCGGGAACACCGCAAGATGATTTACGTGCGGTTTGCCCAGCATGAACCGCTCCTTGAACCGCAGCCGGGCCTGACCATCCTTGAGCTGGATGCAGATACCGGATTTGAGACGTTTTCCACCCAGGTTCATACCATTATCTCGCAGCAGGGCAAAGGTGCCTTTTATGTCTTTGACAGCCTGTCGGACCTGCTGACGTCCTGGGCGACGGACCTGATGGTTGGCAATTTCTTCATGGTTACCTGCCCTTATCTGTATGAACTGGATACCATTGCCTATTTTGCCCTGCTGCGGAATTATCACTCGTTTCAGACCGTCGCCCGCATTCGCGGCACAACCCAGTTGCTGCTGGATGTCTATCATATCGAGGGCACAGTCTATATTCATCCGCTGAAGGTCTGGAACCGTTATTCACCGACGATGTTTTTACCTCATCGAGACGAGCAGGACCGCATGACGCCGGTGACCAACAGTGTCGATGCGGCTCGCTTGTTTTCCTATATCTCCGACCAGGCCCGGGCCGCAACCCGGCGCAAGCTGGATTACTGGGATCAACTGTTTTTGCAGGCCGAGGAAATGCTTAATGACCCGACCATGCAGACTCAGCAGGAGCAGGCGGTTGATAAACTGTGCCGTATTATGATGTGCCGTGAAGACCGGATGCTTACGCTGGTCAAACGCTATTTTTCGCTGCGGGATTTGCTGGATGTCAAGGCCCGGCTGATCGGCACAGGCTACATCGGCGGCAAGGCCGTGGGTATGCTGCTGGCCCGCAAGATTCTTCATCAGGATACGGATTTCGACTGGCGTCAGCGGCTCGAAAAGCATGACTCGTTTTATATCGGCTCGGATATTTTTCATTCCTATATCGTGCAGAACGGCCTCTGGAAACTCCGCATGGAGCAAAAAACACAGGAAGGTTATTTTACAAAGGCCGAACCGCTGGCTCAGGGATTGCGCAAAGGCAAGTTCTCCAACGAACTCCGCGAACAATTTCAGGAAATGATTGAATACTTCGGCCAGTCCCCGATTATCATTCGTTCCAGCAGTCTTCTGGAAGACAGCTTTGGTAATGCATTCGCCGGCAAATATGAAAGCCTGTTTCTGGTCAATCAGGGCGACCCCGAAGACCGTTATGAGCAGTTTGAAAATGCCGTACGAACCATTTACGCCAGTACCATGAGCGAAGATGCCCTGACCTATCGCCTTCAGCGGGGGCTGGATCAACTGGACGAACAGATGGCGCTGCTGGTTCAGCGTGTTTCGGGTACCCATCACGGCCCGTATTTCTATCCGGATATGGCGGGCGTCGGGGTTTCGTATAACACCTTCGTATGGAACAAGGACCTGGACCCGGCCGCCGGAATGCTGCGAATTGTCGCCGGCCTGGGTACGCGTGCCGTGGATCGGCCCGACGATGATTACCCCCGACTGGTAGCGATGGATTATCCGCTGCTGCGGCCGCAATCGTGCATGGACAATATTCGCCAGTTCTCCCAGCGTTTTATGGATGTCCTGAATATCCCGCAGAATACACTCGAGCCGATTTCCATCAATCGTTATCTGGCCGAAAAACCCGACTGGAACGTGGATTTGTTTGCCATCGAGGATGAAGACGCTGCCCGACGCATGAAGCAGCTCGAAATGGAAGGGCCGCCATCGTGGATTATGACCTTTGACCGGCTGCTGACCGAGACGGATTTTGTTCCCCTGATGCGGCGGCTGATGGATACCCTGCAGAGGATTTACGATTACCCCGTGGATATCGAGTTTACCTACAATCAGGCGATTGACCGCCCCGCCCAGTTGAATCTGCTGCAATGCCGTCCCCTGCAGACCCGGGGATTCGGAGCCAGGGTCCAGATTCCGGAAACCCTGCCGGCCAAGCAGATTTTGTTCCAGAGTCAGGGCGGATTTATGGGCGGCTGTATCGCCCAGCCGATTGACCGGATTATCCTGATTGACCCGTCGGCTTATATCGAGCTTTCCCAGCAGGAAAAATATGATGTCGCACGCCTGGTCGGCAAACTCAACCGGCAGATATGCAATCGCGATAAAGATACGACACTTTTAATGGGGCCGGGGCGGTGGGGGACTTCTACTCCATCGCTGGGTGTGCCCGTCCGATTCTCTGAAATCAGCCAGATGTCGGTCTTGTGCGAAATATCTTACCCCGGCGGCAACCTGATGCCCGAGTTGTCCTATGGCAGTCATTTCTTCCAGGATCTTGTGGAAGAGGAGATTTTCTATGTCGCCCTGTTCTGCGAGAAGCCGGGCGTGGTGCTGCATAAACACCTTCTGGAAAGCCGCGAAAGCCTGCTGCGGGAACTGCTCCCCGACGCCCAGAAATATCAGAATGTGGTGTATGTCTATGATACCCGCAACCAGAATCTGATGCTGATGGCGGATGTTTTAAGTCAGAAGCTTGTATGTTTCTTCAAAACCGCGTAAACTATGCCGAAATTTAGCCCGCGGTCCGGATTGGCCGCGGCAAATGCATGAGAGCCTGCGGGATTTGACAGGAAATAAATGTGGATCCGAAAAAAATAGCCGGCCAGTTGGTCGAAATGGAACAATTTTTTACCGGGGATTTCGCTTTGAAAACAAAAAAGAAAGCGGTTGCAGCCGCCCCAGCCCAGACGGTTGGTGCAGGTGTGGATGCTCAGGTTGCGTTGGACGCGATTGCAAAAAAGGTTCGAGCTTGTCGTAAATGTGAAATCGGCTCCACCCGGCTTAATGCCGTCCCCGGCGATGGAAACCCGACCGCACGACTCGTCTTTGTAGGTGAAGCTCCGGGAGCCGACGAAGACCAGCAGGGCCTGCCGTTTGTCGGCAGGGCAGGGCAGCTGCTGGAAAAAATGATTAACGCAATGGGCCTGCAGCGGCAGGATGTCTTTATCTGCAATACACTTAAATGCCGTCCGCCGGAAAACCGCGATCCCAAACCGGATGAGATTTACAACTGCATGCCTTATTTAAAAAAGCAACTGGAGGCCATTCGTCCGGAAATCATTGTAGCCCTCGGCGCCCACGCTGCCAAAACACTTCTGGACACCGACAGGCCGATTGGCCAATTACGCGGCCAGTTCCATGAATATGTCTTTTCCGATGAAATCCCTCCAGCCAAGCTCATGCCGACTTACCACCCCGCCTATCTCTTGCGAAACTATACTCCCGACAACCGAAAACGTGTCTGGGACGACCTGCAAAAAGTGATGGTCGAACTGGGACTTTCGAAAGAAAAACCATAAATTATCTTGACTAAGTTCACAGCTTTGTAATATAAAAATTACAAGTAGGTCAAATAAGCAGAAAAACAACATTTTTAGGAGGGTATCGAAATGAATACCAAGTGGGTCGGAATTGTGTTGTTAGGGGTCATGGTCTCAAGTCTTTCTTTCGCCGCAAGAACAGTTAATCCCTCATATCTTAATGGCAACGTGGTGGGCTTTGATGGGTACACCCAATGGAACTTAGGTGCCCCCGGCAGTACTTGGCAGGATTGGACTGACATAAAGGAAGAAGGCTTCCTTGCTCCGTCGGGCTATTATAATCCATATGTGCAAAATAACCTTATTGCTTATGTAACAGAATGTGGCGGATTGGGATTCAATATCTCTGTTCCAAACGTTGAATCGTCACAAAAAACAATCTGGTTTGAGGTGGTATATCAAGGCAGTATCCAGTATTTCGTTGATGATATTGATAATCTTGATAACGAGCCGGAAGATCTATTACTTTCAACAGGTCTGGATACAAACGATACTCCAATAACAGATGGTGTGGATCTGTTATATGAAGATATCCTCAGTCCTGCGGCCGGATGGAAAGTGATGACCTTGGGGTGGACAGTCAAGCCAAGTCCTTCAACAGAATGGTTCACCTTTTACCTTTTTGGTGACACGGCTGCCATTCAATCAATCTCTATCGATACTCTCTCCAATGTAGTTCCTGCCCCCGGTGCGGTGGTTTTGGGTGGTTTGGGAGCAGTGATTGTTGGGTATTTCCGGCGGAAATATTAATCGAGTCTTAATAATCGATAATATATATTAATAATTCTTTTACAAGGCCGATTAGTGATAAAATAACACGGATTTCGTATCCGTATTTTCCCCTAATTTCTTGCCGGTAAGACTTTTAGGTTGACTCAGTAAGGGCGTTTCTATATAATCATAGTGTGCTGGATTCTGAGGGGATTCGGTGTATACGTATTTAGTGGAGAAAACAGAATATATATTTGTGAGGTGAGACATGGAGAAAACTCTTGTGAAGATGGTTTTAGCGATTTTATGTGTATGTGCAATTGCACAGGCGGAGCCGACTTATATCGGCAGTTTGATGACTTGGGATCGAGGAGCGGTCGGCAGCACGTGGCAGGAATGGGATTTTTCTCAAATTGCAAATCCCTATGCCCCCGAAAACTGTTACAATCCTTATGGTGATCCGACAGCAGACTTTACGGGAAATAATATTAAGCTGGACAATGGACAGTGGGTGGGTACCCAATTATTCTCATCGATATTTGTGCCCAACAACCCGGAGCAAAACGCTGTCAAGACCATTTGGTTTGAAATGGTGTACCAGTCTAATGTGGAGATTACTCCGGCAGTGTCTGTTTTTAAAGATGGCGAAAACGGAAATTATGTTGTCACGAACATTTACTCCAGGGTCACTGACCGGACCGATGGATGGAAAGTGATGACCGTCGGATGGACGATAAAACCCAATCCAGAGCAGGAATATTTTACATTTACTCTGGCTGGCAAATCAGCTGTTACATTGTCAGTTGATTCAATAGCAATTGATACCCTGTGTGCCGTTCCGGCACCGGGTGCAATTCTGTTGACAGGATTGGGTGTCAGTGTGGTCGGCATTCTTCGCAGGCGGTTTGGTTCCTAAAAAAAATAGAGGACGTGTTCAGTTGCGAATCAATTATTCAAAGAGTCAATGGAGGAAAAAGTGATGAGAAAGAGCGTGTTGGTTCTGGCGGTGGTGGGGGTCTTTTCGTCGATTTGCAGCGCCTTGCCGTCTTATATTGAACAAGGGCAGATGACCTGGCAGCGGGGAGCTGCAGGAAGCACCTGGCAGGAGTGGACATTTGAAAATGGCAACAATCCGTCCGTGCCGGACAATTATTATAATCCTTATGGCAATCCCAACGATCCGACTATGTTCGGGCCGGTGATTAATTTCACAGGCGAAAACGGCAGTGTTCCGTTCCAGTGGAAAAGCGGTGTGTGGATGGGCGATCCCGTGATGGCTCTCATACAGATCCCAAACACCCAGGAACCCAATCCGGTCAAGTATGTCTGGTTTGAAATCAAGTATAAAATGGTGGATATGCTGATGCCGGAAGTGTCTCCGGCCGGAAACAATTATCAGGTCGAACAGACATATCTGAATGACACCCTGACCGCGGATGGCTGGCATGTCATGACGATTGGCTGGACGATCAAACCCAATCCGAACATGGAATGGTTTTCGTTTGGTCTGTGGGGTACGGGCGGCTTTCTGGATTCCGTATCGATTGATACCCTGTGCACCATTCCTGAGCCGGCGTCAATGCTGATTGCCGGGCTGGGGCTGGGTGCTCTTCGGCTGTTCAGAAAACGCAATTAATAGAATTACTGATGCTATAGATGAGCAGAGTAATGGATAGACTTATTAACCTGGGGAAGTGGAGGTAAGGAACGATGAAACGTTTTGCTTTACTTGCAATATGCTGTCTTTCGATCTTGGCCTGGAATACCGCGGTTGCATCCGTGGTCACCTGGTCCGTCGGTGATCCGGGAACGACTTATCAAATGTGGGATTTTGGCACGGATGTAAATCCTGCGGCCCCGGAAATTGATCAGAATCCATTCGGTGATGCTGTCGCAAAGATTTCCAATGGAATGAATCCTGATTTTGTCTGGGCCAATGGCGTCTGGTCCGGCACCAAGTTCAGTGTTACCATTGATATTCCCAATCAGCCGATTGCCAATCCATACAAAGAGGTTCTTGTGGAACTGGTTTACAAGGGCACCATCGTTCTGGATTGGGTCAAGACTGCCCAGTGGGATGATTTTACCAAGATATATACGGAAGATATTGATCTGGGCAATGGCTGGACTAAGCGCGTGGATGTCTGGCAGTTCGAACCGAATCCCGACTGGGAGCGGATTTGCTATGGATTCAATCCGGAAGCGACCGGTGCCCCCGCTGCGATCGATTCGATTGCCGTCAGCACGATTTGTGTTCCGGAACCAATGACGCTGGCCTTGCTGGGCCTTGGATTTGCGGCTCTGCGAAGAAAGAAATAACAGAAACACTCGCTATATTGGGTTGAACAATACTCTGCCCGTTCGAAGTCATATTCGGATGGGCAGTTTTTTTTGAATCGGTCTGCCGTCCGGTTTTGCCTAAAATAGTGAATCCACCAGTGCCGGCGAGGTCATCACAATATCATAAACGCACAGGCCGAACAGGATGATCCATCGCAGCCAGGTCAATCGGATACTCTTGCTGGCGAGCAAAAAAATGACCCCGATACCTGCTGCCGATACGAAAAATAACCAAGCTGCATGAACATAGGGAGCAGACTGCGGATTGGACAGGCTTAGCATATAGTTGAATCCCGACAGTATCAGTGCGGCCAAAACACACAACCCAATCCAGAATCGATCGGCTTTTCCGGCCCAGGCCATTGCCTGGATGCCAAGTCCCGCCATCACCGATAAAAACAAGGCCGGAAAGCTCAGCCAGATAATGGGCGTTACATCCAAAATCGGCCCCAGCAGACTCAATATCACACCCACCAGAACCGGCAGCAAAAGAGTCTCTCGTCCGGAGACGGCAAATACGAAAAGCCCCATCAGGATCATCATCAAAGGCATATGGTAAAAGCCTATCGCCATAGGCTGCGAGGCGAACGTCATTGGGGTAATCAGTCCCCACAGATCGCTGATTTCAAGAATCCGGTATTTGGGCATGAGAAACAGCGGTCCTGCCCAGTGATGTGAGGCAATCCAGAATAAGCCGGCGATTGCCGCAAAGGGCATTAATGTCAGCAGGGAGGAGATTATTGTCTTTGCGACGCCTCCGGAATGTCCTGAATGATAATACACCGCGGGGCATAAAAGCCAGGGGACAACAGCGTAGCACAGCCCGGCCGTAAAGTGATATTTGATGAAGCTCAACCCCAGTGCCCCAAAACCATAAATCACTCCTGCCAATAGAGATGCATCAAACGAACTGATCCATCGACGTGTCACGACATATCCTCCCATCGCCGCCAGGATGGCATTGAGCGGCAGCAAAATCTTTTTGGGGCCGATTCCAAGCTGAAACCAGTGCGGCTGAAAAAGATATGCCGCCAGTACCGACACAAGCACCACCGCCGCTACAGGCTGGAGAACCCGCAATAAATCTCTGTTGCCCGGTTTGGTCACAGCAGCTGCCGTTTTTTTCATGGGGTTTATTTAAGGATTACTTTTTTATTGCCGGCAGTAATAACGCCGATTTGATACACGGTTTCGCCGCTTTTTTCGAGTTTTTCCTTCACCGACTCGGCAAAATCCGGCGCCACAATCAGCACATAACCGATGCCCATATTAAACACCCGATACATTTCTTCTTCATCAATCGGGCCGAGTTTCCGCAAGACGGTAAAAATCGGATGCACCGGCCATGCATTCTTTTTCAGTACTGCATCACAATCATTCGGCAAAACGCGCGGAATGTTGCCGACCAGCCCGCCGCCGGTGATATGGGCCATGCCGTGCACGACCTGTTTGCGCTTATAGGAATTCAGAAGGCTGACGACCGAACGTACATAAATCCGAGTCGGCTCCAGCAGCACCTCGCCCAGTGTGGCATCGCCCAGTTCCGCAAGACGGTCCGAAGGCTTGAGCTTGTGGTCTTTAAAGAGTACATGGCGGACCAGCGTGTAGCCGTTGCTGTGAATGCCGCTGGATGCCAGCCCCAGCACGACATCGCCTTTCTGGACGCTTTTGCCGGTGATGATGCGATGGCGTTCCACCACGCCGACGGCAAAGCCGGCAAGGTCGTATTCGCCGGGCCGGGTATAAATATCCGGCATTTCCGCCGTTTCGCCTCCAATGAGGGCGCAATCGGCCATCCGACAGCCTTTGGCAATGCTTTCCACAATCGCCGCCATGACTTCCGGATCCAGTTTGTTAATCCCCACATAATCCAGAAAGAACAGCGGTTCGGCGCCCTGAACCAGCATATCATTGACATTCATCGCCACCAGGTCCTGGCCGATAGTCTCATACCGGTTCATTTCCTGGGCAATGAGAACCTTGGTCCCCACGCCATCGGTGCAGGCAACCAGTACGGGACTTTTATAATTCCGTTTGAACAGTTTTTCGTCATAGTCCAGACGAAACAATCCCGCAAAGCCATTTTCCAGGCCGATAACACGCGGCCCGTGCGTGGATGCAACCGACCGGCTGATGCGTTCGACCATAATATCATTCGCGTCGATACTGACGCCCGCCTGTTCATAAGAGATCGTTTTTTTCTTAGCCATTAGAGTTCAACATCGTCAAATAATTGCATTTGGTGCCGTTCCATGGAAAATTTATTGACCACGGCGGTAACGGGAATACGGTATTGGCCGCTCCAACAGGCCGTGCAGTAATGATTGGCCGGGAGGGAAACGCATTCAAGAAGCCCGTTGAGTGAAATATAACCCAGTGTATCCACACCCAGATAGTCACGTATCTGATCCAGTGTTCGCTGATTGGCGACCAGTTCTTCGCGGGTTGGGAAGTCCACGCCGTAAAAACACGGATGTTTAACCGGCGGACAGGCGACTCGCATGTGTACTTCTTTGGCGCCCGCCTCCCGCAGGGATTTGATTTTTCCTTTGGTGGTTGTGCCGCGGACAATTGAATCATCGATGACAATCACGCGTTTGTTGCGAACGGCTTCTTTGACCACCTGCAGTTTCAGCTTGACGCCGAGATCCCGCAAGTCCTGAGATGGGGAAATAAATGTCCTGCCGACATAGTGGCTGCGGACGAATCCCATATCGAAAGGAATACCGCTTTCCTGCGAATACCCCACTGCGGCGGAAGTGCCCGAGTCGGGTACCGGAACGACGATATCCGCATCGACCGGATGTTCCTGGGCCAGACGCTTTCCGCAGCGTTTGCGAACTTCGTGAACACTTTCGCCGAAAATCATGCTGCTTTGCTTGGCGAAATAGACGTGTTCAAAAATACAGTGGGCGGGAGTTGTGGTGCCCGGGGTGACGAAGAATCGGCTGGACATGCCGTTTTTGTCCAATGTTACGATTTCGCCCGGTTCGACATCCCGAATATATTCCGCATCGATGGTATCGAACGCACAGGTCTCGCTGGCGACGCAGTAGGCGCCTTTCTTGGTTTTGCCCAGTGCCAGCGGACGAATTCCATACGGATCACGGGCGGCTTCGATGCGGTCGGAAAATAAAAACAGAATGGAATACGCGCCCTGCAAATGATTCAACACATGTCCCAGCGGGTCCGGCTTGCAGACATGGGTGGGTTTGGCCAGCAGATGGATAATGATTTCGGTGTCGTTGGAAGCCTTGAAAATCGAGCCATAGGCCTCGTATTCATCCCGGAGCATCGAGGCGTTGATAATGTTGCCGTTATGAGCCACGGCTACCTGACCACGCGAATATTCTCCCATAATCGGCTGGGCATTGCAGGGATTTGCCGAACCCGATGTTGAATACCGTACATGGCCGATGGCGATTGGATTATCCAGCCGTTCGAGGATTCCCCTCCCGGAACGAAAGACCCGGCTGACCTGCCCCATGCCGGTAAAGCAGCCGATGAATTCCCCATCGCTGGAAGCGATGCCGGCCGATTCCTGGCCGCGATGTTGAAGGCTGTGAAGCCCGAAATAGGTTTTTTGTACCGCTTCGGGATCCCCGAAAATTCCGAAAATCCCACATTCTTCACGTTTCTCGTACATATATCTAATCTCAGAGATTATCTGGTGAATACATGAAAAATCCACTTTTCAATAGTAAAAATTGATTTTTCCATGCAGCACATTGCGTAATTGATTGAAAAATGACTTTATCAGTCTAAAGCATTTGGCGGTTCAAGTCAAACGCTTTTTGGACAGGAGAGTCTTTGTTTTCAATGAAGTCTTAAAAAAAGCAAATGAATGTCGTTTAACGGAGGGCTTTTAAAATCATCTGAATTTGTCCATCAATTTATTGTAGAAAAAAACCGATAAATTATCTATAATAAAAGTTTTTATAATATTTTAGGCAAACATAACCGTATGTTCGGAGAATGTTCCGCCTGAACTTGTGTATGAGGAACGAGGTTTATCTATGAGCATTAAAGTTCCATTGAGCCGGCCGGATATCACCGAAGCCGAAATTGAAGCCGTGACCGACGTATTGCGGACGCCGAATCTTTCGCTGGGTCCCAAACTGGGTGAGTTCGAGAAAGCCTTTTGTCAATACACCGGGCGAAAATATGCCGTGGCCGTCAATAGCGGCACCAGCGGCTTGTACCTGTGCTTGCAGGCGATGGGGATTGGGCCTGGCGATGAAGTCATTTCGACGCCCTTTACGTTTATTGCCACCACAAATGTGATTTTGATGGTGGGGGCCAAACCGGTACTGGTGGATATCGACCCGGAAACACTGAATATCGACCCGGCAGCTATTGAAAAGGCCATCACGCCGAAGACCAAAGCCATCATTCCGGTCGAGGCTTTCGGCAGCCCTGCGGGTTTTGATAAAGTATATGAAATTGCCAAGAAGCATAACCTGCTGATTCTTGAGGACAGTTGCGAAGGATTAGGCTCGATGCTCAACGGTAAAAAGGTCGGCACATTTGGTGATATGAGTGTCTTTGCATTCTATCCCAACAAGCAGATGACCACCGGCGAAGGCGGCATGATCCTGACTGACAATGAGCAGTGGGCTAAGCTGTGCGTGTCGCTGAGAAGCCAGGGACGTGGTGCCGGCGGCGGCTGGCTGGCCCATGAGCGTCTTGGCTATAATTACCGCCTGAGCGATATTAACTGTGCTCTGGGTATCGTGCAGCTTTCTCGAATTGAAGAATTCGTCGAGAAGCGCCGCGCGGTTGCGAAGATGTACCAGCAGCTTCTGGCCGGGGATGATCGGATTATCGTACCGCAGGAGCCGAAGGGGGCTCGGATGAGCTGGTTTGTGTTTGTGGTTCAGTTGAAAGGCTATACCCAGGACCGCCGCAATGCGGTGATGAAAAAACTGACGGAACGCGGTATCCAGGTCAGCAATTATTTCCCGCCGGTCCATCTGCAGCCGTTTATGATTGAGCAGTTTGGTTACAAGGCCGGCGATTTCCCGCATACCGAAGCCATTGGACAACGAACGATTGCACTGCCGTTCCACAACAACCTCTCGGCTGAAGAGGTCAAACTGGTCTGCACGGAATTGAAAGCGTGTCTTGACGCGATGTAATTTTATTTGCACGATTAGACGGAGACAGGGGCGCCGCCGGCAGCCGTTGTCTCCGTTTTTGTTCGAGCATCTCTTTTATTAATCATTCCCTTTCGTCCTATAAACTTATCGTTAGCCGGATTAGTAAGCCTCTTTTTTCAAATCCTGGAATTTATTGTTTTCTTTTATTATCCAGATTGACTCGACAGGACTTATTTCTTAGCTTTTAGATGTGGGGGCCGGTAGAAACCGGATCGGCCAGATACAAACGAGGTTTTATCGGGAGAAACGTATGGGCCGTTGGCGAAGCAGGATATTGTTTGGACTAATCGTGTATTTTGGCGGTTTTGCGACAGCCATCTATTACTTAGCCCCTGTTTCGCAGGATGCAGCCGACAGGACAGCGAGGCAGAAGTTCAGTCTGAACTGGCCCGGCAAGGCGGACATCAGCAGCGAAAAATGCAAAGCCGTCGCCGGACAGTTTGGGGACAAGATGCGGAATGCAGTCACCTTCGCCGAGGAACAGGCCAAACGAGTCGCGGAGTTGTACAAGACGACCCAGGCCTGTGCAGATGAAACAAGCGGCACACGTGCCGCCGCCGATTAACAGCAGACTCCCTGTTTTCGGTATCGAAAGCGCAGTCTTGTGTTTCCGCTGATGGGACATAACACTTCGCCGCAATGCCGGGTGCATCGATTTGGTCGATGTACCCGGCATTCTCTTTGACCGGCAGCCTTAATTCATACCGCTGACTGCTGCGGGACTGGGCCAGCGTTTGACACGCCTTCCGCTGGGATACGCCCAGCTCAGCACAGGCCGTCTCCACGGCCTGACGCTTCTGAGCCGGGCTTAGAAGTGTCCCTAGGCTACCTCCTTGAGAATCACGATATCAATCGCCTGATCCGAAACCACCTTCCGCAGCCGGGCATTCTCCTTCTGGAGAGCACGCAGCTGCTTGATCATGTCCGGACTCATCCCGCCGTACTTGTTCCGCCAGCGATAATACGTCTGCTGACTAATCCTCAGTTCACGGCAGACCTCCGGGACGGTCTTGCCCTGGGCCAACTGTACATCCGCCTGACGCAACTTGCCTACAATTTCGGTTCCACTACATTGCTTTGCCATTGTCCGATAACCTTTCATAATCAGTCCCATGCAGACTGCTTCTGTCGGCTATCCTCTCATCCAACTTGGCTCAATTTTCGGGGAGCAGGCCAACCCGACTCAGCAGAAGCTCGCGACCTGCCGGCTATTAAGCTTTATGATATGATCGATGACGTCGGCGAACAACAGAATCTGTATCAAAAATACCCCGATGTCGTCAGGAGACTCACCGAACTCCTTGAACGGTATGTCCGGGACGGACGAAGCACTCCCCGCATACCCCAAAAAAATAATTACACCGTTGAAATTATCAGAAAAATCGATCGTGCTTAATGCGATGTATGACCCGGCTACCGGTCCTCATCCAGCATCGCTGGGCGGGAGCCGTACCGTGCCAAACGTGGTGACAGGAAATGCCTGGGGTTGCTTCGTAAGCGTCTATATGAATGATGAAAATGAAATCTATCAGGATGCAAGATGCGTTCTGGCTCATCTTTTTGCAGGGTTGTATTGGCACGGGAGCTTACATCTGCGTATTAACCGGATGAACCTGAGTTATTGCCCACAGGCTCCGGCCGGGTCCAGGTTGCAGGCCAGCCAGCCGGATGCTATCGCTGCAAGGTCATTCATGTCAACACGACAATCGCCATTGGTATCGCCGGAAACCGGTGCGGTGCAATTTGCGACTGAGGAGCCTTCCAATTGGACCGCGAAAACAGCACTTTTACCGGATCGATTGTCCTCATAAGCCAGCAAAAGGCCGTCAATGGCGGGATACGTCTGGTGATAATTGTCGCTGGTAATCTGGAATTCCTGCCGGGTAATCAGGTTGAAGCCGTAAATATCCCAGTTGCCGCTGCGATTGTCCTGCCAGACCACCAGGTGGCCGCTGAGGGCTGCATTAATTTGTGCTCCGGGCGCATCACTGACTACAAACTCGACAGGATGGGTTGGATTGGAGATATCCGCACCATATAAATCGATATCCCCGCTGCCGAAGTCTTCCTGCCAGACAACATATTTACCATCAGTAACCGGTCCTGTCTGGTCGATTGTCAGCGACGAGATGGAAAATTGTTCGGGCGCATTTCGCCGCCACACGTCCGCAGCGGCGATGTCGTTATCACCCCAGTAATTATCCTGCCAGACAATCATATTGCGATAGACGTCCGGATACTGCTGGTCGCCGGTAAAGGTCGCAACATTATACATCAATGGATTTTCCGGATCCGTGACATCCGCTGCATAGATATCCCAGTCCAGAACTTGTGTATCCGGGTCGGCGATCTGATGCTGCCAGGCAACGGTGTTGCCGTGAATGCGGGGGAACGACTGATTATTCAGGTAGGGGGTAATGGAAAAGGTGGTGACATTCTGTGGGTCGGAAAAATCCGATATCCAGACATCGGTGTCCCCGTAATAGTCATCTTCCCAGGCGGCATGTGTTCCCCACAGCGAAGGATGGGTCTGGTTGGCTTCGAATGCAGCAACTCCAATGAGTTCCGAAGGGGCATTGATCACATCGACGCCGTAAATATCCCAGTCCCATTGACCGTTGTATTCAACATATTCCTGCCACACAACGACACCGTTGGAAACCGCAGGCCACTGCTGGATATAAGATGACGGCGATACCGCAAAGGGCGTTTGTCCCCAAACGATTGCCGACCACACCAATACACCTGCCCAGATTTTTAAATTCATCACCCTTCTCATGCTGCACTCTCCATTCAGGACTCATAGTGGTTGAAATTATTGCTGCTGCCTGGCGTTTTCCAGAGTGGCTGCCAGGTCCGTGAGTTTGCCTGCTGCATCCGCATTGGCCGGATTTTTCGCCGCCTCGCTCAGCGGGCCGGCGGCTTTTTCAAGCTCGTTCAAGCCAAGATACTGATAGCCCAGCAGGAGCTGATAATCTGTGCTGAACGGCTCATTGGCAATCGCTTTTTCCAGTGCAGCGATCTGAGCTTTCAGGACAGCCTCATCGCGGTACAGCCCGCGGGGATAGTAAACCGTTGGTTCACTGGCAGGAATCTTCGCAATGACTTCCCGCAGCACGCTGGCGGCCATGGCGTAATCGCCGGCGGCAAACAACGCCTGAGCATACGTGAAGGGCAGCACCACATCGTCCGGTGACAGCCGCACGGCTTCACGGAATTGCAGGACTGCTTCATCGTATTTGCCCGCTTCGAATACCTTGACCGCATGGTCAAAGCACAGGTCTGCGGCTGTCTCAAATTCCGGAGCATCAACAGGGGCAGTCTGTTTGTTCCGGGAATAATTCGCATCAGGAACCGTGATCGTCTCAGCCGGTGTCAGCGGCTGACTTATTTCAGGGGTGCTGTAGGTGTTGTACGTATTATAGGTGTTGTACGTATTGTACGTGTTGTAGTCCGAATAGGTCGAGGCGGGAATTACATCCGCTCCATACCAGTAATACGGATGAACTCCATACCAGTAATATCGCCGATACCGATAACTTGGCCAGCATCCGCCCAGGCTCACAAACACATACTTGCGGTGATAACTCGGGTAGTAATACGTAAATCCCCACCAGTTATAATAAGGCACAATTGCGACATAGCCGCAACTGCTGCTGGACCAGTGGAATACAAAACCGCTGCCGCAGCCGTACCAGTAGGGGTTATGGCGGATGTGATCAATGTCATGAAAGCGGTGGTAAGGAACATGGGGCCGTGGATGATCCTGATTTACATCGCCCTGGATAATCACATTATTGTCGCCATTGACAACGATTCGACTGGTTCGGTCGTCCATGGATCTCGATTCGAATGAAGATGAGGTGCCAGAACTGCCGTCAGTGACTGGCGAACGCAAAATAGCTTCCCGGCCGGTGCCGGATTGCCGTAATGCCGGCGTGGCAGAACGTGCTGTTTCCGTGCTGCCGGTCGATTTGGCTGCTTCAGCATCCGTTTTGGGACGAGCCATGCGTTCCGTATTGTCCCGCAGGCGATTCTCATTGGTCAATGATGCTGTTTGGGCAGTCCTGGTTGTTTCTTCAGCACGCGCTGTCCTTTCCAGTGTAGTTCGTTCTTCACCGGTTGTAATCGCAGCCGCACTGGACCTGTCTTCTTTAGCGGTCAATTCAGTGCGATTGACACGTTCCGGCGCACGCGTGATTTTATCGGCTGAAACACGCTGGGGTTCGGCCTGGATCGTGTCGACGGAAACGCGGATCGGTTCAACGGTCTTTTGACGCAGGGCCACAGAGGTGCTGCGATCGGTTGTCGTGTCAGCGGCTGCGGTTCTGTCGCGTTTGCTTGCCGCACCATAATAGACAAATCCATAATTACTGCTGGAGGAATCACTGCCGGTTGTCTGCATGGTGATTTGTTCTGCAGGAGAACTGCTGCGCGTTTGCCGTGCCGTAATCGGCTCAGCAACGCGGTCCGTTCGTATTACATCTTGCGACACAGCAGCAGTCGTCCCGACAGAGGTATTGCTTCGTTCTGCGGTATCCGATGCTGGGCTTCGCGAGTTTGTATTGCTGCCGATCGGAGTAGCGATAGAAGTCCTCGATGCGCTCTGACGCGATGCAGTGGTGGTTGTCCTGGACTGAGGGGGCCGCTGGCTTCCGGCTGCAATTGCATCCGCATAGGTCTGACCGGAACGAACCACCTCAATACTGGGTTCAGCAGGGCGGGTACGAATCCGTGTTTGCTGTGGAATCGTTTGCGGCCTCGAATTTACAGTTTGAGTCGAGACGGAGGGGCGATTTTGAGGCACGGGATTCCGTGCACTGGTTTCGGGCCGGACAGTAGGAGCAGGCGTACTGGATACGGGCTGTCGGCTTCTTGCTGCCGATTCAGAAGGCCTCTGTGCCTGCGGTTGTTGCGGTGCAGGCTGAGAAACTGGCTGGGGCACGGAGCGAGTCTCTGTTCTGGCTGGCTCCGGAGAAGCAGGGCGGCTTTCAGGGGCAGGTGATGATCGTTGCGTTGGCGCTGCCTGGGGAGCCGATTGCTGGCTGCCGTCGCCAGGTCTGTCCTTGGCCAGAAGCATCGGGGGGCAGACAAACAGTAAAATGACTGCAATACTCCAGATGGTTTTTGTGCATTGCGTTTTCATTTTTATGCTCCTATCTTCCATTTGCCCCCTCGCCGCAGCGCTGCAATCCGTATGCATTCTCCGGCAATCAGGGCCAGTGGAATCAGAAATCAAGTACTCTAATATATTATATAGCCAAAGGCATAAATGTTTAATGTTTTATTTTGAAATCAGTTCAAAAAATGAAATAATTATCCATAAAAACATTATAAGTTCATATAAAACAACTGTTTAAAAGTGTCATAAAATTTTAAATATTTCTGTGTTTTGGCCCAATATTTTTGGGGACTGCATTGCAGTTAATTTTGTGTTTTGGATAAATACACTCTGTATGAGATAAATGGATAAACAATGGCTGTTATACAGAGAATTTAAAATGTTTCACCTGAAGCTACAAAGACTCGCTTTTCTTGCCCAGCAATTGATCAATGCAAGCTACACCTCGCTGGCAAATTCCGATAAAAACCTCTCGTTCATGATTACTGAGCTGTATGGCATCAAAGAGGGCTTGAAAACGCTCTCGCCGCTGCTTAAATATCTGGTCCAGTTCATTTCGGCCTTTGTCTGTCAGGCTGACATGAGTAATTCGTTGATTTTCCGGGCTGATGGTCTTGGAGACCAATTTACGCTTCCACAGTTTTGTCAAAGTCATTGAAATGGTGCTTTCACTGAAATTGGGCCAGGCCTCGGATATTTGCGACACCGTCATTGTCCCTCGTTCTGCAAGGTGCTGAAGAATTAACGATTCGCGTTCAGTCAGGGTATCTTCAGGCTTCTGGTTTTCCTGTATGGCTCGAATCAGCCGCATCCGAAGGCTTAGATCATTTAACGCTTTCTCTAATTCAGGACCCATATTGACTCCTTAGCAAATCGAAAGTCAGTCGTTTGTATCTTAAATATCTATTTTCGTGGCGAAACGTCTTAAAAACACGTATTATGATTTCGTTTGAGATCTTAATTATTAACATGACCTATATATTATATTGCGAAGAGTGCAAAAGTCACAGAGTTTTTTTTGAAAACCGTTTATTGATTGAAAGATTCCGACTAAAACCGTTTTAAAATGATATCGTGCAATGAATAAGCAAAAAGGGCAACAATCCGGGCGTATTAATCTTCGTTTACGGGAGATGAATCGCACTTTGACCGTGCTGTCAGCGCCGTCAATAGTCGAAAATTGTCTCTATTCTTTGGTTTTTTTAAGCGACACTCTGATTGTAGGGCGATTGCATAACGAAAAATTTCTGGCCGCGGCGGGGCTGTCGGGTATTTTGACATTCCTGGTTACTGCTCCTTTTATTGCATTAACTATGGCGGCCACGTCGATTGTTGCCCGAAGCTGGGGTGAAATGGAGCACGAAATTGCCAGGAAACATGCAGGATGTTCAATGGTTATTGCATTCCTGATGGCGATTGTCCTTTTTGGCCTGAGTGCCCCGTTCACCTCTCCGATTTTGCTTTTTTTTGGGGCCGATCCGGAGGTGGTTCCTTATGGGGCAACCTATCTCCAGATTCTGCTGATTTCCTGCTTGACCGGCCTGCCTATGATGGTCAGTAACGGCATGCTTCGCGGTACGGGCGACACTTTCCGTCCGATGGTGATTACTGGTATGATGAATGTCGTCAATATTGTGGTCAGTATTATGCTGGCCTTTGGTATCTGGGCACCCAAACTCGGTTTTTATGGTGTCGCCTGGGGAACGGTGGTCGCCCGGACGGTGGGGATTTTCTTTTCGCTGGCGTTACTCATTGGCCCCAGAGGGCTTCATCTGCAATGGCAGCATTTCTGGCCGATTCAAAAAAAAGTGCTTGGGCGTATCTGGTACCTGGCCTGGCCGGCCTATATTGAGCGGGGGATGAATTCAGTCTATTATATGCTGTTTATGGTGATGGTTACGAATCTGGGTACCACTGTTTTGGCGGCTCACCAGATCGCCATGCAGATTGAGAACGTGGCGATCATGCCTGCCTGGGGGCTGGCGGTTGCCACGACCACAATTACCGGACAGGCGATTGGCGCCGGCAGGCCAAGAATTGCCAAGATTGCCGTCAAAAAAATCATTGCCGCTGTCAGTGTGTTAATGGTCATATTGTGCCTGTGGTTTCTTGTGTTTGGTCCACAGATTTCTCTGCTGTTTGGAGCCACGCCGGAGGTGGTTGAGTTGGCGGGCATGGCGACGCGTTTATCGGCCATAGAACTACCATTTCTGGCAATTACCTTTATCTTTATTGGTGCCTTGCGGGGTGTGGGGGATACGCGGTCGCCGATGTATGTGGCATTTGTCAGCATGCTGGTTTGCAGGCTGGGCGGTGTCTGGCTGCTGGCGTATCACCTGAATATGGGATTGGCGGGGGTGTGGCTGTCCACGGCCATGGACTGGATGGTCCGTGCGGTTGGACTCGGGTGGTTTTTCAGACGTGAAGCCTGGACAGTTCTGCATCAAAAAGAAAAAGAGAAATTTGCCTGACAGGACCGGGGCAGGTAATCTGAACGAGCAATCTTTGGTCGCACTGAAAATGATGCAATGAATACAAGTCTCTGGTGTACAATATAATAGAGACTTCTGCATGTGTCGCAAAAAGACAAAATATTGTCGCAAAAAATGGTTTGACTAAGCCCGCCGTCCAGCTACAATCATCCACAATAGCCACTATATCTTCAGTGCGAAAGGAGATGATTGTTTGGATTTACTTGCGACTATAACCAGGCTGTCACATCAGTTTGGAACCTCGGATTATGTCAAAGGGGGCGGGGGAAACACATCTGCCAAAGACGCCCAAACAGTCTGGGTGAAACCTTCCGGCACGGTTTTAAGCGGTCTTAAGCCCGAAGATTTCGTTGCAATTGACCGAAGTAAACTGGCATTACTTTACAGCACACCCACACCCGCTGACCCCCAGGCTCGCGAGGCTTTAGTCAAGGATATTATGGCCGCCGCGGTATCCCCTGGCAGCAAAGGCAGGCCTTCAGTTGAGGCGCCGCTGCATGAGTCGCTGGATGCCCGTTTTGTGGTTCACACGCACCCGGCCATGGTCAATGGTCTTTGTTGTGCCAAGCAGGGCAAGGTTACGGCTGCAAAACTCTTCCCCAAGGCACTGTGGATTGATTATATTGACCCGGGATATACGCTATGCATGCAAGTTCGCAAAGAAATCCTCGCCTACCAGCATCGCTATGGCAAACAGCCTGAAATTATTCTGCTGGAAAATCACGGTATCTTTATCTCGGCCAATTGCGATAAGCACATCGAACAATTATATAAAGATGTCTTTGCTATTCTCAAGGCTGAGTATATCAAGGCTTCTGTTGCCGTTGAATTTCCTGCTGTGCGGTCGTTGTCGGCGGAAAAGCTGGCTTGTGCCAGAGATGCATTCAGCAAGGTCTTCTCCGCTGAACATTCTGCATTTATAGCCGGCGTCGAACGATTTGCCGCCGCCGAGGGGCCGATTTCGCCGGATCATATTGTGTATTCAAAATCCTTTCCATATATCGGAAACCCGACAAAAGAAGGTGTTGCGGCGTTTGTTCAGCAGCGGGGTTATGAGCCGGCGGTTGTGATTACAGACGACGCGGTTTATGGTCTTGGGACAAGTCCCAAATCCGCTCAATTGGCGCTGGAACTGGCGATTGACGGGGCGATGATTATGCACTATGCCAGGGCTTTTGGCGGGATTCAATGCATGTCGGATCGTGCCAGGGCGTTCATTGAAAACTGGGAAGTGGAATCGTATCGTAAAAAACAAATGGGATAATCAGAACAATCAGGCCTTTATTGAAAAATATTACTTGGACAAGGAGAATCAGGATGAAGAAACAGAATATCGAACGTGCGTATCAGTTGGCCAAAGAGCAGTATGCCGAGATGGGTGTCAATACCGACCGTGCCATGGCGAAATTGGCCAAAATCCCCATATCCCTGCATTGCTGGCAGGGCGATGATGTGGGGGGGTATGAAAAAGTCGGCGCGGAACTGTCCGGCGGCGGCATTCAGGCCACCGGCAATTACCCCGGCAAGGCCCGTACGATTGATGAGCTTCGCATGGATGTGGAGAAGGCCCTGAGCCTGATTCCCGGCCGGCATCGCCTGAATCTCCATGCCTGCTATATCGACAACGGCGGCAAATATATCGACCGCAATGAGATGCAGCCCAAGCATTTCCAGAGCTGGATTGACTGGGCCAGAGCCAATAAACTCGGGATGGATTTTAATCCGACGTATTTTTCTCATCCGCTGGCCGCCGATGGATTTACGCTGAGCCATCCGGACAAGGGTGTTCGCAATTTCTGGATTGAACATGGTATCGCCTGCCGCAAGATTGCCGCCGCCATGGGCAAACAACTCGGAACGCCCGCGGTGACTAACTTCTGGATTCCCGACGGCTATAAGGATATCCCCGCCGACCGTACCAGTCCCCGTCAGCGGCTGACTGACTCGCTGGACAAAATCTTTGCTGAAAAGATCAATCCCAAATTGAATCTCGATGCCGTGGAATCCAAGCTTTTCGGTATTGGGGCTGAAAGCTACACGGTCGGTTCGCATGAATTCTATATGGGCTATGCCGTCAGCCGCCAGAAATTGCTTTGCCTCGATGCGGGCCATTATCACCCGACGGAAATGATTTCCGAAAAGATTTCCTCGGTGCTGATGTTCTGCCCGGAACTGCTGCTGCATGTCAGCCGCCCGGTTCGCTGGGACAGCGACCACGTGGTGATTCTTAACGACGAACTGTTTGCCATTGCCCAGGAACTGGTTCGCAGCGGCAAGCTGGACAAGGTGCATATCGGTCTGGACTTCTTTGACGCCAGCATCAACCGGATTGCCGCCTGGGTGATTGGCACACGGAATATGATTAAAGCCCTGCTGTATGCCCTGCTGGAGCCGTATGACACGCTCAAGAAGATGGAACAGAAGATGGAATTTACCGGCCGGCTGGCCTGTATGGAAGAACTCAAGACGCTGCCGTTTGGCGCGGTATGGGATTACTACTGCATGAAGAAAAATGTGCCGGTCGGTCCTGCCTGGTTTGCCGAAGTCAAGCAGTATGAGGCGGATGTATTGTCCCAACGTTCATAATCTGAAACGCTTAAGGAGAACACGATGTCAAACGTACTTCTTGCTGAAATGACGCCCAATCCGACGCTGGGTATCATCATCTTTACGCTCGGTGGCCTGGCCGGGGCGGTGTTTTATTTGCCGTTTAAAAAAGTAAAAAACTGGGCATGGGAAAGTTACTGGCTGATCTATGCCCTGTTTGCGCTGCTGATTGTGCCGTGGGTACTGGCGCTGGTGCAGTCGCCTAATGTCTTAAGTGTTTTGAAGGTGTCCCCAACCAATGTTTTAGCGTATTGTTTCATTTGCGGTGTAGGCTGGGGGATTGGCGGCCTGACTTGGGGATTGATGATTCGGTATCTGGGGGTAGGACTGGGGCTGGCGGTTGGTTGTGGCCTGTGTTCGGCGGCCGGGACACTGATACCGCCGATTCTGGCCGGAAATTTCAGTTCCCTGTATGGTACCCCCGCAGCCAATATGTCTTTGGTGGGGGTTGCGGTTTCGATTATTGGGATTGTACTGGTCGGGATGGCGGGCATGAGCAAGGAAGGGGAGTTGTCTGAGGAACAAAAGAAGAAAGCGGTTGCTGAATTTGATTTCAAGAAGGGAATCACTGTTGCTATCTTTTCCGGCCTAATGAGTTCGGCGATGAGCATTGGCCTGCAGGGCGGCTCTAAAATTGAAGAGCTTGCTTTGACAACGGCTCCTGTGACGTCGGTCGCCTGGAAGGGAATGCCGGTACTGGTTGTTGTGCTTCTGGGCGGCTTTATGGTGAATTTCCTGTGGTGTTTGTTCCTCAATTTCAAGAACAAAACAACCGGGGATTATACCAAGCCCAATGCGCCGCTGCTGGGTAATATTGTCTTTTCGGGTATTGCCGGTGCAATCTGGTGTTCACAATTTATCTGCTTCAAAACCGGTGAACCCCAAATGGGAGATCGCGGGTATATTGGCTGGGCAGTACTGATGGCCAGCGCGATTCTGTTCAGCTCATTGCTGGGTGTTTTGTTGGGTGAATGGAAAGGCACCAGTAGTAAAACACGTGGCTTGCTGGCGACTGGTTTGGCTGTTCTGGTCTTGTCCAGTGTAATTGCCGGATACAGTGGGAAACTTAAAAAAACCGACATAACACCCCCTGCAATTCCGACTGAAATTCAGCAAGCCGTTCCAGCGGTGCCGCAGAATCCTGCCCAATAATTTCGCGTATGAACTAAGCCTGCGGTGTAACCCATCGCAGGCTTTTTGTGTCTATGTTTCGATGATTTCCATGCATGGAACCTGAACATGACAGATGAAATAAGCAAAACAACCGATGAAGGGGTTGCCGGCGAATATGAACGCCAGCCTGTGCCGGACAAGGCACTGCTGGGTTTTAAAAGTTTTGTGGGAATGTTCGCCGGCGAGCACACCGCGGGCACGGAGCTGATGATTGGCCCTTTGTTTGTTGCCGCGGGCGTCAGCGCCTTTGATTTCCTGATGGGACTGCTGGTCGGAAATCTGCTGGCGGTGCTGAGCTGGACTCTGTTTTGTGCACCGATTGCCACGCGGGCCCGACTGACGATGTATTATCAGCTTGAAAAAATCTGCGGGCGCAATTTGGTGACGATTTATAATCTGGCCAATGGGGTGATGTTTACGATTCTGGCCGGCGCAATGATTACCGTTGCGGCGACGGCATTTGGAGTCTGGTTTAAATTCCGGATGCCCGGCCTGGGCGACCTGTATCCCAACAGCCTCGGCTGGATTATCGCTGTGCTGGGGGTGGGAGTGTTCGTTGCCATTGTCGCCGCCGCGGGTTATCGCACCGTGGCGAACATTGCCAATCTTGCCGCACCGTGGATGGTGCTGATGTTTCTGGCTTTCGGGATTGTGACGTTCAAGCAATTTCTGGATGCCACGCAGACTTCCGTTCATTCACTGGGTGATGTCTGGACGATGTGCCAGACGGCCATCTGGAAGGGTGGTCCGCCGCTGGAAGGCCGGACGAAATTTACCTTCTGGCATGTGATGTTTTTTGCCTGGTTCTGCAACATGGCCTGGCATATCGGAATGAGCGATCTGTCCATTTTTCGGTATGCCAAAAAATCGTGGTATGGAATTGCCTCCGGCGCCGGAATGTACCTGGGGCATTTTCTGGCCTGGATTTGCGCGTCGCTGCTGTATGCCTATCAAATCCATCAGAATCCGCAAAATACCGATGTCTTGCCCGGCCCGATGACGTATCAGGCCGTGGGGGTGGCCGGGCTGATTTGCGTGATTCTGGCCAGTTGGACGACGGCCAACCCGACACTGTATCGTGCCGGACTGGCATTTCAGGCGATTATGCCGACGTTTTCGCGTTTTCGCGTGACGCTGGTTCTGGGTTTAATCGCAGCGGTGGCCGGGATGTTTCCTGCCGTGGCGATGAAACTGCTGGATTTTGTTGCGATGTGGGGGATGGTGCTGATGCCGATGGGGGCGGTCATCTTTGTGGATTTCTGGCTGATGCGAAAATTCGGCCTGCAAAGCAATTATGCCGAGTTGTCCGGCACGGTGTTTAACTGGGCGGCGGGGCTGGCCTGGCTGATTACCATGAGTGTCTGCGGCTGGCTGGTCTGGACGGGGCGGATCGAGATTTATTTTGTCAGTCTGCCGGGCTGGTTTGTGATGGCGGTTTTGTTTATTCTGTTCAGCCGCCTATACCAAAAACGAATGGCTTAAGACAGGTGTCATCATGACAAAAATAATAATTCAAGTGATTTCATGGCTGTCGCTGGCGGTTTTGATCCTTCTTCCAATTTGCTTTCTGGCGGGAAAGGTTTCCCATAGCCAGATTAAGACTGGAATGCTGATTATGACGGCAGTCTGGTTTATTACGGCGTCCCTGTGGATGCGAGATCGTAAGAACACGTAATGTTATATTGATGGAGTATGCTATGGTAAGATTTGCAGTGATGATGGGGGTTGTATTGGCGGTTTGCGATCCTTTTGGAACAGGGGATTTGTATGCAGCCGGGAATGTGCAGAAGACTCTGCAGGCTGCTGGACTGCGTTGTGAATACCGGACTGACCCGCTGGGAATTGATGTCCTACAGCCTCGGCTGAGCTGGGTCCTTCAGTCGGACGCCCGCGGGCAAAAGCAGACGGCCTATCGGATTCTCGTGGCCGCATCCGAAAAAGCCTTGTCCGCCGACCAGGGTGACCTGTGGGATAGCGGCAAAGTTGCTTCGGACGAAACCATCGGTGCGGTTTATGCGGGCAAGCCTCTGGCCTCCATGCAGCGATGTTTCTGGAAGGTTCAGATATGGGATGGCAATGACAAGCCGTCCGTATGGAGTGCGCCGGCCCGGTGGTCGATGGGGCTGCTCCAGCCGCAGGATTGGAAGGCACAGTGGGTGGGATGTGATGCGGCGATTGAGCCGAGCCTGGTTCCGGCGGAATTCCAGACGGCCAAATGGATTGGGCCTGCCGACATGAAAACCGGAAACGCCCAGCCGGTGGAATTTGGATATCGCACCACGGTGCAAGTGCCCGATACGTCCAAAATTCAGAGTGCAAGCTGTTATATGGCCGGGGATAATAAGGCGAAATTGTACGTCAACGGCAAAGCGGCCGGGTCCGAGGTGGGCTTCTCCTCGGCTCAAAAAGTCGATTGCATATCCCTGCTGAAGTCGGGCTTGAATGCCCTGGCGTTTACCGTCGTCAATGACGGCCAGACTCCAAATCCAACAGGCCTTCTGGCGGCGTTGGTTATTGAATTAAAAGACGGACAGAAAATTGCATTGCAAACCGGCGATTCATGGCGTGTTGCTGCCGGCCCCAAAGGCAAATGGATGACCGCGGATTTTGACGACAGCGGCTGGGAAAAAGCCTATGTCATCGGCGAAGCCGGCTGTCGTCCCTGGGGAAAGGTCGATCTGGATACGAATGTTCTTCCGCCGGCACAATATCTCCGAAGTCAGTTTTCAGCGGCCAAATCGGTCAAACAGGCCACGCTGTATGCCACGGCATTCGGCATTTATCAATTGTATCTCAACGGCCAGCGGGTTTCGAAGGATTATTTCAGCCCAGGATGGACCGACTACAACAAGCGGATTTACTATCGCACCTATGATGTAACCTCGACGATCAAAAGCGGAGACAATGCCATCGGTGCGATTCTGGCCGATGGATGGTACGCCGGCTATGTCGGCTATGGCAAAAAGCGGAATCACTACGGCCAGAAATTGCGGCTGCTGGCTCAGCTCCATATCGAATACAGCGACGGAACCACGCAGGATGTCTTTACCAGCCCGGACTGGAAGGGAACAACCGGGCCGATTCTGCAGGCGGATTTCCTGATGGGCGAGACCTATGATGCCACCAAAGAATTGACCGGCTGGAATGAACCGGGATATGCGGATGCAGCATGGGCTAAGGTCAATACGGGGGCGGAACTGACCCCGCAGGTGCAGGCGGCACCCTCCGAACCGGTGGTGGTGTTTGAAGAAGTCAAGCCTGTTTCGGTTTCCGAGCCGACCAAAGGAGCCTATGTCTTTGACATGGGGCAGAATTTCGCCGGTGTGGTGCGCCTGAAAGTCAAGGGGGCTGCCGGCCAGCCTGTCCAGCTTCGCTTTGCCGAACGGCTTAATCCGGATGGAACGGTTTATACCACCAACCTGCGTGCCGCCAAAGCCACCGATGTGTATATCTGCAAAGGCAAAGGCACGGAAATATGGGAGCCGATGTTTACGTTCCATGGATTCCAGTATGTCGAGATTACCGGATTGAATTACAAGCCGGGCAAAGATACCATCACCGGCCTGGCTTTCAGCAGTGATACGCCGGTGGCCGGAACATTTGAATGCTCTGATCCGATGATCAATCAGCTTCACAGTAATATCTATTGGACCCAGCGGATGAATTTTATCGACATTCCCACCGATTGCCCACAGCGTGATGAACGTCTCGGCTGGACAGGGGATGCCCAGGTCTATATTCGTACCGCGGCGATGAATACGGATGTGCATGCCTTTTTCATCAAGTGGCTTCAGGATCTGGCGGATGCCCAGCGGAATGATGGACAATTCCCGATGGTGGCTCCATTAAAGGTGGCCGAAAGCGATGGCGGCCCGGCCTGGGCGGATGCCGGCGTCATCTGTCCATGGACGGCTTATCAGGTCTATGGCGATAAACAATTGCTGGAACGCCAGTATCCCTCGATGGTCAAATTCATTGAATTCTGCAAAAATCGCAGTACTCCGGAACTCCTGCCGCCGGCTCAGTTCCACTGTTTTGGCGATTGGCTGAATATCGACGACAATACGCCCAATGATGTGATTTATACGGCGTATTTTGCTCTGAGCACTAAAATGACGGCTCAGGCCGCCCAGGTGCTGGGCAAAACGGAAGATGCCCGGAAATACAATGAACTGTATCAGGGCATTAAAGCGGCATTCAATAAAGCCTATGTCGCCGCCGATGGGAAAATCAAAGGCGATACACAGACGGCCTATGTGCTGGCGATTGCAGTCGATTTAGTCGATTGTCCGATGTACCAGACCGTTGCCAATCGACTCGTTGAGTTAATCGAAAAACGCAACTGGCATTTATCGACCGGTTTTATCGGCACCAAGGACCTGATGCTGGTTCTGGCCAAAATCGGACGCAATGATGTGGCCTGTCGACTGCTGCACAATGACACCTTCCCCTCGTGGGGCTTTTCCATCAAGCACGGCGCAACCAGCATCTGGGAACGCTGGAATGGCTGGACACCCGAGCAGGGTTTTGGCGATCCGGGAATGAATTCCTTTGCTCATTACTCATTCGGTGCCGTCTATCAGTGGATGGTTGAAAATCTTGGCGGTATTCAGGCCGATGACGTTGCCTACAGGAAAATCATCATCAAGCCGTGCCTGGATGAGAAATTAACCTGGGCAAAGACATCCTACGATTCCATCCGGGGCAAGATTGAAACCTCGTGGAAAATAGATAAGAATAAGTGTATGCTGGATGTTGCTATCCCCGCAAATACGACCGCGATAGTCTATGTCCCTGCGGTGTCTATGGAATCGATAACCGAAAGCGGTAAACCTTTGAATAAAGCTTCCGGTGTCAATCCGATCAATATGCACAAGGAAATTACAGGACAACAGGTTCAGGATTATGCTGTGCTGCGGCTCGAATCCGGACGGTATCAATTCAAGACGAAGTTGAAATAAGTCTGTCTGAAAGTTTGTGATGAGTCATAAAGACCTCCATCATTTTGGTGGAGGTCTTTTTATTTGCGGTTGTGTTTTTTGCGATAGGCCAGGGGAGATATCGTTTCAGCGGCACGGAAGACCTTGCTCAGGCGGTCGGCCCCGGAAAATCCCACGGCCAGGGCGATGTGTTCCACCGGCAGGGTGGTATGAACCAGCAAATGCCTGGCGCGGGCGATGCGGCTGCGGGTAATTTCACCGGCCACCGTGGCATTGAGATGCTGGGCGAATCGGCGTTCCAGCGTGCGACGGGTGGTGGATAACTCCCTCGCCAAATCCTGCACGGAGATATCGCGGTAGCTGTGATTCCAGATAAGTCGAAGCGCCTCGGAAACCAGCGAATCCGAACATCCGGGGATGGATTCCTCGTCTGTGCGGCTGGGAATTTCATGGAGGGTTAAGGCCAGAATCTCCATCGCCATAGCCGACAGCAGAAATGAATTATCCAGAGGCTGTGAAGACACCTGCTGCCAGATTCGGTGATGCGTTTCCAGCAGAAGTTCTGCCTGCTGAACATGCAGAACGGCTCTGGCCGGCGACAGGATGCGATGTTTCTGCATCCGCCAGACATAATCGCCGTTGAAGCTGATCCAGTGTTCACGCCAGCCGGTCTGCGGGTCCGGGCGATAGCGATGCCATTGCCCCGGAAACAACAGAATGGAATCAAATTTGCTGATTGGGATGTGGCCGGTCGCGGCGGATTCAAAATGGCCTTTACCCTCGCTGATAAATACCACCTGGTATTCGGGCAGCACCCGGCCGGACTGCCATGAAAAATCATACACTTCCGGGTGTCCCGGCGGGGGATAGGCACAGCCCTGCGGAATGAAAGCCTGCCCGATGCCCGTCAGATACAATCCCCAGTGCAGGTCTTTGGGATTGAGCGGCAGATAGCGAAAAATATTTTCAACTTCAATATGTGAATTCATGGCCATAAAAACAAAAAAGGCCGGTCCGACACCGTGCCGAACCGGCCATGCATTATTGATTACAGTCCATTGGCACTTCGCTGCATGAGTTCCTGCACCGAACCGGCCCGCTGGACGGAATACCCTTTCAACGGCAGGATGTGCTCATGAATCGCATCGATCATATCCGCCGGGAATGGGAAGAACGAGTCTTCGATTTCGTCCGGCGGGGTGATCCAGTTTTTGGCACCGACCACTACCGGCGGGGCATCCAGTTCATCAAATGCAAACTGGGTGATTTTGGACGCCATGGTATGCAGGAAGCTGCCGCGCTCGCAGGCATCGGAAACCAGCAGAATTTTTCGAGTCTTTTTGACCGATTCCAATACCAGTGTGTAGTCAAACGGTACCAGGCTGCGGGCATCGATGACTTCGCAGCTCAGTCCATATTGGGTTTCCAGTTGTTTTGCCGCCTGTATGGCCCGATAGAGAGTTGCGCCGATGGTCAGGATGGTCAGGTCTTTTCCTTGCTTGCGGACAGCGGGTTTGCCGAAGGGGACTTCATAATACCCCGTCGGAACGCCGCCGGCGACAAATTCCTCGGCGATACCGTAGGTTCTCTGGCTTTCAAAGAAAATAACCGGATCCGTGCCCGTCAGCGCGGTGTACATCATGCCTTTGGCATCGTAAGGTGTGGCCGGGAAGACCACTTTTAGCCCCGGAATATGAGCACACAGTGACGTCCAGTCCTGGCTGTGCTGAGCACCGTATTTGCTGCCGACCGAAACTCGGACGACGACCGGCATCTTCAGCAGGCCGCCGCTCATCGACTGCCATTTGCACAGTTGGTTGAACAGTTCATCGCCGGCCCGCCCCATGAAATCGCAATACATCAATTCCACCAAAGGGCGTCCGCCTTCAAGGGCGTATCCACATGCGGTGCCGATAATGGCGCCTTCGGCGATGGGGGAGTTGAACAGCCGATGGTAGGGCAGAGCTTCGGTAAGTCCGCGATAGACGGCAAAAGCGCCGCCCCAGTCACGATTTTCTTCGCCGTAGGCCACCAGTGTCGGGTCCACATAGAATCGATCCAGAATCGCTTCAAACAGTGCATCACGATAACCGACGCATTTGTTGTCTTTGAGACGAATGCCATTGGCGTCATACGCCGAGCGGCTCTTCTCGGCCAGGCCCTTGATGCGGGGATTGTCGGCAATCGAAATTAATGTTTCCGGTTTGCGATTGACATCCAGCGACTCAACCTTCTGGTTGGAGTACATGGTCTGATCCAGCAGACAATTGGCCTTTTTCAGGTCAGGCCGCGGCGAGATGGACAAATCCACCGCCTTTTTGCAGGCCTTATAGATGATTGTTTCAATACTTTTATGCAGGGTATCAATATCCGCCTGCGTACAGACCTTGGCGTGGATTAAGTCTTTTGCAAACCCTGAGATCGGGTCATGAGCCTGCCAGGCCTCGACTTCGGCTTTTTCTCGATAGCTGCTCTGGTCGGATGGCGAATGGCCGCTGTAGCGATAGGTTACGACATCCAGCAGAACCGGGCCGTCACCCTTGGCAATAATTTCTTTTTTCCGCAGAATCGCATCGGCAACTGCCAGGGGATTATAACCATCCACACGCTCGGCATGCATCTGCTCGGGATTGACCCCCGCCCCCAGACGTGCCAGGAACTGCCAGCCCATCGTTTCGCCGCAGGTCTGGCCGCCCATGCCGTAGAAGTTATTCATAAAATTGATAATCAGCGGCAACCCCCCGCGATAGGGTTCGGACCACAGTTTCTTGAATTGGTCCATAGCGGCAAAACAAATACCTTCCCACACCGGCCCGCAGGCGCTGGAGGCGTCGCCGATATTGCCGATGACAATACCGGGTTTCTGATTGACTTTTTTATAGAGTGCCGCACCCACAGAGATATCGCCCGAACCGCCGACAATCGCGTTATTCGGGAAAATCCCAAACGGCGGGAAGAAAGCGTGCATTGAACCGCCCATGCCTTTGTTGAAGCCGGTCTGACGACCAAAAATCTCGGCCAGCGTGCCATACACCAGAAAATCAATGGCAAGGTCTTTGACGGAGGTGCCGGAGGCGTCTTTTTCAACAATTTGAAGACATTCGCCACCGAAATAATCTTTCATGATTTTCATCAGCATCGGGTCGTCGAGTTTCTGGATAGCCGAAAGCCCTTTAGCCAGAATCTCGCCATGACTGCGGTGACTGCCGTAAATATGGTCCTCAATATTCAGATGAAAGGCCTGGCCGACCGCGGCGGCTTCCTGCCCCATGGACAGGTGAGCGGGACCGGCATGAAAATATTCAATCCCCAGCCACGCACCGCGAAGCTTGATTTCATTGAGCATCGTTTCAAAGGTGCGAATCAGAGTCATGTCCCGCTGAATACGCAGCAGATCGTCGGCGCTGTAGCGGGTCAATTCCTGCTTGATGGTCTTTTTATATTGATTGACCGGTATCGGCTGAAACTCAATATATCCGCTTTGACGCATCTGCTGCGGATCAACTAATTGGTTCTTTGGCATTATTGTCTCCTAATCGATTATTGTGAGAGTCGCAGGGATTCACCTGCGGGTAAATCAGTTCAATATGCTGCGATGCAAAAAACTCACACCATGCATCGGACGGCCGCTTTTCAGTAATGATTTTGGCGATCTCGGTCCAGTTGGCAATCTTATAAAGTCCCGGAGCATCAAATTTGCTGCTGTCTGCCAGAAGTATCGACTGTCTTGCATTCTTGACGGCCTGACCGAAAATGTGAGCGCTTTCAATGTCGATCGCAGTCAGCCCGAAATCCATCCCGAGTCCGTCGGTGCCGACAAACGCCAGATAGCCTCGGAGCTTATCCAGTGAAGCGCTGGCCATAGGGCCGATGGTATCCACCCGGTCGGGGCGGTATTGCCCTCCGAGAATCAATACGTTAATGCCGGGAGCGTTGAGTTCCTGTGCGGTACGTACTGAATTGACAATCACAGACAAACCGCGTTTACTCCGCAGAAACGCCGCCATTGCATAACAGGTGGACCCGGAATCAAGAAACAATTGTTCACCATCCGAAACTAATCGTGAGGCCAGTTCAGCAATAATATGCTTGGCCTCCACGTTACGCATGGATTTGGAAAGGAAAGAATAGTCTGAACCTCGGACAACCGAGGCTCCGCCATGATTCAACTCCAGAAGACCTTCCGATGCCAGTCCGTGCAAATCCCGGCGAATGGTTGCTTCCGATACCCCCAGCCCCTCCGACAGTTGTCTGACACTGACATGTCCGCTGCGATAGGCGCTGGCCAGAATATTTTCCCGTCTTTGCTGAATGGATGTCGTCATAATTCCATCTTAAATTTGAAGTTTTCATCAAGCATATAGTGGAATTTAAACATAATAATTCAAAAAAATCAATATAAAAATGAAATAATATGCTTGAATAATGATTGAATATGATTTAATATTGTTCATATCAATTGTTTTAAGGATTAACAGGATTCTATATGTATATAATTAGTATACCCCCCAAAGCCCGCGGCCTGACTGAAGGAGTTATGCTGAATTGGCAGGTTTCTGAGGCTCGATCTGTCGAAAAAGGGCAGCTATTGGGTCGTATTGAAGCCTTTGGTCAATTAGTAGACTTAGAATGCCCTCAGTCCGGCGAGCTATTGAAAATTCTGGTAGGTCCCGGCAAGCTTTTTTATGGAACGCAGCCTCTGGCCATTCTGGGTCAGAAAGGTGAAGACGTCGAAAAGGCTCTTGAAAAACTTTTTCCAAAAGCCGTTGCCAAGCCTGCACCAGAACAGAAAGCCGCACCTGTGCAATCTGCTCCTCAACCTCAACAACCCGCAAAACAAGAGGTTAAACCTATGGAAAAGAAATCTCCCGCTGGCAAAGTGGTCCCGATTTTGATGCCCCAGGCCGGACAGACGATGGAGGAAGGCACACTCCTTTCGTGGAAGGTCAAAGAGGGCGACAAGATAACCGCTGGTCAGGTCATCTTCGAAATCGAAACCGACAAAGCTACCATGGAAGTCGAAGCGATGGAATCCGGCAATCTGGCAAAGATTGTGGTGGCCGAAGGACAGTCCGTTCCGGTCAAGACTCCGGTCGCTTACCTTGCCGATAGCGCAGCCGATGCAGAGGCGTTTATTGCGTCGCATGGAGGAATTGCCGTCCCTGCACCCAAAACGACACAAGCCCCTGTGCCGCAGACAGATACAAAGCAGGCAGCTCCGGTTTCTCAACCTGTAAGCCCGGCCAGTGCAGGGCAGGTCAAAGCCTCCCCGGCCGCTCGAAAACTGGCGTCAGAAAAAGGATTGGATATCACTTCTATCGGTCAGGGATCCGGGCCGGGCGGAAGAATTCTTTCCACCGATTTGGCCGAGGCCAAACCGGCCGCCTATAGGCCCGCTGTTCCGGGTGATTTTGTCCGGTATCCAGTCAGCAAAATGCGTAAGGCGATTGCTCAGAATTTATCCTATTCCAAGCAGAATATACCTCATTTTTACATTAAACTCACCATTGAAGCACAGGCGATATTTAACCTCTATAAACAGCTTAAGCAGAAATTCCCATGCAGTGTCAATGATTTCATCACATTGGCCTGCGGCAGGGCAATACGACAATATGCGGCATTCCGCAGCCAATATACACCGACCGAAATTGTAGAAAATCCATCGGTCAATATCGGGATAGCCGTGGGGACCGATAAAGGCCTGACGGTTCCGGTGCTGCTGAACGTGGACCGAATGACCTTGCCGCAACTGGCTGCCGCAACCCGCCAGATGGCTGAAAACGCCCGCAACGGTAAGGTCGAAGGCGTGGGGCAGGGCGTCTTTACCATTACCAACCTCGGCATGTTCGGCGTGGAAGAATTTTCGGCAATTATCAATCCGCCGGAGTCGGCCATCCTGGCTGTAGGTGCCATTCGGGAGGACATCAAGGTGGAAAATGGTTCCATCAAGCCGACCCGGGTTATGACCCTGTCACTGGCGGCAGACCACCGCATGATTGATGGCGTTCTGGCGGCACAATTTATGGTCACACTCAAAGACATGCTGGAAAAACCAGAACAGCTTGTGGGTTAATGGGCCGCACGGTATAATTCCAACAAAAATTCTATACGACATAAAACTATGACTGAACATTATCAAATCGCAGTGCTGGGCGCCGGGCCGGGCGGATATGTTGCCGCTCTGAAAGCCGCACAGATGGGTGCCAAAACCGCCATTATCGAAAAACATCACCTTGGCGGCACATGTCTGAACTATGGGTGTATTCCCTCCAAGGCTTTGCTGGCTTCAGCGGAACTGATTCACAAGATTCATCGCGCCGGAGATTACGGAATTAATGTATCCGGCGGTGTTTCTTTTGACTGGACACAGATTCAGAAACGCAAGGATAAAGTCCTGACCAAGCTTCGCGGCGGGATTAAAAGTCTCTTTGGATCCCGCAAGGTAACACTTTACGCCGGGCAGGCCGCTTTCGCAGGTCATGGCAAAGTCCAGATTACCGATGCCAAGGGCGACAAGAGTCTGATTACTGCCGACAAAGTTATCATTGCAACGGGTTCTGTTCCGGCACGGATTCCCGGCTGGCCGACAGACCCCGCCTTGGTATGCACCTCCAATGAATCGCTGCACTGGAAAGAACTTCCTAAAAAGCTGTTGATTGTCGGTGGGGGCGTGATTGGCTGCGAATTCGCCTGCATGATGCATGAATACGGCGTCGAAGTGACCATAGTCGAATTGATGGAGACCCTGCTGCCGGAAATGGAGCGTCAGATTGGCGTGGCCATGGCCGAGATATTCAGCAAGCGTGGGATGAAAATCCATACCGGCGTTAAGGTCGAGGAATTAAAGACCGTTGAGGGCGGAATCAAAGCCATTCTTTCCGGCGACAAGACGGTGGAAGCCGATAAGGTTCTGGTTGCCACAGGTCGCCGGCCGGCTACTGTGGATTTAGGCCTTGAATCGATAGGATTGACCACGGACCGCGGTTTTATCCGTGTTAATGACCGTATGCAGACGGCGGTAAAAGGTGTCTATTGCATCGGCGATGCCAACGGCAGGTGTCTTCTGGCTCATGCGGCCAGTGCTCATGGCGTTGCGGCGGTTGAAGACGCCCTTGGCCATGGCAAGGACTTCACGCTGCCCATACCCGGTGCCGTTTATACCTTCCCGGAGATCGGAACGGTAGGATTGACTTCCCGACAGGCCGCGGAAAAGGATATCCCGGTTAAAGTGGGCCAGTTCCCGATTGGTTTTCTGGGCAAGGCCATGGCCGTGGGCGAAGAAGAAGGCTTTGTGAAAGTCATTCGCCACCGGGACAGCGGTGCGTTGCTGGGTGTTCATGTCCTGGGGCACAATGCGACGGAAATTATTGAATCGGCGACGGCGATGCTGGGATTAAAGGCCTCTGCCGCAGAGTTGGCCGAGATGGTGTTTGCTCATCCAACCCTCGGCGAAGCGGTCAAGGAAGCCGCCGAAGACAGCTTTGATCAGGCCCTGCATCTGCCGCCTCGCAGCATCGTTAAAATGACAGCCGAAGCCAAAGAAATCAAATAAGACGGAACGTAGAATATGCCCTCCATATTAGATACGATTAAACAAGTTGTTCAGCCGAGCCAGATTGATGCGCTTGCTGCCAAAGGAGTTGGCCCAAAGCAGCGTCCCGCGGTGAACAGTCATATTCATCTGCCGCCGAATTTTTCGGCTTTTGATACGGTCGAGCAGGCGGTTATGCTTGCTGCCGAGCAGAATGTACAGATTGTTGGCCTGAGCAATTATTATGATTATGCCGTCTATGAAGACTTTGGCGCGATGGCCCGGCATAAAAAAATCTTTCCGCTCTTTGGTCTTGAAATCATTTCCATGCAGCAGTCGCTGCTCGAGCAGGGCATACGCGTTAACGACCCGGGCAATCCCGGCAAGACCTATATCTGCGGCAAGGGGATTACCCGCTTTAATGCGATGACCCCGCGAGCCAAAGAGCTGATTGACACGATCCGCAAAAACGATGCCCAACGCATGACCGAAATGACCCGGAAACTGTTGGACGTCTTTGACAGGCACAACGTCAAAACCGGCCTTGATGATGCGGCTATCATTGCCCGTGTCGCCCGTCGCCATCAATGCAATCCTGAAACCGTCTATCTTCAGGAACGCCATCTGGCTCAGGCATTTCAGGAAGTCTTGTTTGAACAGATTCCCATGTCAGAACGCAAGACGGTTTTGGAGTCCATTCTCGGGCCGGTGAAAAATGGCGGCGATGCCGTGGGTGTTCAGGGCCAGATTCGTTCCAGCCTGATGAAGGCGAGTAAATCCTGCTTTGCGCCCGAGGCATTTCTGACGCTGGCCCAGGCCAAGGAATTAATTGGTGAACTGGGCGGGATTGTCTGCTATCCGATTCTGGCCGATGGGGCGGAACCGATATGTGAATTTGAAAATCCGGTGGAAAAATTAATCGAAACCCTCAAGGCAGAAGCGATTGGCATGGTGGAATTGGTTCCCATCCGCAACAAGCCGCAGGTGCTTCGACATTATGTGACGGCAATCCGCAATGCCGGTATCGCGGTGGTTGCCGGGACCGAACACAATACTCTCGATGTGATACCGATGGAGCCGGCCTGTGTTGGCGGAGTCCCCGTGCCGGAAGATTTAAAAGACATTTTTGTCGAAGGGGCCTATGTCGTTGCAGCACATCAGTATCTGACGCTCAACGGCAAGTGCGGCTTCGTGGATTCAGCAGGCAGGCCTAACCCAGTGTATAAAGATGCTCAAAGCCGGATTGCGGCCTTTGCCAAAATTGGCCGGGCGGTGGTTGCAAAATATTTAGGATAACAAAGCACAGTCAATAGAATGCTTTGATATTGTACAGGTTTCAGTGGCGAATGAAAGATAAGGTTTAGGGAATGGAAAAACACGATCTGATTGCGATGATTGCTCCTGCTGTTCGAACGCTGCTGCGGCAAGGCGAAGTGATGCCAACAGTGTCTTTTCAGGAAACGCTCTGCGGTAAAAAGGAAGGCTGCCTTGAAATTTCAATAGACTCAAGTGATACCAGTCAACAGATTCTTGCCAGCTTAACGCAAGCTCTTGCCGCCAAATCCCATCCGATTCAATGTGTCTGTGTTCCCGGAGTCGGACATTTTACAGTTCATCCAACAACCACCTCACAGGGCCGTGTTGCAGGCAAGATAGCCGTTGTCACCGGCGCCGCTCAGGGATTCGGGCTGGAAATTGCCCAGGATTTAGCGGCGCAGGGTGCATACGTTGCACTGGCCGATATCAACGAAGCCGCGGCAAAAACAGAAGCTGACAAGCTCTGCAGCCTGCATGGGCCGAACCGGGCTATGACTGTTGCGATGAATGTTACCAGCAAAGAATCGATCCAGAAAGCCGTCACCGAAGTCGTCAAAAAATGGGGCGGCATAGACCTCTTTGTCTCCAATGCCGGCGTGTTGAAAGCTGAGAGCGTAAAGACGCAATCCGAAAAGGATTTTGATTTTGTGACAAATGTCAACTACAAAGGCTATTTTCTCTGTGTTCAGGCCGTTGCCGGAATAATGGCCATTCCCCACAAAATCAACCCCAATTATACAAGCGATATTATCCAGATTAATTCCAAGTCCGGCCTGGTCGGCTCCAATCGCAACGGAGCCTATGCCGGCAGCAAATTCGGCGGGATCGGATTGACCGAATCCTTTGCTCTGGAATTAGTCGAAGACGGCATCAAGGTCAATTCCATCTGTCCCGGGAATTTTTTCGACGGTCCCCTGTGGTCGGATCCCAATAATGGCCTGTTTGTCCAGTACCTGCGAACCGGAAAAGTCCCCGGTGCCAAAACTCTGGCCGATGTCAAGAAATTCTATGAAGATAAAGTCCCAATGAAACGCGGCTGCCGAACCGCGGATGTCATGAAAGCCATCTATTATCTGATGGAACAGCAGTACGAAACCGGCCAGGCGGTCCCTGTCACCGGCGGACAGGTGATGCTGCATTAAGCTCTTGCGTTGATTTTAAAATGACTCGCCCCCCCTGTGGGGCACATAAATAGAAAAGGAACAGGATATGGCTGTTATTCCCGCAACACAATGCGCAATCCAGCTTGTCGGACCCGATAAGCTGACGCTGAACCGCCACAAAGAGGTTCACAAAGTCGGCCCGCATCAAATTCTTGCCCGGGTGGAGGCGGTGGGATTATGTTTTTCCGATCTGAAGCTGCTCAAGCAATTTGATCAGCATGCCCGCAAAAGCGAGATCGTAAGCGGTGTGGATAAAACGATCCTGTCGGAGATTCCCAGCTATTGTCCGGGAACAGCTCCGACAGTGCCGGGCCATGAAGCGGTGTGCACGATTGTTGCCGTCGGCGATAAGGTTCGACTTCATAAAGTCGGCCAGCGTGTGCTGGTTCAGACGGATTACCGCTGGCTCAAGACCGCCGCATCCAATGCCGCCTTTGGCTACAATTTCGAAGGGGCGTTGCAGCAGTATGTCTTGATGGATGAGCGGGTGATTGTTGAACCTGAAAGCGGCGAAAGCCTTCTGCTCCCCGCAGATCCCAGGCTCAGTGCCTCGGCGATAGCCCTGGTCGAACCGTGGGCGTGCGTGGAATGTTCGTATGTGACCCGGGAACGCCAGACCGTGCTGGCTGGAGGGCGGTTGCTGGTCGTTGCCGATAGCAAGCGTGATGCAGCAAGTCTGGCCGGCTGCTTCAAATCCGGAAAACCTGCAACGGTAACGGCAATCTGTGCCGACAAAGGACAAATTGATGCGATTAAAAGAATAGTTCCCGCGTCAGTCGTTTCCAAACTGAATCAGCTTGCACCCGAAGCCGTCTTCGACGACATTATTTATTTTGGTTCCAACAAAGAGACACTGGAACTTCTCAATGACAAGCTGGCCTCCTCGGGAATTATCAATGTTGTCCTGGATGGTCAAAAAGTCGGCAAACCGGTCAGCGTGGGAGTCGGGCGGGTGCATTACGGCAATACCCGATGGATCGGCACGCTGGGCAATGATGCGGCGGAAAGCTATCTTATCATTCCCGAAATCGGCGAGATTCGGGATAATGATAAAATACTGGTTATCGGTGCTGCCGGCCCGATGGGGCAGATGCATGTGATTCGCCTGGTCTGCGAAGACAAGAAAAATGTTTCTGTGACCGGGACGGATTTTGATGATGCCCGACTGGCGTCGCTGGATAAAAAAGCCCGTCCGTTTGCCCAGGCTAATCATGTGGAATTACGCCTGATTAATCCCCAGAAAACCCCGGACACCGGCAAATACAGTTATTGTGCCATTATGGCTCCGGTGGGGGCGCTGGTGGCTCAGGCGGTACGGGATAGTGTTCCCGGCATGCTGATTAATATTTTTGCGGGCATCCCGGCCAATGTCAAACAGGAGCTGGATTTGGATACCTATATTGCCAATCGCTGCTTTATGCTGGGGACCAGCGGCTCCCGGCTGTCGGATATGAAACGGGTTCTGGAAAAGGTCACTTCCGGCCGGCTCAATACGGATGTGTCGGTGGATGCCGTCAGCGGCATGGCTGGTGCGACCGATGGCCTTGCGGCGGTTGAAAATCGCACAATGGCGGGCAAGATTATCGTGTATCCGGGTCTTATTGATATGCCGTTGGTGACGCTGTCAAAGATGGCGGCACATCGCCCGGACGTGGCGGCAAAACTCGATGATGGAATATGGACAAAACAGGCGGAACAGGAACTGCTTAAATAAACTCAAAAACAGGAGGCAGACATGGCCAAAAGCGGATATATTGCAGTCGATTTGGGCGCCGAAAGCGGACGCGTAATGCTGGCGGAACTGGCTGACGGCAAGATTACCCTGCGGGAAATGCATCGGTTTGCCAACGGCCCGACTCAGGAGGGCGATTCGCTGCGATGGGATTTCAATAAGCTGATGACCGAAATTATTGCCGGTATCGGCAAGGCCGCCGCGGCTTGCCCCAATGCCCGCAGTATTGGCGTCGATACCTGGGGCGTTGACTTCGGTTTGCTGGATAAGTCCGGCAAGCTGATTGAAAATCCCTATCATTACCGCGACAGCCGCAACAACGGTATGATGGAAAAGGTCTTTGCCATTGTTCCCAGACAAAAAGTCTATCTGCACACCGGCATTCAGTTCATGCAGTTCAATTCGCTGTATCAGCTTTTTGCCTATAAGACTCAAAAGCCCGACGTGGTTGCCAAAGCGGACAAACTGCTGTTTATGCCGGATTTGATTGTGCATGCCTTAACCGGATTTATTGGTGCCGAATATACGATTGCCAGTACCTCCCAGATGGTCGATATGAAAACCAGCAAGTGGGCCGATGAACTGATTGCGGCTTTGGATTTGCCGCGCCAGATTCTGCCGGACCTGGTGATGCCGGGGATCAAGGTCGGAACGCTGAAAAAAGAGATCGCAGAGAAACTTGGCTGTGCTCAGATATCCGTTGTGGAATCCGGCGGCCATGATACCGCCTCGGCAGTAGCCGGAGTACCCGCAGCGGGCAATCGCCCCTGGGCCTATCTGTCCAGCGGAACCTGGAGCCTGATGGGGATTGAGACCCCGATGGCGGTGGTCAATGAAACCAGCATGGCCATGGATATGACCAACGAAGGCGGCGTATTGAACACGATTCGTCTGCTCAAAAACATCATGGGCCTGTGGCTGGTGCAGGAATGCCGGCGTCAATGGGCCAAAGAAGGACAGGAGCTGGACTATGGCCAGTTGGCGGAAATGGCCGCTGCGGCCAAGCCCTTTGCGGCGGTTATCAGTACCGAACAGCCGGAATTCATGGCCATTGGTGATATGCCCAATAAAATTAATGCCTATCTGACCAAGACCGGCCAGAAGCCGATTCAGGATAAAGGCCAGATGATTCGAGTCATTCTGGAAAGCCTTGCGGTACGCTATGCCGAAGTGATGGACATGCTGGAAAAACTGGGCGGCAGGAAAATCGAGGTTCTGCATATCGTCGGCGGCGGCACTAAAAATGAACTGCTGAATCAGTTTACTGCGGACGCCACGGGCAAGACTGTCATGACAGGGCCTGTTGAGGCAACCGTGCTGGGCAATGTCCTGATGCAGGCGGTTGCGGCCGGCGATGTGATGAGCTTGACCGAAGGCCGCAAGATCATTGCCGATTCATTTGAAATGAAAACCTATTCCCCCAAAGCCCAGGGCGAATGGAAGAAATATATCGAGACCTATCGAAAAAGCTGTGTCAAATAAACACTCCAGGCATTGACAGATTCACAAGGCGGGTTTTGTGCCCGCCTTGCATACTGATCCTGCTTGAAATTTCCCGGTTCGGCGCGGCCAAGTACTGCCGCTTCAACCATGTGCTTTTTTTGCTTGCGGAATAATCATACCCGTTGGGTATATTGGCGTCAGGAGGCCCGGAGGCAATGTGTCAAATCACGCTTCTTTTGAGCGGCACTGCGACCGATAGTCAGTCGGGCTTAAGCCGATTTTTTTGCGAAACACCGTGGCGAAATACTGGCTGGATTCAAATCCGCAGGCCGCCGCCACCTCAAGAATCGACAAATGAGGATGTGTCTGCAAAACCGTTTGCGCCTTGGTAATCCGGCAATGGGTCAGATAGTCCGCAGCGGTCATATTGGTGATTTTTTTGCAGTAATGAGCAAACCGGCTGCGACCCAAGTTGCAATGCCGGGCCATTGCCTCAAGCGTCCATGGATAATCCAGGTGTCCGGAAAGACCCGCCAGAAACATTTCCACGCTGCGCTGGGTACTGCTGAGTCGCGGATTTAATTCGATAGTTTTGTTTTGAAACATCTCGTACACTTCAATGAATAACTCATTGATATAATGCTCAAGTCGGGTCTGGATGTCTTCGGGATTTTCTGTGGCCTCGGTCTGTTCTGCAATTTTCTCAAAACAGGTCTCGATGGATTTATTGCCCTGCCAGACCACCTGTTCATTATGGCTGAGGATTTGGGTCAGCCGGTTCAAATCTTTTTTGGCAAAGTGTATCCAGTTTGGCCACTTCCAGACATCATTCGGACGACGTACCCCCAGGTCGATAATCAGCCAGTGCATCCGGCTGGCCGAAATCAGCGGATTGCCGACCTGATGCGGCTGCCAGGGGCGGGTAATCGTCAGGTCACCTGCTTTGAGTTTGTGATGAATCCCATCGACAATGAAATCCAGGGTGCCGCGGGTCAAATACCCCAGCTCTATCCCCTCATTACGATGCTGCTCAAGCCCCCAGGATTGATCCTTATTGGCGTCCCAGACACAATAGACGCATAATTCCGACAGTAGTTTGGCCGGCATTTTGATGCCGGGATAGCACCCATGGGCAAGACCCGCCAGATGAAGTTCCCCTCGCCTGCTTGCCGCCTTCAGCGATTCACAGGTATCGGCTTTATGCGTGCCATTTACGTCATAAAAAATGGCCGGTTGTGGTTTTACGTTTTTTTTCATGCCTGTTTCTGTTAAAAATCTGCCATAGTCTATTAGGTATTATAAACAGCCTTTCAGGTCAAGTAAAAAAAGAATCAACCCATAGTCAGAAAGGTGTTTCATGCTCCTGAAAGATGACAAATTGAACGATAAAGGCGGAATTGGTGTGTAGCAGATGAAACTTATCCTGAAAAATTTTTTGTCCTGATGGTCATTAAAATCGTTATTTTGTTTAAAATGTGCCAATGGGAAATATTGGTGCAGACTTTTCATTTGACGATGTTGTAAAATAAATGTATTAGCATAATTCGAAATTGATTTTCGAAAGGAGATGTCTGCATGTATCAGAAAGCAAAACAGGGATTCACGCTGATTGAGCTGCTGGTTGTGATTGCAATTATCGCGATGCTGCTTGCCATTGTCGTCCCGGCACTCCGAAGGGCCAAAGAATCGGCGTGGAATGTCATTTGCCGCAATAATCTCAAGCAGTATGGTCTTGCCGGCAAGATGTACACAGAAGATTATGACGCATTGTTTCCCAACGCCTGGGGGTCCATCTTCAAATCTATTGATCCATACCGGACGTGTCAATGGCATGATCCGCTCCGAAATCCGCTCATAAAACCCGAACTGGCTGGAAGTTTATGGCCGTATCTGGGCGGTCAGGATAAAAGCCATATTTGCCCGGTTTTTGATCGGTTTGCCCGATTATCCCATAATCCCTGCCCCAGCAATATTGAGGTCAAACCCTCATTTGGTTACAGTATGAACGCCTTTTTAGGGGGATTTGAACTGAGCGGCGTTACCCAATACAAGCATATTCTGCGGGTAAAAACATCCGACGTTCGCTCTCCTGCAGCTATCTTCTTTTTTGCCGAAGAAAACCCCTGGATTACCACAAGCCGATATTCGTCCACGCTCAATGACAATGCTTTATGCGGCGGACCTCAGCACCCCAGTGTAGCCGCGGCCTGGACAACTTCCACAAGCTGGGAGCCGACAGGCGGTCAGACTTATTTGGATTGTTTTGCAAGTTTTCACAAAACTACCTTTGACAAAAAAGAAAGCGGGGATTCTAATGTAGTCTTCATTGACGGCCATGTGGATATCGTCAACTGGAAAAACACCTATCGGATGGCTCGATGGACGAACAAAATGCCGGCTTTGTATCAATAATGTAACCGGCCGGGCTGTAAGGCAATCTTACAAAGAAAAACCATTATTTTTGAGGATGAAGGCATGAAACGAAAACTACGAATGGGTATGATTGGCGGCGGTATGGGGGCATTTATCGGAGAGGTACATCGCAAGGCATCTCGCATGGACGGACATATCGAATTGGTGGGTGGGGCTTTCGATATTGACCCGGTCAAATCCAAAAAGATGGCCGAAGTCCTGTGTCTGAATCCGGCCCGCTGCTACGGCAATTACAAGGAATTGATTGCCGCGGAAAACAAGCTGCCCGACGGCGAACGGATGGATTTTGTGGCGGTTTGCACACCCAATAACTGGCATTTCCCCATCGCCAGCGAACTGCTGAAGGCCGGTTTCCATGTTATGTGCGAAAAACCAATGACCATCAGTGTCGCAGAAGCCAAGACACTTGTTAAGTTAGTCAAAAAAACTGGGAAAGTGTTCGGCTTAATGCACAATTATACCGGATATCCGATGGTCAAATTGGCCAAAGATATGGTTCATTCCGGTAAGCTGGGAAAAATACGCAAAATCGTCGTCCAGTATCCGCAGGGATGGCTTGCGACGGCGCTGGAAAAAAGCGGCCAGATGCAGGCGTCCTGGAGAACCGACCCCAAACAAAGCGGCGGCTCAGGCTGCGGCGGTGACATCGGCACCCATGCGGAAAATCTGGCCGAGTACATCACAGGTCTGAAAATTACGCATTTATGCTCGGAATTGACCACCTTTGTTCCGGGTCGCAAAGTAGATGACGACATCAATTGTCTTGTTAAGTTTGACAATGGTGCCAGAGGTGTCCTGCATGCCAGTCAGATTTCCGTCGGCGAAGAAAACAATCTGGCGATTTGGATTTACGGTGAAAAAGGCGGCCTCGAATGGCATCAGGAACACCCCAATTATCTGTACGTCAAAATGATGGGCCAGCCGACCCAGGTCTGGAAACGCGGTAATGATTATGTCGGTAAAGAAAGTGCCGCCGCGGCCCGCGCCACCCGTCTGCCTTCCGGACACCCCGAAGCCTTTATTGAAGCCATGGCCAACATCTATCTGAATTTCGCCGATACGGTTCGAGCCAATATCGAAGGCAAGAAAGTCGATGCAATCGTGCGGGATTTCCCGAAAGTCGAAGATGGTCTTCGCGGTATGCTGTTCCTGCAAACGCTCTTAAAGAGCGCCGGCAGCAGCAAAAAGTGGACTCCGTTCGTAAAATGACATGAGACCTTAATCCAAGGAGAGAATTAATATGGCAAGACCTGTTACGCTGTTTACCGGGCAGTGGGCCGATATCCCGCTGGCAGAATTGGCACCCATGATGGCAGAGATGGGCTATGACGGCCTGGAACTGGCCTGCTGGGGTGACCATCTCGACGTGTTCAAAGCGGCAAAAGACACCGGCTATTGCAAAAAGCAAAAGGCGATTCTGGAAGAAAACAATTTAAAACTGTTTGCCATCAGCAACCATCTGGCAGGGCAGCTCGTTTGTGACCTGAACAACGATAGCCGCTCCGATGGTTTTGCTCCCGCCGACTGCAAAGGCGATCCGGAAAAGAAACGGGCCTGGGCGGTCAAGGCAATGAAGGCCACTGCCAAGGCAGCCAAAAATATGGGCGTCAAAGTGGTCAACGGCTTCACCGGTTCCTCGATCTGGCATTTCCTGTACAGTTTCCCGCCGGTCACGGATAAGATGATCGACGATGGATTCAAGTATTTTGCCAAGATGTGGAATCCGATTCTGGATGTGTTCGATGAATGCGGCGTCAAGTTTGCTCTCGAAGTCCATCCGACTGAAATCGCCTTTGATATTGTGACCGCCAAACGAGCGCTGGCGGCACTCAATAACCGCAAAACGTTCGGCTTCAATTTTGACCCCAGCCACCTGCATTGGCAGATGGTCAATCCGGTACGCTTCCTGAATGAATTCCCGGATCGGATTTATCATGTTCACATGAAAGATGCCGCCATTCAATTGGATGGCTACAATGGCATTCTGGCCTCGCATCTGAATTTCGGCAATCCGCAGCGCGGCTGGGATTTCCGTTCGCTGGGACATGGCGGCGTGAATTTCGAAGAGATTATCCGCACCCTCAATCATATCGGGTATAACGGGCCTCTCTCGGTCGAGTGGGAAGATTCCGGCATGGACCGGATGCATGGCGCCCGGGAGGCCTGTGCGTTTGTGAAACGAGCCGATTTCCAGCCGTCCACACTGGCCTTTGACGCTGCGTTCGATAAAGACAATCGATAATCAGGATTATTGCAATGACACAATCCAGTAAAATTAATCGCAGAAGCTTTCTCCGGAAAGCTTCTGCGGCGTTTGCGGGTGCAGTCGGTTTTCCCTATTTAATTCAACCGTCTGCACTGGGTAAAAACGGGTATATTGCTCCAAGCAACCGCATCACCATGGCGGCGATCGGCTGCGGCTCGATGGGACGCGGCAACATGGATGCGTTTCTGCACATCCCCGAAGTCCAGTTGGTGGCCGTCTGCGACGTGGACCAGAACCACCTGCGCGATGCCAAAAATGCCGTCGATGGACGGTATGGCAATCAGGATTGCCGGGCTTATGGCGACTATCGCCAGTTGCTGGCTAAAGAAAAAGTCGATACAGCGATGCTGGCTCTGCCCGACCATTGGCATGCGGCCATGGCGGTCGCCTGTATTCGGGAAGGCATTGACATCTACGGCGAAAAACCGCTTGCCCGCACCATTCGGGAAGGGCGTGCGATCTGTGATGCCGTCGCCCGGTATGGAACCATCTGGCAGACGGGAAGCTGGCAGCGGTCGATTGCCAATTTCCATCGCGGCAGCGAACTGGTCCGTAATGGCCGGATTGGAAAAGTCCATTATGTTGAAGTCGGGCTTCCTGACGGCGGCGGCCCTAAACAGGCCAGCATCAAGCCGGTCCCGCAGACGCTGGACTGGGAGATGTGGCTGGGGCCTGCTCCATGGCGGCCTTTCATGGATTACGGCGGCCAGGCCCCGCACTGGGACTGGCGCTGGATTATGGATTATTCGGGCGGCCAGTTGACCGACTGGGCGGGCCACCATATCGATATTGCTCACTGGGGCCTCGGGCTGGATGAAAGCGGTCCTGTCACAATCGAAGGCCAGGGCAAGTATCATACCGTGGGCGTTTACGATACCCCGTATGCCTATTCCTTTGTCTGTGAATACGCCACGGGCGTAACAATCAAGGTTGCCAATGCCTCAGCACAGCCCAAAGGCATGGGGACGGTCTGGTATGGCGATAAAGGCTGGATTCATGTGGATCGCGGCGACAGGATCGATGCATCCGACCCGAAGATTCTCCAGGAAAAAATCGGCCCCGAAGAAATTCGCCTGTATAAAAGCAGCAATCATCAGCAGAATTTTATCGATTGTGTTAAAAGCCGTCGGGAAACCATCACCCCGGCCCGCATAGCACATCGATCCATCAGTGTGGGCCTGCTGGGAGAAATTGCAATGCTGACCGGACGGAAACTGCACTGGGACGCGGCCAAAGAAGAATTTATCAATGATTCTGAGGCCAACCGTTATCTGTCTCGCTCGTACCGGAGTCCGTGGCGATTATAAACGCAGGAATCTTTGCACAGAACAGGGATACCGCAGTTGATTCAATCGAGACTACAGTCATGAAAAAAATGAATCGCAGGACTTTAATCAGGTGGTCTGTTGCGGTCGCTATGGGTTTTGCTGGACTCCCTTTCATTTTTAAATCTGTGGCCCGTGCGGCAACCCCCTCGGTCGGCAGCCGCATCACCGTCGGGTGTATCGGTATCGGATGGCAGGGCGGGGGGGAATATGGATTCCTTCCTGAACGAAAACGATGCGCAGGTCGTGGCTTCTCTAACAGGTCTGTCGGCGCGCAAAATAATGGAACCTGTAGCAAGGATACAGCGTATTATGGCGTGGCAAAAATGAGCGATTTGCGGGCAGAATCTGGTAAACCCCATTTCATGTCTGAATCTGCCCTGAAACCCGATTGAACACCGAGTTTTGCCGTATTGATATTTCCATAAGTCCTTAATTATAAATTTGTTAAATACGATTAGCTCTGCGAAGCTACTACAGTTTCAAATAATGTGAAAATTTCAACCTGAAACAATAATCAGGACAAGTACGATTAAGCACGATAGGAGAGTTAAGACATGTTTAAAAATGGGTTGATAGCCGCTGTTTTGTGTGGGGTGATTCTGGGATTGGGCCGTCCGGCCAATGCGGTGACGCAGGATGAAGAAAGCAAAATCGCAGCGGCGATGCCGGATAAGCCAGTTGTCGCACCTGCCCGCCAGAGAGCGGTTCTGGTATTCAGTCGATGTGATGGGTTCAAGCACAGCAGTATACCCTATTGGATCAAAACCCTGGAAATCATGTCTGCCAAAACCGGCGCGTTTAAAGCCGATTTTTCCGATGATATGGCGGTCTTCACCGAACAGAATCTTCAGAAGTACGATGCTGTCTGTCTGAATAATACGACCCAGTTGAAGTTCAGTGATGCCCAGAAAACCGCGTTTATGAATTTTGTCAAAGGCGGCAAAGGTGTGATTGGCATCCATGCCGCGACAGACAATTTCTATGATTGGCCTGAAGCCGCCGAGATGATGGGCGGACAGTTCACAAGTCATCCCTGGACGGCAGGCGGAACCTGGGCGATCAAGATTGATCAGCCCAGTCACCCCCTGATGACGATGTTCGAAGGCAAGGGATTTAAGGTCAATGATGAAATATACCTGACGGCTGCGCCGCTGTATTCCCGCAGCAAACAGCTTGTTCTGATGAGTCTGGATATGTCGGATGAGGCGACACGAAATGCCCCGGGCGTTCCGTCCAAGGATGCTGATACGGGCATAAGCTGGGTTAAGAATTGGGGGCAGGGACGTGTATTTTATTGTTCTCTGGGGCATAACCATTATCTGACCTGGACGCCGGCTGTCCTGCAGCATTATCTGGCGGGGATTCAGTTTGCTCTCGGTGATTATGATGTTCCGACCAAGCCGCTGCCGGCCCCATTGGATAAGAGCAAATTGGATGATGTGATTAAACAGGCCAAGTCCTATGAATATGGAAAAAGCCGCCTGTCGTTTACGCAGTTGCAGGAAATGATTGTTGCGTGGATAGATGATCCCGCCGTGCTGGCGGAAATTGAAACCGCGGTTCTGGCCGCCTTGCAGGATGCGGCTGTCCCGTACGATGCCAAAGACATGTTCTGTCGTCAGCTCGGATTGTTCGGTACGGAAAAATCGGTCGCGGTGCTTGCCCCCATGCTGGCTGATCCCAAGACATCCGATATTGCCCGTTATGCTCTTGAACGCATTCCGGGGGATGCGGCGGATCAGGCTCTGCTGGGACTTTTGACAAAAACACAGGACGAAAAGATCAAAATCGGCGTCATCTCCTCACTGGGTGGTCGAAAAACAGCTTCGGCAGTCGGACCGCTGAGTGAATTGATTGAAGATGCCTCGCAGGCAATCTCTGCTGCAGCGGTTTTGTCGCTGGGCAGAATTGGTACCGCCGATGCCGCCGATGCACTGATGGCCTCAATCAAAACCATCTCACCGGATAATAAAATGCTGCTTCTGGATGCCATTCTGAGCTGTGCTCAAAAAGCTCAGAATACAAAAGCCGCGGCAATTTATCAGCAGCTTTATGGACCTGATTATCCGTCGGCTATTCGGGCCGGAGCGCTGCGAGGACTGGTGCAGGTGCACGCCGGGCAGGCCGAAAAGGTGATTATCCCCGCGCTGCAGGACAAGGACCCGGTTGTGATGACCGCGGCAATCACCCTGGTTCGTGAGGTCAGGGATGCCGCAGCCTTGGAAAAAATCCTGGCCGGAGCCAACACCCTCCCGGCTGACCAGCAGGTGCGTATGCTGGGTGCCGTTGCCGCCGGCGGAAATGCCGCGGGTAAAAATTATGCCATGAAGGCTATGGCAAGCGAATCGGTTGAAGTTCGCAACGCCGCCGTCGCAGCGTTGCAGGTTGTGGGGGATGCAGACTGCGTCGAAGTGCTGGCCCAAACCGCCGCCCGTGCGACCGATCGAGGAGAACAGGATCTGGCCCGCTATACGCTGGACACCCTGTCTGATAAAAATGTCAATCAGACGATTGCTGCCATGCTCCAGAAGCCGGCGGCGACCGATGCCGACAAGGCGGTTTGCCGGGAATTGATCCGCACCGCCGGCCAGCGGCAGATTCGTGCGGCTATGAGCAGCCTGCTGACGCTGGCCCGCGCCGATGATAACCGCATCCGGCAGGAAGCGGTTCGGGCACTGCAGCTTATCGCTGCGCCGGAAGATTTGACAGCATTGGTGGCGTTGCTGGTGGAAAAACCGGATAATGCCGTGCAGGGCCTTGTTGTGTCCGTGGCTGGGAAACAGTCTCAGGAGCAGGGCAGTGCCAAAGTCCTGACAGAGGCCTATGATAAAACGCAGGACAAGAATGCAAAAATGGCGCTGCTGGCTGCGATTGGACGCATTGGAGACAGCCAGACCGTTGATTTTCTGCGTAAGCAGGCCGCCGCTGCGGATGCCGAAATCGCTCAGGCGGCCTTTCGGGCCATGTCGGACTGGCCCGGCAGCGATTTTGCCAAAGAGATGAAACAGATTGCGGAAACGAGCCAGGATGAAAAGACCAAAGTCATTGCTTTTCGCTCTTATTTAAGAATGGTCAGCAAAGATTCCACCCGTTCCACCGAGCAGATTGTCGATGAAATTGCCAATGCAATGACTTTGGTGAATCGCAGCGTTGAACAAAAGCAGGTACTCAGTGCCCTGAGTGCTTACGGCAGTGAAAAAGCACTGAATGTGGCCATAACAGCGATGGAAAATCCTGAATTAAAGGCGGAGGCCGAAGTCGCCATCGTAAGTATCTGTTCCAAAATAGGCTCGGGACTGACATCGACAAAAGCCAAGGCGGCTTTGCAGAAAATCATGGAAACATCCTCCAATGATTCCCTGAAAGAACAGGCCGGGAAAATATATCGTGAATTGGATAAAAAGGCGGGATATATACTGGAATGGGAGATATCAGGCCCTTATATGGAAGCCCAAAAAACGGCCAATGATTTGTATGATATAAAATTTGTTCCAGAAACTAATGCCGGAAGTGTAACTTGGAAGCCGGTCCCGATGTCTGATAATCAAGACCAGTTTTGGCTGGTTAACATAGGAAGCGTATTATCTGGAAACGACAGGGTCGCTTATCTTCGGACGAATCTCGTTTCTGAGGCCCAAATCGACGCTGTTTTTGAGGTTGGCAGCGACGATGGTGTTATGATTTGGCTGGATGGCAAGCTGATTCACACGAAAAAAGAGGTTCGGGCGGTGACTCCTGCCAGCGACAAGGTCAACGTGAGCTTGAAAAAAGGCGACAATCCTGTTCTGGTTAAAGTGGTTCAGGGTTCAGGCGAATGGGGTTTCTGTCTGCGAGTCGTAACGCCGGATGGTAAACCAGTAAATAGTATACAGGCTATCAAAGGTAGTAAATAGCCGGAATAATAAAATCTATTTTTTGGAGAGAAGAATGGATAAGCAAAAAAAAGCGGGACAGGGACTATCGCGTCGTGATTTTCTTGGTTCTGCAGCAGGAATGGCATTATTTACTATCGTACCCAGTCATGTTTTAGGGGCTGATGGACAAACTCCGCCCAGTCGCAAGTTAAATGTGGCCGGGGTAGGAGTTGGAGGAATGGGCGGGGGCAATATTGCCGAAATCGCCAAAACAGAAAACATCGTGGCTCTGTGCGATGTGGATTTTTCGTATGCGGCCGGCACCTTTAAAAATCACCCCCAGGCCAGACAATTCAAAGATTATCGCAAGATGCTGGATGAAATGGGCAAGGATATCGATGCGGTTGTGATAGCTACGCCCGATCATACCCATGCTGTTGTCGCCATGGAATGTATGCGGCGCGGCAAACACGTCTATGTCCAGAAACCCCTGACCAAAACCGTCTATGAGGCGCGCATGATGACGGAAGCGGCCCGCAAATACAATGTGATTACCCAGATGGGCAATCAGGGCCACAGCGGTGAAGGCATTCGTCTGATTTGTGAATGGATTTGGGATGGCGCCATCGGTGAAGTCCGTGAAGTGCATGCCTGGACCAACCGCCCCGTCTGGCCGCAGGGCCTGGCACGGCCGACTGAAACCCCGGCGGTTCCCGAATCGCTGGATTGGGATTTATGGATTGGGCCGGCCCCGATGCGTCCTTATCATCCCGCCTATCATCCCTGGAACTGGCGTGCCTGGGTGGATTTCGGGACAGGTGCCCTGGGCGACATGGCCTGCCATATTCTGGATCCGGTCTTCTGGGCGTTAAAACTGAAATATGCAACCAGCGTACAGGGAACTTATGCCGCTAATGTTATTAAAAAATGGGAAAAAGAGGGCGTCGATGAATCCTATCCGCTGGGTTCAATCATTCACCTGGAATACCCCGCCCGCGGCGATATGCCCCCGGTGAAGATTCACTGGTACGATGGCGGTCTTCTGCCGGAACGGCCGGAAGAACTGGAACCGGGCCGCAAAATGGGCGACGGTGACGGCGGTGTCCTGTTTGTTGGCGACAAGGGCAAGCTGATGTGCGGCTGCTACGGCAAAGGTCCGCAGTTGATTCCGTACAGTAAAATGAAAGATTACAAACGGCCCGAAAAGACGCTGCCCAGAGTGGAAACCAGCCATGAAATGAACTGGGTGGAAGCCTGCAAATCCGGCAAACAAGCCTCTACGCCGTTTGACTATGCCGGACCGTTCACGGAAATGGTGCTGATGGGCAACCTCAGCTTGTTCAAACCCGGCGAAAAGATTCTCTGGGATGGCGACAACATGAAAGTGACCAACTTCCCTGAACTGAATAAATATGTCAATCCTGCTTATCGTGAAGGCTGGTCTCTGTAATTCAGACTTAAGCTCAAAGATAAGGTGACTGAACAGGCAGATCGCAATGAAGAAACGAAACGGCTCGTTACCCGACCCGAGTTCAAGAGTATCACGACGTAGTTTTCTTGGAGGCTTGTCGGCGGGAGCCGCTTCGTTTCTTTTTATTCCTTCTTCCGTATTCGGTGAAGAAGGAAAACCCTCGGCCAACAACCGGCTCAACATTGCCGGTGTGGGCATTGGCGGGATGGGACAAAATAACGTCAATGCGGTAGCCGGCACCGAAAACATCGTGGCTTTGTGCGACGTGGACAGCGGCTATGCGGGGCCTGTTTTCAAAAAATACCCCAAGGCGAAGGTCTTTGTCGATTATCGCAAGATGCTCGATGACATGGGCAAAGACATTGATGCGGTGATGATTGGAACTCCGGATCACACCCATGCCGTCATTGCCATGGAATGCATGAAACGGGGCAAGCATGTCTATGTGCAGAAACCCCTGACACGGACGGTGGATGAAGCCCGACTTCTGACCGAGGCTGCCCGTAAATATAAAGTGGCCACACAAATGGGTATCCAGGGCCATAGTACCGAAGAAGTTCGCTTGACGTGTGAATGGATATGGTCCGGGGTTATCGGCAATGTTACCGAAGTCCATATCTGGACCAACCGTCCCGTCTGGCCGCAGGGGATTGGCCGACCCGCAGAAACTCCCGAAATTCCCAGTTCATTGAATTGGGATTTGTGGATTGGTCCGGCGCCCATGCGTCCGTATCATCCCATCTACCACCCCTTTAAATGGCGAGGCTGGCGGGATTTCGGCACCGGCGCACTCGGGGATATCGGCTGTCACTCGTTTGACCGGGTCTTCTGGGCCTTGAAGCTCAAGTACCCGACTTCGGTGCAGGGCAGTTATGCCAACCCCCCCTTAGACTGGCAGCGGCAGGATATCGTCGAGACATTCCCCACCGGGTCGCGGATTGTGTACGAATTTCCCGCCCGCGAGGATATGCCCCCGGTCAAAATCACATGGTATGACGGAGGCTTAATGCCGGACGTTCCGCCGGAGATGGAAGAAGGGCGGAAGTTAAGCCCGGATGGAGGGATGATTTTTGTCGGCGAAAAAGGCAAACTCCTCAATGGCACGCAATTGCTGCCGTACAGTCTGATGAAAGACATTAAGCGGCCTGAAAAGACGCTGCCGCGAATCACGACTTCGCATGAAATGAACTGGGTCAATGCCTGTAAAACGGGCGGAAAAGCCTGTGCCGATTTTGACTTCTCCGGCCCCCTGACAGAAATGGTACTGATGGGCAATTTGTCCCTGTACTATCCGGGTCAGAAAATCCGCTGGGATGGTCAGGCCATGCAGGCAATCAATCTGCCCGAAGCCAATCAATATGTGAAACATCTTTACCGCGAAGGCTGGTCGTTGTAAAATCAAGCTGCAAATACAGTTTTGTCGGATATCAAACATAGAAAGGTTGGGATATGAATACGATGAAAAAAGTGTCATTATTTGTTCTATTAGGTATTTTGGGAGTTACGGTGATGGCCGAAGATTTAAAGTCGCATCCGAAGACGGATGCCTACGATGGCTGGCGTATCGGTACCCAGGCCTGGACTTTCCGGCTGTTTACCTTCTATGAAGCCATTGAAAAAACACGGGCATTGGGCCTGGGCTGGATTGAAGCCTTCCCCGGCCAGAGTCTGTCGCCCGAAAACAAAGATATCAAAATGGACGTTTCCATGCCCGCTGAATTCCGCAAGCAGGTCAAGGAAAAACTGGCTAAAGAAGGCATAACCCTGGTCAATTTTGGTGTCGTCGGGGTAGGCAATAATGAAGCCGAAGCCAGAAAAGTATTTGAATTTGCCAAAGACATGGGTGTCGAAACCATCGTTTCCGAACCCTCGCTCGAACAGATGGAAATGCTGGATAAACTGTGTCAGGAATTTCAGATTGGTCTGGCCATCCACAATCATCCCAAGCCTTCCCGCTACTGGAATACCGAAACCGTGCTGAAGGCCTGTGAAGGCCGCAGCAAATGGATTGGTGCCTGCACGGATGTCGGACACTGGGTCCGTTCCGGCCTGGATCCGGTCGAATGCCTCAAGCAGCTTAACGGCCGCATCCGGTCCATCCACATCAAGGAAATCGGCGACGGCGAAGATATTGTCTGGGGTACCGGCGAAGCCCGCGTGAAAGGTATTCTCGAAGAGTTGAATCGGCAGGGATACAAGGGAACTTTCTCCATCGAATATGAAACCGCATGGGAAAATAACTCGCCTTTTATCTATCAGAGTCTGCTGTATTTCAACAAAATTGCATCTGAACTGAAGCCGACAGGCTGGAAGCCGTTGTTTGCCGAGGATTTGTCCAACGCAGACTTCCAGGCCGGCGGCTGGACCTCGCAGCAGGGCGTTCTGGAACTCAAGGCCGGCAGCAAGGATATCTGGACCAAGGCCAAATACAGCGATTTTGTGGTGGATATGGAATTCAAACTGGACCCCAAGACCAACAGCGGCGTGTTTATTCGTGCCGGGGATCACAATTGGCTGCCCTGGGTGGAAGTTCAGGTTGCCGATAATGCCGGCGAAGCCGTTTCAAAGCATATCTGCGGCGGCATTTATGACATCCTCGAGCCGACCCGCAATGCCGTCCTGCCGGCAGGACAATGGAATCGTTTGACCATTCAGGCCAAAGGCCCGATTATCCAGGTGGTCTTAAATTCTGAGCAGGTTGTCAATATGAATCTTGACAAATGGACCGAAGCGCATAAGAATCCGGATGGCACGCAGAATAAATTCGACGTAGCCTATAAAGATTTGCCCAGGACCGGTTTTATCGGTCTTCAGGACCACGGAGTGAAGGTCTGGTATCGGAATATCAAAATTAAAGAACTGAATTGACGGAAAGGCAGATTGAGCAATGACGCAGAAATTAGACCGCAGAACATTTATGAAGACCACGGCCGCCATTGGAGCCGGACTGTTTGTAACCGGCAGTGCCTATGGTGCCGATGATGCCAATAAAGATGTGATTAATGTTGCCTTATTGGGCGCCGGCCCGCAGGGACAAGCCCTGATGAATGCCATTGTGAAACTGGGCAAGGCCTCCAATGTCCGTTTTGTCGCAGTGTGCGATGTTTGGGAGAAGGGGAACCTGTCGCGTGTCTCCAAAACCCTCAATGCCTATAAAGCGTTTGGCTGGAAGGGGACTCCCTATGTCGATTATCAGGAGATGCTGGATAAAGAAACCGATCTGGATGCGGTGATTGTTGCCACGCCGGATTTCTGGCATGCCGACCATACGGTTGCCTGTCTGAAAAAAGGCCTCCATGTGTATTGCGAAAAAGAGATGAGCAATACCCTTGAAGGTGCAAAACGGATGGCTCTGGCCGCCAAAGAGACCGGCAAACTGCTGCAAATCGGCCATCAACGCCGCAGCAATCCCCGCTACCGCCATTGCTATGAAAAATACATTCAGGAAGCCAGACTGCTGGGCCGGATTACCACGATTAACGGCCAGTGGAATCGCAGCCGTCAGGCCTGTGTTGACAACGTGTGCCCTCCGGGACAGGAAATCGACGAAGCCACGCTTAACAAATATGGCTTCAAGGACATGAAGCAATTTATGAACTGGCGCTGGTACAAAGGTCTGGGCGGAGGACCTATCGTCGATTTAGGGTCCCACCAGATTGATATTTACAGTTGGTTCCTGGATGCTCAGCCGACCAGCGTGGTTGCCAGCGGCGGCACCGACTACTGGACCGATCATGAATGGTATGATAACGTGATTACCATCTATGAATACAAGACCAAAGAAGGCATAGTACGTGCTTCTTATCAGACTACGACAACCAACAGTGCCAATGGATATTTTGAATGTTTTATGGGCGATGAAGGAACCCTGCTGATTACCGAAGCATCGGCCCGCGGCAGCATCTATCGTGAATCCTGGGTAGAAGAGCAGAAATGGGAACCCTGGGTGGCCAAGGGCTATATCAAGAAAGCCGGCGGTATCGTTGCTAAAAAAGCCGATGAAACCGCTCCTGCCGATGTGCGTGAATCCGTTCCGGCCGCCGAATATAAGATTCCGGTAACGATGGATGTCCCATATCATCAGCCGCATCTGGTCAACTTTTTCGATTCCATTCGCGGTAAGGCGAAATTAAATTGCCCTGCTGAAATCGGCTATGAAACAGCCGTGACCGTGCTGAAGATCAACGAAGCCATCGAAAAAGGCTGCAAGCTGGAATTCAAACCCGAAGATTTCAAGGTTTAGTCGGCGGATGGAACGCAGGATGAAACGACGATTAGGATGTGTATTGCTGGTTATTCTGGGCAGCGGATGGGTATGGGCCGAGGAGGCCCTGATTGGCGACAGCAACGATGGAAACCGCTTTACGCCGGTCCACCTGATGCAATTGATGGATGAATCCGGCATTGCGATACGTGCCGCGGATGCAGATGCCAAGCCGTTTTCGATGGAAAAAACATGCGGCCAGTGCCACACCTTCAATGTGATTACCCATGGATGGCATTTCCAATTATCCGATCCGCAGAAAAACGATGGCCGCCCGGGGCAGCCTTTTGTTCTGGCCGACCCGAAAACCCGAACCGTGCTGCCTGTCTCGGAACGTAACTGGCCGGGAGTGTATAGTACCAAACAGCTCGGCATGAGCCAGTGGGAATTTATCAACGCCTTCGGCAGCCATATCTCCGGCAATCACTTCGGCAAGTTCACCGATGCTGAAGATGATCCGCAGGTTATGCTCCGCAAGGAAATCAGCGGCACCTGGGAGATTAACTGTCTGGCCTGCCATAATGCCGATTTCCGTCAGGATCAGAGCCTTGCGGCCCTGCAGGCGGCCCGGCAGAATTTCCGCTGGATGAATACCGCGGCAACAGGAATGGCGGTGGTTAACGGAACCGCTTCGGCACTGTCGGACTTTTTCGACCCGACGGTCGATAAGGGAATTACCCTGGCATACAATCCCTCGATCTTCGATAAAGACGATAAGGTCTTTATGAATATCACCGCAGATGTGCCCAAAGAACGGTGTTATTATTGTCATTCCGTTCAGGATATGTCAGTGTCGGAACATTCGGAATGGACCCGGGACGAAGACGTTCACATGCATTCGGGCCTGAACTGTACGGATTGTCACCGGCACGGCACAGATCATCAAATTTCCCGCGGTTACGAAACCGAAAATCCGGATATGGCCGGGCTGACCTGTGAAGGTTGCCACCTGGGCCCCAAAGGGCAGGAAACCGCGGCAGGGCGGCTGGGATCACCGACTCCCAGGCATGCGGGTATCCCGACCATTCATTTTGAAAAATTGACCTGTACCGCCTGTCACAGCGGACCGGCACCCAAAGACACCGCCGGGCAGGTGCGTACCGCCGGCATTCACAAGCTGGGCCTGCACGGCAAGCACAAAGTCGATATGAAGCTGCCGCATGTCTATGAGCCGGTGCTGATGAAAGGCCAGGACGGTAAAATCGGTCCTTATCGCCTGATTTGGCCGGCGTTCTGGGCGGCTCTGGATAATAACGAAGTCAAACCGCTGCTGCCTCGCGATGTGTCCGATGCAGTCAGCTCCGCCGTCCAGGGCAACGAGCCTAAAGAAAACGACTGGATGACCCTGTCGGAAGAACAGATTGCTGTCATATTAACGGCCTTGCAGTCCGATGAACGAAAAATGCCTGTCTATATCTGTTCAGGCAAGATGTACAAACTTAGCGAAGATGGTAAGCTGGTGACCGAATCGCACGCTGCCGCTGCTCCGTATGCCTGGCCGCTGGCCCACGATGTGCGTCCCAAGGATCAGTCCCTGGGAGCCAAAACCTGTGCCGATTGCCATACCACCGATTCGCCGTTCTTCTTTGCCAAACTGCCGGTGGATGGCCCGGTACCTGCAGGGCTTGAGCCGGTGGAGATGGTTAGTCTTCAGGGCATCAGCCGGGCGTATATCTGGGCGTTTAATTTCTCGTTTGTATTCCGTCCGTGGCTGAAGATTGTAACCTGGTCGGCCTGCGGTCTGATCGGGCTGGTCTTGCTGCTGTACGGGCTGAGGGCATTGTCTGCGATAACCCGCGTCTGTGTGGAGGATAAGGCTTAATATGTTTCAATGGATTTCCATTTTCGGACTCGGTGCTGTGATCGGTCTGGTTGTGCTCCATGCACTGATTTTCCCCTGCGGCAGCGGACCGCGGTTATCGGCCACGGGACTCATTCGCCGTGCTGTGCATCTGTTCACGATGCTCTTTCTCGAACAGCAATTGACATGGGTCGGGCGAATCCGCAAACTGGTGTATCTGCTGGCCATGCTGGCGGTGCTGGTGCTGATTCTGACCGGCTTTGGTCCGGTGGTCTTCGGTTCGCGTATTGCCGGCTGGCTGCTCATGATTCACGCGACTTTCGCCGGCGTATTTGTGTTCTGCATGGCGTTTCTGGCGGTCACCTGGGCCAATGCCTTTATCTGCAAGATGCAATCCCGAACTTCGGAATGCGGTTGTCCCCTGGAAGCGTGCCTTCGCAAGGCCGGCTTCTGGATGATGCTGCTGCTGACCCTGCCCATCAGCCTGACGATGGTGCTGAGCATGTATCCGATTTTCGGCACCCATGGCCAGGACATGCTGCTGTGGATTCATCGTTACTGTACACTGTGCTTTGTCATGGTGGCAATTGCGCAGACGTATCTGGTGATTCGTTCCAGAATATTAAAAGACTGCAAAACAGTATAACTCTTAAAATCTTTTATCAGGAGGCATGCCATGGATAAGGCTGTAGCATTGTTGAGTGTATTTGGTCTTGGAATGTGTTTTTCATTGCTGGGGTCAATTGGCGTCAAGCTGATGCCTCGTCTCAAAATCGATCAGGGCCATTTCGGTTCCCTGATTTCAATCTTTATGTTCAGTTGTCTGCTGGGATCTCTGGTGATGGGTATTACGGTGGATAAAATCGGCTATAAGCCGGTGGCTTTTTTTGGATTTATTGCCACAGCAATTTGTGTCTTCATCCTGGCCAATGCCAAACACTATACGACAGCGATTGTACCGTGTCTGCTGCTTGGATTTGGCGCGATGGCCATGAATACCGTCGGCAACACCCTGATTCCGCAAATTCTTTTTGAAGGGAAAAATCCTGCCGCCGCCAGCAATCTGGGCAACGTATTTTTCGGTCTTGGATTGTTCCTGACCCCTCTTTTGGTCAGCCTGCTGTTCCGCAAGACCAGTTATGAAATTGCGGTCGGTGCACTGGGCATTCTTGTTTTAATTCCGACTGTGCTGGTCTTCGGCGCCGAATTTCCCAAAGGCAATGCCGGATTTTCTCTGGCCAGTGCGGTGGCTTTGCTCAGGGAACCGGCGGCTCTTGTGGCGGCCCTGACCTTATTATGCTATATCAGCCTCGAATCATCATTCTGTAACTGGCTTGCACCCTATGGCAAAGAAGTGATTGCCAAAGACTTCCCCTCCATGGCTTCCGACGTGGTGGATGCAACGGCTCAGCAAATGCTTTCCTTGTTTGCCGTCGCCATGATGGCCGGTCGTTTGATTGCCAGCCAGATCGGGATGATTACCGCATACGGCAGTTGGTTTATTTCAGGTGCTGCGGTCATTATGGCCCTTGTGATTTTCGCCATGATGCGGGGCGGGGCCATCTGGACCAGTGCTCTTGCGGTCTGTGCGGGTCTGGCGTTTGCCCCCTGTTTCCCGACGATTGTCGGCGTAACCTTCGCCAAGTTTGATCCGTCTATCTATGGCAGTCTGTTCGGCATTATTTTTGCCGTCGGGCTTGTTGGCGGCATGTTCGTCCCCAAAGCCATTGGCAACATGGCCAAAGGCTCTTCGATTCAGCAGAGCATCAAGCTGTTGCTGCCTGCCGTGATTATACTGGTTGTTCTGGCTCTCGTACTGGGCAAAATGAAAGGTACCGTTTAGTTTTCTGATGAAGTCGGATGAATTGACACGACGTTTGTTTCTCAAAGGCCTGGCCGGCACTTCGGCGGCCGGCCTTCTTTTTCCTGCAGTTATGCCGTCGGCAGTGCGCGGCCAGGACGCTCCGTCCAACCGCATCACCCTCGGCTGCATCGGCACCGGCGGCATGGGCATTGCCAATCTCAAGGGCTTTTTCAATACCACGGGCTGCCAGATCGTCGCAGTATGCGATGTGGATTCGGTGCATCTCAAGCAGGCCCTGAAGGAAGCCCGCCTTCCGGACTCCGCCGGCTATCACGATTTCCGTGACCTGCTGGCCCGGCCTGATATTGATGCGGTCGTGGTCTCTACTCCGGATCACTGGCATGTCCCGATTTCACTTGCGGCTGTCCGGGCGGGCAAGGATGTTTATTGTGAAAAGCCGCTGACCCTGACGATTGCTGAAGGCCGGGACTTATGCAATGCAGTTCGCCAATATGACCGCGTCTTCCAGGTCGGCTCGCACCAGCGTTCCGATGTCAATTTCCGGTTTGCCTGTGAACTGGTACGCAACGGACGAATCGGTAAAATACAAAGAGTCTTTGTCGATATTCCTGCCAATAACCGCCCCAATCCGCTGACGTGGAAGGAAGAACCTGTCCCCGCCCACTTTGATTACGATATGTGGCTCGGGCCGGCCCAGTGGGAACCCTATGTGGCCCAACGCTGCCATTACAATTTCCGCTTCCTCAGCGACTACTCCGGCGGCCAGATGACCAATTGGGGTGCCCATCATCTGGATATTGCCCAGTGGGCGCTGGGCATGGATGACGCCGGCCCCATCCGTATTTCGGGCAAGGGTGAATTCCCCAAAGACGGCCTGTTTGATACCGCCGACAATGTCATGATTGAATATACCTACCCCGGCGATATCACCATGATTTGCAGAACCGGCGGCTCATCGGTCTTATTCGAAGGCGACAAGGGCAAAATCTATGTCAGTCGCGAAGAATTAAAAACATGGCCGGAGTCTCTGAAAGGGACCACAATCCTCCCCACAGAAACCCGGTTGTATCGCAGCATCAATCATAAAGCCAATTTCCTCGAATGTATCCGCACTCGCCGCAGACCAATAACCGATGTGGAAATCGGGCACCGCAGCTCCACGGTCTGCCATCTGGGCACAATTGCCATGCAGCTGGGACGTCCTCTGAGATGGAATCCCGTCGTCGAACAGTTTGTGGACGATCCGGATGCCAATAGGCTTTTATCTCGCAGCCCGCGGGCAAAATGGGCAATATAAGTTTTCCTTGTCAAAACGTTCTGAAATGATACAATAAGATCTTCAACTATCACTAATCAGGAGAAAAAATAATGAGAAAATTGTTAAGTTTAGCCCTTTTGGCCCTTTTGCTTGCAGTCGTATCCTGCAAAAAACAACCCCCGGCGCAACCCGCTGCTCCAGGACCGGAAGTCCATCAGCAGCAGACCGCCCCGGCCCCGGAAGCAGACAAACCGGCGGCGGCTCAGCCTCAACAGACGCCTCCGGCCGCAGCCTCCGGCGATCTGGTTGCGATTCCGCTGGTGCTGCCCAAGCCCCAGTTTGTTGGAACCCCCGAAAATCTGATGGGTATCGCAAATCTCGATAAGAAGCCGGATGGCTGGGTTCAGCCGCCGTTTATGGCCCCCAAAGGTGTGGTGAATGTCGCTCTGAATAAACCCGTGACCAGTTCCGAGCCGGAACCGATTATGGGCGAGCTTAAAATGATTACCGATGGCGACAAGGAAGCCACCGACGGCAGCGTTGTGGAATTAGGGCCTTTCAGCCAGTGGGTTCAGGTCGATCTGGGCGAATCCCATGAAATCTACGCCGTGGCCGTTTGGCACTTCCACAAACAGGCCCGCGTCTATTTCGATGTCATCGTTCAGGTCTCCGATGATCCGGAATTCGTGACCGGCGTCACCACCCTGTTCAACAGCGATACCGATAACAGCTCCGGCCTTGGCGTCGGTCAGGACAAGAATTATGTTGACGACCGCAATGGTCTGGTGGTGGATGGCAAGGGTACCAAAGGCCGCTACGTCCGCTGCTACAGCGCCGGTAATAATTCCAGCGACCTGAATCACTACATCGAAGTCGAAGTGTACGGCAAAAAGTAAAAAAGAACCAGAGTCCGAAAGCTGCATCAGCCTTTCGGCACTGTGAAGGTTATTGAAGTGTGTTTTGGGGCGTCCAAAAGGCGCCCCATTTTTCTGTTAGCAGGGAGGACGGCCTGCTGGAAAGGCAGACTGAAAACAGGTTGTTCTTTGTTCGATATGGTCAGGTATTTGTTGCTTGCGGCAGGGCTATAATCCCTGCCCTCCAGTATGGTTTTGGTAAACCCGTAAATTGATACGAAGCGATAAAAAACCTTAGCATATCACCAATCAGGAGAAGAAAAATGAGACGCATGCTTGCTTTGCTCGTGTCATCGATTTTGGTGACCGCCGTATCCTGCAAAAAACAACCCTCCGCAGAGGATGTCACAAACCCAGGTGTTGACGATCGGTCTCAAACCACACAGACGTCTGTCGGAGACAATCGTGCTGTCAATCCACCGGAACAAATCACCCAGCCTTCAGGCTCTGAAAACCTTGTGGCAATCCCCCTGATTTTACCCCGTCCGCAATTCACAGGGACCGCGGAAAATCTGCTGGCAACGCAGAACCTGGATATAAAACCCGAGGGATGGGTACAGCCTCCCTTTATGGCTCCCAAAGGTGTGGTGAATGTCGCTCTGAATAAACCGGTGACCAGTTCTGAGCCGGACCCCTTTTCGGGTCAATTGAAAATGATCACCGATGGCGATAAGGAAGCCACCGAAGGCAGTTACGTGGAATTGGGACCTTTCAGCCAGTGGGCGCAGGTTGACCTGGGCGAGTCCTATGCGATTTACGCCGTGGTCATCTGGCATTACCATAAACAGGCCCGCATTTATTTTGATGTTGCTGTTCAGGTTGCCGATGACCCCGAATTCATCACCGGCGTCACAACCCTGTTTAATAACGACATCGACAACAGCTCCGGCCTTGGGGTCGGCCAGGACAAAAATTATGTCGATGATCACAATGGCCTGCTGGTTAACGCCAAAGGCATCAAAGGCCGATATGTCCGCTGCTGGAGTGCAGGCAACAATGCCAACGATCTGAATCACTACATTGAAATCGAAGTGTACGGCACAAAGCAATGAACTTCAACGCAAAGACAGGCTGGATACTCTCGGCACTGCTGGTGTTTGCCGCAGCCGTGGTACTGCATTTTTGGGCACTGGACCTGCGCCCCATGCATCCGGATGAAACCGTCAATGCATTCCGGTTTGCCGATTTTCTGCATCGCGGGTATTACGATTATGACCCCGGCGAATTCCACGGCCCGACGCTGCATTACTGGACCTATCCTTTTGCGGTTGTATTCGGCTGCCGCGATATTCAAACGCTCGACGAAGTGTCTTTGCGTAGTGCCACGGCCGCACTGGGCTTCCTGATTTGTGGCGTACCGTTTCTGTTCTGGGGGTACCTGAGCCGACGAGCCATTTTTTTCAGTGCGGCATTGCTGGCATTTTCTCCGGGCCTGGTCTTTTACAGCCGCTATTACATTCACGAAATGCTCTTTGCCCTGTTTGCCGGCGGCTTTATCGCCTGTCTGTGGCGCTATTTCGCCCAGGAAAAATTGCTCTGGGCGGTTCTGACCGGCCTTTTTGCGGGGTTGATGCACGCCACCAAGGAAACCTGCGTCCTTGTCTATGCAGCCGCGGCCATCGCAATTGTCTTCTCGCACATCACCGACCAGCGGAAATTCATCCGCAACACCCAAAAGAGAATTCTCTGCAAACTGGCCATGCTGATTACCGCCGTGGGGATATCCGCCTTGCTCTATTCGGGCTTTGGCCGCGACCTCAGGGGAGTCAGGGAATCTTACTCGACATTTTTCATCAGCACCGCACGTGCCCTGCATACTCCCGTTCATACCTATCCGTGGTATTATTATCTGGATTTGTTTACCTGGTTGGAATTTTTTGAAAAACAGCCATGGAACGAAGACATTCTGGTTATATTGTCTGTCCTGGCCGTGGTCATGTTATTTCACGCCCGTAAAGTCAGCATCCCGTGCTCAACGGAAATGCTGCGGTTTACCACTTGCATGACCCTGGCCCTTTATGTCATTTATTCCATTATCCCATACAAAACCCCATGGAATGGAGTCATTATCCTTTATGCGATGGCGCTGCCGTCAGGCATCATGATAGCCTGGCTGTGGCAGCAAAGCTCTGCATGGCTCAGGGGACTCCTGATCGTGATGTGTCTGATAAATCCGGCAGTGCAAAGTGCGTGGCTGAATTTCAAAATCCCCGCCGATCCCGCCAATCCCTATGTCTATGCCCATACTGGCCCTGAAATGCTCCAGATGAACACCCGCATCCAGAGTCTGATTCAGGCCATCGGTGACAAGCCGGATTTCGGCATCTACGTCATCGATGATACGGGCTATTATTGGCCCTGGCCCTGGTATCTCAGGCAGTCCGACAAAGTCGGCTACTGGACCGAAATCGACCGGTCCATGCTCTCGGCCGCAATCATCCTGGCTCCTTTGCGAATGGAAGAACGGATTCTCAGTGCCCTCTATGAATGGCCTCCGCCGGGACAAAAATCGCTCTACATGCCCGTTTTTGATACCCCGCTGCCGCTTCGCCCCGGCGTTTTCTGGCAGGGCTATATCCGCAAAACGGATTATGATAAATGGATGCAGCAGCACCGTACAGGTCAAAACAAATCCACCCTTAAGGAACCTACGACAATGAATCATGACATGTCGCTTCTGCCAGATAAGCCCATCCGTTTCAGCGAGCAGGCGATGGCGACGGTATTTGAAATCTATATCAGTTCCTCGGAAACCCAAAATGCCGCTGCTGCTGCCCGGGCCGCATTTGCCGAACTGGCCGGCCTCGAAGCCGAACTGAGCCGCTATATTCCCAATAGCGACATATCCAGAATCAACAATCTCCAGCCTGGCCAGGAAACCGTCGTCAGCCCCGACACCATGGACTGCCTTCTGGCAGCCCAAAAGCTGCACCGGCTCACCAGCGGGGCATTCGATCCAACCCTCGGCAAGGTCGCCGAACAGCACAAACAAACCCCCTCGGAAGTTCTTGCCTCCGCCCATCGTCTGGGAATGGACAACCTCGATCTGAATCCCGAAAACCTCACCGTGCGGGTGATTCGTGGATATGCGGATTTGGATTTAGGGGGAATGGGTAAAGGATTTGCTCTGGATAAAATGGCTAAAGTTCTTCGTCAATGGGGCATAACCCGTGCCATGCTCAATGCCGGGGCAAGCACCATTTTAGCCATGGATCCGCCCGCCGGTCAATCTGGCTGGCCGGCCATTATCCGTCACCCACAGAGTCCCGACCAGATTATCGAAAAGCCCATCCTTGCCAATCAGGCACTGAGTGCTTCAAGTATTGTTCGCAAATCGCACATTATTAATCCATCCACCGGCAAACCGGTTACCGGCCGACTGGCCTGCTGGGTTTTTGCCGCCGATGGGACCTCCGGCGATGCTCTCTCTACGGCTGTCATGATCATGTCCGAACAGAAAATCAGGCAGCTCCTGCACGAAAAAAATGCAACGAAGGTGATTCTCTGCACCCCCGATGCTCAAATTGCTGTTTTAAACGAATAACTATTCCAAAAGTGGAATTCTCCTGTCTTTTATAAAAATGATTTCCTGTCAGGATTCCTGCTTGATATCTGGATAAAAATGGGCATAATACGGGCTGGATTTTTTGTATATCACAGAGGATATCAGGTTCAAATTTTAAGGAGAAAGACATGTTTCTCGATTTTCTGGTATTTGGTGTTTTTGTGGCTTGCGTCATTGGCATTGGAATGTATAAGAGCCGTCATGAATCCACCGGTGAAGATTATTTTCTGGCTGGACGCGGTTTAAGCTGGTGGCTCATCGGCTTTTCATTGATCGCGGCCAATATTTCCACCGAACAATTCGTGGGTATGTCCGGCAACGCGGCCAGTCACGTGGGTCTGGCCATCGCAAGCTATGAATGGATGGCGGCGATTACGCTGATTGTGGTTGCTTTTGCATTCCTTCCGTATTTTCTCAAAACAGGCATCTATACCATGCCTGAATTCCTCGAGCATCGCTATAACACCGCCACACGAACTATCATGGCCGTTGCGACGATGTTTATTTATCTCCTGCTTCTGGGAGCTGTAACCTATTCGGGTGCATTAACCATTCGCAGTCTTGCCGGCCAGTTGTGGGGGGTGAATGTCAGTCTGGCGGTTGCGTCCCTGATTATCGGTTTGATTGCCATGATTTATGTCGTCACCGGCGGGCTGAAAGCCTGTGCCTGGGCCGACCTGATTCAGGGCAGCGCCCTGATTGTCGGCGGCGCTCTGATTATGTTCTTTGCGTTCGACAAGCTGGGCAGTGTCTCGGAAGCCTGGAAAATCGCCGATGTCAAAACCGGCGCCGTGGCCCTTGTGCAGATGAATCAGGGACAGGGGGCGATGGAACGGTTTATGGATTTGAACCGGGTTCGCCTGAATATGTTCCTGCCCGCCACAGATCCGCTACTGCCCTGGACGGCGCTGCTGCTGGGGCTGTGGATACCCAACTTTTATTACTGGGGTCTGAATCAGTACATTACCCAGCGAACCCTCGGCTCTGCCTCGCTGGCACAGGGACAAAAGGGTATCGTCTTTGCCGCATTTATGAAACTGCTGATTCCATTTGTGATTGTGATTCCCGGTATTCTCGCCTTTAACCTGTTTGCCAAAAACATGCAGTTCGAGGCCGTCTATGATAACGCCCCGGTGATCTCTAAATATCACAAGGCCAACCCCCAGACGCAGCTTGTCGAAGTCGTGGACTCCCCGTCGGAAGAAGCGATTGCCGCATGGCCGCAGGGACGATTCATGGTGGCGTTGTTCGACAGTGAACAGACCATCAAGGCCATCAAGACCAAAAACATGTTTGTTCTTCCTATTGTCAAGTCCGTTTATGCAGCACTCAAACCGGCTGATTTCACCATTTTTGCTTCTGATGACAAGTCTTGGAATTTTGTCTTTTCCGCGCTGGATGCGGAAATGACAGTCTATAATGAAAAAACCAAAACTGCCGCAGCCGCTGCAGCCAAACCCGTGGTTACGGAAAAGTTTATTGCCCATAAGTACGACACCGCCCTGGCTCAACTGCTGGGCAATGTCCTGCCGCAGGGCAAGGGTATCGTCGGATTTGTTCTGGCGGCACTGCTGGGGGCCGTGGTCAGCTCGCTGGCAGCGATGCTCAATGCCGCTTCGACCATCTTCAGCATGGACATTTACAGGAAATTTATGAACCCCGAAACCACGCAGAAACGGATCGTTTCGGTCGGGCGTATCTCTGTGGTGGTCTTTGCTGTTATCGCGGTTCTCCTGGCCCCGCAGTTGGGCAATCCCAAAATCAGCCACAGTATCTTCACCATCATCCAGGAAAGCCAGGGCTTCATCTCGCCCGGTATTTTGGCGGTGTTTGCCTTTGGATTGCTGGTGCGCAAAGCGCCGGGCATGGCCGGCGTGCTGGGGCTGGTGACCAATATCGTGTCCTACGGTGTCCTTAAAGTAGCTGTTCCGCAGGTCCAGTTCCTCAATCGCATGGCCATCTGCTTTGGTTTGTGCCTGCTGGTGATGGCATTGATTCGGATAATTCGCCCGCTGGCCCAGCCGATGGAGTTTAAACAGAATACCACGATTAATCTGGAAGGTTCCCGCGGGGCCATGTGGGTTGGAATTGTAGTTGTCGTGGTAACGTTAGTTTTATACGTTATTTTCAGCCCCCTCGTAATTGCTAAATAAAGGAGTTCTTACCGTGAAAGCAGTACCCCTGGTAACCAATGATAAACAGGCATTTGCGGCACTCAAGACCATTGCCGCAAAGAAGAAAATCAATATCAAGGGCGCCACAGTCCGCCGGACATCCTCGCGGTTCTGCATCGGCGTCGAACATGGTGACTATAACGGCACCGAGCTGTTTGGCGTCGGTACCGACCGCTTCATCTGGATGGCCTATAAGCCCAACGGCACCACGAAGATGCGGCTGTACAGCGATAACTTCCCCGGCGATGGCATCATCCAGTTTGAACTGGGCAAGGTTCCCGCTCCCAAGTCACCGAAAGTGGCAGACACCTGGGCACGGTTCCCTTACGGCGTAGATTACATCCTCCAGAAAGCCGGCTATAAGCTGACCCAGGGCATCGATGCGGTTCTGTTGGGTAACATCCCCGGCGGCGGCATGAGCCGTTCGGCCTCACTGGCCCTCAACCTGATTCTGTCGGTCCTCGATGCCAACGGCATCGTCGAAAAGGATCAGATGAAGATTGTTGATCTGGCTCAGGCGGTCGAAAATGAATACATCGGCTCTCCCTGCGGCAAGCTCGATCAGATCATGATTCTGTTCGCCAAACAGGGCATGGGCACCCACTACAAGCCCGCCACGCGCTCCATTAGCTATGTTCCCCTCGGCAAGAAAGCCAAAGACTTTCGCATCGTCGTCATGGACACTGGCACGGTTCGTCCCGGCCTGGAAAAATCGACCTACAAAGTCCGTCGCGCCGAATGCGAAGAATTGGTCAGGAAGGCCCAAAAAGCCGGCTTCAAAATCAACTGCCTGGCCGACATCAAAACCGACGCCCTCTATAACAAAATCAAGGCCGCTTTCGACAAGAAAGCCCCGCATCTGGTTGATCGGATGACCTATATCTACAAAGCCCAGAAACGCTTCTATAAGATGATGGAAGCCTGGAAGAAGGGCGACATTATAACTGTCGGCAGGATTTTCCGTGAAGATGGTATCGGCCTGCGGGATGAATACAAGATTTCCGGCCCTGAACTGGAAACCATGTGCGATATCGTCCGCACCGTCCCCCAGACCATTGGCGAACGCATGCTCGGCGGCGGCGATAAAGGTGCCGCAGGGGCTATCGTGCTGGCCTCCGGCGCCGATGCCGTCAAGAAAGCAGTGGATACAGCCTATCCGCAAAGCCGACCTGACTTTGCCGATAAGTATGCCGTCCATACCTGTAAAGTCGTCGATGGCGTCAAGGTCTTCGAAAAAGTCTTTTAATTCAGCGTTTTCGTTGCAGTAAATCAGTACCTGCTGGGTATAATAAGGCTCGTCTGCAAAGGCGGGCCTTTTTTTATGGATACTTATTATCCAGCTTAAATTAGACTATAAATCCATATTGTTGTGAACTTTATCCGTGCAGAATCAATAGAAGATAGAAAGTATCGAATGGAAAGGATTCGCCAATGGCAAAGCTGCTGTATATCCAGTGTTCACCGCGTGGGCAACGGTCTAAGTCGATTCAGGTGGCCGATGCATTTGTCGAGGCATACAAGGCCCGTAATCCAAAGGATACCGTGGAGGTCCTGAATCTATTTGAGGCTCCTCTGCCTGCCTTCGACGGCCCGGCTGTGCAGGGCAAATACAATATCATGCATGGCAAGCCCCACACGGCCCAGGAGAAAAAGGCCTGGGACGAAGTGGTTGGCATCATCGACCATTTCAAATCTGCCGATAAATATGTCCTGGCTGTCCCGATGTGGAACTTCGGCATCCCCTATCGGCTCAAACAGTATATCGATATCATCGTCCAGCCGACGTTTACCTTTGCCGTGTCGGAAGCAGGGTATGAAGGCCTTGTCAAAGGCAAGCCAGCCCTGGTTGTCCTGGCGCGGGGCGGGGCCTACTCCGGCCCGGCCGAAGGCTACGACCAGCAGAAACGCTATCTGGACCAGATTTTAGGCTTTATCGGCTTTACCCGAATCGAACACATCCTCGTGGAACCCACCTTGCATGGCACCCCGGAAGCTATTGGGGCCATGGTCGAAGAACGCAAACACGAAGCCCGGCAGTTAGTCGAATCCTTTTAACGAGAGTTGAATCTACCGAAAGCGAATGGCTTTCCTGGGGCAAATATCGCTGCAATGCCGGCAGGAAATGCAGGCCGGATATTTTGTCTGGTGAGGATCAGCGGGAATCGCAGTCATGGGACATTGCTTTCGGCACTTGCCGCACTGGATGCAATTGTTATTGACCTGTCGGCGGAACAATCCCCACGTTCCTGCCAAGCCCAGAAGACCGCCAAGAGGGCACAGCATGCGGCACCATGTTCTGCGGCCTAAAACCGTCAGCGCAAGTGCCCCGAAAAAGACTGCCGGCAAAATGAGTTCTGTACCTGTGTCTGCAAATGCACTCTGGATGAGTTGGCTGTTTTTTTGCGGCATAAAAAATGCCAGCGTATGAGCAAAAAAAGTCAGTGGGTCCAGATAGCCCGCCCATTCATATCGATTCATCGCTGCTGCAATCAAGCCCGCATCCAGCAGCCAGGCCGCTGCCCAGAAAGGAGTTTTCAGCAGGGTTCTTTTTCCGGCCAGTGTCACGGTATCCACGATATCAATACAGGTCCCCACAGGGCAAACCCACCCGCAAAAAAATCGCGGAAACACAGCGCTGAGAAAAAATACAATCGTTCCCCCGAAAAAGTAAGGAGTCCATTGATGCGCAGCTAACCGTGTCGTCAGTGTCATCAGCGGACTGAACCGTGAAAACCACGGCAAACAGGCCGCCGACGACATAACCAAATCTGTACCGATAACAACCAGCACAGCCAGGACCAGAATCTGGACTATTCTGCGGATTGGGCCGCATCGCATCGTCTGCGTCCTTTCAGTGAATTGAAGCTGATAATCAATACGGCGCTGCCCAGCATGGACAACTCTCCAAAACCAATCCATTGCCAGTAGGCCGATAGCAGGTCAGTTTGGTCTTCTGTTTCCATCTGGACCTGAGCGACCGGAACCGGAAGAGAAATCGGTGCGGCAGGTGGATTCTGAGCGGGGGGCGGTGGCGAAGCGCTCTGTTCGGGTGAGACGCCGACCGGGTCGGCAGGAGCCATCGCAGTTACCGGTTTGTCGGTACCCATGGAACGTGTCCAGATTACGTTCCCGGAAATCAGTGAATCAATATACGATGCATCATCTCCCTGTTTGATTAACTCGGAAGATATCTGCTGAATCTCTTTGGCAATCGGCTTCCAGATCATGGTTGCCCCGGTGATGCCCTGAATTTTTGAGGTCGTTTTTTGGAGAGTGCCGCCGGAAAACTGCGACAGGAATTTCGTTTTGTTGGCGGCATAAACCCCCGTCCCCGGCATGGGTTTGCCGAACTCAAATGAAAACGGTCCGGTGATGGCCGGATTCTGGGTTTCGAAATCAATTCCCGCCAGAATCAAAATGCTTGCTGACTTGGTCCCCAGAATTTTGGAACGTGCCGCCCGAAGAATCCGGCTGTGCAATTCATCCAGAACAACAAAGTCCGTGGTTTGAGGCAGTTGACGGATATAGACGACAGGATTTGTTCCAAGCAGGGTGTTCCAAACCTCGGTCTGCATGGTTGCGGGGATAAGTCTGCAAATCGCAGGCTCAAAGCCCCCGGATTGCTGTGTTGAAGCGACAGGTGGGGTTTGTTCTGATTTTACCGGCGGGAGAGTTGAAGGAACTGCGAATGTCTCTTGTTGCGGCGCTGCAGATTGCACAATAACCGAAGCAGGAATCTCGGCGTCCTGTTCCATAGGTCGAAGCTGTTCCTCGCAGCCGCACACAAATCCCAAAAGAAGAATTGCAAAACTTGTCTGCCTGATAGAGGAAATAAAATTAGCGGGCATAGGATGATTGCTCCCAGTCGGCCCCCAGTCCCCGCAGGCGAAACATAATTCGTAACAACACCAGGGCTTGTTCATGGTTGACCGGATAGCCGCCTTGATGAAGCAGGTCAAATCCTTCAAGCGCTTTGGCAATGGCTTGATCAATGGCCGCGATGCGATTTGAACCGAGTTTTAAAGCGACCTGTGAAGTTTCCCCGGTAACAATGGTATTGAGAGCATTCATGGACATGACAGGCGGATGATACATCATCCAGCTTGCCAGATAATTCTTTTTCCCGACAGCCCAGTCTTCAACAATATCGGTGATGTCATCCAGCATTTGAAGGGCGGTTCCGATGGCCAAAATGCCCTGTTCCATGGGCTCCAGTGCCGCCCTGTGTTCGGATTCATTCTCCATGGGGGCAACCAGAGCCAGCCCGAGCAGTTGCCCCCCGATCTTTTTGTGCACTGTCTCGATGATTTGGTCAGGAATTGGATACGTTTCACCCGGCAGCAGGCTGGCAGCACTTTCACCCTGGGCCACTGCGAAAAGGCTGTCCAGCAGTCGTTTTTGAAGGCGTTCTGTTCCATACGGTTCACTGCATAAGCTGCAGGAAGCACACAATAATACTTTCTGAGCGGCCAGAGTCAGCAGAACATTGTCTAACACCGGATTATGAAGGTTGGTTTCGAGTTGTATGGCTCCTTTTTGCTCATGATCCAGAATGTTATCTGTGCAGGTAACGATGGTTCGTAATGCCTGCAGCAGAAGACCATATTTCATGCGTCGATATTTGGGTATCTGTGCGGATTTGAGAATGCTGAGCAGGAGGATGCTGAAAAAATTCTTCTCAAAATAAACCGTCGAACTGAGTGTCCTGTTGGTGAATTGGGCGTTGTGCGCAAAATTGAATTCACGAAGGAATGACTCCCACGCGGATTCCACTTCGCGGTATTCGGAAGCGGTTTTGGTCAGCAAGGCTATCAGTCTGGGACTTTTCAATCCCAATTCAGCAAAGATCGATATTCGTTTAAATAATGTCGTCGTTGTCATAAAATTAACATACTCTGTATAATATAGTAATATACTGGGATAATTTTCCGTGTGTTCATTTTTTTTATTCAGGCCCCAAAACATCTTCGATGTCGGCTGTCTGTTGTTTAAACAGCAGTGGTAAAACGAACAGTGAAAAAATCATGCAAAATCCAAATCCGCTGATTCCAACAATACCTAACTCTTTGAATCCCAGATTGTTACAGAATAATAAGCTGGCAAATGCAAGGATCGAAGTGAACGACGTGCTGGTTACCGGACTTGCAATTTCAGACAATGCCGATTCTGTATCAATACATCTGTCTCGCTTGCACAAAAGATGAATTCCATGGTCAATCCCTGTCCCGACGATCAACGGGACAATAACAATCGTTATCAGGTTGAAATCCAGATTCATTAACCCCATTAGTCCAATGGTCATCACGACTCCCAGCACCATGGGAAGCAAGGCCAGCAGGGTTTTGGTGAACTGATGGAAACCACTGAAAATCATCCCTGTGACAATCAGACAGGCAGTCAGTGAGCACACCGCAAGATCGCGTTGGATGCTTCGTGTCAGAGTATCCTGGATCAATGCTGAGCCGGAAATTCGGTTTTCCCGCTGGGGGAATGCCTCTTTTAGTTGCAGACAAAAATCCTGAATGCGTGCGATTGCCGCCGGTGTGAAAATATTGTCTTTGGGATAGGCCAGGGTCAGATAATGATTATCCGTTCCGAGGAATTCCTGCGGAGACTGGCCGGTCATAAAGGCTGTGGAGTACCCCAGGGTAAACGCGAAAAGCTCGCTGCCATGCTGCTGGATCCACATGGCTTTTTTCTGTTCCTCCTCGGCGGTGGAGGAGATAAATATCATGGGAACCGGGAAGATATGATATTCTGAAAACAGTCGTGTTTGCAGCGTAAGGCTCGGAAGATCCGGGTCTGACAAACGATTCTGGTCCGAACTGAACTGCACGCGGGATATCATTGCGGCTGCTCCTGTCAGGCATATCATTAAGCAACCCAGGACAACTCGTCGATGGGGGCGTATGATGCGATATAACCATAACCAGATATGTCCTGTATTTTGGATGCGGATTAGTAACTTCGGGGGCAGCATACTGACCAGCAAAGGCAGCACAAGGACCGAAGTCAGAAATGTACATCCGATGCCGATAGCCCCAAAAACACCCATGTCCCGCAGCGCCGGTGTGGATGCCAGGCATAGTGATAAAAAGGCGGCTGCCGTGGTAACAGCACCCATGGTAAGTGGTTTCAATGTAGTGCTGAAGAAGGATTCAAAATGTGACTGCCAGTCAGCCGCATTCCCCGGGGCCTTGAGGATTTGTTCCCGGAATGCATAGATAATGTGCAAACTGAAATCAATTCCCAGCCCAAGAATGACTGCCGGCAGCGCTGCCGTTAGCAAATTAAGCTGACCCAGCGTATAACGGGTAATCGCCAGCGTAAATCCCATCCCGATGGTCAGACTGAGCATAACTGCCAGGACGGGGCCGATTCCCATGCGCATGACACCAAAAAGCAGGAGGAAAAGTCCAACAAGAGTAATGATCGAAGTGAATGACATATCCTGAGCAATCGAATTCGATGATTCCACCAGCACCTGATAACTGCCGGTGATCCGGGGTTCCAGATTCTGTTGATTCAGTATCCTCTTGATCTGATCGCCCAACTGTCGAGCTTGCCCCAGTTCCGTAGGAGGAAAAGAAGGTTTGACAAAAACAAGGACGTAAGAAATCGATGGCATAAACAAGATATTTCCAATTCCGGAATGACCGCCGAATTGCCGCACACTGGTTATTTTCGGAAGTGTTCGAATGTTCCGGATTGCTTCTTCAATCTGTCCGGCCTTTGTTTTTGCGTCTGGAAAATATAGTACAAATGAGTCCATCTGGGAAAAATTATCCAGAACATACTGATAATCCTGTACGGACGGTTCGTTGGGATTCAGCATGGACAAAAAATCCGTATTGACGCGAAGCTGCCGGGCGGCGATGAAACTCAACACCGATAAAACAAAGATTACGGTCAGAATCGCCAGACGATTTGACAGCAGAAAACGGCTTATCATCAATGTTGCACTTTGTTTTTGCAGGGCAGTCATGTCAGTCCGTTTTAGAATGCCCCGGTATTCAGCGGTTCGTAGAAGGCCTGCGGTTTGGGACCGAGCGTGTTGGTCAGGGTTCCGATTTTTTCGATGGCACATTCGATTGTGTCACCGGCCTGCAGATAATTCCCCGTGGCGTGACCGACGCCGTGCGGGGTGCCGGTGCAGATGATATCGCCGGGAGCCAGCGTCATGATATGGCTTAAGAAGGCCACGATTTCATAGACATTATACGTCATTCGTCCGGTATTGGATTGCTGGCGGAGCTGTCCGTTGACTTTCAATTCGATCCCCAGATTTCTCGGGTCGCCGATTTCATCAGCCGAAACCACCCACGGCCCCAGTGGCAGGAAGCCATCGGCCCACTTGCCCGCCAGCCAGTCATAAAATTCATCCCGAGGGCGATTGGCCCGCCCGGCTTTGTAGGTCACAGATCGTGCGGAAATGTCGTTGGCGATTGTGTAGCCAAAGATAAAATCAGCGGCCTGTTGGGCCGAGATGTCTTTACAGGGCTTGCCGATGACCACCGCCAGCTCGACTTCATAATCCAGTTGGCTGCTGTAGCTGGGCCAGGGGATGGTTGCATTCGGGGCCAGCAGGGCGGAGCCGGGCATCAGGAAAGGCCAGGGTGTGGTGGTGTGCCTCGGGGTGTCGGTGATGTCCGCAGGTTTGGCATACTCGGCCAGATGCTGGGGGTAGTTGCAGGCCAGCGCCAGCAGCTTGCCAGGCTGGGTGATAGGGCTGGTCAAAACTACTGTATCAGGGTCCAGAATAGTTCCTTTTCTGGGGTCAAACATTTTGAGTTGTGCCATCGCCTGCGGCCCTTGTTGCAATATCTGGAGTGCAGAGGTCCATTTGTGAGTATTGTCGGGGTGAAATGGAATATCCATAATTCCCTGTTCGGTAACGACGCCGCAGGAGGGCTGATTCCGATAATAATAGCTGGCCAGTTTCATATTCATTCCTTATCCAAAAGATTCAAATCAGTGTTGTTATTGTAAAGGAGCACCCGGCTTCCGGCAACCGGCTTTTTGAGAATTGGGTTCGTTTGGCCGGACACGGTCCGGATTTATGCTGCGGGAACGCACGGGATGACATAATCCGAACATAGCCGCGACGGGGAAAATTGGCTTCGTTTGGTAAAATCCAGGCATGTAAGGATACAAGGGATACAAGAATATAGGTGTACAAGAATACAGAATTAGGTATACAGGTATGCGGGGGGGGGCAAAATTTAGTGAAGAATGTGCGATATACTCCGTTTTTTTTTGACATATAGGGTTAATATGACAGCGCTAAATTTGCTCAAGAGATGTGAAGCTGTTTGCCGATGAAC
>CAZVYY010000006.1:0-130155 GCA_964630775.1 uncultured Pirellulales bacterium | reverse complement strand
GTTTAGTCACTTAACCGGAAAGGCATTTTGTCCAATTCCGGCTGAACCAATACACGACCATCTTGGCTTTGGGCTACAATACTTTCATTTTGTAATAAACATTTTTCCCATATCTTTTCATCAGTCAATATAGAATACGCTGTTATGCATTGATCTTCCTCATCTAGTAATATTTTTATTTGTGACGATTGATCTGATAAAAGTGGCTGCACATATTTACCTTTTTCCCTTATAACACTTCCGGATGCATCGTAGGTAACTGCAGTTCCATCTGCTTCATAAATAGTCCATATGTGGTTGACGGAATCAAATAAGGTGGCCATAGGCACCTCAACTGGTATAGAACAATAAGACACAAGTTTTTGAGTGCAAGCATTATATTGTTTAATGTCTACTTTATCATCACTTTCATACAACGTGCAATAATAATTTCCGTTCTCATCAAAACCTTTTCCTCGTACAGTACAATCTGCCTTTATTTCTACCTTCCTAAATTGGCTATCGGTTTTAAGATTGAGGACATACAATGAATTGTCTTTTACGCCGATTATAGTTGGTCCAGAAGCATTATCAAAGAGATCAAGGTCGTCTTCATGACATATTTCATATGGCAATTTTATCTGTTTGATTTTTTGTTTTTTGTCGATTAACCAATATTCCAACACATTATCAGCTCGCACCACAAATACTGAATATTCGGATACTATAGCCTTAACACATGTTGTTTTATCTACATAAACAATTCTTGGAGGCACTACAGATACTGCATATAAACAATCGGAATATGTTAGCAAAATAATTAATCGAACAATTACTTTCTTCATAAACACCTCGCAAACTATAATAATTTATCAGTTAATTGGTGCTCTATTATTGAAACATTCTTCAAAGACTTTATCTACATATTCCTGGGCTTGTGCTGCACATCCTGGACGACCTGTTGTTAAGGACTGTATCGCCTTATTTTTCACACATTGCTTGTAATTCTTTTTATCAGAATTACATATCCCGCTCAAATTATATGCTCTAATTTCGCTACAAGCTACTAACTCACACTCCCCCCAATCATCATGATTAAATTTAACACATGCGTCATATGCATGTATTAATTCATGGACAATAATTTCAGCAAAAGGAGTATTTGTATTTATATTACTCGCACAAATTCCAATAGAACCTGTATTATGATAACCTCCCCATGTGGGATGTTTCTTACATAATTCATCATCACAACCTTTACACTCTATTTTAGGTATTTTGCAATCTTTATCTTTTATTGCTTCCATTATTTTTTTTGCTTTCTGGTTAGTTTCTATTATTTTGTCAAGTTTTTTCTGGCATGTAGAAATATCTATTTTATGCCCATAAGGATCCATATGATTTAGTGGCATATCTTTAACATACTCATACATATTTAATCCATCCACATATTGCATCGGATCTTGCTGATAAAATCGTCCCATGAAGGGGCTGTAGTCCCTGTGGCGGTAGTGCATCTTGGTCAGTTGGGGGACGCCGGAGGCAAAGTCGAACGAATCGATTTCCCGGCCGGTAAAGGCGAACGGGTTGCCGTGCTGGGAGACCGCAAAGGTCTGGGTGTAGTCGGCATTGTAGTAATGGGCGGCGCCGTAGGCATCGTATTCGGACCGTTCCACAAGGATACAGTTGCTGGCCGTCAGATAGACGATGGCCGCGGGGCTGTACAGGTGGTCATGCAGATAGCGACGCATCGTATAGGTCGCACCCGGGCAGGAGGCATAGACCACCTCGTCGATGTAGTTGCCATAGGCATAAAGCTGCTTATAGACGCCCGCCGACGTCGGCAGGTCGTATTCGGTCACAATCTGCCAGTTGTCATTGTAGTAATAATAGCGCGTATTGGCGGCATTGAGGGAGTCTTCCTTCATGATTCGCCGGCCAAGGGCGTCATAGGCAAACCGGGCGACGGTGATTTCCGTCTGGCCGTCGAGTTTGTAGATGCGGGTAATCCGGTTTTCGTAATCATAGACATAATTATAGCCGGCCTTATCGAGGGTGAGGCTGCCGGCATCGTCATAGAGCAGCGTCTGGCTGTCGATGGAGGTATAGCGGTTGGGTGGATTGGGTGCGGCGGCGGTGGTGTGCTTGTCGCCGGGGTGTGTGAACGACTCCATCTTAACTCCTATCCTGTCCATGCTGTCTACTTCGAGAATACTGTAACCCTGTTCCATTTAATCCGAGGGCATTATACCCTGGCAGCCAGTTGCGTTCAAGCCGTAATTGCTGTACCAGCCGGGAATAACAATTGACACGTACTCTGGGTGGAAGAGAGGTAAGGCACAGCCTCCAGTTCCTACCCACATAACATAACAGAGCCGGAGATGTGATTTTTGTTATATACTCCTATAGAAAAGCCGAACAATAAAAGGAGGTGCGGGAGTCCTGGTATGCATTGAATAAATATATTGTCTATGCGGTTTTAGGATTTGTTTTTTTCATTGTTCTGGATTCTTGACATCTCAAGGTCAGATTTGTATAATATAGTTCTAATAAACGTTCTTAAAATGAGGGTGACACATGACATGCGTTGAACGGTTCAGGCTTTTATTGATTGCTGGTTTTGTTTGTATGTTCTGCCGGGCGGGGTTTGCCGAGTGGATGGATTTGACCGATTATGGCGGGACCATCACGGCCAGTTCACAGATTCATGAAGGCGAATCGAAAGAAAAGGCCTTTGATAATACGACGGCGACCAAGTGGCTGACCGGGGGGACCGCGACGGGCTGGATTCAATTCCAGTTTCCAGACGGCATTCAGTACGTTATCGGACGGTATTCCATCGCCTCGGCCAATGATATGCCGGAACGCGATCCGCGGAACTGGACGCTGGCGGGATCGAATGACGGAGCCAACTGGGTGGTGGTGGATACGCAGGTAAACCAGAGCTGGAGCGGACGGTTTCTGCGGCGGGAGTTTGAGTGCGCCAATCCGGGGTCTTTCAATATCTATCGGCTGACGATTACCAGCAACAACGGCAGCCCGAACCTGACGGGGTTTTCGGAGATGGAGCTTCTGGGATCGTCCAAATGGATTGACCGGACGGATTACGGCGGCATCATCACGGCCAGTTCGCAGATTCATGAGGGGGAATCGAAGGAGATGGCCTTTGACAATACCGTGACGACCAAGTGGCTGACGTATTTTACAGCCACGGGCTGGATTCAGTTCCAGTTTCCGCAGGGCAGCCGGTACCTGGTCGGGAAATATTCCATTTCGTCGGCCAATGATGCGCCGGAACGCGATCCGAAAAGCTGGACGCTGTACGGGACCAATGATGAAATCAACTGGGTGGTGGTGGATACCCGCAGCGAGCAGAGCTGGACGGCACGCTATCAGCGGCGGGAGTTTGTCTGTGCCAATCCGGGGGCATACAATACGTATCGTCTGGATATCACGAGCAACAACGGCAGCCCGAACCTGACGGGGTTTTCGGAGATGGAGCTTCTGGAGGAGGCGTTTATCGCGGAGAATCCAACGCCGGCGGATACGGCGTCCAACATCGGGGTTCAGAATCTGATGCTGAGCTGGACCGGGCCGGAGGGGCTTTCCAATCCGATGTACCGGATTTATCTTTCTCCGTCGGCGCTGCTGGTTCAAAGCGGCGATGCGTCGGTGATGCTGGGGGAACAAACGGCAACCAGCCTTTTGATTGCAACGCTTGATACGTTTACGACGTATTACTGGCGGGTGGATGTGCTGGGCAATGACACGGTCTATGCGGGGCCGGTGTGGCGGTTTATGACCCTGCAGCCGGAGATTGGCTGTCTGCGTCTTTTGAGCGACATTGACTATGACTGCGAAGTGGGATTGTCGGACCTGGTGCTGATGGCGTCGCAGTGGCTGTCGGAGCCGTTTGGTGCGTATCCGGCGGACCTGGACGATTCGGCGCGGGTGGATACAGGCGACCTGGCGGTGCTTTCACGCAACTGGTCGGAGACGGGACAGTCGGTGATTATTTCGGAACTCATGGCAGACAATGAGACGACGCTGGCGGATAATTTCGGGGAGTATTCCGACTGGATTGAGATTAAAAATCTGGGCAGTACCCCGTGCAATCTGCAGGGGTGGTATTTGACTGACAGCAAAAAGGAGCTTAAAAAATGGGCGTTCCCGGATGTCACGCTTGAGGCCAGGGGGATGCTGATTGTATTTGCATCCGAACGGAATCTGACCGACAATCCGGCGTTTCTGCATACGAATTTCAAGCTGGGCAGTGACGGGGAATACGTGGCCCTGGTGCGGCCGGACGGAAACATCGCCCATGCATTTGCCGAGGGATTTCCGGCATTGGGCAATGATGAGAGCTACGGAATGACACTGCTGCCGGGAGAAGAGACGCTGGTGGCGAGTCTGCTGGTGGAAGCAACGCCGGGGCAGGACAATACCGCGGCGATGGTATCGTATAAACCGGTCTATTCGCAGGCCAGCGGGCTGTTCAATACGCCGTTTACGGTGGAGATTTCGGTGCCGGAGCCGGGCTGCCGGATTCGTTATACTACAGACGGGTCGATTCCGACCGAGACTTCGACGCTTTATACGGGGCCGCTGACGATTTCGAAAACGACCTGTATCCGGGCGGCGGCATTTAAAGACAAATACGTGCCGGGTAAGACGAGTACCCGCAGCTACCTGTTTTTGGCCGATGCCATCAATCAGCCGTCGCTTCCGGAGGGATTCCCCTCGATGTGGAAGAATGTGGCGGCGGATTACCAGATGGCACCGGATGTGACGACCCATGCGACCTACGGACCGCTGATGGAGCCGTCGCTGCGGTCTTTGCCGGCGATTTCGATTGTGACGTCGCTGGATAACCTGTTCAATGCGAGCACGGGGATTTATGTCAATCCGCTGCAGGAAGGTGTGGCCTGGGAGCGTCCGGTGTCGATGGAGATTATCAAGCCTGACAATCCGGATGTGTTCCAGATTGACTGCGGGCTGCGGATTCAGGGCGGGGCATTCCGAAGCTTTGACTTAACGCATAAGAAATCGTTCCGGCTGCTGTTCAAGCGAAATTACGGGCCGGGCAAGCTGAATTATCCGCTGTTTGACGATCCGGATATTATCGGGCTGGATACACTGGTTCTGAGGGCGGGTGCCAATGACGGCTATTCGTGGAGTTCGGCACGGCTGACGGAACAGTATATTCGTGATGAGTTCGGGCGGAGTCTGCAGCGGGATTCGGGCAATGCCGGGGCGCACGGGACGTTTGTGCATCTGTATATCAACGGGCTGTACTGGGGCCTGTATAATGCGGTGGAGCGGCCGGACCATGCGTTTGGGGCCAAGTATTACGGCGGCAATAAAGAGGACTGGGATGCGATTAACAGCGGCGATGTGACCAACGGGGATTTGACGGCGTGGAATACGCTGCTGGGCAAGTGCCGGGCGGGGATGACGACGATGGCGGCGTATCAGGAAATTCTGGGCAACAATCCGGACGGGACCCGTAATCCGGCGTATCCGGTGCTGATTGATGCGGCCAATTACATTGATTATATGATTATCAATTTCTGGGGAGGCAACGGGGACTGGCCGTGGCGGAATTACTGGATGGGCCGGCTGCGGACGGAAGCCAGTACCGGATTTAAATTCTACTGCTGGGATTATGAGAGCACCATCGGTTCGCCGTTTGCGGTGACGGATAAAGTGTCGAGCAATAACGACCAGGGGGTTGGAGAACTGCACCGCTGGCTGAAGGAAAACGCGGAGTACCGGATGCTGTTCGGCGACCGGGTGCATCGGTTGTTTTTCCACGGCGGCATCTTTGCCCCGGATAAGCTGATTGCGCGATATTCGGCGCTGGCGGACAAGGTTGAATCGTCCATCGTGGCCGAGTCGGCCCGCTGGGGAGACATGCACTATCAGCCGTCGCTGGGGTTGAGTGAATGGATTACGCGGCGGGACTGGGTGCTTAATACGTATCTGCCGCCGCGGACGGCGGTGGTGCTGGAACAGATGCGGGCCAATGGGCTGTATCCGCAGACTGCTGCGCCGGCGTTTTTTGTGGATGGCGGCGATCAGCACGGCGGGTATTTTAACGCGGGACAGGTGCTGTCGATGAGCTGTCCGGGAAGCGGGTATGACGAAACCATGCTGGTTGCCGAAGGTCAGTCGGTGCGGGTTCATGTTCCCACGACGAACGCACTGGGGCTGACCTGGACTGCGCCGGGATTTGTGCCGGGGACGGGCTGGACTGACGGCAGCACGGGAACCGGTGTCGGATATGAACGCGACAGCGGGTATGAATCGTGGATTGGGACAAATGTTGAAGGCAGTATGTATAACAAGTCCACGTCAGTATTTTTGCGGATTGGATTTACGTATGACGGGGTCAAGCCTGTCGAGCAATTAATTCTGGAGATGCGATACGACGATGGATTTATTGCGTATCTGAACGGCACGGAAGTGTGCCGCAGCACCAATATCAGCAATGACACTCCGGGCAGTGCTCAGGCGGCCAATCATGAGGCGGGGACTTCGTATGAATCGTTTGATATTACCGGTCATAAAAACCTGATTACGGCCGGGACGAATGTGCTGGCAATTCACGGGATTAATTATTCGACGACCAGTTCGGATATGATTGTACTGCCGCGGCTGCTGATGCGCACAGCGGCTCAGGACAATACAACGCCGATCTGGTTTACGACCGACGGCAGCGATCCGCGTCTTCCGGGCGGGGCTGTGAATCCGGCGGCGGTGCACTACAGCGGGCCGCTGGCGATGAGCGAAACGGAACATGTCAAAGCCCGAAGTTTGAACAACGGCCAGTGGAGTGCGCTCAATGAGGCGGTATTTGCACAGCGTGCGACAACGGACAATCTCCGCATCACGGAAATTATGTATCACCCGGCTGATCCGAATACGGAATTTATCGAGTTAACCAATATCGGCAGCGAGGCGATTTCGCTGAACAAGGTCGCTTTCACCAACGGCATCACATACACGTTTGGCGATATGGTTCTGAATCCGGGGGCGTATGTGGTGGTGGTGGAAAATGCGGCGGCCTTTGAGGCCAGGTATGGGACCGGTGTGAATGTCGCGGGGCAGTACAGCGGCTTTCTGGATAACGCGGGCGAAAAAATCCGGCTGGTTGATGCGATGGGGGCGGTTATCCATAAGTTTGCATACAAGGACAGTTGGTTTGATATTACCGATGGCAAGGGGTTCTCGCTGACGATTCGCGATGCAGCGGGGACGGCTCCCGAGCTATGGGGCGACAAGTCGGGCTGGCGACCCAGCGGGACGGTCGGCGGCACGCCGGGGGCGGATGATGCGGGCAGTGTGCCTGCGGCCGGGGCGATTGTCATCAATGAAGTGCTGGCGCATTCGAGCGTGGAGGATTACGACTGGATTGAATTGTATAATACCACCGATGCGGATATTCATATCGGCGGATGGTATCTGTCGGATAATAACGATGACGACCCGAACCGGATGAAATACCGAATAGCCGAAGGGACGATTATCAAGAGCCATGATTACGCGGTCTTTTATGAGAATCTGCATTTTGCGAATCCGTCGGATCCGGGATGTTCCGCGGTGTTCCGGCTCAGTGAAAACGGTGAGACGGTGTACCTGCAATCCGGGCAGGACGGGGTGCTGACGGGGTATTATGAGGAGGAGGATTTCGGGGCATCCGATCAGGATATTGCCTTCGGCAGGCATCGGAACTCGACGGGGACGTATAATTTTGTTGCGATGAGCCGGAATACGCCGGGCGAGGCGAATGCCTATCCGAAGGTCGGGCCGGTGGTGATTACGGAAATCATGTATCATCCCCCTGCCGGCGGACTGCTGAATAAGGAAGAATATGAATATGTTGAATTGCGGAATATTTCCGGCAGCGCGGTGGCGATGCAGGAATGGGACGCCCGCAAGCAGATGTTTGTGCCATGGAAATTCACGGAGGGGATTGATTACACATTCCCGCCGGGGGTTTCGATTCCGGCAGGCGGGAGTATTCTGGTTGTAAAGAATCCGACGGCATTCCGGGAACGGTATCCGCAGGTGAGCGCGTCGATTATTTACGGGCCGTATCCGGATACGCAGTTGAGCAACAGCGGCGAGAAAGTTGAACTTGCCAAGCCCGGCGACGAGGTAGACGGGGTGCGGTATTATATCCGTGTGGATCGAGTCAGCTATAGTGACGGGACGCATCCGGGTAATTTCGAGAACGGAATTGATCCCTGGCCGACCTCGGCGGATGGCAGCGGTGATTCGCTGCAGCAGAAAACGCCGATGACAGCCGGGCAGAACTACTCGAATGATGCAGCCAACTGGCAGGCGGCGGTTCCCACGCCGGGCAATTAGGGCTGAGGCGGGGATTTACGGACGGATTGCCTTTCGGATAAAGCCGTCGCTTTGTTCGAGGCGTTTTTGGGCCTGCGTTTTGTCCACGCCGGCCAGTTCCATGACGATGGCGGTTTTGACGTGGCCTCCGGCGGCTTTGAGCAATTCGACAGCCCGGTCGTACGTGACGCCGGTGGTCATCATGAGCACGCGTTTGGAGCGTTCCTCGAGTTTGCGCGAGGTCATCATTAAATCGACCATCATGTTGCCATAGACTTTGCCCAGGCGGGTCATGGCGGTGGTGGTGAGCATATTTAAAATCAACTTGGTGGCGGTGCCGGCTTTCATACGGGTTGAGCCCATCAGCACTTCAGGGCCGACGACGGCACAGATAGCCACGTCCACATCGATATTAACATTCTCACGGGGATTGCAGGTAACATAGAGAGTTTTGGCGCCGATTTCCTTCGCTTTGGCGATGGCGCCGAGGACATAGGGGGTGCGGAAACTGGCGGCGATTCCGCAGACGACGTCTTTATTCGTCAGGCCGCGGTCGATGAGGTCCTGGCCGCCGGCATCGGTTTTGTCCTCGGAGCCTTCCTGGGCACGGGTGAGGGCTTTTTCGCCGCCGGCGATGATGCCCTGAACCATGGCGGGGTCAGTGCCGAAGGTCGGGGGGCATTCGGAGGCATCGAGGACGCCGAGACGGCCGCTGGTGCCGGCACCGATATAAAAGAGCCGGCCCCCTGCTTTGAAAGCGGCGACGATAATTTCTACAGCCTGGGCGATATAGGGAATCTGGGTTTGAACCACGTCGGCGATGAGGTGGTCCTGGCGATTGATAATCCGAAGGATTTCCTCAGTGCTCTTGTCGTCGATATTTTCGGATTCGGGATTTCTTGCTTCGGTGACAAGATTGACTATTTCATTATAGACTTTATCGCTCATTATCTGGATTCCTCTTTTGGGGCGTTGGATTTGACTATCATACTGGAAAGAATGCCGACGGCAAGGGTGGTCAGGCTGCCGGCCAGCGTATAAAGCGGCCAGGCGATTTTGACAGTCTGGATGAGCACGGTCATGGTAACCAGGGCAACAATGAAGCCGACGATGGCGTCTTTCTGGCGGGCGTTTTTATAGAACAGCCCCAGCAGGAAGGTGCCAAGCAGGCCGCCGTAGGTATAGGAGGCGATGCTGAGGGCGGCTTCGACGACGGCGCCTTTGAGGTCGATAAAGACAATGGCGGTGCCGGTCAGGAGAATGGCCCATATCACGGTGGTAATGCGGGAGATGCCCAGGAGTTGGGATGGGGTTTTGTTTTTGCCGAACAACGGGACATAGATATCCAGCACGGTGGAACTGGCCAGGCTGGACAGGCTGCCGGCGAGGGTGCTCATGGCGGCGGCAAACAGGGCCGCGACGACCAGGCCACTGATGCCGGTGGGCATGACCTCGACGATGAATTTGGGGAAGATGTCATCCGGGCGTCCGACGTTGAGTTGTGAGCACGTCTGGCCGCGGTAGTAAGTGAACAGAAGCAATCCGATCCACAGGAACAGGACGAACTGGAACAGGACGATGACGCCGCTGAAGGCGATGGCTTTCTGGCTGGAGCGAACATTGCCGCAGGTCAGGACGCGCTGGACGATAAGCTGGTCGGTGCCGTGGGAGGCGAGGCTGAAAATAGCGCCGCCAAAGACGGCGGTGAAGAAGGTGTAGGGCTGGCGAATCCATTCGGTAAACGGCAGGTCCAGGCCGGTGCGAAACCACTGGGTCTTGCCGGTCTTGACGACCAGTTCCACCACATCGTTGATACCGTTGGGCAGGCGATTGAGCATCATCAGGCCGGCCAGGATCGCCCCGCCGATGTAGATGGTCCACTGAATCATATCCGTCCAGATGACGGACTTGATGCCGCCGAGGAAAGTATAGCACAGGGTGATGAAACCGATGACAAGGATGGACACGAGATAAAACTGGCGGTCGGTCAGGCCGTCGAAAAAGCCGCTGCCGCGGATGATGATGGCCAGGGGCAGCGCCGTGGCAAAGAGCCTGACGCCATCGGCCAGCAGGCGGGTGGCCATGAAGGTCAGACTGGCGAGGTTGCGCATTTTCTGACCGAACCGATTGCCGAGGAATTGGTAGGCGGTTTCGATGGAACCGCGGTAATAGGCGGGAATCATCAGGAAGGCCACGATGATGCGCCCTATCATGTAGCCCAGTACAATCTGGATGAAGGTCAGGTTGCCCTGATAGGCGACGGCGGGGATACTGATAAAGGTCAGGACGCTGGTTTCGGTGGCGACGATGCTGAGGGTGACGGCCAGCCAGGGGATGTGTTTGCCGCCGAGGAAATAATCGGTGGTGGTTTTCTGGCGGCGGCCAATCCAGCAGCCAATGGCGGCGGTAATAAACATATATACCACCACGATGAGCATGTCTATCCAGGAAAAGGTCATGTCAGTGCTCACTATCAGAGGATTCGATTTGGGTTAAACGAAGATTCGACAAGGCTTGCCTGTCTTTGTCGGAGAGAGTGCAACCGTGTCGGGCGGCGGCGAGGAGGACTGCGGCGGCGGCCGGGATGCAGCGCTGGGGCATATATTCAATTGTCTTATTGGATTCGCTGAGCTTGTGCTTGAACATACGACTTACGATTGAGTCGGCAGTCAGGATACCGCCGGCGAGGGCAATTTGGATTTTGCCGGAGGAGGTCTGCATGTGATGAATTGCTGTCCGGGCCAGCTCGACCAGGGCCTCGGCGGCGGACTGGACGATGCGGAGGGCATCGGGGTCGTTGTCGGCAGCCAGTTGAATGACCTGCCGGGCACAGGAAGCGACAAAACGCTGCGGACCTGGGGCGGCATAGGTCAGGGTAATCAGTTCACGGGGGCCTTGGGCATGATAGAATTCCAGCAATGCCTCTGTCAGGCGTGTGGGCTGCCGGCCTTGATCCATGTGATCCAATACATGAGTGATTGCGAGTTTGCCGATATGAAAGCCGCTGCCGGTGTCGCCAAGAAGATAGCCCCAGCCGCCGAGCTGATGATACTGGCCGTCCGTGGTGGTGAGCAGGCAGACCGAGCCGGTGCCGGCGGCGATAAGGATTCCGGGGGTATCGGCGAAAAAGGAATAATGCAGAAGCTGGGCATCGGTGATGACGGTGCGATGTCGGAAGCCCAGTTCGGCGGCAACGGTTTCCACCCAGCCCCGTTCGGTGGGTCGGCCTGTGCCGGCAAAAGCGAAGGTCGCGTGGGCGATGTCGGCGGTCGGGATGCCGGGCAGCAGTTTCGCGATGATTTGAGCCAGCAGTGATTTGCAGCCGGATTGGCCCAGGACGCAGACGTTGCCGCCGGGCAGAGACAGGGATTGGGCTTGTCCTGTGTCGGTGTTCAACAGAACTGCCGATGTTTTGGTGCCGCCGCCGTCTATGCCAAGAAAGTACAAGGGAAGTCCTTACAACCAGCCAAGCTTTATTTCAACAAGACTGATATGATACACCGCATCCGGCTTGAAAGTCCACACAAAAGACGCCGAAGCTGAATCAGAGTTTTCTTCACATTTTTGAAAATCGGCCGGGGATGATTTTCCCAAGGACGGCGGGTCTTGCGGCTCCGGTGGCGGAGGGGACATTATTGGCAAGGCCTTGAATGGCGGCCCAGGCCAGGATGGCAAAGGAGATGGCTTCCTTGGCATCGGAGTTGATGCCGAAATCGTCGGTGGTCATGAGTCTGCTTTGCGGGAGTCGTTGGGCCAGCATGGTCTTCAGGGTGGGATTGCTGGCTCCCCCGCCGCAAAGGATGACTTCCCGGGGCACAGCCGGGAGAAATCGCCGATAGGCATCGGCAATGGTCTGGGCGGTCAGGGCCGTTGCGGTGGCGACAATATCGGCAGGCTTGAGTCCGAGTGCAATGCCTGACTGATACAACTGGCGGCTGTAGTCCAGGCCAAAAGCTTCCCGGCCGGTGGTCTTGGGGGGACGGAGGCGGAAAAAGGGATGGCAGAGACATTTTTTGAGCAGTGCATCGCAGACTTGCCCCTGCCGGGCAATGGTGCCGTTGCGGTCGTACTGTTTGCGGCCGTCGGTGAGGATAGATACCACGGCGTCAATAATCATGTTGCCGGGGCCGCAGTCGAAGGCGAGTATGTCGTCAATCCGGCCGGTCGGGGGAAGATATGTCACATTGGAGATGCCGCCGATATTCTGGACGGCACGGTGGAAACGCTTATGGCTGAAGAGAATATGGTCGGCAAAGGGGACCAGCGGCGCCCCCTGCCCTCCGCAGGCGATATCGCGAGGGCGGAAGTCGGCTATAGTAGTGATGCCGGTCAGCTCGGCAATGACGGAGGGTTCTGCAATCTGCAGGGTGGAACGCATCGTTTTGCCGCGATACTTTCGACCGGCGGGGATATGAAAAATAGTCTGGCCGTGAGAGCCGATCAAATCGAGCGATTGCAGCGGGATGTTGTGCTTTCGGCAGGTTTTGAGCAGTGCCTCGGCAAACAGGCGGCCCAGGAGGAAATTGGCGTGGCATATTTCGTCCACGCGGGATTTCAGCGGGTCGCACAGGTTTAAAACAAGGGTGCGTACTGCGGATGGATAAGGCACCATATCCCAGGCCACGACGCGGCGGCTGCTGGCGGCAATATCCACGATGGCGATATCGATGCCGTCGGCACTGGTGCCCGACATCAGGCCGGCGATGCGGTATTGTTTGCGATTCAATAATTGGCGAAGATTGTTTGATTGAGCCATGGATAACTCCTTTGGACAAGAGTATTTATAGGCTAATCCGTGGGGATTGTCAACGGGCATGACAGGGATAAATCCTAAATATGAAAAACTATATTCTAAACAAAATCGAAATCTGAAAATTTAAAAAATCAAATACGATGGATTCCCACCCCACGCCTTCGCAGGGACAAGCTCTTTACGGGAATAACAAAAAAAGGGGGAGGCTAAACAGAAATACAAGAAGACAGGTAAACAGGTATGCAGGGCACAGGGGGAAAGAGGGATTTGAGATTTAAAATTTGAAATTTCAGATTTTAGATTTGAAAAAGGGTGACTGCGGGTCGCCCCTGCTGCGGTGATTTGGATTGTGAGGTTCTATACTATTATGCATATTATAGATATTTTTGTGCTTTATTTAGATAAATTATTTTCCCTTTCGAGGTATTTTTCTTGACATTAAGAATAATTCTTATATTGTAATTGTTAGTAATTATGCCTTTAAAGGGTCGTGAATTATGCTGAATCGTGGGCAATTGCATCAGAGCGGAGCCGTCCGACAGGGGATAAGGGGCGTCATTTCGATTTTCTCTTCATTTCAGGGCAGATTCGGCCGGAGTATTACCGTTTTCAGGTTTCCAAGCCATTATTCATGTTTTTGTGTTGAATCAGAGCTAACCTAAGGACAAAGGAGAAACACTATGCAGGATGACAAGAAAAAACTGACCACCAATGCCGGGGCGCCGGTGCCGGATAATCAAAATGTGATGACGGCGGGACCGCGAGGGCCGCAGTTGCTGCAGGACGTCTGGTTTCTGGAAAAGCTGGCTCATTTTGATCGGGAAGTGATTCCCGAACGGCGGATGCATGCCAAGGGGTCCAGGGCATACGGTCACTTCACGGTGACACACGATATTACACGCTATACCAAGGCCAGGATTTTCTCGGCTGTCGGCAAGAAGACGGATTTGTTTGTCCGGTTTTCGACCGTGGCGGGAGAACGCGGGGCCGCGGATGCGGAGCGGGACATCCGGGGCTTTGCGATCAAGTTCTATACCGAGCAGGGCAACTGGGATCTGGTGGGGAATAATACACCGGTGTTCTTTTTGCGGGATCCGTTGAAATTTCCGGATTTGAATCATGCGGTCAAACGCGATCCGCGGACGAATCTTCGCAGTGCGCTGAATAACTGGGATTTCTGGACGTCGCTGCCGGAGGCGCTGCATCAGGTCACGATTGTGATGAGCGACCGGGGCATTCCGGCAACGTATCGGCACATGCACGGATTCGGCAGTCATACGTTCAGCATGATTAACGCCAACAATGAGCGGTTCTGGGTCAAGTTTCATCTGAAGACCCAGCAGGGCATCAGGAATCTGACGGATGAAGAGGCGGAGAAGATTATCGGCAAGTGCCGCGAAAGCCATCAGCGTGATTTGTATGAGAGCATCGAAAAGAAAGATTTTCCGCGATGGACAATGTATATTCAGGTAATGCCGGAACTGGATGCGGAGAAGCTGCCCTACCATCCGTTTGACCTGACCAAGGTGTGGTATCACAGTGATTATCCGTTGATTGAGGTGGGTGTGCTGGAGCTGAACCGCAATCCGGAGAATTATTTTGCCGAGGTGGAACAGGCGGCGTTTAATCCGGCCAATATCGTGCCGGGTATCGGATTTTCGCCGGACAAGATGCTGCAGGGACGGCTGTTTTCCTATGGGGATGCGCAGCGGTATCGGCTGGGGGTCAATCATCACCTGATTCCAGTCAATAAGGCACGATGTCCATTCCACAGTTATCATCGGGACGGGATGATGCGGGTGGATGGCAACTACGGCAGCACACGGGGGTATGAGCCCAACAGCTACGGCGACTGGCAGCAGCAGCCGGAATTTGCCGAGCCGCCGCTGAAAATCAACGGCGCGGCGAACCACTGGAATTATCGCGAGGACGATGCGGATTACTTCACGCAGCCGGGCAAGCTGTTCCGTATTATGAGTCCGCAGCAGCAGCAGGCATTGTTCGGCAATACGGCGCGGGCAATGGGCGATGCCCCGGAGATGATTAAGATTCGTCACATCGGCAACTGTCTGAAGGCGGATCCGGCCTATGGTGAGGGCGTAGCCAAGGCGCTGGGGATTCCGCTGAGCAAGGTGCCAAAGCAGCAACTATAAATTCTAAATCCGAAGCACGAAATCCGAAACAACGGATTCCCAATTTCACGGGAACAACAAAAAGGGGGCGATCTGCGGGTCGCCCCTATGATTTTGGATGGAATTGACTGAAACAGACTTAACTAATATCGTTTTGTCACAAGGATGGCCACAGAATACATTGAAATGATACATCGCCGCACCCTGGGCAGACAATTCCGTTTATTTTTCCGTTCATTCCGTTATAATACCCGCTATCGGACAGCGGGTCCTGCAATACGATTTGATTGCTTGCGAAAGGTGCAGTTCTGTGACGAAAAGTAATTCGACAACATATTCGCCGGTGGAATCGGCAGGTCCGCGGCGGCGGCTTGCAGCGGCGGCGATGGTGTTTATTGCATGCGCGTGCGGGTGGTTTATGATGGAGCTGGAAATCCTGGGTGTACGGGTGCTGGTGCCGTATTTCGGCAGCGCGGTGTATGTGATTACCGGCAGCGTGATCGGGGTGTTTCTGCTGAGTTTGTCGATCGGCTATCTGCTGGGCGGATGGCTTAGCGGCAAGATCAATGCGTGGACCTTGCTGGGGGCGGTGATGATTGCGGTTGGGGTATGGCAGTGCGGAATTCCGTTTTTTACAGAGCCGGTGTGCAATGCGATATTTGACCTGGGGCTGGATGAGAAATGTGGATCGCTGCTGGCGTCGCTGGTGCTGTTTGGGGTTCCGACGGTGCTGCTGGGAACGGTATCGCCGACGGTGATGCACTGGCTGACCCGGCAGGCCAGTCAGTCTGGATTTAACGCGGGGCTGGTGATGGCGACTTCGACGATGGCCAGCTTTGCCGGATGTGTGGTGACGGCGTTTTACCTGGTGCTGTATTCGCTGCGGGATACCCTGTGCATTTCAGGGATAATGCTGAGCGGGCTGGGTGTGATTGTGCTGGCGGGCGTGACGATCTGGAGCCGGACAAGACAAGGGAAAGGACAACCGCGATGAAAAATTCACTGCGATATACGGTTTTGGCGGGGATGATGTGCCTGGTGTGGCTGTGGCCGGCGGGGTCGGTCTGCCGGGGGGCGCTGTATTCGATGGGCCGGGTGATTCATGAGAAAAACTCGCTCTATAACAGCATTTTTGTGTACCAGGAAGGGTCGGTGGTAACGCTGCGGTTCGGCAAACGGGCCGGGCTGCATATCCAGAGCCAGGTGGATATGGAGAATCTGCGGGAGCATCTGCTGGAGTATTCGAAGATGATGTTCTGCGGGCTGCTGTATAATCCCCAGCCGAAACGGATGCTGGTGCTGGGGCTGGGGGGCGGCGTGATTCCGCGGGAGATGCGGTATTATTTCCCGGACCTTGAGATTGATGTGGCGGAAATCGACCCGGATATTCCGCCGATTGCGACAAAGTATATGGGATTCAAGACCGACGACAAGCTCAAAGTGTATGTGGATGATGGGCGGATGTTTATCAAAAAGCAGCTTCGCCGCAAGCCTGTGCCGAAATATGATATTATTATTCTGGATGCCTTTAACGGGGACTATATCCCGTTTCATCTGATGACCAAGGAATTTCTGAAGGAGGTCAGCGGCGTGCTGGATGAGGATGGGGTGGTAGTGGCCAATGTGTTCTCGACCAACCAGTTGTTTGATGCGGAATTCAAGACGTTTCTGGATGTATTCCAGCGATGTCAGGTGTTTTTTGGGGATTTGTCGGGCAATGCGATGCTGGTGTCGCCGGGGGTGAAGTGTGAGGTGTTGACCGTTGAGGAGGTGATGAACAGGGCCGAACAGATTCAGCAGACGCTGGAGTTGTCTTTTGATCTGGTGGAGGTAGCGAGTTGGCTGGATCCGGAGGCGGTTCCGGCCCCGAAGGTCAGGGCACTTACCGATGATCTGGCACCGGTGAACTGGCTGCGGGAGCAGGAGACGCGTTCCGAGAAATCCTCCGGCGCTGAGCGATAATTGTATTGGGCTTGTTTGGCCAACCTTAATTGCGAGGTTGCGTGGTTTGGATTGCGGGGGGCGAGACGGGCTTCATATCATGACCGAGATAGAAGCCGGGCTGGGTGGGCTGGTTATAGCCGACATTCTGCCAGGCAACGCTGAGCCGGTACACCGGGTCATGCATTAATGTGGGCATGCGAATCGTCGTCGGAATGGTCGTGGTGAAAATTCGCAACTGGCTGCCGTCACGAGTGGGCAGTATCAATTCTTCTCGCCAATCGCCAAGGATGTCGGCACAGAGGCAGGGATTGGATTTAGAGCCGTTGATACGGGTGCAGTCGAAGTCTCTGGCTTCGAGGAGGCGGACGGCGGAGGCTTCAAGATGATTCCATTTTTCAATGGTGGTGCCGTTGAGCAGTTCCCGCAGCAGGTCGCCATCCCACCAGATACCCATGTTGCAGGAGGATGGTTTGCGGTCGGCGATTTTTTGTCCTTTGCAGTTGTAAAGTCCATCCAGACCGCCGCCGACGGCCCAGCATTCATAGCCGGGGTGACGGGGGTCGATATCCATGGATACCCCCCGCACGGCATCATTGGATTGCAGCCCCCAGAGGACTTTTCCGGTGGCGGCGTCGCGGAGGTTGGCGCCATAGGGATGGCGTGGATTTTCATGAATGCCGAAGACTTCCAGGCCGGGACGCTCAGGGTCGATGTCGGATAAATGCATGGCATCGCCGTGGCCCAGGCCGGTGGAATACAGTCCCCTGCCGTCATCGTCGATGACGCAGGCACCGTAGATGATTTCATCTTTGCCATCGCCGTCCACATCGCCGACGGACAGGTTGTGGTTGCCCTGGCCGCGGTATTTGTCGCCGTCGGGGGCCATGTCGCTGTCGAAGGTCCACAGGGGAGTCAATTTACCGTCGCGCCAGTTCCATGCGGCCAAGACGGTGCGGGTATAGTAGCCGCGACACATCACAAGGCTGGGACGCCGGCCATCCAGATAGGCAACGCAGGCCAGAAAACGGTCCACGCGGTTGCCGGTGTTGTCACCCCATGCGGTCACCTGTCCGCGCGGCGGAATATAAGGAACGGTTGCCAGTTCGGCACCGGTACGGCCGTCAAAGACGGTCAAAAACTCAGGGCCGTCGAGAATTTTGCCGTTTTCATTGCGGTAGTCGGAATTGGAGTCGCCGAGAACCTTGCCAGTGCCGTCAATGGTGCCGTCGGCGGTCTTGCAGGCGATTTCCGCCCTGCCGTCGCCGTCGAGGTCATAGACCATGAACTGGGTATAGTGGGCTCCTTCGCGGATATTAATGCCCAGGTCAATCCGCCAGAGGAATGAGCCGTCGAGTTTATAGGCTTCCAGCTTGGTCTGGCCTGTGGTACCGCTGCCGGAGTTATCGCGGGGACGCACCTCCTGTTTGAGGACGATTTCATATTGGCCATCACCGTCGAGGTCCCCTGCAGAGGCATCGCCGGGGCGGTGACGCGGAAGGGTTTTGAGAGGGATTGTCAGATAGGGCTGGATGGGGGTATCGGCAGCTAAAACGAGGAGTTTATCTGCGGGTTGTTCATTGCCGTCGAGGACGGTGCAGACCTGATAGCTTATCGGTGTCGAAAAATCGGCCTGGGTATCGATAAAGCATGTTTGGCCTTTAATCGGGATAGGGTTAAGCTTTGTCGGGTTTTTGCCATCGCGGCTGCGGATCAGATTGAATGCGATCTCTTTGGAATCGGTGCCCAGCAGCCGCCAACTGAGAAACACGGTATTGGGGTCGGTGCGAATCGCAGCGAGGCCGCGGTCAAGGTATTCCATTTGGCGGTCGGCAGCGTGCGAGACAACAGTTATTGCCATCCATAAAACGGCTGCTGTCAAACCAGCATATCGATACTGTGTAACCATACTCATACTCCGCATGCATCTGTTTGCGATATCTTTATGACGCTGTCTGCCGGTGTAGAATAACGAAAAAGCTTGAATATTCCAGATGTTTTTCATATCATGGAATTCAGAATGAAATTGGCAGTCACGATAAACAGGATATTTCCGTGAACCAGAATTCGTTATCCATACTCAAACGGCAAGAGCAGAAAAACCTCACAAAAGATATTTTCAATCCACTACGTGCATTTGTTTTGGTTTGTTATTTAATTCGATTGAATATCCACAATTTCAATCACTCGGCGGTTTGCGGGAGCGGGTATTACGGTCGGGGCAGCCTGCATAGCAGACTGCATCAGCGGGATGGATTGAGTATCCATCAGCCAGAATTCAATCCATTTTATCAAGTCATTGATATCGACTGAATCCGGGTTGATATTATCCAATTTCAGGCTATTGCACTGCATCCCGTAGAATCGCGACAATAGAGCAAAATCAGCGGCATTGACCTGCCTGTCTGCATTGAAATCGCCGGCCAGATTGTCCCGCGGTACATAGCGGGCAAAGACCTGATAATCCGAGGTCAGCGGCAGGGTTATTTTTGTTTGTCCCTGCTGAGCATAGGGAATCAACTGGCCATACTGGTCCACCCAGTCACGGAATATCCAGGAGCCATAGACCGGCTGGGCAGAGAGGGTCACGGCATCGGTTGGGGATTTCCGATAGATGCGAAGGAACTGTCCTCGCCCGTTCTGACGTCCGTTTTCATCCAGACGATTGACGCCGATACACGGCTGGAAGCGGCTGGTATCGCTGAACCACTGTCCGTTGAGTTCTCTGGCTTCCAGTATGCCGACCTGGATTTCGGCAAGATTCGTATTTTTACGGACGAAGTCATAGGTCAGTTCCAGGCGCAGGCTGCGTATGACAATGTTGTCTCGCGTTACGACGCCGCGGGAGGTCCGAATGGTATTGACGGAACTCTTTGAAATCTTCAGGTCAGCCCATGCCGACGGCAGTGAATAGAGCATCATATCCGAGGCGGCATCCCCTTCCAGCAGGGACCGCAGCAGGGATTCGCTGGCGGCGCTGGGACGGATGGCTTCGAGGGTCTGGTCGGTCAGGTTATACCGTCCGCCCCACTCGATGGGCCGGGAGTCTCCGCCCTGGCTGTAACGGAACAGATAGATGGTGCCGTTGGATTTGAGTTTCGATTCTCCGGGGTGCTCAATTCGCAAATCGACATAAGCGGTATCCCCCAGAGGATTGCCGTTGGGGTCGGCGGTGATGGCATAGACCGACAAATCCGAAATGCGGAGGTTTTCTTCATAGATTCCGTTAAACAGACCCAAATCCATCGGATTCAGCACCAGCGGTCGGCCGGCATTGATCTTTTCCAGCTCTTCGGGCAGCAGATTGAAGCGTGCCTTGACGGTATATTCCGGACGGGCGTTGCGATTGTATTGGTCGAAGATTTCTTCGGCAATGCCCGACAGGATATCCTCATAGATGGCCTTCAGGGAGGTAAACTGATCCGGCTGAAGCACATAGCCATTTTGCGTATTGACCGTTGCGATATCCTTAAATTTGCTGAACATGGGGGTCAGATCGAGGGGATTGGTGTAGGGCTTGAGCAGCCGATATTCGTAGCCTTTGGCCAGATAATAGTGATACTTGATAAGGCGATCATTGGCGCGATTTTCCATGGCGGTCAAATATTCAAGAGCTTCATTGCTCAACGCCGCCGCGACAGAGGTCTTTTCCCGCATAAAACAGTTGATCGACTGGATATTCGTCGAGATTTGATTGGGAATGGAGCTGATATCCTGAACAGCGATGGCGATTTTGCGTGTCAGCGCGGCTTTTTTGTCCAGAAGGGCTTTGATTTCATCGGCCAAGGCCTGAAATTCTTCATCTTCGGCAGCCAGCCGGGCCAGTTCCGCGTCGATTTTGTCTTTGGGGGCTTCCCGTGCCGAAATAATACCGGAAATCTGCGAAAATGCGGAGGTTACGGCACCACCGGACTCGGACAGACTGGACAGGAACGATTCGTTGACTTGTTCATCATCCGCCAGTTCCATATCCATGCCGTCGATTTCAGCTTTTTGTGCCTGGGCACAATTCTTAAGCCCGGATGAAACAAGTGTTGAGGTAACATCCACTGCACCGGTCACCGTTGCCCAGGGATCACCGGGGTCGAAATTGGCCGCCAGGGTCATTCCGCTGCCGATGGCACCCAGAGCAGGTTGATAGACTGGAATCATGCTGCAGAGGGAGCCGGCAATCTTGAGTCCGGTCTTCCACCACGGCTCGCGAAGATTATTTTGAGCCTGGATGCGCAATGCGTTTTCGCGTTCTTTCAGTTTGCCCTGAACCACGTCGATGGATTGCTTGAGAAAGACTGCTTCGGTCTCGAGGTCCGGCATTGAACTGACCGCCTCATCATATCGCTGTTTGAGGGTAACGATTTCTTCCTTCATGGCCTCAATCGTTTCGGATAAAGCCCCGACTCGCTGCTGAGCGCTGGACGCTTCTTCCCTGAGCCAGTAAGACAGATACAGCATGTTGACGGCCCGGTCGATCTCATTATCAAAAATGGTCCGGTTGACTTCAAAGCTGAGCATAGGCGCCCACCCGGCCGGATTGCCGTAGTAGTCCAGGCCGTTTTCGATGCGGTTCTGCATGGAGCGAAGATCGCCGTAGATGGTTTCGACTCGGCATTTGCGTACAAAAGGCAGGGCATTCCATTCGGGCCGTTGTTTAAACAGGCTGATCAACTGGATGTATTTATCGATTTTCTGTTTGCAGACGTCGATCTGGTTGGCCAGGTAGAACTGCCGGATAATATTGAGATTCTGATTGAAGTTTTCCGGCGAAAACTGCTCCATGCCGGAGGGGATTTCTTCATAGGTTCCGGGCTGGCCATTGGGAATTCCGCTGTCATCCGGCGGATAGGCGGCAGCGCCCCATTGAGCCGAGCCATAATATCCCCAACTGGTCGAATAGCTTCCGCCGAAAGACCCGTAAAGATCAAATATCAACTGGAAATAATATTGCGGAGTTCCGGGCTGTCCTCCCGAATACATCTCAGCAGTGAGGCCTTTGCGGCCGGCCAATAGGGTGTAATAAGCATCCGCCGGTACAGTGCTTTTTAAACTTCCTGCATTACCGCCAGCGCCAGGATACCCGCCCGGCACGGCAGGCAAACCATGAGGCAGCGTGGTTGAACCGCACCATCCAGTGGGCCATGTATCCCAGTCGAAATCCCACATGGAGGAGTTGTCGCGATATACCACGGAGGTGATTTTATAAGATCCTCCGGATTGGACAGCACTGGACCATTTATCTGTTCCTAACCAGGTTTCAAAACGAACCTGGATGCTGTCCAGATACGGCACAGCCGGACCATTGGCGCCATTTCTGCCCTGGCCTGCGGGCTGGCCGTTGCCGCCATCCAGAATAAATCGTTTGGGAGTGATTCCGGAGGAGGATTGAGCCGAATGAAATTCCATCACATCAATCGTGATATTTCCCGCATTCAAACCAGCAACTCCATTGACACCCTGTGCAGCCCCTGAAGGCAGCGCCGGTCGGTTTGTCAAGATGACCGGTGTGGTGACAATACAAGCCGGAGTCGCAGGGTCTTCATCTTCAAAATACAATTCCACCGCTTTTATTGTGACGTTGGTTGCAGGCATCCAGAGTCGTGTTTTGATGACTAATACATCCGCGATAATTTCCACTTTTTTGATGTCCGCGTTGAGAACATTTCCACCCGAATCGGTCGCGGCACATAATTGGAGATAGAGCTTGTTGTCATCATTATAGCGGCTGATCTCGATATGGTCCCCTTCAATAAGGATGCTGCGGGGTTTGGTATTGGCTTTGTAATTAAAGGTTTCGGCGACTGCACTGCGAATATCCTCATTGGTCCGAATCGAGGACATGCCTGAGATCATTTTGGTATGCTGGCCTGTCTTGAAAATCGTGGCTTCATCGACAAACTGCTGCATGGGACTGATGCGGACCAGTTGGCCGGCCTTCTGCGAATCATCCGGAGTGCGGCCTTCAAGAATGATTAAAAAATCATCGCGGTCTTCAGCGGCAGGCAGGTAGCTAAGCACATAATAGCCCGGCTCCATGGCAGGCGTCAGCGAGAAGGTTCCCTGCGGGGCCGGCTGCAGTTGGGCAGTAAGGAGTGCATTGGTCATGGCCTGCCCATTTGAATCCGACAGACAAATCATCATTCGCAGCGTCTGTCCCTGCCAGGCGAGCTGATTGGGAATTTCCCCCAGCGGCAGATGAGTCAGAGCGGTATAGCTGACCGCGATAGGCTGCTGAGTACCGCTTGCATCCACGATCTGCAGCGACGCGGGTTTGGCCCAATCCGAGAGGTTTTTGAATTCAATGGTGTGCATTCCCGGCGGCAGCGTAACAGGGACATTGGTATCATACCATGTTCCCGGATCCGACAGGATGTGCCACTGAGCTCCCTGCTGGACCGCAAGTTCAGGAGAAATGGTAATCGTGACTTCGGCATAACAGGGCATCATGCCTGCAAGACATAACAATCCTGCGAAAGTCAGGATGGCAAAAAGTGAGATAGTTGATTTCATGGTTTTCTCCTCTCAGAAAAAGGTAATCATACAGAAACCATTCTGTTGATTTTGCTTCATAAGGTGGCATTTCATTTTATGCAAAACCACGATGTAAAACAATTGCAATCCAGCATAAACCGATTGGATTCAGCAAAACAAGGAAAAATACTGATATTGATATCATTTTTTCCCGCTTTTAAAGAGAGTATTACTATGGATGCAGATTTTGTATTGATTGGGTGCAGTATTCTTTAACTGGTCTTTATACGGAGATTCAGAATAGACAGGCCACATCTACCGTGAATGAGCAGCACCGCAGCAGACGCCCCATGTTTGGGCTGAGGGGGTACAGCGGGTCAGCCATTCCTCGGCGAAGAGGTACTGAAGGCCGGCGTTCTGAATATACTGCCGCACCTCGGGCAGAAAAAGGTATCGCATCCGGTGCTGCTCGCGGACGGTATCGACTTTGCCGGTGGAGCATTCACGAATAGACAGGTCGTAATTAACATCGACAATATTGTCGTTAATGTGCATTTCGGGACGGGCAAGCCGCTGAGCTTCGATGACTTCATCGGCGAGGTTTTTGGTCCGGATTTCGGGCTGCTGTGTCAGGACGGCTGGGCCATACCAGAAATCAAACAGGAAAAGTCCGCCGGGTTTGAGGTGGCGGGAGACGGTTTGGAAGCCCTGTGTCAGGTCCTCATTGGCCGTCAGGTAGCTGAAGACATGAAACAGGGAGATGACGACATCGAACTGCTTGTTCAGGTTGAGATGCCGGATATCGCCCTGCTGGAAAACCAGACATTGTGAATTGATTTTTTGCCGATTTCGCCGATCTCTGGCTAAGGCGATCATGGATTCACTGAAATCGACTCCGACGACATCGTAGCCTATTTCGGCCAGGAGGCAGGCATGTCGGCCTGTGCCGCAGCCGAGGTCGAGGATGGTTTTGGCGGCCGGCTGATAGCGGGTTATCTTATCCACTATGTATGCAATCTCAGCCGGATAATCTTTATCCTGATAGAGCAAATCGTAATAGCGGGCATAATGCTGAAAAACGGACATCGTGGTTCCGGTTTATGATTTCAAGACTTGTTTAAGGCAGTCGGCGATATAGACGATCTGGTCTTCGGTTAATCCGAGGCCCGACGGCAGGTAGAAACCCTGTTCGGCGATGCGTTCGGCAACGGGGCAGGAAAGGCCTGAAAACAAACCCATTTTTTGGAAGACCGGCTGCTGGTGCATGGGATAGAAAAACGGGCGGGTGCCAATTTGGTCCTGGGCCAATCTGTCCATGATGGTTTTTGCGGAGCCTAATTTTTCATCCACGACAAGTCCGAATACCCAATAGATATTGTCGGCATGGTCTGTCTTTTCAAGGGGCAATTGGATACCTTGAACGCCTGTTAATAATTTCGTATAAAGGCGGCCCATTTTGCGTTTTCGCTGAATAAAGCTGTTCCACTGTTCCAACTGGGCCAGACCAAGTGCGGCCTGGAGGTTGGTCATGCGGTAATTCCAGCCGAGTTCTTCATGGATAAAACGTCGCTGGGGCTGAAAGCACAGGTTACGAAGGCTGCGGCAGCGCTCGGCGAGAGTTTCATCGTCGGTTACAAGCATGCCGCCTTCGCCGGTGGTGATGAGCTTATTGGGGTAAAAACTGAAGATGCTCAGGTCGCCGAAGGTGCCGCAGGGTTTGCCTTTGTAGGTCTGGCCGTGGGCTTCGGCAGCGTCTTCAATGATTTTGAGATTGTACCTGCGGGCCAGTTCGATAATCGGATCCATATCAACGGGCAGGCCGTAGATGTGAACGGGCATGATGGCTCGGGTTTGGGCGGTGATTTTTTCTGCAAGTTGGGTGACGTCCATATTCCATGTGACAGGGTCGGCATCGACGACGACGGGGATGGCCCCTTCTTTGACGACGGCGGCGGCACAGGAAATAATAGTGAATGTCGGCAGGATGACTTCATCGCCGGGGCCGAGATTCAAGGCTCTGACGGCGATTTCAAGGGCGGCGGTGCCGTTGCTGACGGCGATTCCGCAGCGGCGTCCGATTTTGGCGGCGAATGTCTGCTCAAATTCCCTGATGGCCGGGCCTTCGGAGGAAATCCAGCCGGTGCGGATGCAGTCCGCGAGATATTTTTCCTCGTTGCCGGTCAGTGATGGTGTGTTGACGGGAATTGGATTCATAAGATTATCTATCTAATCTCCGGCAACCATCTGAACTGTTTTATTTTCTATTTTCTGCTGAGATTGAATCGCTGGAGCCGGTGTTTTGGACTGGCATTCTGAAAAATAATCCTTGCGGGTAATCCAGGACAGCAGATTCGGATTATTCTGCACGATCCGGCGATGATGGATTTTACCATTCTGATAGGCCTCCCACGCCGCCGACACTACGGGGTTAGGCAATTTGCCGGCATTGCGAATCTCGGTAAAAGAATCGGAAATTCCCTGATTGAACATGCGGGCACAGAAATAATCCACCGTCAGCCTGTCTTTAGAGATGCAGTGGCGAACCATCGCCCTGGGATGATAGAACGCCTTATAGCCTTTCTGTTTGATGGCACGGGACAGGCCGGTTTCGCCGTCACCGCGGAGATCCAGCAGTTCTTTGGGCATGGAATCCGGGCAGAACCCGCCGCATTCGAATAAAACATCTTTGCGAATGGAGAAATTGGCGCCCCAGACATAGATGGGGTCAATTTCCCGAATTTGTTCGCCCAGATCAATCAGCGTCAACTGGCCGATGTTATAGCCGTAATTGCCAACAGGTTTGACAAATTCTTTGACCCAATCCGGGGGAGTTTGTTCGTATTCAGGCAAAATCTTGCCACCAACCAGAACCGCGCCGGTTGTCTCGAAGGTTTCGGCCACTGATTTCAGCCATAACGGATCCACTTTAACATCGTCATCCAGATAACATAAATATTGACCTTTGGCCTCCAGTGCACCCCGATGGCGGCCGTTATGCAGGCCGGGATTGGGTTCGAATACATACTTTAATTGCGGCAGGGCCTGTTTGAATAATTCCGTCACCTGCCGGGTCGCATCCGTAGAACCATTATCAACAACAATAATCTCATAAGGATGCCCCGGATTCTGAATTGAACACAGGGAATACAACGTTTGCTCCAATGATGCCGCTCGATTGCGCGTAGGGATAATAACTGAAAATTCCGGTGAGTTCTCAAACTCGATCTGACTCAAACTCCGGCTGGCAACCATTTCACGTATATTTATTTTCATCTTATCAATCTCAATTCTAATTTCGGCTATTTCTTTGAGCACCTTGTCTCGTTTCGGCGAATTCATCGTATGAGACTGTTTATACAAATTATACTGTAATTTCACAGCTTCTTTCACTTTATGTGACAGTGTCATCAGCTCACGTCGAACGGTTACAGGGAGTTCCGGCGTGGATATTGGAATCTCATCGCCCATTCCCCCCATATTACGACGAATCATTTCAACAGAACTTTTTAAATAACCTTTTTTTCTGCATATATCATACAGTTCTGTTCCTTCCAGAGGATTGGGATTAAAAAAGAAAACATTACATATTCCGGGGTAACTCAATGCAAAATCGAATGAATTGAATACATGCTCTACCGTCTCCCCGGGCAGTCCAACAATAAAGAAAGCAATGACATCAATACCCAGCTTTTGCAGACCATCCATGCATCGCCGGATATCGGCGAGCGACTCGCCTTTTTTGATGCGTTTGAGTATATCTTCATTGGCACTTTCGATCCCGATTGCCACGTGCCTGAGACCGTAACTTTTCATTATCTTCAGAGTTTCTTCATTATAATCGTTGGCCCGCATGCCATCGGAACTAAGAGTAATCTGAAGATTCAAATCATTCAGGCCGGCACACAGCTGTTTTACTCGTTCATGGGACATGAAAAAGTTACTGTCAACGAAATTGAACCTGCGATACCCTTTATGGTACCAGTAGCGAATTTCGTGAATGACGCTGACAGCACTCCTGGATCGCCATTTTCGGCCCATGGATATATGCGCTCCACAGAAAATACAGGAAAAAGGACAACCGCGGGATGTGATCAAATCCATTTTATCGCCATACATCGGCAAGCTAAACTTTGCATACCGGGGGAACGGCAATTGATCCAGATCGTCAACAAACTTCCGTTCTGGAGTTGTTATCCGATCCCGTCCCTGTCGGACAGCAATTCCCGGGATATGTTCCAGATGCTTTCCCTCCAGCATATCGCTGATAAAGGGCTCTCCTTCATTAAATACAATAATATCGACTCCGGCACACTCATCAAATATTGCCTCCCGAATATACGCTGCATGAGGCCCCCCCACTATAATCGGGATATGCCGTGCATGCTGTTTTATTTTGCTAATAAGCGAATAATGACTGTCGTAATCCAGCGACATCAATGATAATCCAATATGACTTGGAGCAAAACTGGCGATTTTATGAAATAACTGCGACTCCGTTTCAACCTGAAGATCACAAATTTCATACTCCGCTCCAGCCTGATTGAGAATCTCAGCCAAACAACCAATTCCAACCGGCTGATTAATCCCCCCGAAAGGAGAGGAAGGATATGCAGGTCTGACTAAAAGAGGTCTAAACATTATATTCCACCATTCATCCTGATATCAGAATTTATTGTTTATATACCACGCGAAGCCAGCCATTGGATTCTGCCGCCTCAGACTGGTTCATCGGCCGACGGCTTTTTAAGTTCTGCTCAATCGACTGCAGCAGGCGGATGGAGACCTCATGCCCGGGGGTATTTTTCAATTCCGCATGAATGGCACATCGAGCATCGGCATATTGACCCAATCGTTCATAGCAGACTGCTCTGAGGAAGTGAATTCGGGACAGTGTCGGATACAAGCCTGCAGCAATATCCAGCTTTTGCAGTGCGGCATTATAATCCCTGTGACTGATATCGTTCTGAATTCCGGCCAGAATATCCTGTTGTTGATCCGGGGTTGCGGGGATACTATGCGAAGGACCGGCTTGACTGACTGCCTGTTGAGCAGGAGAGGATGCCGCATTCAGGAGTTTTTTGAGAATGCGTTCACTGATCATGGTCAGTTTTTCCGGTTCTTTCAGTTCCGGATACCGCTGCGATAATTGGGCCGCTTTGGAATTATGATGCAAATAATCCGGCCGGACATAAATTGTGATATTCTGACGATACCACCAACTAATCCGCTTGTCCGACCAGATGTGCGACCGCAGGCAATCCATCTCAATATAACCTCGTGTATTGAATTTCTTCCGCCAATACCACGGCGGCTGTTCATTGATATGATTGACCCCGGTCTGGCCGGGAAATGCCGCAGAGAATAAAACAACCGGTGCTATCTGAGTCAGAGTTCGTATCAGGCAATCGGATGCAGAATCCGGCAGATGCTCGGCCACTTCCAGACAGGATACGATATCACAGACTTCGGATATCCTGAAATCCGGTGAAGAAAAATCGCAATTGGGGACAATATTTTCTGATTCAATAAAATACTGTTCTTCTGACAAACGCGCGGCATCATATCCCCGGATACGGGACACCCCGTATTTGCGAAACAGGCTCAGCCATGCACCGGTACCGCACCCCACGTCAATCACCGATTGAGCGGGAAAGACATCCAATACCAGCGGCACAATTACTTCCGCTGAACACAATGTCTCATTTTTGTGATCGTTATAGAATTGATTATTGTATATTTTCTGCAAATTTACGATACGGTCTTTACCAGAGGGATTCAAAAGACCAGTACCAGCTCTCAAATTCGTATTCATTTTTGTCTGTTCTGCGGCAAACACATCTTTTTCCTTATCCATTATTTTATATTGCTGCATTCAGCCGATAATCATTTCATAATGTTATGCCGGCTTTCTCAGAAGAATCCAAACGATGTCCGCCATCAGATCGGCCATGGTTGCCTTTGGATAATTTCTCTGCACATTCATTAGAATGGCCTGATCGATTTGTGACACCCGGTTCTGATTTGCCCAGGGAATGAATGCAAGGATTTGAAATCCGGCTTTATCGGCACAATGAACCAAATCCGCATACGTCATGCGATTCAGGTTGTTTTCATAATAATCCAGAGCAGCCTTTTGCTCCCTGGGCCTGAATTGAAGAATATACCGTCTGAAATCCTGCGGAGATAAACAGCAATGTCCAAAGGGAAAATCCAGCGTACAAAAAGGATGCCCCCCTGAAAAAGAAAAGAACGGATTATATTCGTGAAATGAAAATCCTCCCGGCTTCAGGGCGCGATAAACATTTTCAAGCGCAACCATAGGATTATGAATATGTTCCAGGGTGTACCAGCTCATAATCGCATCATATTTTTCACAGACATCGAATTGATGGATATCTCCCTCGATAAAATCGACTCTGGTGCGAGTCTGCGGGGGAAACAACTGCCCGACCTGTTCACGATAACATGTGGTCCAACCCGAAACCATCTCCTTGTTGGAGTGAGTCATATCCATCTCATTGGACTGGCGGATGGAGTAATCAGGAAAGTCCATGCCTGTGACCGAGCGAGCTCCCAACTCAGACATTAAATAGGTCCGCACCCCATAACCGCATCCAAACTCAAAAACATCCTTATTCTGGAAAGAAAAACCATGAGCCTGAAGGAACTGGGTATTCTGTTTCATGCCCTGTATGTTTTTATTAATCTCATTTTGAGTCAGGGCATTTTTACCTGCTTCCGAGGGCGGCAGATAATACCGGGGCCAGTTGGGAATAATTCTTTCGCGCAAGCCATCGATAAAATCATATTTTTGCCCGGTCTCCGAAACAAAATATCGCTGATTTTGTTCGCCGGAGACACATGTCGGACCTTCAATTAATCCTGTCGTCAGTGCTTCCATGATCATGCCTATAAATATCTCTTTTTTTAAAACCGCTGTTTTTCCTGGGGGCCCAGGTACGGGCCCTGTTTGACTTCCAGCAGAACCGTGTCTTTGAGGCAGCGGAAGCCGTGACCGCCGCTGATCAGCAGCAGGACATCGCCCTGCCGCAGCAGGCGGGTGCAGATAAACTCTTTGCCATCGGTGTAGAAATCCGCTTCCAGCATGCCTTTGCGGACTACCAGGACCTCGGACGTCCCTCGCAGGTGACGCTCCATCGGGACATGGATATGGCGGGGAATAATCCCCCCTTCGGGATAGACAACAAATCCAACCTGCTGTTTGACATCATCGCCGGTTACGAACTCCGTCTCGTCGGGCATCTTTTCAGCACGAATGATGGTGGCAATCAATTGCCCATCACATTCGATACTTTCGACGAGCGTATCGTTTTGTACAATCAGATGATCTTTCATAACCAATACCGATCCTGCATGCGGCTTGACTGCCGTGCTTATTTGCCTTTATAGCCGCCGAGGGCATGGAGGCCCTGGCGAATCTGGGCGAGTTTGTCGGAGACTTCCTGCCGCTGATCGGAGATAATCAGACAGATATCCTTGTACATCTGCTCGAGGCGGCGTTTGCGTTCGGCGAATTCAGGACGATTGAGGACCTTGTGCCGGGTCAGTTCTTCGGCAATCGGGGCGGACTGTTCGGCAATGGCACTGGCACCGTCGAGGTCATAACTGCGGAGCTTGTCGGCCTGCCGCATCAGGAGATTTTCAAGAAAATCCGCCATCGCTGCATAATCGGTCGAGGTTTCTGTTTTTACGTTCATGTTTATTGTATCCTTTCATCAGGCCGGAATCGGGATGCGGTTTTCCGCCTCTTCCAGCAGGTTTTTGGCATCGGTATTATTGGGTTCCAGAGCCAATATATCTTTTAAAATCCGTCGGGCCCTGTCGGGCTGTCTTTCCTTCAGATATAACGTCGCCAGGCAGAACATCACCGCAGTGTCGGCCGGGTGGAGATTCAGATAGGTATTGAGGTATTCAATCACGCGGGCAAAGGAGCCCATCTGACAGGAGACCTGAAACAGCCCCAGCAGCGCCGTCAGGTTGTCGCCGTCCAGTTCCAGACTTTTCAGGTATAGATCGAATGCAGTCTGCCAGTTCTTCTGCTGTTGGGCAATCATGGCCAGCCCTGCCAGCGCTTTGCTGCATCGGGCATCCAGGCGGAGTGCGACGCGAAAGGCGATTTCGGCATCGGCCAGCTTGCCCTGCTGCAGGGCGATAACACCCGTGCCCAGGTACGGCCCAGCCTCGTCGGGGGCCAGCATCGCGGCACGCTCGTAGCAATCCTGAGCCTGGACGTAGTCGCCGACCGTGGCATAACAGTCGCCCATCTCTTGTACAATGTCGTAATGCTGCGTCCAGCCGTGGTCGGGAACGGCGGTCTGACGGGTCAAGTCCATACACAAGTCTCCACAGGTTGCACAGAAGCGGTATTAGATTGGGTTTGGGGTATCAGGATATCGGCCGCGGCGGGCAGGTATCCGGTGGATTGTCCATCCAGAATGCCCGCTGCCTGACGATACAGGCCGGCGGCGATTTGAGGACGATTATTTTTCTTTTCGGCGCGGGCCTGAATCATCAGGGACGCGACGGTGGGCCGAATCCGGTTGACTTCGGCAATGGTGCGGGCGGCATGGTCATAGTGGCCGGCCTGAAGCAGTGCGTTGGCCTGACGGGTTCGCATCCAGATGGCGTTGCCATGATGTTCGGCCATGTAATCATAGACGCGTGCGGCACGGGTCCATTGGCCGTCCAGTTGGCACATTTCCGCACCGCTGAGCAGGTTGTCAAACTGGAAGGGATATTCCTTGAATTCGGGCTTGCGAATCGGAATTCCCGCGGCTGCAAGAGCCTGCTGCGGATCGAGGGCCGGATGGCGGGTGATTGCCTTGCGTAACGTATCGGTATAGATTGCTGCGCCAAACGACGTGTCGTCGGATTCGACAATCTGGCAGGCCAGATGGGTCTGATGTCCGCACAGCAGCGGATACAGGGAGCGTTCGATATACATGGCTTCGTCCGGCGGGATTGGAATGCCGACGGGCAGAAAGACGGTCCATTCCGCATCCACCTGCTGGAGCATTTTATTGAGCCGCACCGGCAGCGAATCTTCCGGACGGACATCCACCACAACGAGATTGGGAACACAAGACTGGAATCGCTGGCGTTCCTGGGCTGTGAGCGGCACAATCATTCGATAAGGATAGAAGCTGTGCGACCAGATATCGCGAAGCATCTGTTCCAGCGTCCCATCCAGACGGGAGGCCAGTACGACGATGGCGGAATCTTCCACACAGGGCCAGGGTTTGGGCGGCCGTGTGGTGCGGATGGTCAGCAGGTTGCGGATATAATCGTTGACATTTTTCCGCCGCTGAACAGAAATCCGGTCGCAATCGCCAACGGGGGCATAATACTCCCCTGTCACGATCGGCACATGGAGGAAATCCGTAAAAAAGCACAGTCTGCGGGTTAAATCCCAGTCGATCAGGACATTGAGCGATTCATTGTACCGCCCAGCCTTGTCCAGCAAGTCGCGTCGATGCATGAGACTGACGTGCAGGGCATGGTTGAACTGGAACATCAGCATGCGGTCAAAATCGCGGCTGATTTCCACATTTTTGGCCAGTACCCGCCTGCGACCATCCGGCAGGACACGGCAATGGGCCTTATATAAATCGCCATAGACCACGCCGTAATCGGGATTCTGCGAAATGGCACGCAGCAGAGTTTCGATGTGATGCGGGAAGAATTTATCGTCGTCGCCGAGATAACAGACATAGTCTCCTTTGGCCCGAGCCAGTGCCTCATTGAAGGAATACGGCAGGCCGCGGTTCTGGTCGCGGTCGATGAATGTCAGACGCGAATCATTAAATTGGCTGACCACATCCCGGACGGGCAATCCGCCATCGCGGGTCAGGATGATTTCAAAATTGGGCCAGGTCTGCCGAAAGATACTCTCCAGCGCCTCGGCCAGGTACGCAGGCCGGTTGTAGGTGCTGATCAGCACCGTCACCAGGGGGCCGCGGCCGGGAACTCGCGGACGCTGGAATGTCTTTTGATCGGCGGTCATTGCAATTTAAAATCCATCGACATCATTACAGACAGGATGACCTCGGGTGATAATTCGGCTGCGGTGACAATACCTGCAAATTCGCTGTCGGATTCATTCTGATTGCCATTATCAATGAGAATCACCGGAATATGCACCGCCACGGCCATCGCGGCATAGCCTTTTTCGGTTGTAATCAGCATGTCGCACTGGCTTAATACGGAGGCCGCTTCACGGGCCATCAGTTTTCCGGTCAGATTCTTGCCTGTGCTGCATTCAGTCCGGCGTTCGGCCAGCAGGACAAATCCCCCGTGAAGCTGCTGGTCGATGGCCTGACAAATCCGGTTCCATTGCTCCAGCCGTGCCTCGGTCAGCATCGGTTCCAGGCCCAGCGCCAGACGCGGTCGCTGAATGGAGCCGATTCCGAAACGCTGGGTACGAAGTGTATCGAAGCCGGTCAGGTTAATCCGCGGCTGGTCGTCAGGCACATTGACATCGATTTGCTGAGCCAACGCGGAGACCCGCTTGCGGATACTCATTGGGCCGGAGGGGCATTCGAGGCGGATGATTTTATGGTATTGCCCTGCCGTGATTTCAAGTTCATCATACGCGACAGAGGCAATGGCCGGATGACCGGTGTATAAATCCGCATGTTCATGACAGACGGTCAGTCGGCACAGCGGGCCGTATTTTTGCGCAATCGCCCGCAGGACCGGCTCTGCACACACGGCTTCTGTAATATCGCCCTCAACCACGACAAGCACCGGACCGTTGATGTCTTCACGGGCAGACGGCCAGCCATCCGCTGGGGTTGGGTCAGCGGACTCCGTTGTCGAGTCTATCGGACAAAAGGGACAGAGAAATTCTCCTGCGGAGTGTTGGACTGCTGATGCGCCTCGTTGAGCATGTCTCGCAGTCGCTGCGAGGCTTTAAGGGCATTTTCGGCGATCTCACTGATGCTGCGGCGATCCGCCTGCGGCGTTTCGGGCTTCTCGGGCACCAGCGACTGCGGCACAGCGGGCATTACAGGGGCCGCCGGCGGAGTCCAGGTCTGCTGCGGCTGAGTCGGCATGACCGGCGGCTGCATCGGCATCACAGGGGTTTGTGTATAAGGCCGCGGAGTCACCGGTGCAGCAGGCACCACGCAAGCGGCAGCGGCAGGCGTATGACCTGATTCCGCCGGATGGCTCGTCGCGCGGGACAGTTGAATCTGACGTTCTAATTTGGATAAGGTTGTATTCAGGGTTTTATAGAAATTGCCCTGTGAATAACGGGCTTCAATCCATTGACGATACTGGCCTGGCTGATACTCGCCGCTTTGAATCACCGCACAGAATTCCTCGGCAATCATAAACACATACCGCGAATCCATCCACTCCTCGGCGCCGGCAAAACCATGCACCACCGGCTTGATACCGCAGGCCATAGCCGCCCACGCAGAGTGCATTCCGGCCGGACTGATGGAGCCATGGGCAAAATAGTGCTTATCACGCAGCCAGCTTTGCAGGTTGGACACAGGACCATCAAAGAAGACCACGCCTTCCAGATTCATCCGCGAGACGGCATTGCGGCAATAGCGTTCAATGGCTTTATCCTGAAATTCACCGGCTAAGTACAGACGATAATCCCGGTCGAGATAATTCAGTTTCTGCATACACTGAATCAGGAACATTGGGTTGTTGCAGGCGTTAAACGGCCCTGCCGCAGCAATGCGTTTACCCCGGCTGCGCTGGGTGAAGGTCCAATCCTGAATATCCAGCGGCTCATCGGTCATCTGAACGTGAGTCTTTTTGTGGATATCAGGTACCTGCTCGGTCAGCATGTCGGCCTGTTCGGTGGTTCCACATACCAGCACCTGATCGATGGTGTTCCAGCAAATGGATTTGAGAATCGGGTTATAGACATCCTGGGCCGACAAAATGGCGATTGTCCGTCCTGCGGGCTTGTTCATGGAAAGCTGCCGCAACATCTGACCTGCACCAACGACAACAAACAGAGTCGCATGGGTCTGTGCCAATTGTCTCGGGTCTGTTATAGCCAACTGGGTTCGGAAGCGAAGATTCAGATGCTCATAAATCTGACGGACAGCCGGACTGTCTGCATCCGCCATCACAGCGACCACTGGACGCTTGGACCGGATAATCTCAAACATCGGATGCAATATTTCCTGTTCGGGAACCTGACGCAGCGAACGCAGCAGACATTCCATCGCGCCGCCCAGTGCTTCACGGCTTAAAAAGACATTCGCCGCCCGATTCAGCACATCCACATTCAGGACGCCATGCTGCTCCATGGTATCAAACAGAGCTGCTGCCTCGGCCGGATGCCCTTCCTGAAGATAGGTCTCGCACAGATTCCATAGAACCTGACTCAGAATATCTCCTTCAGCACAAGCACGAGCTTTTTCCAGCACTTCAATCGCCTCCTGACCGCGATTCATACAGAACAGAATCGTTCCCGCGTCGTTCAGCGCTTCCGGGTCATTTGGGTTGGTTTGCAGATACGACCGAATCAGTCGTAATGCCTGTTCATGCTGTCCCGCTTCAGCCAACGACAACGCTTGCTGATACATCGGCGATTTAGTTTGACTCATAATTTATCTCCATTTTCAGTCCAGTTTACCAATGACAGACTATGTCGCAAAAATACAATGCAAATGATGTGCCGAAAACAAATAACCGTGTTTTTGAGGCATTTAACAGGCTTTTCAGGCCTGCAACGAGCCATTTGTATAAATATCAAACAGGAATTTTTTTCTGGAAGGCTGGCTGCTGATACATCCTCTGCCGCCAGGAAAATCGGGGATGGGTTTCCGAAGAAATACACCGACCCAATCCGTCTCAATTCTCAGAAATGACGGTTGATTGGGGAGACCGGAATGGATTGGATTCAAAGGAGGCAAAAACTTCGTTAATTTGGGCCAGTTGCCGCGCAAGCGGATATCGCCGCTCCACAAACTCCCGATATTCCAGCGAATTATAGTCATCAGACATAATGTGCCGGCAAAATTCTTCCGGGGTATTAAACAGATAGCGTTCGCCATAGATTTCGCGGGAACCGGGGAAATTGTGAATAACCGGGCGAATCCCGCAGGCCATTGCTTCCAGACAGCCCATCCCCTGGCTTTCGATGCAGCTGGTTACCGCCAGATAGTGCTTGTCGGCCAGCCAGGAATGGACATCGTTTTGCCAGCCGTCAAAGATGATATGATCTCGCAAGCCAAGCTGGTCGATCTGATAATCGACATAATGTTCCATCAGCAGGTCTGATTTGTCGCCGGCGATAAACAGCCTGTAAGCGGAATCCATTTGACGCAGACGCGCCATGCACTGCAGCAGAAGCATCGGATTTTTAACCATCCGCAGGGATGCAACAAATGCGATATTTTTCCCGGGGCGGCGTGGTGCAAAGGCAACTTTATCCAGATTAACACCATTGGGGATGGTCGCGATTGCCACACGCTGCTGAATATCGGGCACCCATTTCTGCATCGCTTTGATGACAAAACTATTGCCCACCGTGATTAATAAATCCACATTCTCCCACCGAATCTGCTGGGGCATCGGCATATACGCTTCATAGCGGTGCAGGCGGATGATATTCCGGCATACCCGAGGCATCGCAGATCCCAGTTGCGCCAGATTGGTACACCATTCAAACCACGAAATATCACTCCACTGCATCAATTCAAACATCTGCTTTGTATCGGTGCCGTCAAAGACACGCACCTGATAGCGTTTTCGGGCATAGTCCAGTATATCCCTGAGAAAGGTGTCTCCATCAGCGCCGCAGAAAAACGCGATTTTAGCCCGGCGACGGCGAATCTGGTCCTGCAATTGGGCCAAGACCTCGCTGTCGGGCAAACGCCTTGAGGCCCGGGTCAGCGTCTCCATCGACGAAGCCCAGTCCTGCTGTTGAGTAAATCCCGAAATGATCTGTTCGACCAGGGATTCTTCCAGGAGGCCTTCGGAGGCCAGCGGTTCCAGCATCTGTACCGCACATTCAGGATGACCGGAAACCAGCCAGGTGCGGGCCATATCCAGCGGAATCTGCCGGGGGCAATCCGGAAACTGCCGTGCCCGCTGGAAATGCTGCAGGGCTTCTTCGTATCGATTCATCGCCGACAGCAGCACTCCTGCATCCCGCCAGACGGTTCCGGAAGCGGGACGCATCTGGATGGAACGCTGAATCATCCGGAGCGTTTCGTCGGTACGGCCTTCAGCAATAAGCCGGCCGGCCTGGCGAATGAGGGGAGAGTCCGAATTGTGCAATGACGGCGAATTCATTGATTATCCCGGCTATTCCATAAAATCCAGAAATGACATGGAAAACATTTTGGATGCCACCTTCAGCGACATCTGGTAGAGCACTTCATAACGCGCCAGGTCGATGGCAACCTGTGAAATATCGGCGTCCTGCATGCGGCTGACGTCTTCCTGGGTATTGAGCTTCATCTCTTCAATGCTGTCTCTCAGTGCGGTCAGGGTCTGCACACGACCGCCGACAATCGGGAAAGACCGTGCCAGTTTCTGCTCGACAACCTGCATTTCATTAATCACATCATTCAGCATTTCCTTCAACTGAGCTTCCGGAATGCCCTCCACATTTTTGAGCAGGTCGCGGGCGCTGACCAGACTATTGAAAATGTCATAGGTACCCGACATACGAACAGGCTCTGTGCCGGCCTGCGACAAGGCTGTGGTATTCACATACAGCACTTCACCGGTTTGCGCGTTGACGACCGGCAGATTTGTTTCGGTTCCGACGGCGTTGACCCAGCTTTGCCCGCCGTCAATGGATAGCTGCCAATTGCCGGCGCTGCCCTGCACCTGGAGATAGATGTCTCCCCGGGCGGTGTTGGTGCCGGTACCGATCTGAATACCTGTTTGTCCGTAAAAAACAGGGGTATCCCGGTCATCAGGAGAAAACAATGTTGAGCCGACCAGTACTGCCGACATTTCTACCCCGTTGGCCACCGTGACTTTTTTTTCCTCATTACTGCCCTGATAGATGACCCGGGTGATCTGGCCGGATGCGTTGCGTTCCACCGTATAGGGTACCGCCGAATCTTTGGCGCCGGCAAACAGGCTTTGCCCCAGCCGCTGGGTATTGGCTAATGAAACCAACTGTTCGAGAGCATTGTTCAGATCCGCAGCGAGGGTTTGACGAAGCTGGTCGCCGGTTGTGCCGGACATGATCGAAGTCAGCGATTCTCTTGCACTGGCCAGTTCGCTGCTCATGCTCTGCAGCACCGAGGAACTCAGCTCCAGCACACTGGTCACTTCATCCAGACTTTTGATGTACTGGGTTTTCGTGCGGTTGTCACTCAAAAGCCCGAGAATCTGGTTGGTCAGATTGGGATTGTCCGAAACCCGGTTGACATCCTGTCCCGTACCGGCTCTTTCCTGAAGCTGAGCCAGTTTCGATGAATGATAATTGATTGCCCAGCTCGAACTTTTATAAATTGCATCCAGTGAATAACTCATCTTTTGTTCCCGTATGGCATTACGAAATTATGGTAATCAGGGTCTTGAGCGAATCCGAGATGGTGTTCAGGTATTTGGACATCGCCTGAAACAGGCGTTCATAAATCATCATCTGCATCGCCTGGTCGTTAATATCCACCCCGCTGACTTCATCGCGCTGTGATTCGAGGCTCTTTTTGATCCCCTGTGCATTATCATACTGCATCTGGGTAAATGAAATCGAATTGCCGACACTTACCGTCAGATTGCGATAATATTCTTTGGTTGAAAACCCTCCCAGGGCCGACGATGCGGCGTCTCCCAGCCGGGCAAGGGCTGCAGCATTGGCATTATCACTTTGTTCCACACTGCGTGAGACGGCAATTCGGCTGGGCGAACGGACAATATCATCGGCCAGGGCAATCGTCGAGGCGTCATTGCCGGCAAAAAAACAATTCAGCCCCACCGCGGCAAGAAAGCCGGTGGTATCCGAATTGGCCAGTGCATTAACGGTGAACTGATCCCCGTCATTGAGGTAGCCGGGACTGACACCATTTGCACTCAGACTGACTTTGATGCCGTTTTCGAGCAGAATTTCGGTCCCGCCCTGATACCCCTGCCCGATATTCATCGAGGCAATCGTGGCTCCGGAACCGTCCTGAATGACCAGGTCCATCACGCCGGTACCGATAGCACAGGTCTGGCCCGGCGGGCTGGTGTTGACGGTACATGTATAGGTCTGATTCGCCGTACCGGTATATAGGCCGGATATCTGAATTGACGGGGCCGCCTGGTTGGCGGCTGCGCCCGCCCCGGCCAGCGGATTGGGACTATAGCTTGATGGTTCTGCGGTAACGCCCGGCAGAAAATCAAACCGATACCCTTCATTGGCAACAATTTGAAGCCTGCCGCTATTGACCCCGGTATTGTCTTCCAGACCGGGAATCAGGGCAAGATCATCGGCAACCGACTGCAGCGTGCTGCCGGCAGTAACGGCGATGGCATGCCGCGTTACACTGCCGTCCGGGGCGGTAACCCGAACATAAATAGTTCCGGCACTGACCGGGGGAGTAAATTCCGATACGCTGGACTGCCCCATGGTCCAGCCGGTCAGACTGGTGAAAGACCCTTCAGACCCCACGCCCTGAACGTGAATCTTGTTGGTTTCCGAAACGATGGTTTGGGCCAGAGTATTCAACTGATCCAGGATATCACTTAACAGGGAGTTATGCAGGGTGAATAATCCGCCGAGACTGCCGCCGGTCACCGTATCCTGAGCCTGTTCAGTGCCGCTGATGGAAATCACCATGTCGTAATGATTGCCTTCCTGCCGGAGATTGACCTCAATCGGGGTGGTATTCGAGCCAACCACCAGGGGAATATCCGACAGGACGATATCCACCTGCCCATATTCTTTTTTGATGACTTCCACCCCCGCCAGCCGGTTCAGTTCAATGACGAGCTTGTCGCGCTGATCCATCATATTGCTGGCATCAAATCCGCGAACCTGCTGGGTATAAATAATTTTGTTCATAGTGGCAATCTGAGCGGACAGTTCATTGATTCCCTGAACCGTGGACTTTGCCTCCGTATAGGTGCTGTCCTTAAGATTATTCACCACGGCAGCAACGTTGCGGAACTGATTGGTCAGGGTCTGTGCCGCCGAAACCACCGAGCTTTGCAGGGTAATATCATTGGGACGCAGCGACAAATCGTAAAAGGCATTATAAAAATTGTCCATGGCGGTACTGATGCCCGGGGTGGACAATTCGGCCATGGCACTTTCAATACTGCGCAGGGATTCCATTTGACGGTTCAGCGACGACATGGATGCATCCTGCGTGAGAATCTGGTCTTCAATCAGCGTATTGATCCTGCGAATAACGCCGGCAAAATTAACGCCCTGCCCAAGGAGGAAGCCGCCGGTATAAGACGCATCGGCCGGACGCAGATCAATATCCTGACGATGATAGCCTTCCGTGGCGGCGTTGGCAATATTGTTGCCGATAATATCCAGCGCCCGCTGAGCCGTTCGTATCCCGCTGATTCCTATTTCATATCCAGCCATCGTATCCCCTACATTCGCATACTGATAATCGGCTGATGGACTTCACGCCGGGTTTGCCCATACGGGGTGTAGGTCAGGGTCTGATTCCGCTTGCCGATAATGCCCTCCAGAATAGTCCGATTCAGGCGTTCGCATTCCCGTAAAAGCTGTTCGGTGGCACCATGTTCCAGGGACAGGCGATTCATCAGTTCCCGAAGGAGCCGCTGCTTGCCGAGCAGGGCCGCCTTTTGTTCCGAACCGAGATACTGTCCGACGCGTGTCAGATTCACCTGGTCCGGACGACATTGCAGAATACCAGAAAACGCATGGCATATCTGCTGCTGACGGTCATCGGCCTGATCTCGCTGTGCGGCCGCAAGCGGCAAAATATCCTGCATCTGCCGCAGCGTCTGCTCATCCCGGCGAATCACCGCGGCACGAAGCTGATTCAATTGTTCCAGCATCCGGCGAACGGATTCGGTACGTTCATCCAGAAACACCATCAGTTCCTCGGCCAATTGACTCAGATTGTATCGCTGGGTATCGGTCATACGCCCTCATTCAGACCCGCCGCTGCATCGGTCGGCAGATTTACCTGCTGTGCCATCTGCTGATAGATCGATTTCCATAGTCCCACGCCCCCCTGCTCACTGACCAGGTCGCTCATTTGCGACCAGTACAGACTTTGAATCTGCTCACCGCCTGCATCTTCGGATTCTTCCTCTTCATCCGTATCCATTTGTTCAATATTCTGCTGGGCCTGCTTGAACATCTGATGCAGAAGAACGCCTTCAAATTTTTTGGCAACGTCCTGAAGCTTTTGAACAGCAGAATCCTGTGAAGCGGTCCGGCGGATATCCGCCAGGCCGGCTGCATCGTGCAGTTGGCCGGAATTTGACAGTGCAAATAGATCCATCATCGCAATCCTCTTTTACATCATTTCCAGCCTGGCCTGCAATGCCCCGGCCCGCTTCAGGGCGTCAAAAATGGCAATCAGGTCACGCGGCGAGGCCCCGATGGAATTCAAGGCCCGGGCCAATTCCTCGACCGTTACTGTTTTGGGCAGGGCAATCAGGATGCCATCCTTTTCTTCAATCCCCAGCGAAGTTTCATCCACAACTGCCGTTGAGGCCCCGTCGGTAAACGGCGTGGTCGGCTGCGACACATTTTTCTGCTCTTTGACTTTGACGACAAGGCTGCCCTGGGCAACCGCGGTCTCCTTGATTGTGACATTGCCGCCGACGACGATTGTGCCGGTGCGTTCATTAATGATGACAACCGCAGGCACATCAACTTCGACATCCGCCTGAACAATATCGTCCAGAAACGTAATTTCCTGTCCCAACGCAACTTGATCCGGCACAAAGATGCGGACGGTGCCGGGATCTTCGGCAATCGCCATGCCGGGATGTTTGTCCGAAATTGCCTTTCGAATGCGTTCAGCCGTTGTAAAATTAGCCTGCCGAAGACTTAGTACGATACTGCGTTTGCCGCCAATCACCTGGATATATTCAGACAGTTCGGAGCGTTCGACAATGGCCCCGCTGGGAATTCGCCCGACGGTAGGATGGTTTTTCGAGGCCTTGGTTCCGGTTTTGCCTTCGACTGTCCAGGATGACGTGGAAATCGAGGCCACCCGGGCCACGGCATAAATTTCTCCATCAAGTCCCTTTAATTCCGTCGCCAGCAGCATTCCCCCCTGAAGACTCTTGGCATCGCCCAGCGATGAAATCGTAATATCAATCATTCCTCCTTCACGATCCCACGGCCCCAGTTCCGCAGTCACCATAACCAGCGCAATGTTCGACGAACGCAGCAATGCCGGCGTGAAAGTCGTATCGCCTTCCCGTCTGAGCAGGCTGGTCAGAAGCTGGGCGCTGGGGAGCGCACTGTCGCCGGTTCCATTCAATCCAACCACCAGCCCGGTCCCCATCAGCGGGTTTCCGCGAACGCCCTGAATATCACAGATATCCCCGATCCGAGCCGCCTGAGCACCGGATAGAAGACATGCCGCCAGCAGCAGTAATCGTGCAATCGTTCTCATAAAATCCTCTCGTACCGCCCTGCTCAGAACGGCCAGATAAAGTCCAGGAACTTACCCAGCCAGCCGGGATTAGTATAACTTTTTGTAGGGCCTTCACTAAGGGCCACCAGTGAAAAATCCGCGATCTGTTCGCTGCGAACCGTATTATCATAGGAAATATCGCTCGGACGAACCACACCGCTGACCTGAATGGTCTGTTTGTCGCCGCTGATATCCCGGGTACGGGTGCCGATGACCACCAGGTTGCCGTTGGGATGAATATCCTGAACAACGACGGTTATACGGTCCTCGATGCTCCGTTCGTCCTTATAGTCCGCCTTGCCGTTGACGGACTTTTTTGATGAAGCACCCAGGGATACATCCGGGATATTCGGGATTACATGTTCAATTTTATTGTCATCGCCATTGATCAGGAGCGAATTGGAGGTACTCTTCTGAAGATCGCTCTTGACCTTGTTATCGACTTTGTGGTCTTCATTGATAATGACCGTCAGCAGGTCCCCTACCTGGATCGCTTTGTCATCGGCATAGAGAGCCTTGCTGGTGGCGCTCTTCTTGGCCCAGATCGAGCCTGCCTGGCAGACTGAAGTCAGCACCAGGATTGCTAAGAACAACTGAATACGGCGTTGATGTTTCATACGGATTCCTTTCATATATGCGGCCTGACGGTTCCGTCCGCCTGAATCGTGCAGTAAATGATGCGCTCTTCTGATTTTTCTCCGCGGCGAACACGAATGAGATCGCCGATTTTTCCTTCATCGAGAGCCTGCCCGGGTGCCGACACAAATAACGCCCCGCTGTTAATCTGCACCAGAACCTGCTGATTGCGCCGGATGAGCACGGGGGCCTGCTGGGGGGCCAGCCAATCCGGGTGGATTACACCACCCTGGGCAATTTTACGCCGGACAACCAGACCATAAGGCTCTTTCCAGCCCTGCCCCTGCGGCACAGAGGACTCCGCCTCCTGAATCTGAACATTTTCCGAGGTGATGGCTGTCCCGGCCTCTATCGTCTGCGATGCGACCAGTTGACGCACTTTATATCGCACGGCAAAAGCAACCTCAACCTGCGAAACAGTCAGTCCCTGCTGCTGGACCGCAACAGTTACCTTTAGTGAACCCGCCGTCTGATATCGACTCATCTGACAGGACAGATTCACCACCGCATTGGGATCTTCCAGAACGATCCGCGACGGTGTTCTTATCAGAGCAAGGGATGACACCGGAGTGCCGATCAGTTTCCGGTCCAGAAATTCACGCGCCGCCTGGACAATGCGTTCCGGCTCCACCACGGTTTCTTTCCGTTTGACGGAGGTGATCTCCGCCCCGATAAACTCGATCTTGTCGGCGGAAATCCCGATGCTTGCCAGCCGGCTGAGAATCGTGCAGCGATCCACAAACACCACCTGGCCTTTCGAGACAAACGTGCCCAGTCCAATCGCGCGGACCTGTTCCAGAAGATCGTCCGGGCCTTCGATTCTGCACGCCAGCCCCAATGTCACCAACGATTGCTCGACGACCGTTTCGGGCGACAGGGTGATTTTGATTTTCCCATCGCCTGGGGCAGCGGCTCCCTGTCCGGCGCATATTGCTGCCAGCCCCAGCAAGCTGATTCCAAACAATAATCGCATTCGATTCATCCTCTTCTCCTCAGATTACCTTACCAGTTCAGACAACTGCCGCAGGATATTATCGCCGGTACGAATCGTACGAGAATTGATTTCGTAGCCGCGCTGGGCATTGATCAGATTTACCAGCTCGGTCACCATCTGGACATTGGACTTTTCCAGATATTTTGACAGGATGCTGCCATACCCTTCTTCGCCGGCCTTGCCTGCGACTGCGGCCCCGCTGGCTTCGGTTTCCCGATAGAGATTGCCTCCTTCCGAACTCAAACCGGCAGGATTGGCGAATCGATATAATTCCAGTGTCCCAATCACCTGATTTCCGGCCGGGGTCTGAACACTGACTGTCCCATCCCCGGCAATATCCACCATCGTGGCATCCTGGGGAATCGTAATACCGGGGCTGACCTGATATCCGCTGGCGGTAACCACCAGGCCGTTGGCATCCTTTTGGAAAGCTCCATCGCGGGTATATCGTTCTTCACCGTTGGGCAAGGTGACTTTGAAAAAACCATCTCCCTGAACGGCCACATCCAGGTCATTACCGGTGCTCTGTACATCCCCGATCGTGAAGATTCGAGTAGTGGAGGCAACCCGGACACCGCTGCCGACTTCCAGACCGCTGGGGGCGGTCACGCCGGTGGCAATCTCACGGTCCGATTCCCGCATCTTTAAATACAGCAAATCCTGGAAATTGATATGAGAACGCTTGAAGCCATTGGTATTGACGTTGGCCAGGTTGTTGGCGATGGTGTCAATCATCGTCTGCTGGGCGTCCATTCCCGTGGCGGCTGTAGAAAAAGCTTTTAGCATGGTATACTCCTAACCCTGACTATTGGCAACGCTCATCGCGGCTGAGCCATTTTCACGCTGACGTTTCAGGATATTGATATGCATTTCATACACTCGCGACAAAGTCATCATGTTGATCATTTCATCCATGACTTTGACATTGGAAGCTTCCTGATATCCCTGTCGCACCTTGACCTGGGTCGCAGCCTCCGGCTCGGCATCCGTCTTGACACGATACGCGCCAAGACCAATCGGCTCAAGGTCTTCGGAGCTGTTTTTAAAGTTCACCAGCTTGAGCGTTCCCACCGACACGTCGCCGGCCTGCACCACGCCATCCAGGCTGATTTTAATCGTGCCGCCCGAAGCATCCTGGGGGATGACAATCGGACCGTTCTGCCCGGCGACCAGATTTCCGTTGGTATCCACCAACTGGCCCAGTTTGTTGATTTCCAGCGAACCGTTACGCGTATACAGCGGGCCCGTGGGGGTTTCAAGAACCAGAAAGCCTTTTCCTTCCAGAGCAATATCCAGCGGACGGTCGGTCCTCAAAATCTGTCCCTGCGAAAAATCAATCGTCTGAAGACTGTGTATTTCGCTGGCAAACAGGGATTCTTTGCCCTTTTTGGCCAGAACCGAATCCAGTGTCGAACTGAAACTGCTGACGGTTCGCTTGAATCCTGACGTAGATGCATTGGCGATATTGTTCGATACCGCCATGTATTTTTCCATCAGGGCATTAATCCCGGAACTGATTTGGCCGCCCGGCTCACTCATATCATCTGTTCCTCCGGCTGTTCCTGAATATCAAATATATCCCCGTCCTGTTCCTGTTGATCGCCGAGCACTCCGGACATGCCGGCAATCATATTGGTGACACGAACCAGTTCATTGATTGCTTTTTCGTTCAGGCCGATCATTTCAATCCCGATGGATCGTCCCAGAGGCGTATCCCGGAATCCGCGAACTTCGGCAATATCCTGAATCCATTTGCCGTTTTCGAGTTCGAATATAATCAGAACCCGATCCCTGAGCCGGACATCCAGATCGGCTCGGATACGAAGCCCCGGACCCGACATTTCGGTAATCACAGCATCACAGAAATCAAGCTGGCCCGGTGCGGCATCCGACGATTCATACAGGACATCAAATATCGCCACCCTGGCCTTCCGCTGCATCGGAACACGCTGAAAACGCCGGCGGTTGATAAATCGGATTCGGTCCGTATGGTTCAATTCCAGGCCCTGCGGACCGCACGAAATCACGATCGATTCAAACTCCCAGGTCATATTGCCGACACGGTACTGGACTGCGACAATCTGCCCGGGGATCGCCTCGATGGCGGTTTTCGGCAGAATCGCCAGCTCATATTCGTCATTGCGAATGACTGTGGCCTCAAACCGCGGACTGCCGGGCTGAGAATCCTGTGAGACCAGAACCGTCTTGCCGACGGAAATCTGACGGCTGCTCAGATTGCGTCCGGTCCGGCTGGTCATTCCAAATTCCGACACGGTTTTTTGAAATCCCAGTTTTGTCTTTATTCCATAAGCCATAACATTCAATCGTTTTCGCTGAACCAGATTATGCCCGGATTCAAAACTTTCCTGCATCAATCGGGCCAGGCCATCGTCATAAACCGACGGCTCTGTAAAAATCATATCTTTTTTTTTCAGGCCGGCTCGCAGGCTGATGGCCTCAAGAATCTCACGTTCCTGCTGGGTCAGCCGGCATCGATCCGCCAGGTTGTTAAATCGTTCCTCCATCGCGACCCGCTCTTTTTCAAGCCGCATGCGACGAACGGCCACCAGCAGAATCAGCAGCAATACAATCAGGGACCATCCCAGCAGAACAAACCATTTATTGGTCATAAAGGTCGGGGCCGGCTTCGTCTCCAATTGCCTCATGGCACTGTAACGCTGCAGCGGAGACAGCGTCAGCACTGATATTTCAGCAATTTGAATAAGATATATCAGCATCCGACTTAGAGTCCATATCAGTTACCGAATCAGACTGGTCAGTTCCTGCAGGATTTCATTGGCCACACGGATCGTTCTTGAATTGGCCTGGTAGCCGTTCTGGGCCTGCATCAGATTAACAAATTCGGTTGCTATATCCACATTGGATTTTTCGAGGCTTTTGCCGGTGATCTTTCCCGCACCGCCGCTGTTGGCCATGGATTCAATTGGTTCCCCGGAGTTGGCCGTCGAAAGATAGTAGCCATTGCCGACCGCTTCAAGACCGCCTGGATTCTGGAACAGGCCGATCTGAAGCGCCGCAATATTCACTTTCACCCCGTTGGTAAATGTACCCACAATCATGCCGCTGTTATCAATCGTCACGCTCGACAGCGTCCCGGCCTCGTACCCGTCCTGTGTCAGGGCCGCGGCACTGGATTGCTGGCTGGCAAACTGCGTCAGGCCGGTAAATTCCCCCGGCGTTCCCAGGTCCAGAGCAATAGTCTGGGTAAAGCTGGGATTATTGGCAAACTGGACCGAAAACTCCGCTATTTCCGTCGCCGCGTTCAATCCTTTATAGGACCCGTTGGTATTGAATTCAATGCCTGAAATGCGGCGGTTCAGGGCGGAGGAACCATAAATATCATAATTCGACCACGACCCCTCGCGTTCACCATTGACGGACTGAATCACCAGGTCCCAGGTATTGGGGTCATCGGTTTTCACAAACGTCCCGGTCAGCACATACTGCGCCCCCTGGTTGTCATATACCGTGGTTTTAAAGGTCTTGCTGTCATTGCCTCCGACAACGGCATAATCAAAAAAAGTGGGAATTTCAAGGTGTTCCGCACCCGCCGGGCTATAGTTCATTCCCGTTACCTGGGCCTGACTGTAACCGGCCGAATTGCCTGTAATCACAATCTTGCCATCGGCATTCAGAGAGGCGGTGCTGTTGTTATAGAGTGCCGAAATCTGGTCCAGAATATCCTGCATCGTAGCCCCGCTGCCGGATGCCGCCCCCGTCCAGGTCACTGCCTGATTGGTAAAGGTTGTTCCGTCTTCCCTGATTCCGGAGACATATATGGTTCCGGTACTGCCCACCCCAAGCGGACTGCCGCCCCACTGATCCAGATCGGACAGATAGGAGTTCGATGTGGCAACCTGGTCCCCGGAATTGACGGTAAAGGCCGTATTGGAAATGAGCTTGTGCGTCGTGGATGCGGTGCTGTCGGCCGAAGACCGCAGATTGCCGTTCATGGTAATGGATGTCGTCGCTTTGGCCGGCATGGAACTGTCCCATGGAATATGAATGCTCGAATCGCCCGAATTCTGGAAACCTTCCGCCTCGCCATACGAACCGGTACGCTGAACTTTATACCCGGTTGACGGGTCCACCAGCGTATTATCCGCATCCACCGCGAACGACCCGATACGAGTATAGACATTCTGACGGCCATTATTCATTACAAAATAGCCCGCTCCATCAATCGCAACGTCAAGGTCCTGCCCCGTGGTAACAATATTACCCTGGCTCATATCTTTCTTGATGGCCGAGACGTTGACCCCGCTGCCCATCTGCTGCGGATTGACACCGCCCAGAGAACCGGACGGTCCGCTGGCCTGTCGAATCGTCTGGCTGAGCAAGTCCGAAAAGGTCACGGAACTGCCTTTAAAGCCAGTCGTGTTGACATTGGCCAGGTTATTGCCGGTTACATCCAGCATGGCTTGAAACGCCTTTAACCCCGATACTCCGGCTGTCATTGCTGAACCCATAGTGTTACTCCTTTATATCTTTCTGAATTACGCTTTGGTTATCCCTGAATCCCTTGTATCTGGCTGGTCTGGATGACATACGACTGATTATTGCTGGATACAGTCAGCACAGGGGAGCCGTCCTGAAAAGTCAGTTTTTTGACCTGCCCTTCCAACACCTCACCTCCGGTGGTCGCAAAATTAACCGTTTTTCCCAGTAACGACTTGGCATAATCCAGTTCCGCCATCCACATCGCGCCTTCAAAGGTGGTGTTCATCTTGGTCATAGTCTCATTCATGGTCGCCAGATTGCCGTTCATGCCCTCGGTCAGCTCCAGTTGTGAAAACTGTGCAAGCTGAGCCGCCATCTGCTGGTTATCCATCGGCTCCAGAGGATTCTGATACTGGAGTTCGGTTACCAGCAGGGTCATAAAGTCCATTTTCTGTGATGTTGCATCAATTACACCCATAAGTATTCCTTATCTAATCTGTTTAGCCTAAAGGCACACTATGCCGCAAAGAAAGTTGGCAAGTTCTGTGCCAAAGACACCCCACAAACCTCCAGAAAACTCTTAAGTCTTTTATAATCAGGACCTTAAAATTTTATCATTCGGCAGCCGTACAACCCGGCCCGCGCATAATCCTTAACACGCATGGATAATTTTTTCCTTCCGATGGAAAGTTTTTCCAGACCATAACCCGATTTACGTCCTATAATTCTGCAATTTATCCAAGCAACGCCTGATAATGTCAAAAGTATCAAAATTTAACTTAAGTTTTTATTGGACTGTCCGATAAAAAATTAAAGCCGTTAAGGGTTTCCTGCCGACTTAATCCATACCAATCGTTAATGAAGTATATTAGGAATCAGGTTTACACCAACGAGTGCGTAATATGGAAATAGAGTCGATTCTGGTTGTATCGCGGCAACCTGAGATTCAGCATCTGGCCAGACAGTTCTCGCAGCGGCTTTTCGCCGCCGATGACCTGAACGACCTGTCCGACCTGCTTAATCGCTCCGAACCCGAAGTCATCCTCCTCGGTTCGGATATGTCTATTGCGCAAATCGCGGTGATGATGTCCATGCTTCAGAACAAGCACCTTAATCCCCCCGTCATTGTCGTCGGTGATGCGTCCTGCGAATCCAGAGCGGCCGATTATCTGTCGCTGGGGATTACGGACTATATGGATCGGTCCGAAGGCCCCCAGCAACTGGAGGCGATTCTCCTGCGGACGCAGGAGACCTGCGTATCGGAGCCGCGAGACCTGGACTTTTTCACCGAAGACTGCCCTTCCGCTATTTCCATCGTCGGACGAAGTCCAGCCATCACCAAAACACTCAAGATGATTCGACTGGTTGCCGGCAGTGCCTGCAATCCGGTATTAATTATCGGTGAAACCGGCACAGGCAAGGAACTGGCCGCCCGCGCTGTGCACGTGCTGCGGCACGGCAATAACCAGAAATTCGTGGCCATTAATTGTGCCGCCCTGACCGCCAACCTGCTGGAAAGCGAATTATTCGGTCATGTCAAAGGCTCTTTTACCGGTGCCGACCGCGAAAAAACAGGCCTGCTGGAACTGGCCTCTGAGGGTACCATCTTTCTCGATGAAATCAGCGAAATGCCGCTTGATTTGCAGGCCAAACTGCTGCGGGTCATTCAGGAAAAAACATTCCGCAAAGTCGGCGGCGTGCAGGATATCGAATGCAGTGCGACCATTGTCGCCACCAGCAATCGTAATCTGATTCAGGAAGTCCGACAGGGCAAATTCCGCCAGGATTTATATTACCGCCTGGCCGTCTGCCCCATCACGATTACTCCGCTCCGGGCCGAATCACGACGGGAAGATATTCTGCTGCTGGCCCAGTATTTTATCCAGCAGTCCGCCATCTGCCCCCAAAAGAAAGGCAAAATCAAGGGCCTGACCAAGCTGGCCGCCGAAATGCTGCTCAAGTATCCCTGGCCGGGCAATGTTCGGGAACTTCGCAACGTCATCGAAAGAGCCATTCTGCTCGAATCCGGCGAGCGGATTGGCACCCATAATCTGTTCTTTGAGCCGGAACACTTTGATGTCGAAGAAACGGTGGTCCAGGATTGCCAGCCCAGCCCTTTGCGTGATTTTTCGCTGGAAAAAGCAGAAAAAGAGCTGGTACGTCGGGCTTTGGAAGAAGCCGGCTGGCAAAAAACCCGGGCTGCCTCCCTGCTGGGCATCACCCGCGCCACCCTCTATGCCAAGGTCAAGCAATACAATCTTGAACAGCCCGGCGAAAAAGTCCCCCAGACTATCTGATAATCAAAAAAACATAACTCTATAAACAGCATAGATTTATAAATATTTGTCAAAATTAATATTTTCTCTGTTGCTTTGCGAATACTACATAGATATTCTATGTATAAATATTATATGTATTTAAAGGCAATAGACTATGGATATCTCAAAAGACTTGATCGCAGCTTCGGCCACCCCCTTGATTCTGTCGATATTGGCTGAGGGTGAAAGTTACGGCTACGCCATCATCAAACGGGTCGCCGCCCTGTCCGGCGGCACCATGCAATGGACCGACGGCATGCTTTACCCCATCCTCCACCGCCTCGAAAGCCAGGGCCTGATCGAATCCGAAATCCGCACTTCCGAGACCGGCCGGAAGCGAAAATATTACCGCATCAAACAAGACGGCTCTACCGCCATTGCTGCTTACCAGGCCCAGTGGCAGGCTGTCTATGCAACCTTAAACAAAGTATGGGAGGCAAAACTATGTTTAGATTAGAAGACGCCATCGAAAACTGGAAACTCCAGCTTAACCAGCATCAAACCATGACCATTTCGGACATTGAGGAATTGCAAATCCATCTGCTGGAAGAGATCGATATCCTGATGGTAGCAGGTCTCAATCAGGAGGAGGCTTTTGTCATCGCCTCACGCCGTATCGGCTCCCCCGGCGAGCTTGCCTGCGAGTTTGCCAAGATCAACACCGTTGCCATCTGGAAAAATCGTTTTTTCTGGATGATTATCGGCGTATTGATGCTGCAGATAGTTTCGGCCTGCGGCAACTTTCTGGCCCGCGGCGGAGCATTAATTGGCTGCCAGTTGATCGGATGGAATCCTTTAAATGCAGGGGTGATTTCAGCCGTTATTCAAATCACTGTTCTGACTTGTCTTTTTATTGCTTTTTACATCGCTGTTGTTCCGTTATCGCTTTTACGCAAAATCCCAAAAAAGACCCTCATTGGGATTATCATCGCAGCAACCGCCCTGAATTTCTTTCTCAGTCATGCTGCTGGCATGGGATTCAATATCCTGATTGCCCGATTCTACTCCGTGGAACAACTGGGACAATTCTCCCTCGGATGCAGTTACTCGGCGATGGGTCTGTCTGTCCTGTGGCCGGTGGTCTGGCTGGTGCTGCTGCTCTGGCTGCTGCCGGGCAAAAAACGGCCCGCGTAAATACCCTATTCACAAGGATTTACGATAGTAAAAAACCTGCATCGTCACAATTTTCATTCATCCCTATCACAAGCACGAGAAGTGTTTGTGCATATGGGCCTCATCGAATTTTAAAAATATTGGAACAACTCCGGCCTGCAAGAAGTCTCCTTTAAAAAAGCTATATTTTATGGCCTTTACAAACAGTTAATGTTAGAATAATGCTATCATTGAAAACCCCAATAATTTAAGGAGACCATAATGTACAGCGAAATGTTTCCAATGCATGGCGGACAGACTGCCCCGGTTTGGGCGGGTTGTTTTATCATTTTTGTTGTTCTGTTTGCATTCAGCATCAATATTATCTTCTTGATTGCCATGTGCAGGATTTTTTCTAAGGCCGGGTATCATTGGGCGATGGGACTGCTGACGCTGATTCCGGTGGTCCAGTTTTTTATCCCCCTGTTCCTGGCGTTCAGCGAATGGCCGATTGAGAAGAAGCTTAAAGCTTGTCCGCAGCAGCAAACATCGCCCGGACAGCCCGACAATTTCAGGACCTTATAAGGCGGGTTCTGCCCAGTAACAAAAACGCCAAGTTTTAGTGGAGATGTGAGATGAGGCCGGCGATAGTGTGGACATGCCTGCTGACAGCAGGTGTCCAGGCGGCTGGATTTATGGGCGGCGGGGATATCTCGATGCTGACCCAAGTCGAGCAGGCCGGGGTGGTGTTTAAGGATAATGGCCAACCGGAAGATTTAATCAAGCTGATGCAGGATAACGGCTGCACTTGTTTTCGGCTGCGGCTGTTTGTCAATCCCAACGGACGCGGCGGCGTGGTTCAGGACATTCCCTATACGATTGCACTGGCCAAACGCATCAAGGCAGCCGGGGCGGTATTCATGCTCGATTTGCATTATTCCGACACATGGGCCGACCCGGCGCATCAAATCAAGCCCGCCGCGTGGAAAGACCTGCCGTTTGAGGACCTGGCCAGGACCGTCGAAAGCTATACAGCCCAGACTATCGGCGAATTCAAAAAGCAGGATGCCCTGCCGGAGCTGGTACAGGTCGGCAACGAAATTCATCCGGGATTTCTCTGGCCGGATGGTCGGCTGGACGGCAATGACCCCAATTCCTGGCCGAGATTTGCCGGCCTGCTCAAAGCGGGAATCCGCGGTGTACGGCAGGCGACAACGCCGGAGGACAAGGTTAAAATCATTATCCATGTTGCCGCCGGTGGCGACTGGGGCAAGACCGACTGGTTCTTTTCCAATTGCAAAAAGTACGGAATCGAATATGACATCATCGGACAGAGTTTCTACCCCTGGTGGCACGGTACCATGGCCGAGCTTAAGGACAATCTGGCCAGAACGGCCAAGAAATTCAAAAAGGACATTCTGGTTGTGGAGACGGCCTATCCCTGGCAGGATGTGCCCAATTTTGAATCCCGTGCCGAGCGGCTCGACGCAATGACATGGGAAAAAAGTCCAGCCGGGCAGAAGACTTTTCTGGAAGAATTGATTCAAACAGTCCGGACGACCCCGGACGGTCGAGGGATTGGAGTCTTGTGGTGGTATCCTGAATCCGTGCCGACCACACAAGCCGGCGGCTGGAATGGAGGCATCACTGCTTTATTCGATAAGGAGGGCAACGCCCTGCCGGCTGTGAAATGCTTTAAAGGGCTTTCTGCTCCACAATAGGTTTTGACATGTCAGGGATGAGGCAGTGAGACGGTGGCCTTGATAAGTTTGATTTGGCGGCGGCCGCTGCCCGAGGCGGCAGTTACGGCGATCAGGGTGTTGGGGTCTTCCATGCATAACGCATTCCACGAATACTGCCCCGCCGTGTTCTGCTGGAACGGCTTGGGCTGGACAGTCCAGGTCTTCCCGTTATCGACACTGCTGACGACTCCCAGCTTAAGGCAGGATTGATCGTCTTCGTCAGTCTGAAACGAGACAAATATCGGGCCATCGGGAATAGCGACGATATACGGTGCAACCGCCCTCCGGCTGCTGTCAGCGGGTGCATAGACCAGACGACGCGGCCCCCAGGTTCTGCCGCCGTCGGTGCTGCGAACCGACCACGTACAAAACTGGCCGGCACGTTTGACATTGTGCCCTTCCATCACAACAAGAATATCGCCATTGGATAGCTGTGTCGCCACCGGCATGCCGTCGCGCGAGCCGGGATGCCGGGAGATCACCTGCGGAGAATGCCAGCTTTTGCCGTTGTCGTCGGAACGCTGCATCTCAATGACCTGATCATTTCCATCCACATTGCCTTCCTGAGCATAAAAAACCAGCAACTGGCCATCGGCTTTGCGAATAATCTGCGGTTCCCAGACGCCGTCGGTGTTGCTGACGATGGTGGACAGAGGCTGCCAGATTGAGCCGCCATCCGTACTGCGGGAGACCTTAAGCGCCTTGACCTCGCCATCGACGATACGGTAGGCACACAGGATTTCACCGCCGGGCAATTCAATCAATTCGCCATTGGCGGCATTGCCGGTACCGAAAGAAGCCTGCGAAAGCAATGACCATGTCTTGCCGCTATCGGTGCTTCGGGAAATTCGTACACAGGTATCGGATGAACCTTCGTTGGTATCACAGGCACACAGCCAATGGCCATTGGACAGGATAAGCAGTCGGGGATACCACGTACCGCCTGAAGAGGGAGCGAATACGACCTGCTCGGAGGCAGGATTCCAGTTAAGAGTTACCTCTCTTTTGGGTGAAGATGTGTCGATTCTTTGGGCCGCTATGACCTGCGGCATGGCCCCAATCCAGAGCAGCAGGATCAGCGACAGGACTGTTTTGAAATGCTTATGCGCCATAGAAAATCGTCTCCGGTGCCGCAGCAGGATTACAGTCCCGCCAGCCACACATCGACAAACAATTCCAGATCGGCCAGATTCACCTGGCCGCTGCCATCCAGGTCAGCCCCGCCGCATCCGCCTGTCGCCTGGCAATCGATCATCTGCCACTGTACCGCCAGATAACCAAAGTCTTCATAAGCAACGCCATCAGGACATGCAAAATCGGCTGCAAAAGCCCGATTCCAGTTGAAATACGGATACTTCACGCCGTTGGCACAGAGTCTCCAGATATCCTCCCCTCCGTTGGCAGCCTCGCCGACAAAATCCCAGGCGAAGTCCGTATAGGTTGACCGCGTCTGCATTGCAGGGGTGGTCTTGCCGTACACATCGGTTATCGTGCCCGCCCCATCGCCTGTCGCCTGCGCTGCCGAACTGGTATCCACATCCCAGAAACACCGCTGGACAGTACCACCGCCATTTTCACCAATCACCCCGCCGATATAGGTCTGCCAGACAGACCCTTTGGACGGCGGCACACTGGAGGACGCAGTCGCAGTTCCTGTCGCATAACAGGCCGAGACCTGTCCCAATTCCGTCGCCACAACTACGCCTCGATTTCTGCCAACCACACCGCCGCAGGCCGCCCAGGCCGAAGACGGGACTAACGACATCACATCGGAAGAAGCATCAGAGTTTCCCATCGCATAACAATTTTCAATCGTGCCGGTGTTATCCGCGGCGATGCCTCCCGCCGAAGACCAGCAGTTGATTTCATTATTACCCGTCACCGACGCATCGGATTCGGCGAAACCTGTCGCATAACTGCGAGTAATTATTCCCTTGCGATTATATCCAACCAGCCCCCCTGCAGAAGACCATGCCGCCCAAGCCCCCGAGCCAATCAGGCAGCGGGAAATAACATCCCCCTCGGCATAACACATATCGATCGTACCGGACTCATTCAGTGCCGCCAGCCCGCCGGCAAAGGCCGAATCGCTGGTTGAATCAGCCTGCACCGCACCCGTCGCAAAGGAACGGACAATCGTGCCGTGGTCATTGATTGCCGCAAGTCCGCCGGCATTGGCCGTGTATCCGCTGACCGTCACCGAACCGAAGGCATAACAATCAGAGATATCCCCGTAGTTGGTTGCACTCAGCCCACCTGCCTGCGATCTGGAAACATGTGAAGTACTGACCGCAGCCGTGCAAAAGCAATGGGATAGGGTTCCTTCATTGACCCCAACCAGCCCCCCCGCTGCATTGGCACCACCCACTGAACCGCTTGCGGAACAATCCATAATGGTCCCGTTTTCATTCCACCCCGCCAAGGCTCCAATATAGCTTTTGCCCGTAATAATGACATTCTCCAGCCTGATTCCTTTAATCACTGCCGGCGACCTCACCAAACCAAACAAACCCACATTTTCAGCATTCGGCAGGTTCATCGTCAGATGACTCAGCGTAAAGCCCGCTCCGTCAAACACTCCAATAAAAGCCTGCCCCCAGTTACCGATAGGCGACAGGGTAACTCCTGTTAAATCCAGGTCTTTGGTCAAAACAAAAGCCTTATCCCAGTCCGCCGGCGTAGAAGCCAACTGCACCAAATCCGCCGAATTGGAAATCCAGTACGGATTGGTCGTTGTTCCATTGCCTTGGGTGTATGCACACACGGTTGCCTGGAGTGACAAAATCCCCGCCAATACAATCAGTGCTGTTTTCATCCCCTGTATCCTCTAAGTATTTAAGTTTTCTCGTCCTGTAGTACCTGTATCAAATGGTTACATTCTTTGATACGATTGTCGATACCAATGGTATTAAAAAATCTGCAAAAAAGCAATCCATTTTTACATTTACGAAATATATCCCACCCTTTTTTGTGTATTATAATTTATACTCCCACACTCCCTTTTATCAAAGGACAAACTATTCAATATTTATAGGATGACATCACGACAGGCTGGCGATATCCAGATTGCGTGCCGCGGCGGTTTCATCCAACCGGCCAATCGGGGTTGTTACCGGAGCGGCCTTGATGCTGGCCGGGTCGGCCTCAACCTGTTTGGCGATGTCAATCATGGCCTCGATAAAGATATCCAGTGTCTCCCGGCTTTCGGTCTCGGTCGGCTCAATCATCAGGGCTTCCTTGACAATCATCGGGAAATACATGGTCGGCGGGTGAATGCCGCGGTCGATGAGGGCCTTGGCAATATCAAGGGCATGTACCCCCTTGGCGGCCTGTCGGGCGGCACTGATGACGCATTCGTGCTTGCAGACCTGCTCAAAGGGAATATCGTAATAATCCTTCAGCTTTTCTTTGACATAGTTGGCGTTCAGCACGGCATTTTCGCTGACCCGCAGAAGCCCTTCTTTGCCCAGCATCAGCATATAGACATACGCCTTGAGCACCACGCCGAAATTGCCGTAGAACGGGGCGATATAGCCGATGGAGTCCGGCCGGTCATATTCGAGGGCAAATGTGCCGTCCGACCGCTTGACCACCACGGAAATCGGCAGGAAATCCACCAGTTTCGAGCAGACACCCACCGGGCCGGCGCCGGGACCGCCGCCGCCGTGCGGGGTGGCAAAGGTCTTGTGCAGATTGATATGGATAATGTCAAAACCCAGATCGCCCGGACGAACCCGGCCGACAATCGCGTTGAGGTTGGCGCCATCGTAATAGGCCAGACCATCGACCGAGTGAATCAGGTCGCAGATTTCCTTGACATGGGGATTGAACAGCCCGACCGTATCGGGACAGGTCAGCATAATGCCGGCCACCTCGCTGTTGAGTTCCTTCTTCAGGGCCTCCACGCTCATCAGACCGTTTTTGTCGCTGGGGATGGTCTTGACCGAATACCCGGCAATCGCGGCGCTGGCGGGATTGGTTCCGTGGGCACTGTCGGGAATCAGCACGACCTTTTTCTTGTTGCCCTTGCGGCGGTGATAGGCGGCCATCATCATAATGCCCGTCAGTTCGCCGTGCGCCCCGGCCATCGGCTGCATCGTGAAGGCAGCCATGCCGGCGATTTCCCGCAGCATCATATCGGTTTCATACAATACCTGCAGGGCGCCCTGCGTGAGCATGCCGCCCATCCGCAACTGCGGCAGCAGCGGATGCAGATGCGCAAAACCCGGATAGGCCGCGATCCGCTCGCAGACCTTGGGATTGTATTTCATCGTGCACGAGCCCAGCGGATAAAATACCGTATCCACGCTGAAATTCCGCCGCGACAATTCGGTAAAATGCCGCACCACATCCAGCTCGCTCAACTCCGGCAGCGGCAGGTTGTCCCGCAACAGCTTCGGCTCAATATGCACGCCCGCCGGCACATCGCTTTTGGCAACCCGCAACCCCTGACGCCCCGCCACACTTTTTTCAAATACCAGTTTCATTGTATATCTCCAATGTCATTCCCGCGAAGACGGGAATCCAGATTTTTGAAACCACAGATTTCACAGACTTCTATTTTTCAGTTCAGTATTCTTTCGCCTCTTCGGGGCGTAACTCTTTTGTTGTCCCGAAGGGACATTAAGTTTCATAGCCGGAGGCGTAAGCCTCCGGTAAGATTCACCTCAAATCACAAGCCCCAAAGGGGCGAAAGTTAATTCGCTAAATATAGCGTTCATCATAACGAATATTGTGTTTCTTAAAAAACAATTCCAATTCTTCTTTAAATGTTCGCGTACGATGGTGTTCTCCCTGGTTCTTGATATACTCGGTCACAGACTGAACTCCCGAATAAGAAACCGAAAACACTGAGTACCCATCCTGCCAGCCAAAGTGGTCATCGAACGTATCGCGAAACCATCGCGACGAATTCGTTTTAATCACCCGAACAAATTCAGATACAGACAATTCCGGATGCAGCGAAACCAGCATATGAAAATGGTCACAAACACCATTCAAAATGTATAGCTTTGCTTTCATATTCCGCACAATCCCAGCCAGATATTCACAGGTTCGCTTAACCTGGTCTTCCGATAAACCAGCGGTTCTATCCTTGATCGCAAAGATAATATGATAATAAATACTGGCATACGACATTTTAAGCTCCACTCTTCTTTCGCCCCTTCGGGGCTTCGTTTTGTACTTCCCTGTCCGGAGGCTTACGCCTCCGGCTATGAAACTTTCCGTCCCTTCGGGACTTTTATATCTTTTTTAACCAATAGCAATCTAATGCTTGCTCAATAGCCTCTTTGTCAGATAATTCTTCACCGAGATCTTTTTTGTATTCCAAATAAGCGATTATCGCTTCTGTTTCTTTTCCATTGAACATTGAAAACTTATGAACTGCAGAATCATACCAAGTTCTGTTTCCATATCTTCTTTCATTAATAGGTTCACGCTTTGAAGATTCATCCAACCCGTATGTCAAGTACCAACATACATCTATGTCTTCAAATTCCCCATTAAGATCAAAGATCATGTAAGCAGGTAAATAAAAATGAAACGCCTCATGCGAGAAGAAGCTCAAGGCACTCCTAAATCCATCTGGAGCCTGTTCGAGAAACTTTGCATCTAAAAGGGACCAGTCGTTTTCACCTTTGAACTCTTTTTCAAGCAAATAGGGTTCATCGCCCTCATTGCTCCCCCGCAAACACCAATCGCCGGGGTACTCAACCTGGCTGAAAGCCTCTCTAATCATGTTTATAACTTGTTTTTTGTCCATAAGCTTAAAACAAAACTTAAAACATCATTTTTTAGTCTCTCAAATTAGCCCTGAAAGGGCAACAAGTTTCATAGCCGGAGGCGTAAGCCTCCGGAAAGATTCATCTCAAATCAAAAGCCCCGAAGGGGCGAAAGTAATTTCCCATCTGTGTAATCTGCGAAATCTGTGGTTTCTCGTTCTTATAGTATCGCTTCCAATTCCTCAGCCAGCTTGCCGATTTCCTGCTTGGTGCGTTTTTCGGTCACGGCAATCAGCAGCGAGTTTTCCATGCCCTTATAATAGCGGCTCAGCGGGAAGCCCGCGGCATAGCCTTTTTCGATCAATTTGGCCACGACCTCCGCCGCATCCATCGGCACATCCAGCACCATTTCATTGAAAAACCACTTGGCCGGGAAGTGCGCCTTGACGCCGGGGATTTTGGTTAGCCGTTCATAGGCATAGCTGGCCTTGTCCGCACACAACTGCGCGGTTGACCGCAGGCCGTCCTTGCCCAGCAGGCTCAGGTAAATCAGCGCCGTCATTGCGCACAGGGCCTCATTCGAACAGATATTTGACGTCGCTTTCTCACGGCGGATATGCTGCTCGCGGGCCTGCAGGGTCAGTACGAATCCCTGACGCCCCTGGGCATCCTGACTCCGCCCGACAATACGTCCGGGCATGGCGCGGGAATACTGCTTTTTCGTCGCCATGAAGCCCAGATACGGCCCGCCGAACGACATCGGCAGCCCCAGTGACTGGCCTTCACCGGTGGCGATATCCACCCCCATTGCACCCGGCGTCTTAAGGATCCCCAGCGAAATCGGATAGCACGAACTGATCAGCAACGCCCCTTTGGCATGAACCGCCTGGGCCAGATCGGTGAAATCGTCGATACAGCCGAAGAAATTCGGATTCTGCACCATCACCGCCGCGGTCTTGTCGTCAAGGGCCTTGAGAATCTGCCCGCGATTGGCCAGGCCGCCATCATTGGTCGTCTCAATCAATTCAATATGCAGATTACGCGTATAAGAATGAATCATCACGCGATAAATCGGGTTGACCGAATCGTCGATAATCACCTTGTTGCGGCCGGTAGCCCGAAGCGCCATCATCATCGCCTCATACAGGGCCGTGCCGCCGTCATACATCGACGCATTGGACACTTCCATCTCCGTCAGGCGGCAGATCATCGACTGGTATTCATAGATCGCCTGCAGCGTCCCCTGTGACACTTCCGGCTGGTATGGCGTGTAGGCAGTATAAAACTCCGCCCGCCCCGCCAGCGCCGGCACCGCCGCAGGAATAAAGTGGTCATAAAACCCGCCGCCCAGAAACAGCGTCAGGTTGATATAATTCTTGCCGGCCAGTTCCGCCAGACGCGTGCGAACTTCCTGCTCAGACAAGCCCTCGGGCAGCTTCAGGTCTTTGCAAAATAACTCCTGCGGAATCTCCCCGAACAAATCTTCAGGCCTCATTTTGATCTCGTCCAGCATCTGCTTCCGCTGGCTGTCGGTATTGGCTATAAAAGGCATAATATCCTCAAAAAAAGAGTGGATTGAGAAATCCTGACCGTAATCCATCAAACACTAAACACCAGACTTGTCATACCCGCGAAAGCGGGCATCCAGCGTTGTTTAGAATTTAGATTTTTGTGTTTAGGATTTCCCCTTAGTGTGCTTCTGTTTCTAAAAATTTCTCGTAAGCTGCGGCATCCATCAAGCCATCAAACTCAGCGGGATTGGATGCTTCAATCTGAATCATCCAGGCCTTGCCGTAGGGTTCGGCCTTCAGCATGTCCGGATTATCGGGAACGTCCGTATTGACCGCCGTCACCTTACCGCCCATCGGGATATACATATCCGAGGCCGACTTGACCGATTCAATCACGCCGAAGATATCGCCCTTCTGCAGTTCCTTGCCGACCTGCGGCAGCTCCAGATAAACAATATCTCCAAGCTGTTCAATCGCATAAGCCGTCAATCCGACGGTATAGGCTTTGCCCGGCCCTTTTCGGACCCATTCGTGTGTTTGTAAATACCGTGCCTGTTTGTCAATCATCATAATCTATATCCTTTATTCATCTGACTCGAAATAAATATCCTGGGTATTATTCGAAAACCGCCATCATTGCCGCAGCACCCGGCTTCAAATTCCGCTTGACTATCTTAGCCCCAAGCATCTTGCCGCGAACCTCAATCTGTACCTCAGCTCCCGCGGTCAATTGGCAATCCACGAACGCCAGCGCCACAGACCGCTGGTCATAGTGTTCCGTGATGTTCTGGCTTTCATCGCATTTCCAGTACGGAACCGATGTCCCGCTGGTCACCACACCCACAGGACGCCCCTGATAAAAAACCGGACTGCCCTGCCGGGCGATTCCTTTATCTACTATTCTCAGGCAAACAATCCGTTTTGGCAAGACGCTGCTGTCGGAAAAATCACCTTTTTTATACCGTTCCAGCGCGGCAAGCTGACGCTGAATCGCCGCCTTGCCGACATACTCTTTCTTCTCGCTGTCGGCGACCGCAAACCGGGCCGTCGGACAGGCCAGAATCGGCATCGTCTTGCCTTCCGAATCCAGCCCCATCTCATGACCATACAGCGGCAGCGACGCTTCCAGCCGAAGGGTATCTCTGGCCCCAAGGCCTATCAGAGCCGCCCCTTTGGCCAGCAGGATATCCCATAAAGCCCCCGCCTTATCCGCCTGAATCATAATCTCAAAGCACACCGCTTCGCCGGTATAACCCGTCCGGCCAATAAACACCTGATGCCCCGCCAGAGCAGCAACACTCGTCGCATTGCGCTTCGGTTCGGGTAAAGTCCCGCCAGTCAGCAGACCTTTAAGAATCGCCTCCGACTGCGGCCCCTGCAGGGCCACCATCGCCAGCGACTCACTCAAATCCTCAAGCACCACGGAAGCAAACCGAGTCTTGATTGATTGAAGATGTTTCCAATCCTTATCCTTATTCGAAGCATTGACCACGAGTATAAAGTTATCGGACTCAAACCGATAAAGCCAGGCATCATCGACCGCCCCGCCGTCGTCCTGAGCCAGAATCGTATAATGACTCATCCCCAGCGGCAGCCCGCCGGCGTAATTGGTCAAGGCATAATCCAGAAATGTTCCGGCCTGGTTCCCGCTGATGCGGAACCGTCCCATGTGCGAGACATCAAACAGACCGGCCGACTTTCGTGTAGCCAGATGTTCCTGTACAATCCCCGCCGGATACTGGATCGGCATCTCCCAGCCCGCAAAATCCACGATTTTCGCATGGGCAATACAATGTTTTTCGTAAAGCGGCGTTCGTTTTGGTTGATTGGACTGCATTGTAGGGTCCTATAAATCCTTTTATCAATGGTTGAATCAGCACCCCTGTTTATCAAATCCTATGGCGGGAGTCAACAGATTTGTACTTTTCCTGCACGACTTTATACAATGAATAGCAAGATAATGCTAACTCAGCAATATACAACCTTAAATGACATACATTGTCCTTTACCCAAATCCACATCTCTTACTGTGACCCTTTATTCTAACATATCGCCTTGCATAGCAAGCATTTATGTTAATCTCTAATCACTTCCACCTATCCTATCAGTACTTTTACTTATAGTTAAAATAGGTGTTTTTTATATTAAACATCTTTTCCTTGCAACTCGACAATGAAATTAGATAAACAATTCAATCATCTGTCAGGTTTTTGTACTTTTTTTCACAGGAGCATGAAGAATGGCTAAAACAGTAACGATTAGTCCTTTGACACGAATTGAAGGACATCTTGCCATCCACACGGAAACGGAAGCCGTCGCGGACAGCAAGAAAGTAAAAATCACCGAAGCCCGCTGCGAAGGTGAAATGTTCCGGGGCATTGAGACCATCCTCCAGGGTCGAGACCCGCTCGATGCCCAGCAGATTACCCAGCGTATCTGCGGAGTGTGCCCTATTTCACATGGGATGGCCTCACTCATGGCTCAGGAAATGGCTTACGGAATCGCCCCTGCTAAAAACGGCAGACTGGCCCAGAACCTGATTCTCGGGGCCAATTATCTGCAATCCCACATCCTTCACTTTTACCACCTGTCGGCCCTGGATTTCGTCGATATCAAATCCATCTTAAAGTACACCGGCCCCGATACAACACTCAAATCCCTGCGAGCCTGGGTGGAAAACGCGGTGTCGTCCAATTCCGTATTTCCCGCAGCCCCCTTCCTGCCGCGGTACGAAGTCAATCAATATGTTCCCGGCGACCAGGAAAACTGGCGGCTGATTTCAAATTACCTCAAAGCCCTCAAGATGCGTTCGGTCGCCCACGAAATGTGCGCCGTGTTCGCCGCCAAGATGCCGCATTCCACCTCGCTGGTGCCGACCGGCGTCACCGGCGAAATCAGCCTCGAACGAATCCTCTGTTACAAAAGCCGTCTCGATAAGCTGACCGAATTCATCGAAACCGTCTATCTGCCCGACCTGATTCTGGCCGCCAAAGCCTTCCCCGATTACTGGAATATCGGAGCATCCTATGGCAATTATCTGAGCTTTGGCAGCTTCCGCATGGAAGAAAAAGCCGGCCCTGATGTCCAGAAATTCTTCCCGGCCGGGGCGATTATCAATGGCAAACTCGAACCCGTGGATACCCATAAAATCCGGGAATATGTCGGCCATTCTCACTACAGCAGCCCCTCCGGCCTGCATCCCTATGAAGGCCAGACCACCCCAAGTCCTGAAAAGGGTTACAGTTGGCTGAAGGCCCCCCGCTACGATGGCGTCCCCATGGAAGTCGGCCCGCTGGCCCGTGTCATGGTCGCTTATCAAACCCGGGGATTCGACTGGCTTAAAAAAGAAGTCGATGAAACACTGGCTTCGGCAGGAATTAAATTAGAACAGCTCAATTCCGTCCTCGGACGGCACCTGACTCGCGGCCTGGAAGCCAAATGGATTAGCAAACAGCTTTATAACTGGCTCAATGAACTGGAAATCGGAAGCCCCGCAGCCAAAGAATTCAGCATTCCGCAAACCGGCAAAGGTTTTGGTCTCGTGGAAGCCCCTCGCGGTGCCCTCGGTCACTGGCTGACAATCGAAAACCACAAAATCAAAAATTATCAGTGCGTTGTACCAACCACCTGGAACTGTTCGGCCCGGGATGACAAAGGTCAGCCCGGCATCGTTGAAAAAGCCCTCGAAGGCACGCTGATCGAAGACCCCAAACAGCCGATTGAAGCCGGACGTATCGTCCGTTCATTTGATCCCTGCATCGCCTGTGCAGTTCATTAATCCATTAAGGAAATAAAACCATGAAGAATACCGTGTTTACACGCAGAGATTTTCTTAAACTGGGAGCGGCCCTGGCCGCCTCCGCGTCACTGCCGGCCGAGATGGCCAGCGTCTTTGCCGCCGGCCTTGAAAAAATGGCCAACCTGACCCGCGTTGTCTGGCTTCAGGGACAATCCTGCTCCGGCGACTCCATCTCCCTGCTCAACTCCATCGATCCGGAACCGGCAGACCTGCTGACGCGCTACATCAGCCTCGTCCTGCACCAGAATATCGGCGCCGCTCAGGGCGATGTCTTTATGGAGGCTATCGACAAAACCTCTCAGACCGGCGATTTTATCCTGGCCATCGAAGGCTCCATCCCGCTGAATATGGCAAAAGCCTGCGTCATCGGCGGCAGACCCTTCGAACAGATTCTGCTGGACCTGATTCCCAAAGCCAAAGCCGTCGTAGCCGTCGGCACCTGTGCCACCTTCGGCGGAATCCCCGCCGCTGAAGGCAACCCCACCGGCTCCGGCAGCGTGCAGGATTTCATGAAAAAACACAATCTGCCCTGGCAGAACCGACTGGTCAACTGCACAAGCTGCCCGGTTCACCCGGACGCCATCGTCGGCACCTTTGCCTATATCGCCGCCAAAGGCTATCCGCAGGTCGATCCGGAACTGCTGACACCCAAAATGTTCTACAGCAACTCCACGCACGACAACTGCCCGCGCTACCATTACTATGAACGCAAAATTTTCGCCAAACATTTTGGCGATCCCGCCGGCTGCCTGTTCAAGCTCGGATGTCTTGGCCCGCTGACTCACACCGAATGCCCCAACCGTCAGTGGAACAGCGGCGTCAACTGGTGCATTCGTTCCGCGGCCCCCTGCATCGGCTGCAGTTCACCGAATTTCGCCAGGAAAAAAGATTTCCCGTTCTATCGTATTGGTGAACAGTCGCATGAAGTGAAATACACCGAAACACAGCGAAAAGGAGTATAACAATGATGGGTATTCGTCTGAATCTCTTATGGAAAATTCTTCTGATTTCTCTGGTGCCGTTTGTAATCCTGGGATTGACTCTGCAAAACATCAACTATGTTATGGTCAAAACCAATTTTCAGAAGGTCGAAGACCAGTTCCAGAGTTCTCTGCAGGACCTCAGCACCAATTCGATTGCAGAACTGACCTCACAGTCGGAACAGGCCGCCAAAGACCTGCTCCAGGAAATCAAGATTGCCATCGGAAGCTCGCTGCAGCCGGGAGAAGCGGCCAAATTCCTGGATCTGGCACAGAAACAAACCGAACTGGAACAGTTGAATGAGTTTTCATTTTATGGCCCGCAGGGCGAACTGGAGCTGTCGTCCAATCCGAATACCACCAGGAAAAATGTCCCGTCGGATGTGATGCAGCAGGCGATGACCGAAAGAGGCCTGGTCATGCGCGGCAAGGAAGAAAACGACAAAACACTGCGATTCTATCAGCCGCTGTTTATGGATATGGATATGGTCCGCATGAATCCGGATTATAAAGTCGGCGATTTCTACGGCATTCTGTTTGTCGAGATGAAAAAAGACCGCATCCAGAAAAGCATCGAATCACAAAAAAAAGGCATTGAGGAAGCCGTTGCCCAAGGACAAAGCATTCATCATCAGGTCTTGTCCCGCAGCCTGCTGTATAGTGTCATCATCGGCGCCGGGTTCCTGACGGCGGTCGCTTTTATCATTATTCCGCTGGTCACCCGCGGCATTGTAAAACCGATGCAAAAAGCCATCAGCGCCAATATCAATATTGCCGAATATATGTCCTCGGCGGCAAGTCAGTTTACTTCCTCTTCGCAAACCATCGCCAAAGGTGCATCCGAGCAGGCCGCCGGGCTGCAGGAAACCTCTTCCAGCCTCGAAGAAATCACCTCGATGACCCGGCAGAACGCACAGAATGCCCAGCAGGCCAATACCCTCGCCCAGCAGGCCCAGCAGGCTGCAACCGAAGGCGCCGAAGCCATTCGCAAAATGAACACCGCCATCCAGGACATTCACAAAAGCGCCGACGCGACATCCAAGATTATCCGTGTCATCGATGACATCGCCTTCCAGACCAATCTGCTGGCCCTCAATGCCGCCGTCGAAGCAGCCCGCGCCGGCGAAGCAGGCAAAGGGTTCGCCGTCGTCGCCGAAGAAGTCCGCAACCTGGCCATTCGCAGCGCCGAAGCCGCCAAAAATACTGAAAATATGATTCAAACCTCGGTCAGCCAGGCCAAAACCGGCGTGGAATTATCCGCCGAAGTCAGCAAAACACTCTCGGAAATCCTGAACCGTTCCTCCAAGACCGTCTCACTGGTCAGTGAAATCGCTCAGGCGTGCACCGAACAGGCTCAGGGAATCGAACAAATCAATCAATCTCTGTCTCAGATGGAATCAGTAACGCAGCAGAATGCTTCATTCGCCGAAGAATCCGCATCCTCGGCTATCGAACTGAATTCCCAGGCGGTGAATCTGAAAAAGACGGTGGACGAACTGGTCGCTCTGGTGGAAAGCAGTACTGCCGCATTGACAACCCCCGCCGCAGCATAGAGTGGATTTCAAATCAGCTCGTTTGTATTGTTGATCCACGATACACCGGCCATCTCAGACCGGTGTATATTTTTTATATGATTCTTATCCTACTTCATACGCCAGCCGTATCTTCGCTGTTATCATTCAAGCCTGCGGTTACAAATTCATATCATTCATAAAAAATAGCCATTCCGCAAAAACCACACTGAAATTCAAGGCGAAATTTGCGACCCTCTTCATCAACTAAAAACATCGCCTCGGCAGCCTCCCCTGAAGATTTCCCAGTGCATAATCCTAATTCCTCACGCAGACAGTACTTAGTCGTCATCACCTGACGACCTTTCATATCCAGCCCGGCCTCAGCCGCCGGCTCTGTGACCTCTGCCCCATGTTTACGATAGAAAACTCTCGCCTTTTCATTCAACACATTCCCGCAATATCCGACCTGTTTTTCCGGATACAAAGTGGGCGAGTCATTCACCACCCTGTCAGTCGTTGCTGTCTTGCGAGACGCCAACCGAACCTCGATCAGTTTTTGCACCAGGCCCCGCCGCATCTCATTCAACACCGCAACGGGGAAAAAATACATTGTCGATAATTCCACGCGAACATCCGCACATTCAAAAATCGTATTTCCCAGTTTCGCCAGTTGGGTTTCGATGGCCTTTTGAGCCGTCTCCGGTTTGTCCGCCGGTTGCTTGGCTACAGAGTGCTCTACCACAGCGACAACGCCATCTTCATCGCGTCCTTCAATTTGCACCCCGTCAGGACTTTCACAAAGAGTAATCAAGACTCCGATTTTCCGCTCCGCCGGCATCATGTCGAGCTTGCGGCCAAATTCAATATCAAAATTGCGATAGACTTTAACCCCCGCATGAATCCCTTCCATCGACCGGGGACGAATACGCCGACCCTCGACTCCGTTTACAGTCGTTCCGGCCAGGTTATTATCGGCAAAAAAACACAAGCCATCGCCGTTATGTAAAGCAATATCGGTATTCAGAACAAACGTTGTCTTGTCCGTACTCACCACAGTCCCGATATATTGCCCCAGCGATTTTGGGGTATCGATAGACCCGATTTTACGCGCCCTGCCCGCAATCCCGTAATCCGTATAACCCCGATTGAAGGTCTTCTCGGGATCCGGCTGGAAATTCATCTGTATCCTGCCGCTCGACGATTTTTGCAGCCCCCTGGCAGCCAGAACCGCATCCAGCTTCTGTCGATAATACCCCACCACATTTGCCACATAATCCGCCTCTTTGAGCCGCCCTTCAATCTTGAAACTGGTAACGCCGGCATCAATCAGTTGCTCGATATATTCCGATAGATTCAGGTCTTTAATCGACAGCAGATAACGGTCCTGAATGATCGTTTTGCCGGCCTTGTCCTTGAGCGTATAACGTCTGCGGCACGGCTGGGCACAGGAACCTCGATTGCCGCTGCGTCCGCCAATCGCATAACTCATATAGCACTGCCCCGACGCACAGACACACAAGGCACCGTGGACAAAGCACTCCAGCTCAACGGTAGTTTGCCTGCGAATTTCGCGGATTTGATCCAGCGTCAACTCGCGAGCAAGAATCACACGGGAAAAACCAACCGCTTCCAGAAATTTCACCTTCTCCGGCGTCGCATTATGAGCCTGTGTACTGGCAATTAATGGGATAGGCGGCAGGTCAAGTTCCAGCAATCCCATATCCTGAATAATTAATCCATCCACCCCGGCTGCGTACAGCTCGTGAATTATCTTCTCGGCCACAGGCAGTTCCTTATCGAAAAGCAGCGTATTCAAAGCAGTATAGATTTTTACATAATACGGATGGGCATATTCCACAACCTTTCGGATATCGTCGATCGTGTTACCTGCATCCTGGCGGGCACTGAATTGCGGTGCCCCGATATAAACCGCATCCGCCCCGCACTGAATTGCCGCCCTGGCTGCTGCAACATCCTTGGCCGGGGCAAGCAGCTCAATCTTTGGCGTTTTTATCGTGTTACTCATAAACCTCTTTTTTTTGGTATAGTTTAACTAAATCATAAAAGCCGATGCCTCATTTCCGCCTATCGTACAAAATCCCAGCCCCAAAAGCCACGGCCTAATCCATAAGAAGAATTAATTTAAACTATAACCCGATAAATTTTTTGAATTCAGTGGTATTATGGCTATAATCACACACTTTTGAAGACTTTCGATACGAGGAACAGACTGTGTACACGATTACCAATAAAAAGCAGTTATCGGAAAACGTATTCCTGATGGATGTGCAGGCCCCCCTGGTGGCCAGCGCCCGCAAGGCAGGTCAGTTTGTCATCGTTTCGCCGAACACCGACACCGGCGAGCGAATCCCCCTGACCATCGCCGGTGCGGACAAAGCCGCCGGAACCATCCGTCTGATTTTCCAGCGCGTAGGCAAGGCAACCGCCCAGATGGCCGACCTGCTGGTCGGTCAATCGCTGGGCTATGTGGCCGGGCCGCTGGGCAAGCCAACCCATATCGAAAAACTGGGTACCGTCGTCTGTGTTGGCGGCGGCATCGGCAACGCTCCTCTGCTGCCGATTGCCACGGCCATGAAAGACGCCGGCAACCGCATCATCAGCATCATCGGCGCCAGAAACAAGGAATTGCTGATTCTCGAAGATGAATTCAAGGCCATCAGCGACGAAATCGTAGTCGTCACCGACGACGGCTCCTATGGCCGCAAGGCGCTGGTCACTCAGCCGCTCGAAGAAGTCTGCCAGCGACAGCCCAAACCCAACCTGGCTATTGCCATCGGCCCGGCCATTATGATGAAATTCTGCTGCGACATGACCAGAAAATACAGCGTCCCCACCCAGGTCTCACTGAATACCATTATGGTGGACGGCACGGGCATGTGCGGCGGCTGCCGTGTCGAAGTCGGGGGCAAGACCCAATTCGTCTGCGTTGATGGCCCGGAATTCGACGGCCATCAGGTCAATTTCGAGCAGATGATGAAACGCCAGGGCGCCTATAAAGACCTTGAAAAAAAGGCCATGGAACAATACCAGGAACACCGCTGCAAAATCGGCTTGAAATAATTGATAACAGTATGTTTTCGCAGCAGAGCATAGCAAGTTCAACGAGAAATCATTTCCTCTGGATTCTCTATGTCCTCTGCGGCAAGAAATAAATTGAATTGAGGATGACTGTGGACATCAAAAAATTGCTGAACGAGATGCTGGAAAAGAAGGCCAAAGGCGAACTGAAGGCCAAGGACCGATACGCCATTCCCATGCAGGAAATGCCGGCTCAGGACCCCAACGCCCGCAGAAGCAACGTCAAGGAAGTGGCAACCGGCTACACCGCCGAACAGGCCCGCCTCGAAGCCCTGCGCTGCCTGCAATGCCCCACCGCCCCCTGTGTGGAAGGCTGTCCGGTACGCATCGACATCAAAGGCTTCGTTGCCGCCATTGCCGATGGGGATACGGATAAGGCCCTTGAAATCATCAAGCGGAATTCGCTCTTGCCCGCCGTCTGTGGTCGGGTCTGCCCGCAGGAAGTCCAGTGCCAGGAAAAATGCACTGTCGGCAAGAAATACAAGGATGTCGGCCAGAGCGTCTCCATCGGCAGACTCGAACGCTATGTCGCCGACCTCAATAAAGCCGGCGGCGTGCCCGCCATTGCCCCTGCTACAGGCAAAAAAGTCGCCGTCATCGGCTCCGGCCCCGGCGGCATCGTCGTCGCCGCAGATACCCGTCGCGCCGGTCACGATGTCACCATCTTTGAAGCTTTCCACAAACCCGGCGGCGTCATGGTGTATGGCATCCCCGAATTTCGTCTGCCCAAAGCCATCGTCCAGGAAGAACTCCAGACGCTCGAAAAAATGGGCGTCAAAATCGCCTGCAACTTCATCGTCGGCAGAACCCGTACCATTGAACAGCTCATGAAAGAAGACGGCTTTGACGCCGTCTATATCGGCGTCGGTGCCGGCCTGCCCAAATTTATGAACATCCCCGGCGAACACCTCGTCGGTGTCTATAGTGCCAACGAATACCTCACCCGCGCCAACCTGATGAAGGCCTACGCCTTCGGCAAAGGCGCCGATACCCCGATTGCCGTAAGCAAAAAAGTCGCCGTGCTCGGCGGCGGCAACGTCGCCATGGATGCCGCCCGTGTCGCGGTGCGTCTGGGTGCCGAAAAGGTCTATCTGGTCTATCGCCGCAGTGAAGTCGAAATGCCCGCCCGTATCGAAGAGGTCCACCACGCCAAGGAAGAAGGTGTCATCTTCTGCACCCTGCAGAATCCCAAGCAGATCCTCGGCGACGACAAAGGCAATGTCAAGGGCATGGAAGTCCTTCGCTATGAACTCGGTGCCCCCGATGAGTCCGGACGTCGTCGCCCCGTCGAAATCCCCGGCAGCGAATTTGTGCTGGATGTGGATACCGTCATCGTCGCCATCGGCAACGGCGCCAACCCCCTGCTCCAGCAGACCACCCCCGGCCTGCAATTCAACAAATGGGGCAATATCGTTGTCGATGACAACTGCAAGACCAGCCTCGAAGGCGTCTATGCCGGAGGCGATATCGTACTCGGCGCCGCAACCGTCATTCTGGCCATGGGCCAGGGCCGCATCGCCGCCGCAGCCATTAACGACTATCTGAAAACAAAATAAAAAAGGCGGGGCACATGCTCCGCCTCTCAAAAAACTGAGTTCCCAAAATGTTGAATCACTTCACGGTAATCGTGTAATGGCTCTGGTTCTGCTTGCAGACGCCGACTTCAATGCCATCCTCATTTTGATAACCATAATAGGAATCAAACAACAGCCAGACGTCGTGCTCGCCCGTCGACAAGGTCACGGGGAAGCCAAGTCCGGTTGGGATTTTGTCCTGAAACCACCAGTAATCGACATACACAATTCCCATCCCAATCGATTGAATTGCCGGGTCGGTACAGGCCTGCCAGGTAAATGTCACCGGTGAACTGACCGTGTCGCCGTTATTGAAGCTGGTAAACGTCGGAATCTGTGTCGGCGTCGCAATAGGCTCCAGGGTATCGGGAATACCAAACCAGGCCGTAGATTGCTGGCTGCCTCCATCGGTATAATGAACGGTAAAAGTATATACCCCGTCCCCATAAGCCGATAGCGAACTTTCATTGAAAAATTTATACTCGTATTCCCACAACAGCCAATCCGGCGTAATGGTGCTTTTCCCATAGGAAAACAATCCATCCGGATGCGATTCTCTCCATGTGTAACTGGTCGCCGGAATGCTGTATGTATTGCCCGCCGGCGTGGTGAATTCAACCGCCGTCACCGTCGCATCGGTACTGACCTGAATAGAAATATCATACGTCATGCCCTTGCCGTAATAGTGCTGGATATACGAATCGCCGTAATCCCGCTGAGCAATAATGGTAAACTCTTTAATATGGCCGGCAACCGCTTCTTCGGTGAGGTTATCCGTCGCCACATCCTCCAGCTCGCCCATATCGATCAATCCCGAGGCATCCAGATCCACCCCGCCGCACCATTGATTGGTGACATTGCAGACTTCCAGCCACCACTGCGACAGTAACGCCACATCCTGCAAATCCACTTTGCAGTCGCCGTTAAGGTCGCCCCGCGGACAAATCCGGTCAATTACATAATCAGCCGACTGCGAACAGACCAATGCCCCACCCACCCAGGCCGCTGTTCGTAAGGTCAGCGATTTGCTAATCAGAATACTCGTCCCGGATGCAATCACGGGATCGTTTTCCGTGGGAACCGCCCCGTTAGTAGTATAGTGAATTGCCGCCCCCGGCACCGAGCAGGTCACTGTCACTGTCTGTCTGGCAGGATACGTACCTCCATCCGGAGCAAACGTGATATACTTTTCCCATCCGAGTTTTGGATAACCGCCCGCGGGCATCTGCCAGTCCGCCGCATCGCCGTCGGCAGCGGTAAAATCCCACCCTGCATTGGTAAATGTGTCAAGCGTTTTCATCTGAATCGTCGTCTTGCCAAAGACACCCGCAGGATCCGGAGCGGTGTCGCCAACCCCGTCATTTAGTCCGCTGGTTTGCTCATCCCAGAAACAAGAGATAGTCGTAGAATTGACCCCATAATTGATTCCTCCCACCAGCCCGCCAAGATAACCCATGCCGCTCACAAAACCCGTTGCGTAGCAGGAATCAATCGTTCCCCAGTTTTGACCCACCAATCCGCCGACATAATAATAATTCCCGGCCACAGGCCCTGTCGCATAGCAGCAGGTGATGGTGCTGTCATTTTCCCCTGCCAACCCGCCGACAAAAGTACCGTTTCCGTATGTATCGCCCGAAGCATAGCAGGAGTGGACAATACCATCGTAATTATATCCAACCAGCCCGCCGACATGAGAACTTAATCCACTGATAGAACACGCTGCATAACAGGAATGGATGGTACCGAAAAAATTCAATCCGACCAGTCCGCCGATAAAGCCCATTCCGCTGACAGAACCTGTCACGGAACAGGATTGGATGGCGCCGTCATAATGATGTGCAGCCACACCACCGACATAATACCCTCCATGAACAGTAACATTATCCAGATGCAAATTCTTAATCTGCCCGCCGGAGGAGATTTGTCCAAATAATCCAATAAAGCCGTCGTCTGAGACAATGGTCAAGTGATCAATAGTATGTCCGGCCCCGTCAAAGACCCCTGTAAAAGGCTGCCCCTGATAGCCATCTGTCACATCGGTATCGGGCGCAATCAGCGCACGGCTATACGTCATCCCCGACAAATCCAAATCTGCTGTCAGGATAAAATACGTGCCCACCCAATCCGCGGGTGTCGCCATCAATTCCTGCAAATCACCGACAGAACTAATCCGATACGACGTTGCTTCTGAAAGACCATCCCCGCCCCCATAGGTTCCGGCAAACAAAGGGAATGACAATACGCATACCATCAGCGATAGGACACGATATACTGCTCCGGCCGTTTTCATACCCTCTCCTCTAATCAAAGCAAACAGAACGTTTACGATACATACTTTGGATAATTATAGCATATTACACCCTGCTATGTCAAGAATAAAAAGGACATGTGCCTGATGGACTGAAATTTCATGCCCGGCCTCCTCAAGCCAATAAAAAAGCCCGGAGGACATCCGGGCCTGATTTATATCATTATTTTATATGGACTTCACTGCTGCTCATTTGCCCAGCATCGTATTGAGCAGGGCATCGTACCCAATCAGGTAGAAGAACCGTTTCTGGTTGAACACCGGGGCGGATAACTCTTTAGCCCGCTGAAGTGTGGCATTATAGGTATCCTTGGCGGTCAGGGACGCTTCGTACTTTTCCATCAGACCCGGGTCGAGATCGGCTTCCGCCTGATCCGGACGAGCCATGGGCATGGGTTCAAGCCCGACAATCACAAAATCCGTCTCAATCGTCACGCCGCTTTCCACCACGCCGCCCCACCGCTCAATCATTTCGCGAATCCGCTGACTGCCGTCGGCATCCACCCTGCCATCACCATCAAAATCAAAGTCCCCAAGAACCACAAACTTGTTGCTGCTTTTGGAATCCCAGATCAAGTTGGCCACAAGGTCTTCCTTGACGATCGGGTTCTTCTTATTGCCGCGGACAATCCGGGCCACCGAAACCTTCGGCTCCACCTGGAAGACCTCGATCTCCGCCTTGCCCTCGCCGCTTTCCGGTATCGGGGCATTGCGATCAAACACCGCAAACGTCAAACCGCGATAGACATGGTCATCCGACCCCGCATCCAGGTACACCATATTATTCTGCAAATCCACTCGCAGAATCCCGGCATCCGGCTGATAGGCCGCAACCTCCTTATCCGGACGCGGACGAATCGCCTCCAGCCGAGACAAGGCCTCCCGCAAAGACTTATTCGCCTGAGCCAGCTTGGTCTCCGTATCGGTCAGTTCCATCTGCTTCTGCTTGAGCTTATTCTGTTCTTCTTCGAGTCGTTTGTTGACCGCCTGAATCTGTTCATCGGCCGAACGCGCCATTTGCTTTTGCAGTTCATCATACTTGGCCTGGATATCATTGGCATTCTGCTGATAGCTCTGAACCTGGGCAACAAGCTGCTGTTCCTTGAAGGCCGCTTCCTGCTTGTCGGCATTGAATTGCTCCTGAAGCTGCTGATATTGTGCAGTCAGGCTATTGAGCCTGGCCTGACTGTCATCCATTTTGGTCTTCAAATCCGAAACCAGCTTAATCAATGCAATTCCCTCGGGACCAACCGCCGGGCTGGCCGACTGCCCCAGCATCTCCGTCATCTTGTTGATCTGCATGGTAATATCATTGAGCTTGGCATCAGCGGACAAATCCGCGGCAGGCGCCACACCGGTAATAATTGAATACAGCTTGTCAAACTGCTCGCTCATCGTGCCCAGATAGGATTTCCCCTCATTTACTTTTCCCACGATTTTCCCCAGGTCCCTCTGTTCCTGTAAAGAGGCAACCTTCTGCAGATCCGACTTGCTCGAATCCAACTGGGTTCGGTATTCCTCACTCTTGACATAAAATATCACCGCACAGACCACCCCGACGACAAACAGGGCCACAAACGTGATGAGAGCGTAGAGCATCGCATTGCTCTGAGTCCTGGCTTGAGCCATAAGATAACTCCTTGAAATATCAATAATTCCATATTATGCAACAGAACAGCCACAAGAGCAGTTAGTATCCAGAACAAATCCCCTTTCGTCAAGAAAAAACACCCCGTAAAGCCTTATGCCAACATAAAAAACGTCAAAATTCACCCAAAAAAACAGAAATCATTTCAATTTGACGAAAATATCAAAAAAGATTGCCGTTTAATCCTCTCCGGATATAATCAGGAACTGAAAGAGTCGCCCTGGACAAAAGCCGTGGCTTTTTTAGTCTGGCGAAAATACAAGCTTTAACATTTTAAGTTTTTGTCGATATGGAATTCCCTGAACAAATCGGAAAATGGCTCATTGTCACAGGCCTGTTTCTGTGCGGTGCAGGTCTGCTGGCGATACTGCTGGCAAAATTGGGTTTGTTTCGTCTGCCCGGCGACATCGACCTGATAGGCAAAAATTGGCGAGTCTTTGTCCCGATTACAAGCTGCCTTATCCTCTCGGCCGCTCTGACGTTATTGATGTGGATTGTAAACTATTTAAAGAAATGATTTTATGAAACGAACACAGAAAAAGCAAACGCCTCCGCCGCCAGGCATGATCCGGCTGCAAAAAATACTCGCCGAAGCCGGTATCGATTCCCGCAGGCGCTGCGAAGAGATGATCCTCGAAGGTGCCGTCTCCGTCAACGGACGGGTTATCGATGCCCTGCCCGCCTTTGCCAATCCGGAAACCGACGACATTCGGGTCAATGGACGCAGACTCAATAAGCCTCAAAAGGTCTATTTCCTGCTGAACAAACCCAAGAATGTCATCTGTACCAACTTCGACCCGCAGGGAAGAAGAAAGGCGATTGACTATGTCGATTGTCAAGATCGCATCTTTTGTGTCGGACGACTCGACAACGACACCACCGGAGCCATTCTGCTGACCAACGATTCCATTCTCGCCAATCGGCTGACCCACCCCAAATACGAACTGCCCAAAACCTACCAAGTCACAATTAAAGGACGGATGGAAGGCGAACCCATCGAAAAACTCAAAAAAGGCGTCTGGCTGTCCGAAGGCAAAACAACCAAAACCAGCGTTAAAGTCCTCAAGCGAAACAACCTTGAAACCATCCTCGAAGTCACCATAAGCCAGAGTCTCAATCGGCAAATCAGCCGAATGCTGGCCAAAGTGGGCTTCAAGGTCAAAGCTCTCAAGAGAACCCATATCGGAAATATTCAGATGAAAAGCCTGCCGCCGGGAGGTTACCGTCCGCTGACCATGTCCGAGGTTCGCTATCTTTACAAAGCCACCGAGCTTGACAACAAGTCCTCTGTGCATGATTCCGACCGGGATTCCCGAACAGGTAATGTTTAAGGAGGTCGATTTATGGCAAAAGTACTGGTGCCCATCGCAGACGGAATTGAAGAACTGGAATCAGTCACTATTATTGATGTGCTTCGCCGGGCCGGTGCCCAGGTTACGGTTGCATCCGTATCCACTGCCCTTCAGGTCACTGCCTCACGCAAGACCAAATTAGTCGCCGATACCATGATTCAGGATTGTGCCGGGATGACCTTTGACGCCATCATCCTGCCCGGGGGGATGCCCGGCGCCGAACATCTCCGCGACAGTGCCACCCTGATTGAATTGCTCAAGCAGCAGGTCCAGGCCGGCAGACTCTACGGGGCGATTTGTGCCTCCCCGGCCGTCGTACTGGCCCGCCACGGATTCCTCAAAGGCCGCAAGGCAACCTGCTATCCGTCCATGGAAACACAACTGCCCGATGCATCCGCCGCGGCAAAACGTGTTGTCATAGACCATCCCTGTATTACCAGCCAGGGCCCCGGCACTGCGATGGATTTTGCACTGGCCGTGGTCGAGGCCTTATTTGGCGCAGAACGCCGAAGGCAGGTCGCCGAGCCGATGCTCGTTGTTTAATATCTGTCCTGACGGTCGATTAAGCCCGAGGCAGTCCTGTCAATTACCAGCCCGGCGTTGGAGTTTCGGCCGCCCAGACAGTGGAATCATCCGTATAGTTACTGCCGATTTGAGTCGGACGAATGTGGGTCAGGCTCTTGCCCTTACCGTCTGCCTCCACAGGCCAGTTGCCTTTATTGTTATAGCTAACTCGATCCAGGCGGATATAATATCGGTCTTCGCCGAATTCCTTATCACCCGGCATCGAAATCTGCACCGCCTCGCCTTCATTGGCGAGCCGTCCGCTTTGCCATTCCAAAATCAGCGTACCCGCCGGCACTCCGGTATAACGGGCATTGAAGGCTTCGATTTTATTGACCAGCAAGAACCGCTGTCCCGGCTGAATCACAAGGTCGCCGGGGAATGTATAATTAACCCCGTCGGTAATCGCCCAGGGCACCCATTCTTCAAATGAGGATTCCGGGGAGATATACGTACTGACTAAGCTGGCCGTCCGAACCGCTGCATTGCTGATATTCATCAGCTCAAGATATTCGCAATCCTGATCCCCGACATTGGATCCCGGATTATACATAATCTCGGTCAGGATAATCGGCCCCACCTTCGGATAGGCATTGGGGGCGTTGGGGGTGTTCTGGCTCATGGCCACAAAATCCGTACCGCCCAGTGTTTTGACAAATTGTCCAAACGCAACTCCGGACTCCGCGGCACCGAATTCTCGTTTCGTGAAGTAACCGGTCAGTGTTTCTCCGCTGCCGGATTGGAGATACACCGTCTCACCGCCTTCACTCAGGGCAAATGGAATCCGGCAGCCCGAATCCGAAAGATTATTGAACTGGTTTTCACTAATCACATAATAAGGATTCTGCGGCGTCAGAATTACACCCGCCGGAATGCGATATTTTTTCCTGTTTTCATCGGAACTGAAACTGTCGGAAATATACCAGCCGCCGATATTGATGCTCTGGCCGGTCGTATTGTAGAGTTCTATCCAGTCCGGCAGTGCCGAATGAGAATGCGACAGCAGTTCATTGATAATCACCGCACCCGGCAGTGGAAGCTGTTCCTGAGCGGTTTCGTCACGCCCCGGCGTTCCCCCGCGGATTGCACTGGGCCGCCATAACACCTTATCGCTCCAGGGAATATCCCCGGCAAGCAGGGCAATGTCCTGAGCATTCAGTGCCCGGCCATAGATACGTACATCATCTAATATACCTTTAAAGTATAGCCGCAGATTGCCTTCCGACAACACACCCAGATAAACATCCTGAGCATTCGACGTATTGATACCCTGGGGATTGCTGACGGTCGTATGGGTTTCCAAGACGCCATCCACATACAGACGGATTTTGCTGACATCCGGAGAACCATCATCGTCCAGCACCGCGGCCACATGATGCCATTTTCCATCCGTAACCAGTTGGCTGCCCATGATAAACCCCTCCCAGACACCTACCGCTAATTGACCTGTTGATTGCACGCGGAACATCCATTTCTGTCCCGGCTGGCCGGCCCCCCATGAAATAATCACTTGTTCTGCATCTACAGGCAGGGTTCGGATCCAGGCCGAACAGGTCCGCGAGATTCCGCCTGAAATCCCCTTATATCCCGCCGCGACGGCATAATCATCCACACCATCAAAAACGAGGGCTTGATTCTCACGACCAAGCCGGCGTGTCGTATCGGCCATATTGGTAATGGTCGCAGGATGGAGTCCCACAGTATCCCATGCCGTGGTGCCCGACGTTTCATTGAAAGTCCATCGGGCATCCAGATTCGCATCGGAGACTGCCGTCTTGTCATACGCCGGATTCACCGCCGTCAGCGAAAAACCATCGCCGTCGGTAATCTCATACCAGCTATTGTTGTACTCAATTTCCTGAATCGTCTGACCGGCAATATCGCAAAGCCGCAGTGTTTCACCCGCATTGTTCAGTGCCCCCGCATACTGACCGACAACCGGCAGACCGGTTCCGTACCGGGCTTCAAAGATAGGCTGGTTTCGCACCAGAATCAGCCTCTGGTTCGGATTCAAAACCGTATCGCCGAACGTAAAGTCAATTCCTTTGGCAAAAGTCACCTGATTCAAATTGATCGCCGCAATCCCCGTATTGACCAGCTCGATGAATTCCTCGTTGGGATCTCCGCCGGGATTGTACATCACCTCCGAAATTCGCAGGCTGTCATTAATCGGCCCCACACCAATCACGGCTTCTCGCAATGCACTCCATGTGCTGCCGTTAAGCGTCCGTGCCTTGATTCGGACACTCTTGCTCAGGGTAATCGGCGAAGCATATTTCACCGCTTTGGGCGAAACTCCCTGAGAATTAACCGTTGTTCCCGCCTCCAGGACCGGAGAAATCAGAAAGTCCGAACTGGACGCCGTATCATTCAATCCATGAATCGCCAGCAGATTGGTCCCGCCCTGCAGAAGGCTCAGATAGCTATTCAGAGAGAAACTTTCCTGGGCGCTGTTTTCATGCCCTGTGGATGACCTGGAATTCCAGGCCGGCGTGCTGAGTGCACTGAAGTTTTTACGATACACCTCTGTCCCGTTGAGATACACAATGAATCCATCGTCATATCGCATCTTGAGCGTCATGTAATTCCATTCCGCCAGTTGCTGGGCATTCACGGTAAATGGAATACGAATATAAACAGACGTGTTTTTGCCATACATCTTGCTTTCCACATTATAGCTGATATAGGGCACGCCGCTGGTGACTTCCGTCAGATTCCGTTCATACCCCACGCCGCCGGTTTTGGTGGTATCCGGAGGAGTTCCATCCGTCCAGGTGCTGTCGCTGTAATTAAGCTGCGTCCGCCAGTTGGTGCCGATATTGCCGGTGGGCACCAATACCTTTTTCGCCGCATTTTCGGGCACCAGCACCACCGTGGTCGTGGTCCGCTGCCCCAGCGGCAGGCGGGGGTCCGAACCGTCAAGCGTATAATAAATGTCCCCGCTTTGCCCCGCGGCATTCTGCAGGCTGACCTGTGTGTTTTCCATGACGAAATCCTGCCGGGTATCCTGTCCGTTGATGATAAACCGCGGCCCGGCAAAGGTAAACAGCGACCGTGAGCGGCACTGATTGAAATAAATATCTTCCCGCGCTGGAATGTATGTATCCGGAATAAACCGGTTGATGCTCGGAATCACCCCCTGAACCTCGCCGGCCAATTGCCAGAAGACATTGTTCAGGCTGGCTTTGGACATCACACCATCCGTCTCCAGAAAATGCTTCTGCAGTCGGTCGCAGAACCGTAATTTGAAATCCTCGTTGTCCCATAACGCCCGGAACAATTTGGAAAGAGGGCTTCCGTTACTGTTTAACAGCTCACCAAAGCGGTCATTACTGGTATTGCCATCCATGCACCCTTCGGCATCCCACACAAAAAACCGCCATTTCCGATTGGCCGACCGTTCGGCCGCCGCAGACCAGTTATTGTGCGGCCAGTCCCAGTTGCCTCCCCAGGTCTGAACAATAGTGTAATCAATAAACGATTCCAGGTCCAGTTGCCGCACCACTTCATTATAATAAACCGGATTGGCCAGGTTGTTGCTGGTGGCATAGCTGATGAACGCATTAAACGCAACCATATCGCCGTCGCGGGCTTCCAGATAGCTGGCCGTATTCCCCGGGACAACCCATCCCACAACATCCCATTTCTGATCGCTGTCAAACCATTGCTGGCAAAAATCTTCATCAATGCGTTCACACAGGTTGTAATACCCTTTGTAGTCGCCATTAATGAACAAATTCACAAACGTGCCGCGGCTGCCGTATTGCCCCATGAAGTTCTGCAGCCGACGAATCATCTCGTCCCGGACAAACGGATTGCTCTGGTCGTTATGGCCGGCACGCAGCACCAGCGTATCAATCTCGCCCACTTCCGGGAACTGATCCAGGATTGCATGCTTGAACGCGGTATCCCCGTACATGCTCCGGAAATACAGGCGAAAACTGTATTTGTTGTCGCCCCACCAGGTCCCCGTCTGCGGCGGCACCGTATAACGCGGCCGCATCCAGGCGCTGCCGTGAACGCGAAGACCGCAGTCTTCCTGAAATTCAAAATCCTCGCCGGGTCGCATGTATTCCATCGAGACCGGACGTTCGTAATTCTCGCCATGCTGAATCACATTATTGTAATCCGTGGATAATATCGGATACCACCCGTTGCCCCCCCAGGCCCCGCCGACAATCGCCATCACGCCGTTGGGATTATAAAACACTTCGGTTGGACTGCCCGACAGGCATACCGCAGGCAATCCCTTCATCGCGCTGGTGGACCTCATCAGGTAGGTTTTGGTCTTGATGGCGCTGGTTTCATAACCGGCCTTGAATGCCGCGGCCCGAACCACAACCCCCCTGGTCGTCGCTGCCGATATCGCAATCGGCGCAGTATAGGTAATCCCATTGGACAGGGTCGGATCGGTGCCGTTGGTGGTGTAGCGTATTGTTGCACCGCTGGTTCCGCAGCTCAGAATCAGCGAGAAGGCATCCTCATAATATCCCCGTTCATGACTGAACTCGGGTTCGTCCACAAATCCCAGAAACGACTGGCGATTCTCCTGACCGGGCGTCGGCAGTGAAAAATAATATTCCGAATTGCTCAGCATCCCATAGGAAATATTGTCGCGCTGGGCCGGAAAACCATACTCGGCGGTCTGCTCATTCAACACCGACTGATACGCATGAACAACCGTTCCATCCGGACGCGTCAGCCCAAGATATTCCCCCGCCGCCGACAGGCTGAAGGTCGTATGCAGATACCCGGCCGGATCCACGTAATTTTTGCTCTTGCTGGACGCAAACACAATCATATAGCTGCGGCCGTTCAGAATCGTATTGGCCGGAAACTGCCATTTCAAAGGATTCGACTGCTTGTCCGTCAATCCCCACCCCCCCAGGTTCACCGGCCAGTCGGTCTGGTTGTAAATCTCAATCCAGTCGGAGGAGTCGCCATTGCCATCCAGAATCTGCCCCGCCGCGGTATTCGGCGGATTGTCCGAATCGTTGGCCGCAACAAACTCGCTGATGATAACCGGAGGCTCTTGCTGCCCCCAGGCCTTGGAAAATTCGGCAAAGTCCGCCGTGTCAACCCGCGTATCGGCGTTAAAATCAGGATTATGACGAAACGCCGTACCCGTCGCATAAAGACGGGCCACTTCATCCTGAGCCAGTGCCTGGTTATAAATCTGAACATCATCGATCATGCCATTGAAATACCGCAATTCCGCATGATACACACCAATCCGCATATCCTCATGCAGTGCCGTCTTCACTTGCTGATCAACCACAACACTGCTGTTCTCCCGACGACCATCGACATACAACGCTATCTCACCAACGGTTGGACTGCCGTCGTCATTCAGGACAACCGCAATATGATGCCATTCTCCGTCATTAATCCGCGTCGTACCGATAATATATCCCTGATAGACTTCGGCTCGCAATGCGCCGCTCTCATCCACACGCACAACCCACTTAGTCCCGCTGGAACTATTGTTGCCCCAGGAGATAATTTCACCGGTCACTCTATCGGTATTGATCCATGCACTGCACGTCCGGCTGGCACCCCCAGTGACCCCTTTGAAACCGACCGCCTCGACATAGTCATCGATCCCGTCAAATGACAGTGCTCCCTGATACTTTCCCCAGCCCGGCATCCATTGCGGCTCGCCATGCAATTGCCCGGTATAACCGCTGATATCTTCGGCCGCGGTTTCGCCATCACTCTCATCCAGACGCCAGCGGGCCACCAGCCCCTCATGCACCGGCTGAGAAGGACTCAGCCAGCTATCGGCAAAAATCAGCAAATCCGACATATCCACAATACAATCGCCGGAAAAATCCCCCGCAGGACATTCGGAAAATGCAGATGGAGAAAAAGCCATGCTAAGACACAGCATCCATAGCCCAAATACGTAAACATGACACCCTCTTGTCATCGGTTGACCTCCGTATAAATAATCCATAACACCCCAAGGCATAAATATTTATTATATCAATCAGTTACGAACAGGACAATAAGATACACCCTGTTTCGTCCTGATTTTAACCAGGAATTAACAAAGACGGGATTTTTTATGATAAATCGTTCTTATACAGAGGTATATTATCTATTTCACCACCATTACTCGTCACAAGGTAACGAAACTTGCTTCTGCCCGCGAGACGGATTCAAGGCCTTTGGGCCATTGTCGGTCCATTCTATCGGGTCAATACACATCTGTCGGGCCGTTCGCTCGGCATTCCATGAATGATATACGATAAAATAGGTCTTTTTGTTTGGTCCTAAAACCACCGAATTATGCCCAGGCCCGATAAGTTTGTCCGGAATCGTACTTAGAACCGACGCCTTATCCTTGCTCCAGAGGTCCTGATACGACCCCATCACAGTGTTCGATACCGCACAGCCCACCCCATAACCGGGCGTCTGCCAGTTGCCGCCGGAGTAGAAGCAGTAGTACGTGCCGTCACGATAAATCACAAACGGCCCCTCCACCGTATGCCATGCATCCCATTTGCGGTCATACAGGGTCCGGTTCCGCTCATAAATCTGCCAATCCCCAAAGGCACGCAGTACAGTCTTTACAGGCCCTACAGTCGATACCATATCCTCGCCGAGCTGAACGACCGCCAGAGCCGTCCCCGGCCGCTGATCAAAGAAATCCTTGGCAAAAAACAGATACCATGTCTTGCTGACCGGATCAAAGAACGGATGTCCATCGATGGAAAACGGTTCATCCGGAAACAGCAGCTTGCCGGTATCCTTGAACGGCCCTTCAGGCTTATCCGCCACCGCCACACGCATCTTGCCATCACCGGCATAATACAGATAGAACTTGCCCTGATGCTCCACAACTTCCGGCGCCCAGTAGTCTTTCATCACCGGCTCGGCCACCGGTTCCAGCGCCCCGCCAACATGAGTCCATGTCGTGAAGTCCTCGGAACGCAATACCGGAAACTGCCTGCCGTCCAGCCCCGACCCCGTACCGTAAGCATAATAAACGCCCTTGTATTGCATTACCTGCGGGTCAGCCAGATACCCGTCCCAGACCGGATTGTGATAGGATAATTTTGTGGAACCGCGATGACATCCGCCCGCAACGCAAAGCAGCGCCGCAAGCAAAAGACCTGTAATCTTCATTGAACTTCCCTTCCATTGGAGTTTGTAAAATCGTTCCAAAACGTCATTTCAAGGCAAACTATAACGTCTTTGGAGAGTCGCTTCAAGTTTAAAAACCAGAGCGGGAATCAAGGTATGAAACAGGGGGTGTCTGTCTGCAAATAAAAAAGGCCCGTGTTAACGAGCCTTCATTTTGAGGCCAACCTCCAATGATGCCGTTTGAGTCCAATTGAAAGTAACCCCTAATTTAAAGTGGGCAGCCGTTGCGTTTTCCCGAAGATCCTGTCAGGCAGGCTTGTTCGGCTCTTGCGACCTGGCTTCCCGGGGAGCTTTCATCGGTTCTTCCAATATGAGGACTCAGTCACGCACATCCCAGGGGCGAACCCGCAAACTAACTATATCAGATTATCGGATAAAAATCAAGAATTACATAAATCAAAGTTGCAATCTTATCCGAAAAAATACCGATAAAAAAAGACGTTTTGCGGACGCCTTTTTTAAGCCTTCTGGCTGTCAGCAGTTAAGGCATACCAAATGGTCTTTATGTGGTGCGGATTTGCACGTTTAATTTTTGATTGAGTGCATCAAGGATGGTCTTCTCGAACGCATCAACCTGTTCATGGCGTAAAGTCCCATCATCATCGCGGAAGACCAGCGACACCGTCACGCTCTTTTGTCCAGCCGGGATGGGTTTACCGCGATACAGAGTAACAAAATCGACTTTCTCCAATTGCGCCGGCCAGCAGGTCTGGATGGTCGCCAGAATATCGGACCATTTGACCGGTTCAGCGACAATCAGCGACAAGTCCCGGCAAATTGCGGGAAACTTGGGGATGGGCTTGACCGCCACTATCCCGCCAATCGACTCCAGCAGCGTATCAAAATCCAGTTCCGCCGCACAAATCTGCCCCGCCCGGTCCAGATCAAACCGCTTGGCCAGATCCGCCTTGAGCACCCCCGCCAGACCGACCGGCTTGCCATCCATCAGGATTTCCGCCCCCGCCTGGGCCCACTTGTATTCAGCCGGCTTGCACTCGACCTTCGCGGTCGCATTGACCGCCTCGATAATCCCCTCAATGACGCCGCGCAACTGCCGGAAGTCGCCGTCGGTCACAAGGCCAATCTGCGTCCGCTGAATCGGCAGCTTGTCCGGATGGGCCAGGTTGGGCCTATACGTATCGGCCAGCTCAAACAAGCTGCACGCCGTATTGCCCGCATTATAATTCGACCGCATCACCCCGGCCAGCGACGCCATCAGCGTCGAGCGAAGAATCCGGGATGACTTCTGATTGACATCCTGCACCGCCAGATGCTGGTCAATTGCAATATCACTGAACACCGCCGCCAGATCCGGCTCGACAAATGATACCGTCACGCTTTCGTAAAACCCGCAGCCGGTCAGTACCGTCCGCAGCCGCGAGGCCAGCGCCTGACGCTTGTCTTTGGGCGCCGCTTCAATATGAATCTTCCGCTCGGTGGGAATCTTATCATAGCCCCAGCAGCGGGCTGCTTCTTCAATCAAATCCACTTCGCGATAAATATCATGCCGCCAGGTCGGAATCTCGCAGACCACCAGGTCATCGGTTTTCATTTCCGGATTGAAACCCAGCCCCTTGAATATCGCTACCACCTTATCGGTGGGAATCGTAATCCCCAGCAGCGCATTCATCCGCGAAAACCGCATCCCCACCGTCGGCGTTTCCACCTTGCCGGGATAGGCATCCACAATGCCGCGGGCAACCTTGCCGCCCGCCCACTGCACAATCAATTGAGCACACCGACGGGACGCCCATTCGATATGGTCCGTATCGACCAGACGCTCAAACCGGTACGAGGCCTCCGAAGGCAGTGCCAGCCGACGCGACGTCCGACGAATGCAAACCGGATCGAATTGCGCCTCTTCCAGAAGGATATTGACCGTCGCATGGCTCACTTCGGTCTCAAGACCGCCCATGACCCCGGCAATCGCAACCGGATGCTTCTCATCGGCGATCACCAGCATCGAATCCGCCAGGTCACACTTGCTGCCGTCGATGCTGACGATACGCTCACCGGCCACGGCCTTGCGAACGATAATCTTTCTGCCTCCAATTTTATCATAATCAAACGCGTGCGGCGGCTGACCATGTTCCATCATCGCATAATTGGTCGCATCCACCACATTGTTCACGCTGCGAAGCCCCACCGCCTCAAGGCGTTTCCGCACCCACTCCGGCGACGGCCCAATCTTGACCCCTTCAATCACCCGCGCCGTGTATCGCCCGCACAAAGCAGGTTCGGCAATCTTCACATCCACAAGCTGACTGGCCTCGCGGTCGGATTCGGCATACTCGACCTGCGGCAGCGTCAACGGCCTGCCCCAGGCGGCGGACAGCTCCCGGGCGATGCCGATATGACACAGGCAGTCGCCGCGATTGCTGGTGATTTCCACATCGATTACGGTATCATCTTCAAACGGGGTAATCGATTCAATCGGCAACCCGCGGTCGCTGAGCGTCGAGCCGATCTGCTCGGCCGTGTAGCCGGAAATATCGATATAATCCCGCAGCCATTTCATTGAGATCTTCATACGTTGGCCAATCCTATATCAAATAGTCATCTTAAGGCAAAGCCGATAAGGTACTTCTAAATCCATAGCCTGTCAATGCTTTTGCCCCGCCCGACCAGAAAAACGACCCCGCAGCCCCCCTTTTAGGCATCTAAATAGCCCCCGTTATTCCTATTTAAAGATATATTATGTTTTGTACAAAAAGCTCACCAGAACCGGCTTGCATATAGTGGCTCAAGCCTCCGTGCTTGAGGTCAATTTCCCATGCCGAAGGCATTCCATTTTAAAAATAAATTTTGATACGCCTTCGGCGAAGTGAAATTACGGCAAGCACTGAGGCTTGCCCTACAATAAATTCAGTCTCGCCGCAGGCGAATCCTCATTTTTGATTTTTGCTCTTTGATTTTTGATATTTTTGCCACATCAACTATTTCTTCTCGCAGACAGCCACCCCGACAAACGAATCTGCCGTCCCGTAATACAGAATCCATTTACCCTGAAAATAAACCAGCCCTTCCACAAAAACGGTGCCGTCGGTGTACTGGCCGGTCTTCTCGAAATCCATCTCCGGTTTGAAGAACGTCTCCTCGCACCGGTCCAGCACCCGCATCGGATCGGTTTTATCCAGAAGAAGCTGTCCGGCCGCGTATGCCCCCTTGCCGACGGACTTGTCCGCCCCACTGTTTTTACCGTTATAAATCAGGACAATCCCCTTGTCCGTCACCACCGCCGGCGGTCCGGCCTCGGTCAGCAAGCTGTCGAACTTGTCGGCACGGGGCTTAATCAGGGCAATCAAATCGCCCTTGTCATTGACAGCCGGCGTCCAGTGAATCAAATCATCGGAGGTCGCCGCATGAATCGCCGCCTCGCCCCAGTACATCCAGTATTTGCCGTTAATCTTCTGGGCCACCAGCCGGCCATCCTGAATCGCGGTCACGACGGACGCGGATTTATTCCAGCTATCGACGAATTTGCCGCCGTGGGCATCTTTGAAAATCGGGCCGAACTTGGTCCAGTGCTTCAGGTCTTTGGAGGAAGCCACCCCGATACGGGCCGAGCGCGAAACCTGCCCCGGCGTGTCGCGATTCCACATCGTATAGTAGATATAATATGTCCCGTCCGGGCCTTCGACCACGCGGGGGTCTTCGCAGCCGCCCCGCCATTCGTAGGCCTTCCACGCATCTTCATCGGGGTACAGAACCGGCGTTGACAGACGCTCAAAGGTGATGCCATCCGACGATTCGGCATACCCGACTCGCGAGGTATGTTTTCCAATGCCGTCGCCGGTGCCATCCTCAGCCCGATACAGCACGACGATTTTATTCTGATAGACCACCGCCGCAGGGTTGAAGGTGTCGCTCTGCTGCCAGAGAATATCTTGGCCGACCATCGGGCAGGCAAAAACGGTGTCTTTAACAGGACTGATAACGGGTTTGCTCACCGGCCGGACAAACGGCCCAAGCTGCCAATCCTGCTTGCCCCCTTCGGCACACGACAGCATCGATAAAGATAGACCTAATAATCCCATGAATAACGCAGCATATCTTCCAGCCGGCATCGGTTTTCCCTTTCATTGTCTGATTGTGACGTTTTATAAAAGTATAACACCCTTATCAGTCATGAAAACAGGATTTTTGACCAATTCGTTGGATAGTTGTAACATCCTCGTTGTATAAAACGTGCGGATCGCCCCCAGGGATCACGCCACAATATTGCCCGGAAACAGAGATAAATACTGCATCCTAAACTCCATCCTTACATGATCGAACAACACTGATAAATCCCGCAGGGATATCAACTGGCAAATATAGTCAACGGGTACCGCTTATCCCGCCTGAAACTGCTGGCGAATCTCGGCTAAAATTGCTCCCATTGCCTTTTCGCGAGGACCTTCCAGATTCACGCCGGACGCCAGGGTATGTCCCCCGCCGCCGTATTTCTGAGCAATCTGCCGAACATCCACGCGTCCTTTACTTCGCAGCGAACAGCGGAATCGTCCGTCGGCCAGTTCCACAAACAGCGTCGCCACTTCCACCGTCTGAATACGCTGGCACTCGTCAATCAGATTTTCCGTATCCGGCCCGGACGAGCCCGTCTCGTCAAAATCCCTGCGAAGGATATACTGCGTGGCAATTCGTCCGCCGTCATGCAGTTCCAGATGATCCAGCATCCGTGTCATCAGCTTTAGCCGTGCGGGCGTAAAGCTCTGATACATCTTGCGATACACATCATTGGGCCGCACCCCGGCCTCAATCAGTTCCGCCGCGGTATGAAAAATTCGGCAATCCGCATTGCCGTACTTGAACCAGCCGGTATCCGTCGAAATCGCGATAAAAATTGCCTCCGCAACCGCCGGCGTAATCGCCCAGCCGACCGACTTGAAGAAATCATAGACGATTTCCCCCGCCGCCGACGCCGAAGAATCAACCAGCTCCACCGTCCCCAATCCATCCCCTGTAACATGGTGGTCTATAACCAGTATCGTCTTGCCGCACTTTTTAAGCCATTCTTCAAGGCCGGGAAGCTGTACAAGACTATTTGTGTCGACTATCACAATCAGGTCAATATCGCGATAGTAATGATCAAGTTTCTCTTTTTTGATATCGTTATTCAAAACCGCAATGCGGGTCTCAAACATCGACTCATACCAACTTGCCAAAGGCGACAAAAACAATCCCTCAACCTCTTTGCCGGCCGCCGTGAGGCCTTCCATCATCGCCCGCACACAGCCGCAGGCATCGCCGTCCGGGCGGATATGCGTCGTAATCAACACGCGTTTGGCTGCCATCAGGCAGGTTAGTGCTCTTTTGTATTGTTCTTTCTGAATCGTCATAAGTATATCCAAATAAACAGATTATAAAATATATAGAATCCGCCCCCCGAATGCAAGGAACAAAACGCCAGCAGACGAAAATACAGGCGGCAGTGAAGTCCACCGCCTGGAATACAAGATGTCTCCACCATGTAATTGTTGAAACACTGCCCCCCCCTTTTTTTAGTAAACATAAGTCTATAATACACAGCTACTTATACATTATACAGCCGCCACACGCAAACAAATCACAAAAAAATAGCCAAAATCACTTGCAAAATTCATCTAAATCACTATATTAATGGGTCTTTCGTTGAGAAAGAAAGGTGCAGATAATCCAGTAATACCCTGCTGAATCGAAAACAGGAGTCAGATATGTCAAGAGTATGCGTATTTACAGGTAAGAAAACAACGTTCGGACGGAGCATTGCCCGTCGCGGTAAAGCCAAGTATCTGGGCGGCGTCGGTCGCAAGATTACCGGCATCACCAAACGGAAATTCAAGGCTAACGTACAGACCGTCCGTGCCGTCATTAACGGCAAGGTCACCCGGATTCGGGCCTCGGCCAAGGCAATCAAGATGGGTCTGGTCGTCAAGCCCCCCAAGCGGAACTATAAACCCGCCGCCAAAGCTGCTGAGTAAGCTCAGCATTCTGTTGATCATTCATAAGGCAAGGCGCCTGAACGTCTTGCCTTTTTTATTGGTTGTCCCCCACGCTGGTAATGTATCCCTTATGACTGGGTACGCGACTTTTTCTTTTTGGGTACAGCGGGGCCAGAGCCAAGCATAATCGCAATCCAGCGGGTGTCTTCATTGCTCTGCAGTACAATCTTGGTCGTCATGGTCAATGGAACCGACAGCAGCATCCCCACCGGCCCAAGCACCCAGCCCCAGAATACCAACGACATAAACACAACCAGCGTGGATAATCCCAGCCGCTGCCCGACCAGCCGGGGTTCCAGAAAATTACCCAATGACACATTAATGACCAGATAGCCAATAGCAACGATAATGGTACTGCCGGGAGTCAACTGAATCAATGCCAGAAGAATGGGCGGAATCGCCGCAAGAATAGAGCCGATGTTGGGAACAAAATTCAGAATAAATGCAAGCAATCCCCAAAAAACGGCGTAATCCAACCCTACAATCATCAGCAGAATCGTCGCCAGGATTCCGGTCACCAGGCTGATTGCGGTCTTGACCGCCAGGTACATCTTGACGTCGTTTGTAATTTTTGCCAGCCGCTGCAGGGATTGGTCGGGGTTTCGCAGGGCACTCCGCAGTTTGACTTCAAATATCGACGCTTCCAGCAGAATAAACACCAGAGTCAGAAAAATCAAAAAACCCTTCTTCATCAAGTTTCCAAGCTGACTGAGCAAATCACCGAAGATTTTCATCGCCGAATCAGGCTTGAAATACTGCAGAATATGCCTGTTTTCGACATGAATCCCCTTGCTTTGCAGCCAGGCACAAAATACATCAATATTCTCCTGAAGCTTGCTGCTGTATTCCGGCAGCGATTTGGCAAACGCCGGCAGGGATTGAGCCAGAATCGCCCCGACAAAGATTCCTGCCGTCAATAAAATCAACGTGATGATAATGATAGCAAATATGGGACGAATCCCGATATGCTGCAGCCAGATGAGGGCCGGAGTGCTGATGATAGCCAGGAATATCGCCAGCAGAAACGGAACCAGAAGACCCGCCGCCGCCTTCATTCCTGCCACCACGACCACAAAGGACGACATCCCCAGCAATACTTTGAGCCACAGGGGAATCCATGCCGCAAGCGAAGTATTTTTGTGCTTGTCATCCATATTATTCATAGCCCTTGCCCCGCATGGTGTTTTCAGACAATACGATCCTGGCATCCTGATCAATGCTCAGGGTACGCCAAGTCATATCCGGCAGATGCAATTGAACAGAGGCCTTAAATGCACCCGGTCCGGCTTCGATTTGAATGGGTTTATCGGCAAACATCGGCGGCGTTGAATCCAGGCCCAGCAGCTCGAGCGAATCGGCATAACCTCCGAAATTCAGATGGTGCCAGGTCTGGGCATACAAGACCCGATGCAGCTCGTAACGCGCCCACTCGGTCGGGTCCGGAACAAATTCCACCTCGGCTCCTGCGGGCAGGCTTGAAAACTGCACATAGCCCCAGGTCTCCGGCCGATGCATATTGACCACCCCCTGCGGCGACCAGACCCAGTTATCTTCCCTGCCCAGGGCGGCGGGATCGCCGTGCGGCGGGATTCTGCGGTATTGACCATCTACAATCTCCACACCCCACTGGACTCGGGAGAAATTCATCCGCCACTGGTCGCCATCCCGGGGAGGGCACACCCTGCCGGCATAGTCCTTCATCGCCGCAAATGGAAAGGCCAGTTCGACCTGCCAGCAGACGTCTTTATCGGTAGGATTGTTCAGGGTGCCCCGAACATGGACAGCGGTTTTCTGCCCGGCCATCTCGCGAATTCTCGGTGTGCCGCCATTTTTATAGGGTTTATCCAGAAACAAATTCCAGACGGTATTGAGGGCGTTGATCTCAAATTCAAAATAATTATGGCTGTCGGCATCGGGGTCAATAAACACCTCAAAATCATTGTCATGAAAAATCACACTGTTGCGTTCTTTCAGAGTCGCCCAGACGTGAGGTTCATCCAGTTGGGCGGCAATGTACAGGTATTTGTCATCCCAAAGCATCTTCATCCGGGTGGTGTACATCGGAACACGGGTTGACAGATACCCACGAATGTCGGCAAAGGGTTCCGACCACAGGGCCTTGGCCCAGGCCGGCTCGTCGAGTCGTCCATCAATAACCAGCGGTCTATCGGTCCGCATACAGATGTAATGCCGCGGCGGAGTAAACCGTCTCGGGTCCGGGCCTTCCGCCTCCGATACAGTCTGTACAGGCTGGTCCGTATCGGAAGGGTTGGCGTTTTTGACAAACACCGGCACGACGGGATTGGGCTTTGCAGGTCCATCCACCCACTCAAAACCTTCCGGCGGGGGGATTTTTTCTTTGAAAACCGGCTCCTGTGCCAAACCGAGACCGGCCGCCAGGCAAAGTCCGAGAAAAACAGGCTTAAAGGGGAATATACGACTTTTCATAAGTCCTTTCCTTGAATCTGTTCCTAAACACTCCATGTTCACTGCTCGTATCTCATACAACAACAGAAGATACCGCAAAATCTACCGTTTCTCTACGCAATCAGCTTATCGCTCCGTTTGGTTTTGTCAAGCAATACCCAGCGCTGGCGGTTATGGCTGCATTGTCACTATCTCCTCGGATTTGGTCTTAAAATACATCAGCCACGCACTGACAATAGCCGAGGTGATATCCTGTTCTTTCTGGTACTGTTCAATCGTCTTGCCCCAGTAAAAACTCATCCATCCATCGGTAAATTCCCGCGAGGCCTCCACAAAGGCATCCAGTTCTTCAATGCTGCATTGCAGAGGGAACATCTCTTCCACAACCAGCGGCTTGCCGATGTGATACACCTTCAAGGCCTCGATGGCCTTGTCAACCTGGCCCTTTTCCGGATAAACATGCACGCTGACAAAATCCAGATTCCCTCCGACTTGTTCGGCATAAAAAATGGGCTTGGCTTTGGGGAAGACCATCGCCCAGGGAATTACTCCCACCGTAATCATGTGCCGTGTATCCTGGCTGCGAATCGCTGTCGTCAGTGTGTCAACCCAGGCCCTGGCAACCTCCTCCCGAGAACGGCCCGCAAGGTCCAGAGATATCCGCTGAACAAAATGACTGCCGCCAAACTCACCCAGCAGCCAGTCGGTTTCTATTTTGTCCGCCCCGGGCAGGACGGGTTCATTCATCAGGTCGTAGCAGAATATCGCCGGGCTTTTGGCACAAACGCGGGCGACTGCCTGCCAGAAACGGGCCTGCACTTCCCATCGCCGGGATTCATTCAGGGCATCATACCAGGCCGGCGTCCGGGCTTTATGATAACAGGCCAGCCCGGTGATATCCAGATAAAGGCCGGTCTCTTCGGCCAGCCGGACAAGGCGTTGAAGATAGTCCAGTGAAACACGGTTTGGGTCTTGGGCAGTACGCATAAATTGACCCAGTTGCAGATGGATGCGAACGACATTGGCTCCAAGGGATTTGATTTCGCGGAAATCCGCCTCGACTACATCCCATTGCTGCCAGTAATCCTCCAGAAGCCGCCCCTGATCATCATGGTCATAATTGACTCCCCAAACGACAAATCGCCGGTCGGATGGCTTTTCAATAAAATGGGAACCGTCTGCACTGGGGCCAATCCAGGCCATAGGACAGGTGGGAGAGTCAGCGGCCATTTGTCCGGGATGGCTGGAATCGCTGGCTGTAGGGCATCCCGCCATCGCAACTAAAATGACAAAAATGGCTTGGACGATGACAAGATGTATGGATTTACTGGACCAGTTCATCGTTAATTAAATTGGGATCAGGCACAGGCAGACTGACATCGGGCTCTGCCTCCACCCCTTGTTCCTGCGGAATCACAAGATTCGGGTCAGTTATCGGGATATCCTGCACCGGGGCAAGTTCCTCCGGCACAACCGGATCGGGCTGCTGAAATATCGGGGTCGGAGTCTCAGTTATGTTCGGGACAACTTCGGCTTTATTCGGCTCCGTTTCAGGCTGATTTGGTTCATCAGGACCGATTTGAGTCACTGAAGTCACTTCGTTTTGTTCAGTGGATTCGGCGACGGTCTGCTGGGCCTTGATTTTTTCGAGTTCAGCCTCCAGACGCTGCCGGACCTTCGCTCGGTTTTCTATCGCCTTGATCGCTTCGATAAAAGGATTGGTTTCGTTGGTCTCGTGGGCATACCATTTCTGGGCAGCCTGGTCGAGGGCGTTAATGGCGGATTTGTCGGCAAACTGGCCGAGATATTTGGCAGCAATGAGCTGAACCGGATAGGAGCCTGTTTGCATCATCCGAATCAGCCCTTCAATGTCTTTGTTCTCGCCCAGTTCAAAGGCCAGTTTCATCTCCTGCCCCATATCCACCGGTGTGGGCGTATTCCTGTTTGCAGAAGACGAGGTGTTTTTTGTGGTAGTTCGGGTCGGATCAGGATTGGCAGCTTCGGTATCCGTGTCGGACCGCCAAAGAAGAACCGCAATAACAATCAATATTCCAATTGCTGCGGCAATAAGACTTTTCCATAAAAAAAGCGAAAACGACGATCCCGGCTTGTGTTTCGACAGGATTTCGAGTACCGTTGCGCGAATCGCGTTCATCTCGTCCGGATTGATCCTCGGAGCCGCCCCAAGGGATTGAAACAGGTTTTCCAGATTGGCCTCAAGCACCTCCATACTGTCCTGGGCGGGCCGGTTCATCTCGTTGCTGACTGTGCCGGTCAGCGATTCGAGCGTGCGGCGAAAGGCATGCCTGGCTCGATATAATAATCCCTGCATCTGGGTCGAGTCCATTTGATGAGCCGCGGCCATCTGAGCCAGAGTGTCCATGCGAAGATACCGGCTGACCAGAATCTCCTGATCGTCCCGGCCCAGCAAGGCAAGGGCACACTGACAGGCTTGCAGCAATTTCTCCCGTCCTTTAGCGTCATCCGGGATGGACTGGGTGGTGATGGTTCGAACGATCGCCTGAATGGCAGGATCCTGCAACCGGGAAAAGTCTGCTTTCTGGGGTTCTTCGGTCGTCAGATACAATCCCAGCAGCCATTCAGACATGGGGACCGACTGGCCAAGATATTCGGAGATTCGCCCCGCTGCCGCAGACAGAGTTTGCGATAAAATCCGATGGGCTTCCGGTTCATTTTGGCCGGTACAGTACCAGGCTCGTCGATACAGCCAGCCGGCATAATCATCCAGCCATTTGCCCGCAAGGGCCTGATCGGCCTTGTATAGCCTGCGTACTCGCCATCGTGTCCAAAACGCATCAATCATGGAATAGCCTCATTTAAGATACCCATTTTATCTTCTATCGGCAAAAAATACCACTTGAACTATCTTTTTTCCCCTTATCCCTGTTGTATTGAGAATTATAAATGAAGTATTGCGCCATGTTTACAGCGCATAAAAAAGAAAAGCAGACCTCAAAAGCCTGCTTTTCTTGATAAGCAACACGTCAGTTGACACTGATAACTAACGGCAAATCCATTAATTAATACAAGACATACCTTTGCCGATTTAGTATTTACTCAGTTTCCTTGGCACTGATAAGCTGATACGCTTCTTCCGGTGAAGTGACCTTTTCCAGCTTGGTCTTAAACTGGTCATCCAGCAGCAGCCGGCTGATGCGGGCAAGGGCCTGAATATGGGGGCCGGTTTTATCCGGCGGGGAAATCAGCATCACCACAATATTGACCGGTTTGTTATCGATACTGGCAAAATCAACCGGCTGAGCCGCAATGCCCACGGCCATAACCAATTCCTTGACAGCGGTGCATTTGCCGTGAGGAATGGCGATGCCTGAGCCGATACCGGTGCTGCGGGTCTGTTCGCGTTCCATCACCGCTTCCAGAGCAGCATTGGCATCCTTGACCTGCCCTGCCGAGGCTAACACTGTTACCAGTTCTTCAATAACCGATTCTTTGTCTTTGCTTTTCAGCGGAGCGCAAATGCAACTGGGCTGAAGAATTTGCGTAAGTATCATAGTTTTGTTACCTGATTAAACCATACCTGTTTTTTCATAATAAACAAAGTAACTCTTATAGCTTTGCTCGATTCAGAATGCAATAAGAATATCGTTAATTTTTCATATCCAGACCCGCCTTGTCGCTTAATGTTTTAACCGTGGCTTTCTGGCGATTGCTGCCTGGATTTCCACTGTAAATCAGGCCCGGTTTTGCGACAATTTTGTCACATTGAAAAAGGCTGGAATCGCTTCCAGCCTTGTCTATTATACTGCATTATCAGACGGTTTCTACTAAAAGTTCATCCTGATTTTCCGCAGCCCGTGACCGCTGTTTGATGGTTCGAACCGGTGCAGGAATCGCCTGGGGGTTGGCATTGGCGAAGGTAATGGCCTCCGTGGCATTTTCGGCATACAAATCGGCGCCAATTTCTTCCCACAGGCCTTCCGCCCTGCCGAAAACGCCGCCGGACAGCATAATCCGCATGTCCGGAAACGCATTGACCGAACGAATCGTATCGATTAACTGACGCACTGAGGGGGCGTCTTTGCCGTCGATACCGTAAATGACCAGCATGCAAGGCTTGAAGGAATGGATGAAGGTCATCACATCGTCGTTGCTGACGGTGCCGCCCAGAAAACGGGCATCCCAGCCGTCGCTTTCGAATAAATCGGCAATCATCTGGCCGCCCAGTTCCGCTTTTTCATTGTTGGCTGAGCAAACGACGACTTTTTTGGCTTTTCCGGATTTGCGGGGGAGTTTATTCTGTAACTGGTTGACAATCGTGCGGTTAATGCGGGAGGCAAAGGCTTCCTGTGCCGAATCAATCTGGCCATGGCGATAGAGGCGGTCGATTTCGACCATAATCGGCCAGATAATATCAACGTAAACGCGATTGGCTGGAGTGCCGGTCTGCAAGACTTCCTCAATGATCGAGCGACATTCAATGCGGTTACCATCCAGAAGCGAATTCAGATACCGTTCGAGAACATATTCCTTGACCATAATTAACCTCTCTCTTATCCAGCTTTTTCTTGTTTACCTTTTCCGGCCTCAACTTCACATTCCATTGTGAATATGGGCAACATTTGAGCTATGGGTAACTATCGGAAGCTCACCAAAAAATTCTTTAGTTAATTTGGGATATATAGGAAATATAAAAAGAATCCTTCTTACGGCACCAAAAAGATGTGTATCTTCATTCATTTCAATAGCTTATGCAATAATAAGATAGGAACTTACTCCATTCAGGTCTTATAAAAAAAGGCAAAAAATAAAGCTGAATGTGGAAAATTTGTTCGCAGAAATATTATTTTTACCCATTTTAACAATCCATTTATTCCTGCTGAGAAACTTCTCCAGAAAAAATGAAAAACGAACTAAAAAAGGCCGATACTATCTTATTAATCAATTAACCTGAGAGATAGTTCCTAATGATTTTGGCATTTATTGACAAATGGATACAAGGCATCAACAATCTGGGGAGATTTTCTCGATTTATTTTTGCCGCCTCCAAATGCATGCTCGCCACCTCGTTTCAGCCCAAAACCTATCCTCTGATCTGGACGCAGATGAACACCATCGGCGTCAAAAGCGTACCGGTCGTCATGGCGACCGGGGCATTTGTGGGCATGATTCTGGCGGTACAGGCCTATGGACAGCTCGCAGCGATGGGGCTGGAGGAGCGTCTGGGGGTGCTGATTAATATCGCCGTCGTCAAGGAGCTGGGGCCGGTACTGGCGGCGGTGATGCTGGCAGGTCGGGTTGGCGGCGCATTGACGGCCGAGTTGGGCACCATGAACGTGACCGAACAGATTGCAGCCGTGGAAAGCATGGGGACCGACCCTGTCAAATACCTCGTCGCGCCGCGTGTTCTGTCCTGCCTGCTGCTGACGCCGGCACTGATTGTCTATGCCGACCTGCTGGGCATCCTCGGCGGCTATTTTGTCAGCGTCATCCAATTCAAGATCAACAGCGGCGCCTACTGGGATTTCAGTGCCATGGGGGTCGAATTCTGGGATATCGGGACGGGAATTTTCAAGGGCGTCTTCTTCGGCGGCGCCATCGCCATGATTAGCTGCTATAAGGGATTCACCTGCCGCGAAGGGGCTCAGGGTGTCGGCGAGGCCTGCACCGAGGCCTTTGTCGGCTGCTTTATCTCGATTCTGGCTCTGAATTATGTGTTTGCCGTCACGCTGGATGCAATCTACAAAACCTTCTGGCCGCTGCGTTCGCTGATATAGGAGAATTCCGCCGTGATTCGTCCCGACATTCATCCCGAAGATGGTATCCTGGTCGCCAAAAACTTAGTCAAAGTATTTGGCAAGCGGACAGTACTGGATAATATCTCGCTGGCCATCGAAGAGGGCAAGACCACGGTCATCATCGGCACCAGCGGCTGCGGCAAGACGGTCTTTATGAAGCATCTGATTGTGCTGGAGCGGCCAACCGAAGGACAGGTCTTCTTTCGCGGCAATCGCATCGATAACCTTCGTCCGCGTCAACTGGCCGCTATCCGGACACAATTTGGATTCTGTTTCCAAATGGGCGCATTGTTCGACAGCCTGACGGTATTTGAAAATATCATTTTCCCCATCCAGCAGCACCGCAAAATCACCGACTACAAGGCCCTCGATGAATTGGTCAAGCACAAGCTGGCCCTGGTGGGCATGGACGGCTATCAGAATCAATATCCGGCCAGTCTTTCCGGCGGGCAGAAAAAGCGAGTCTCACTGGCTCGGGCGATCGCGCTGGATCCCACGGTCATCTTCTATGACGAGCCGACCACCGGGCTGGACCCGATCACGTCCGACGTCATCAACGAGCTTATCCTGAAACTCAAGCATGAATTGAAAGTGACCAGCATCGTGGTCACCCATGACATGAAAAGCGCCTACAAAATCGCCGACCGCATTATTATGTTTTATCACGGCAAAATCATCGCCGACGGCAATGCCGACCATATCCGCAACCACCCCAACGACCTGGTCCAGCAATTTATCGAAGGGCGGGTCAGCGAGGCCGACCTGGCGGCACTCAAACTGGGCGGCACCAAATACCAGACCCAGTTTCTGCCCGAAGATTTCAAGTAGCCCGCCCCCTGCCGTATCAGGACTTCAGGTCCGGAGGCAGCTTGGGAGGCTTGCTGCGCGAAAACCAGTGCCGTATCACCTTGGTACCCGCCACCGTCGTCTCCGCCACCGTCTGGCCGGTTGCCGCAACCGCCCGCACCGGAATCCGCACACATTCTGTCAGCGTCCTGGCCGTCTGGTCGAGAGCCTGACCGATGGCGTCCCTGGCCTGGTCGGTCGCCTGGCTGGAGCGGACCTTGACAAATCCCCACACATCGGAAAAGAAAATATCGCGGACGTCGGCGTAAAAATCCCCCACGCGATTCAACAGTCCCGCCTTGGCCGCCTGCGGATTCCATCGTCGAAACGCCCGGCAGCGATCCATCGCGGCATGGCCTGCGATGGACGTCATAAAACCGGCCCCGATTCCCTGGGCGATATCATCGGTCAGACGTCCCACACCGGGCAGCTTGGAGGCCAGCGCCTCAATCAAATTCTTGCCCATATTGATATAATTCACCGTCGCCACAATATTCAGAATGTCGATTCCGATGCGAATGGTCTGCCCCAGGGCGGGCCGGGTATTGTAGGTCTGGATAATCCGTCCGGTCATCAGTACATTGCGATACAATACGATAAAAATGTCGGCCGATTTATAAGGGCTTAGCGTCACCCCCAGCATCACATCGCGGACACAATCGCGGACCTGACGAGAGGCCTGACGGTCCAGCACATCAAGCGCCGGAAGGATGGTCTTTTCCTCCGTCGTCAGGACTAACTGATGCATCGGCTCAACGTCGCGTGTTTGGCTGAATGCAGGCGCAAGACGACCCATTTCCGCCTGGATTTGCCCGCGCATCTGCTCATCCAGAAATGGATTTTGCGTCAGCCGCTGCAGGAAACGAAGCTGATATCGGGCCCAGCGGCGAAGCTGCCTGAGATCGGCCTGCTCGATATCCACCGTCGCAGGCGGAGTCAGAGCCCGCGGGCTGCCGCCAAGGACTCGAAAAAACCAGACGAAAAGCCAGACGGTGCCGCCCGCCAGCCCCCCCAGAAAGACATAGCCGGCCGCCGGATGAATGGAATACAGGGTTTGAAACATCCGCAGCAGCTCGAAAATCGCAAACAGGCTCAGCAGCACCCCGAAAAACACGATGCAGGCCTTGACGGTTCGCAAAAAATCACTCAGCATAAGCTCTCCCTTCTTGTCGGGCCAATTTCCCCGATTTGAGTTTCAACGAAAGTACATCCGCCCTATTTTATCAAATATCGCCTTGCAGGTCAATCCCGCCCGCCCCGCGCGGTCAGGATGCGTAATTATGCATGCCTTTAAAGAGATTCGACAGGTTCACCCACAGCAGCGTGATGATGATAAAAACCAGCCCCAGGATAACACAGACACAATTGGTCCGCGGCATCTTCTGCCTGAACAGGTATCGCCAGTGGAAATAAAACAGATACATCAGCCAGCAGGCCAGCGACCAGAGCTCCTTGGGGTCCCAGCCCCACCAGTCCCCCCAGGCCAGCTTGCCCCAGACACTGCCCAGAAACAAGCCCATGCTCAGCAGCGGAAATCCCAGGCAAACCAGCAGATACGCCGACAGCTCATGGTCTTCGCTGGACAATTGTCCGCTGGATGGTTTGGCGCTGCGGCTGTGATAATATAATCCCAGCCCGGCCTGCAATGCCGCTTTAGCCAACAGCACATACGACAGCATATACACCGCCACATGCGGGCCGAACAGCGGGCTTTGCAGAGCGGGCGGCAGTTTCTGCGGTGCATCGGAAAAGACAAAACCCGCCGGAAACAGAAGTATCAGCGTCAGGACAAAATCCCCCAGTCCGTCGGAGGGATGGTCAATCCCTGCGAACCGGCGGGCCGCCAGCCCCACCGGCAGCAAAAACACGCCGAGCGTCAAAAACACCTCGAACATATTCTGCATGGGAATATGATCAACAGTAATCCATCGCAGAATCCACGCACTCAGGCCGACCAGACAGGCAAGACACGCCGCAAACACCGAGGCCTGCTTTTTACGCATCCCCCCCAGCACGAGGCCAACAGCAACCACTGCCATCATCGCGTAAATCAGCATCCCTTCACTGGAATATTTCACGTGCATCCGCCAGACCTCCGATGCATATTGACCTTGTACCCAAAGTGGACCACCAGCCCAATCGTCAGCAGCACATATCCGCCAAAGACCAGCCTCACTCCCTGGTCCGGGACAACCTGCAGGACCGAATACTGCCCCATCTCATCCTGGCCATACGAATCCTGATAGATATGAAAACCCGCATAATGCAGCGGATCATTGACTTCAATCTGCTTCGTCGCAACCGGCTGCCCATCATGAAAGACCTGAACATCGCTGATATAATCACGAATCATCCCCCGCTTCTGAGGCGTCACCAGAAATGGATAGCCGGGCATGGTATGGCCTGCGAATTTTTCAAACACAAACTGCTGGGTGGCCCTGCCATCCGGACTGACAAACTCCAGCAGCCAGGCGGGATTGGATTCGACTGCCGGACCTTCGGAAGCGACGGGCTTTCCGTTTTCCATGCGAATCTTAAGATTTGAGAACGTCTCCAGCACCCGGACTTTACCGGCCCGTGCAGATAACAGGTAGTCCGCTCCTTTTCCAGACGGGATTTCCCACTGCCCAAAGTCGGATTGAATCAAAAGAACAGTCGCAGGTTTGTCATAATAGTGTATCTGGAAATCATTTAAAGCAACTGAAAAACCCAAATCCAGAGGTTGTCCATCGGTTGCCCGGTAAGCCGTTGACGACTGCCGTCCGGGGTACAGTTTCAGATAGCATGGTTCAATCCAGGGCTTGCCCAGAATGGAGGCCGTCATCTTCTGCCCTGTCCGTGAACCCCATAAGCCCCCCAGCAAAATCAGCACACAGCCGGCGTGCATCAAAAACAGCATCGACCGCTTATGCAGTGCGCGAAAAGCAGCTATCGACATCACCAGCAGGATTGTAAAGCCAATCCACCAGGCCGCCAGCGGGACGGAATTAAAAAAGGCCCGGGCATTCTCGGCCCCGAGAAACGCACCGAAAATACTCAGCAGACACAATACCGCAATGGCCGCCAGACCCAGATGATAAATCCAATTCTTCATAGCCGCGGACTATACCACACAGACCCCGGCCTGAACACTCTTTTTTTGCACGCCTTCAGCGGGATCACTGGCCCGGAGAAGGAGCCGCGGCAGTCCAGTTGCCCACATCATTGCCGTAAGCAGCCGGATTAATCCGTATCAGGCTCTGGCCCTGACCATCCGCACTGACCGGCCAGGGGGACTCGTCGTCATAATTGACCTGATCAATCCGAATGTAATTGCGAGGCTTTCCATAAGACTGATCCCCAGCCCGGCAAAGACGCACTTTTTCGCCGCCGTTGCTCAGACTGGTATCATTGGCAAACGGGCCAAACACAACCGTACCCGCCGGCAATTGTCCTGCATAATATGCCTGAAAAGCGGTGGGATTTCTGGCCAGTATCACCACCCCGCCGGCCGGAATCGTTGTATCCATCGGGAAGGTAAAGTCAATCCCCTCGGTAAACCGCCACGGCACTACATCGGTCTGATACACTCCGACAGCTATCTCGGTTTTGACCGCATCCTGCAGCATCACCGCTGAACCGGAGATATTCCGCAATTCGATATATTCATCGCCGGCATTGTCGGCGGAAGGATTGTACTGAATTTCCGTAATGACCAGCGGCCCGATCTTGGGCGGAGAATTATCGTCACCCGGAGTCTGCCAGGCCATCGCCACAAAATCCATCCCGCCGGTGCTCTTGATATATCGGCCAAAGGACACATTGCGCTCGGATGCATCAAAATCCTGCACTGCCTGGAAGCCGGTCATCTGGCCGTCCAGCGTCGCCGACAGAACCACGGTCTCGCCGTTTTCGCTCAGAGCAAACGCGGAACCAAAATCCGTATTTTCGTACAACACCAAATAATCATTCGCTCGAATATAGGTATTGTCCGGAATGCGGTATTTGGTTGGATTCGCCGCATCGTCGGTCAGGTACCAGCCGCCGATGGAAATATCCTGATTGGTGGCATTAAAGAATTCAATCCAGTCCGGGTTTTCATTGTCGGAATGGGCCAGCAGTTCGTTAATCACGATGCTTCCGGGAGCCAGGCCAACTTCATCCAAACCGGGAGAACCTCCGGCAAACACGCTGGGACGCCAGCCGGCTTTTTGACCCCACAGTGTGACATCGGCGACAGCAGGATCAAGGATGGTCAGCGAGAAACCCGCACCATCGGTCAGCGGATACCAGGAATCTTTATAGGTAAACGACAAGATGATGCGGCCAAGAGCGTCCTGAAGCTCTATCTTTTCTCCGGCGTTATCCAGCGAACCTTCCTGCCACTGAATGACAGGAACACCGACAGGAATCTGCGTATAATGCGATTCAAATACAGCTTTATTCCTGACCAGCAGCACAAGACCGCCCGTATCGATTGAAACATCGCCGAAGGCATGACTGATGCCTTTGGTAAACCGCACCAGGTTAAGATTCAATGACGCAGACCCGATGTTTTTCAATTCGATGTATTCGAGATTGGCATCGGTCGGATGATACATGATCTCCGTAATACGCAGATTCTCCCGCACCGCACCGGCCGCAAAGACCGCATCGGCCAGGGCACTCCAGACCCCCCCGGATGTCCGGGCACGGGCCTTGGCCTGCACGGACTTATTCAGCGTAATGGCCTGCCCCAGATAGCGTATCGCCGTGCTGCTGACCGCTCCGCCGGCCTGACGCGGATCGGACCCGTCCAGCGTGTACCAGACCTCGTCGGAGGGAACCGACAAAGACAGGCCCGACGGCACAGAGATATCACCGCCATACTGATTGACGTAGTTGATGCGAAACTCCGGCGCCGTGACCGTCGGATACCAGGCCGGGCTTTTTCCCGCAAGCTGTGCCAGCACAACATCGCGTCGGGTGGGAATAAAATTATTCAGCAGGCGATTGACTTCGGTAAGCCATTCATTATTTCTTGTATAAGGCGTCGAGGCGCGACGGTTATCACCCCACCGCGCGGATTCACCCACGATTGCCCGGTCGATCTGATTCGTCAGGTTCGTAAATAATGCAGCAAAGTTGGATGCAATCAGAGTTCCATTATGGAAGAAATGCCTGTGCACACGGTCGCCGAACAGCATTCGATATTCAGGATTGTTTGCAATCCACTTCTGATGCAGTCCGGTCGGAGCCATCGATGTATTTTTCGTGGTCACATCAACTGGGGCCAGTGACGTGCCGTCATTCATCACATGCTCGGCGTCCCACATGTGCCAGCGCCAGCGGCCCGCAGGGTCAAAGCGATTATGTGAGGCATACCAGTTTTTGCTATCCCAGTCTCCGTTACCCAGGTAGTAATTGGCTAATAGATAATCGATAAAGTCCGCCACGTCCAGTTTTTCCTTGAGATTCTCAAATGCCGTAACCGTATTGGGCGAGGTTGCCGACAGGTTGAACAGGGCAATATAATCCGTATTGCTGCCGCTGACGATATTGTTGTAATCATGCTTTAAAATATCATAATCTTCCTTATCCCCGCCCAGGTAGGATGCGGCAAAAGAATCATCCGGACGTTCGTGCAGCCAGTACAAGCCCCAGTACAGACCATTGAGATACAGATGCACCGGCCGGCCATGGCAGGCATAACCGCCAAGGGCAAGCTGGGTATCGGATGAAACCTGGTCACGCACATATTCAGCGCTGGTCCGCTGGACAGAATCCGAATGCACCCAACTGTTTTGCGGGCGGGAATCCAGAACAATAGTATCATAGCTGTCCGCAGCCTCAGGACCGAATAACGGATAGTCCAACTGTCCGCCATAAACGCCGCGAAATACCAGGCGGAAGGATAACTTATAGCATTTCCATCGATTCAGTGTGGTTCCGCCGGCATCTCCGGTGACATTGCCCACGCCCCCCTGCATCTTGACACCGCAGCCGATATGGAACGTTTCAACACCATCCGGATCAATCAATTCCACCGAGCCGGCACGCTCTGAGCCGTCCTGAGACTGGTCCACATAAATCCCGTAGGTTCCGAAAAGCTGCTCCACCGGTACGACCACCGAAACCGTGGGAATCGATTTTAAATCGTCTTTGATCGTGGCGGAATAGGCCGCCGAATTCACCACATCCGGGTCCATCTGATAATCCCCGGTCACGGTCGCACCATTGTAATTGCTGATCCAGCTTGTCGGATAACCGGCGGGAACATCCTGGGCCCCTGTACTCAGGTTGGTCGCCTGTCGAATGACATCGTTCAGGAAAAGATAGGTTTGGGTATCCACGTTGGACGGCAGCCAGCCGGGTTTGAAAGCAGCCGCACGAAGACAGGTGGTCGTACTGATGACAATCGGATTAGCCGGGTCATAGATCAAGCCATTGCTCTCGGTCGGGATAGAATTATTCGTGGTATAACGAATGACTGCCGACGGCGTTGAACAGCTCAGGTACACCGTCTGGGACTGCTCATAAAAACCCCGGCCAACACTGAACTTCGTATCGCTGACCTCGCCTTGATAAATGTCGGTATTGGCACCGTTGGGGGTGGCACCGGTCAAATAGCCGACCCGTCCGTCGGAGGTAAGACCATAGGTAACAAGGCCTCTCTGTTTGGGATAATCCCGATATTCATATTCCACCTTTTGTCCGTCCGGCCCAACAAGAGCTAAATACCCCCGGGAGGCCAACTCAAAATTGGTGTGCAGCTTGCCCAAATCATCGATAAATGGATAGCCATACTTGAGCGGATCTTTCTTGGATGCATAGACTACCATATATCCCTTGCCCGCAATGGTCGTGCCTGCGGGGAACTGCCACCGGGTCAGGTTGGCCGGATCATCGGTCAGATACCAGCCTGCCAAGTCCACCGCTGTATCGGTTTGATTGTAAAGCTCAATCCAGTCATCATAGGAGACTTCACCCCCAACACGGGTATAGATATTAACCGAGGGTACAGGTTTCAAATTGCTGATATTGGAATTGACCGCCATGAATTCGTTGATAACCACGGATTCCGGAGGAATTTCGGTGTATGTCGCCGAAATCGACGTATTCTGGCCCCGTACGACCTCTACCGATTGCGGCCCGGGGCTGACCCATCCGGTAACCACGGAATACTCAATCTGATGTGTCCCCTCCGGCACAGAAGACAAAACATACCCGGATGCGTTCCATTCTCCCTGATCCAGTCGCCAGTTCGCCCCGCCCGCAGCGACCTCTGAAGGCAAAAGCGTTACCGTCACCGACCCGGTCCAGTCTTCCAGCCAGCTTTGGCAAACCAGGCTCAGGTCAAACAGATTGGCTTGCTCGTTTCCATCCAAATCCGCCTGTTCAGGTGTCTCTGACAGCCAGAAGTCCGATAACCATATATAATCAGATAAACTGACCCGACAATCTCCATCAATATCCCCTACCGGACAAACCGGCTCAACAACGGTAATTGTTGTCGTACCAGTCGTTTCCAATAAACCATCAGTGGCTTTGATTTGCATTTCATATTGTCCCGGAGCCGGAAAAATAACTTGGGTAGAGGCTTGTTCAGGACTGGTGAATTCAACAGGCTGCGGACCGGAAACCTGTGACCATTGTGTGGACAGAAAGCCCTCAGGCTCACTAATTCCATCATCCGTTACCTGGGCAGACAAGGTCAGATATTGCTGCGGCCAGCGAATCGTAAAGTCTGAATTTAATTTAACTTGCGGTGCAGTGTTAAGACCGGAATCCATTTCTTCCAGCATGAAGCCGCCAAAAGGGTATCCATACGTCGTATAGGCTTCGGCTCGGACCTTGAAGCTGCCGGTGCCGTTCCCTTTGTCCGCGATGAAAATATCGTCCCATCGAACGACATAACCCGTTGTATCCAAATGATTTCCGCCCGCTCTTAAAACGGTTTGATCGCCATTTTTCAGATAGATGCCATCCGAACTGTTATTGACTGCACTGGTATGGCCGGAGAGGGTAAAAAGAGTTAATCGGTCTGGATAATTGGCTCCGCGAATAGCGGTGGTAACAAATGAGTACTTTTTAGACGGGTTAAGACCTGTAAATTCGATTTCCGCAAACCAGCCGGTGTTTCCATAATACACCAAGCGATATGAATAATCGACTATTCCGCCAAACACCGCGTAAGCCGGCGTGCCGGGCCTGGGTTGCGATTCATCGTCTGCACTGCCGCTGGTTTCACTGGTTCGCAGTCCCGCAGAGCTGTTCCAGGAAAAGGTTGCTGTAACCGGTGTTTCCAGACCTGTATTATAATCAATTAATTTACCGGACATATTGGAGGTAAATCCATTATATACCGTCCAGTTTGTTACATTGGCTGCCGTCAGGTCGCCTGTTCCACGAATACAGTCGTTATAGGCTCGGAAATCGGCATAACTTATTGAAGAAGCAGCAACAAGACATACAAAGTATGCTATATAATGTTTCATAGACACCTTCCCATGGGGGTCGAACTGTTTTGTTTCATTATATATTTCAGTTATCGACTTTTTTAGGGGGTAAATTTCCAAACATCCCTCTAATAAACGTCTGAACTCCGGGGGGTATTAAAAAAAATTTGCAAAGATTTGTCAGGTTCGTATAATGTCCCACTTATCCCGGCTTTTCGGGATTCTGTAGAGGAAATCGAATCAAATAAGTGAATTCAGGCCGGCTCGGCCCAGACGTTGTCTGCCGGCTGCCCAGTACAAAGGAAACAGGAGCACAACCGAATATGGTAACAACAGCGGAACTCCAGACGGAATTGTTTGGCAAGGATTTGCCGTCATTCGAGCAGATTAAAAAGCTCTCCGCGATCGTCAATTCCAGCGATCGCATCAGAGACGCCATCCGGCAGAAAGCCCAGGATAGCAGTTCCACCCCCCTGGCCGCAGGTATCGCCCTGTGGCTTTGCGGCAGCACCAGCCAGGCCGAAGAACTGCTCAAGAAGGCTAAGGACTGTGCCCAGAAGAGCCTGGCCCTCGGTTCTTTATACCGGGCACAGGGCATTTATGACAAGGCCATCGAACAGTTTGAGTCGGCCAAAAAACAACAGGCCGAGTCACTGACGGTCGCCATGGAAAAGGCCGAAACCTACCGCCGTGCCGGACAGTTTGACGAAGCCCAGAAGGAAATCAAAACCTGCATCAACTTCCAGAATGTCAGCGCCGAGTATCATTATCAGCTTGGCCGCCTGCAGGATGCCCTGGGGCAGTACGATGAAGCCGCGGACAATTACCTGACTGCCATCAACCTCGACCCCAACCATGTGCAGGCTGTTTTCCAGTTGGGCTATATCAATGACCTGCGCGGCGAAGAAGACGTTGCGATGGAGTATTACAAGAAAGCCACGCAGATTCTTCCGTCCCATGTCAACGCCCTGATGAACCTGGCTGTTTTATATGAAGATCGAGGAGATTATTCCAGGGCCATGCAGTGCGTCAATGCCGTGCTGCGTTCACATCCCGGCCATGCCAAAGCCGCCCTGTTCAAAAAAGACATCTCCAGCTCACAGACCATGATTTATGATGAAGAGCGGGAAAAACGCAAGGACCGTCAGAACAAGATACTGGAAATTCCCATTTCCGATTTTGAGCTGTCCGTGCGCAGCCGCAACTGCCTGAAAAAAATGAATATCTGCACCCTCGGCGACCTGCTGCGAACCACGGAAGCCGAACTGCTGTCCTATAAAAACTTCGGTGAAACCTCCCTGCTGGAAATCAAAAAGATTCTGGACAGCAAAGGCCTTCGCCTCGGGATGGCACTGGAACAGAAAGCCAGCGCCGCCCCCGTATCCGCCACCGAGGATGTCGGCGGAGCCAGCCCTGAACTACTCAATAAATCCGTGGATGAACTGGAACTGTCGGTTCGCGCCCGGCGTGCCCTGGCCAAGCTGGGCGTCAAGGTCTTCTATGACCTGGTCAGCAAAACCGAGGCGGAACTGCTGGGATGCAAAAACTTCGGCGTCACCAGCTTGAATGAAATCAAGGAAAAACTGGCCAACTTCGGCCTGGGCCTGCGTAAGCTGGACTAATCCGGACGTTCCGGTCGAGTTTGTGCGGCATTCAGGAAGGAACCTATTTGTTGGCGTTAAACAAACCCAGGCCCGCAGCATACGGTAACACGGTACTGTGGGCCTTTATCGTCTCCGCCCTGCTTGTGGGCGGATGTGCGAAACGGGAACCGATACGGCCCACATCCGGCATGTCCGAACCGTCGGATCGATGGATGCGGGTTTTGCTCTTTGGCAATCGAACAGAGTGTGTCGTCAGCGCTCCTGACGGATTTACCGCAGCCGATGAGTCCCACGGCATACAGGCGGGCTTTTCCGATACGAGCGAGCCGGTCCGGATTCGTTTTCAGAACGGCAAAATCCACCTGGGCGACCTGCGAATGGACGGCCCGGTCGTGATTAGTCCGCGGCAGCCTTATATCTTTTTCATCGATGGACAGGGATATCGCGGCAATCTGGTGATTTCCGCCGCAGAAGACCCGAACAGCTTCAGTGCCGTCAATCATGTGCCGCTCGAATCGTATCTGCTGGGTGTGGTTGGTGCGGAAATGTATAGCTACTGGGAACCGCAGGCCCTGCAGGCCCAGGCCATTATCGCAAGGACTTATGCATTATACGTCAAGTCCCGCTTTGGCCGGAACCGGTCCTGGGACGTCACTACCACCCAGGCCAACCAGGTCTATCGGGGCCTTGCCGCAGAAACAGCAACGGTGCGACAGGCCGTGGAGGCCACCCAAAACCAGGTATTGACCTGCGGCGGAGATGGTATCGATGCGATTTTCCCGACCTATTACAGCTCCACCTGCGGCGGCCACACCGAAGACAGCCGCAATGTGTTTGGAGACACGTTTGCTCCGCTTGGCGGGGTGCCGTGTCCGTATTGCGAACCGATTGCCCGCGAGCGGTTCTGGAGCTGGGGGCCGGTCGGTTATTCACTGCCGGAAATCCAGCAAAAGCTGTTTGCACGCTATCCCGGGATGGCTGAAAAACTGGACGAAATCACCTCGGTCGAGCTGGTCCGGTTCGGACAGATCGGACGGGTGGTGGGCGTTTCGGTCTTCGGCAAAAATGGAAAAAAGGATTTTCTCCGAGGCGAAGATTTCCGCCTGGCGCTGGATTCCAGCGGAATGAAGCTCAAAAGCACCGTCTTTACGATGACCCGACAGGGAATCGTTTACACGTTTTCCGACGGCCGCGGTTTTGGCCACGGCGTAGGGCTTTGCCAGACGGGAGCCGAAAATATGGCCCGTCAGGGCAAAACCGTCAGAGACATCTTGAACTGGTATTATCCCGGCGCCCAGATTACAGTATTGCCGGATATGCAATGAAACGATTTGAATTAATCCAAAACGACAGTCGAACCCATGCCCGCCTGGGGCTGTTGACCACGGCCCATGGGCAGGTACGCACCCCGGTCTTTATGCCGGTGGGAACGCGCGGCGCCGTCAAAGGCATCACCCCGGCGCACCTGGCCCAGACCGGCAGCAGCATCATCCTGGCCAATACCTATCACATACTGATACGGCCCGGTGTCGAGGTCGTCGAAGCCCTCGGCGGTCTGCATACCCTGATGAACTGGAACGGCCCGATTTTGACCGACAGCGGCGGCTTTCAGGTGTTTTCACTGAGCACCCTCAACCGCATCGGCCAGGACGGCGTGGAGTTTGCCAGCCATATTGACGGGGCACGGCTTTATATCGACGCCAGAGTCGCCACCGTCGCCCAGAATCGGCTCGGGGCCGATATAATCATGTGTTTTGACGAATGCACCCCCTATCCCTGCGAGCCCAAACGGCTGGCAGAGGCCGTCGAACGCACGATTCGCTGGGCCGGACAGTGCAAAGAAGCCCACAGCAATCCCAGCCAGCTTCTGTTTGGGATTGTCCAGGGCGGATTGGACCTGAATTTGCGTCGGGATTGTGCCGAAAAACTGATAGCGATGGACTTCGATGGATATGCCCTCGGGGGTCTGAGTGTCGGCGAAAACCACGACCAGATGATTGAAACAGTCGATTTTACCGCCCCTCTGCTGCCGGCCGACAAGGCCCGCTACCTGATGGGGGTGGGAATGCCGGCCGATATCGTCGCGGCGGTCCGGGCGGGGGTCGATATGTTTGACTGTGTCCTGCCGACACGAAACGGCAGAAACGCCTTTGCCTTTACCGCCAGCGGCCCGATTCGGCTCCGCAACAGCGCCTATCTGAAAGATACGTCGCCGGTGGAAGCGGATTGCCCGTGTTACTGCTGCCGGAATTTCAGCAAGGGTACGATACGGCACTTTTTCAATGTCGGAGAGATGTTAGGCCCGATTTTGCTGTCGCTGCATAATATCTGCTATTATCAGCGTCTGATGAATGACATACGCCGGCGGATTGAAGACAGCACGTTTGCCGACTGGTCTGCCGCGTTTATAGAGAAATTTAAGGAAAAATCAACCCCATTCGTGGAAGGAACAGAACAATGAGTATGTACTGGATGATCGCCGAGGCCCAGACCCCGGGCGGCTCACAGGACGGCACCGTCGTCTCGATGGAACAGGCCGCCCCCGCCGGAGAGGCTCCGGCAGCCACAACCACCACCCAGGCCGACGGAACGGCCGCCCCTGCACAGCCTGCAAAACCCCAGAGCGTCTGGCCGCAGATTATGCTGATGGTATTCCTGTTTGTGCTGATGTATTTCATGCTGTTTCGCGCCCCCAAGAAACGCCAGCAGGAACAGCAGAAAATGGTGGCCAGCCTCAAGAAAAATGACCGGGTCCGCACCATCGGCGGCATCCTCGGCACCATCATCGATGTCCGGGATGACGAAATCGTCCTGAAAATCGACGAAGCCAACAACACCAAAATACGTATCATACCTTCGGCCGTCGCCCAGGTATTAACCGACGAGAAGAAAAATCAATAACAAGCAACATTATTTTCAGGAAACCGACTATGTATAAGGATTTGCTTTGGAAGGCAGCACTGGTAGCGTTTCTGATTGCAGTGGCGGGAATTTACGTCTATCCGCCTTCGGAAAAACTCAAACAGGGCCTGGACCTGGCCGGCGGCACCAGTCTGATTTATGAAATCGACGCCAGCGACCTGTCCCCGGCGGACCGCCGCGGCCTGGCCGAAAAGATGATTCCGATTCTGCTCAAACGTATTGATCCGACCCACGTGGCCAACATCGTCATGCGGCCCCAGGGTGATACACGCATCGAAATCCAGCTCCCGGTCTCCAGCCGCGACACGATTACCAAGCGCAAGGCCTACGAAGAAGCGCTGATGAAGCTGGAAAGCGAAAACGTCAACCTGCTGCAGATTAAACGCGCCCTGACCCTTCCGGCCGAAACCCGTCAGGCCGAACTGGCCAGATTCTCCAAGGATTCCCCGGAACGCAAGCAGATTATCGACGAATTGACCTCGGTCTATGACCTGCGGAGCAAAAAGCAGGCTGAACGCGATGATCTGGCCGCCAAGCTGGACGCGATGAAAAAGCAGATGACGGAAATGGGGCTGCCCGAAGGCGGTCTGGAATACCAGGTTCAGGCCTGGGCCAAAGCCGCCCCCGATGCACGCAAGACCCAGATTCAGGATTATCTCAAAAACGTCCTTCCTGCTGGCGCCCCCGCCAAAACCGAGGAATTTCTGCCGATTATCGACCAGTACCTGGACCTGCACCAGGAATGGTCCGGCATTGTCAACGAACTGACGGCGGAAGAAACCGGCCTCAACGCCAAATGGAACGCCGCGGTCGCCAAGCTGGGGGATATCAACCTGAACATCGATACCCTCCGCCAGATTCTCGAAATGCCCGCCAAATCCAGCCAGCGGGCCGAGATGCTCAAAACGCTGCAGGAGAAATTCACCTCCCGCGCCGCGACCATTCGCGAAGTGGTTTCGACCTATGATCTCTACGCCAAAGTCGGCGGCCGACTGGATGACCCCGAAGACCTCAAGCGCATGCTCAAAGGCTCCGGCGTTCTGGAATTCCGCATCCTGCCCACGCCCGGCGATTCCGGCGTGGATGCCGCGGCCCAGCGCGAAGCCCTGAAAGCCAAAGGCCCCAAGGGAGCGTCCTCCGCTCAGTATATCTGGTGCGAGATTGAAGACCCGACCACCTGGCAGGGCGGCATCGTCGAACAGTTCGGCGATAAGCTGTATGTCCTGGCCAGCAACCTCGATAACGAAAAGATGGTTCGCAGCGACAAGGCCTGGAAGCTCAAACGCGCCAATCCGACAGTGGACGACCAGGGACGACGTGCCATCGGTTTTGCTTTTGATGAAGTGGCCTCCAATATGTTTTATCGCCTGACCAGCTCCAATCTGCAGCGACCGCTGTGCATTCTGCTGGATAACATTGCCATTTCAGCCCCCAACATCAACAGCGCCATCAGTTCCTCGGGCATCATTACCGGCAAATTCAGCCAGACCGATGTCGAAGATATGGTCAACAAGCTCAACGCCGGTTCTTTCCCGGCCCGCCTGTCGGAACTGCCGATTTCTGAAAAGACCATCGGCCCGGCCGTCGGCGCCGACAACAAAGACCGCGGCCTTCTGTCCGGCAAGGTAGCTCTGATTGCCACCGCGGTCTTCATGATCCTGTATTACCTGCTGGGCGGGGCCATCGCCGACATCGCACTGGTCCTCAACGTGCTGTTTGTGCTGGGAACCATGTCCATGCTGCGCGCAACGTTCACCATGGGCGGTATCGCCGGTATGGTGCTGACCATCGGTATGAGCGTGGACGCCAATGTGCTGATTTTCGAACGTATCCGTGAAGAACTGCGACGCGGTTCATCGCTGCGGGCGGCTATCGCCAACGGCTACTCGCGTGCCTTCACGACCATCTTAGACTCCAACCTGACGACCTTCCTGACGGCCCTGATTCTGTATCTGGTGGCCTCGGAAGAAATCAAAGGCTTTGCCCTTGTGCTGATGATCGGTATCGCGTGGAGCATGTTTACGGCGCTGTTTGTCACACGGATGATTTTCGATTTCCTGACCGGCCAGGGCCTGCTGACCAAGGACCTCAAGATGCTCGGCCTGTTCCAGAAGATCAATGTCAACTGGATGAAGATGCGGCCGATATTCTTTGTTGTTTCCGGGTCACTGATTGTGCTGGGCATGATTGCGTTCTTCACCCGCAATGAATCGGTCAACAGCAAGTATGACATCGAGTTCACCGGCGGCACCAGCGTGCAGATTGACCTCAAGGAAGGCACCGGCTTTGACCGCAGCAGGGTCGAAGAAATCTTTAAAAAGCACGTTGGCGATTCACCGCTCAAGGCCGCCCGCATCAACAGCGTCGGCGACACCGGGCGCCAGTTTGAAATCACCACCACCGAGACCAACCGCACCATTGCGATCGTGACGATGAACCAGGCCGGACAGTCCGTGGAATCGCTGACCAAAGCCATCCACGAGGCCGAAGACAACCAGCAGTTTGTCTTGTCCAAATTGAACATCACCTCTAAAAATGCAACGACCTTTGAAGTGCTGACCACCCGCGTCAATGCATCGATGGTCAAACAGGTCCTGACCGAAGCCCTCGGACAAAACGGAACAGTATCCGAACTGCATGTGGATGAACTGGTGACCAACGCCGTCCGTGAAGCCTTTGCCGATTACCTGGCGGTGCAGGAAAACCTCACCCCCGAAATCGTCTCGGTCGAAAAAGTCAGTGAAACCGACGGGGAACTGAACGACTTCCTCGGCGGCATTAAAATCGTCTGCAAACTCAGCGGCGAAACCACCGCGGCCGATATGACCGCCCGCATCAATGAAATTCGCTTCAAGCCGGACATGCAGAACATCAAGTGGTATAACTACAGACTGCTCAGCACCGACCTGGCCGCCCTGGCACCCGAAGACAAGATCAGCAGCTTTGTCTATGTCAGCGTGCACCCCGAAGCGGGATTCCGTGATTTCAGCGACAACGAATGGAACAGCTACGTGGAAAATGAAAAGTCCAGGCTGATTGCCGCCGGCTCGCTGGAAAGCACGCTGTCACGCGTCACCCAGATCGACGCCTCCGTCGGCTCCGAAGCCAAGACCCGCGCCCTGATTGCCATGCTGCTGTCGTTTGCGGGCATCATCGCATACCTGTGGGTGCGGTTCGGCACCGCTCGGTATGGTTTTGCGGCGGTTGTTGCCCTGGTCCATGACGTGTTAATCACGCTGGGTGTGGTGGTGTCCTGCACCTATATCTCCGAAACCGTCTTCGGCAAAGCGCTGCTGATTGAAGATTTCAAGATCAACCTCGAGCTGATTGCCGCGTTCCTGACCCTGGTCGGCTATTCGGTCAACGATACCATCGTGGTCTTTGACCGTATCCGTGAAAACCGCGGCAAGAACGTCCTGCCAACGGCTCAGATCATCAACGACAGTATCAACCAGACCCTGTCGCGAACCATCCTGACATCCTTTGCCACGTTCATCGCGGTCTTCGTGATGTATGTCTGGGGCGGCTCGGGATTCCGCGGATTCAACTTCGTGATGCTGTTCGGTATCCTCATCGGTACCTACTCCTCCATCGCGATTGCAGCCCCCATCCTGATCGGCGGAGGCTCTAAGAAAACAGAGTAAGGCACATTTGTTTTGCCATATCAAATCAGCCGGGATGTCCTGAACATCCCGGCTTTTTTTGTTGAATAATCCGCCCAGACGTCTTACATTGAATACGGGATTGAACCGGACGACAGGATATGCGATGCAAAAGGATTTGAAAATTGGAATGCTGGCAGGAGCCGCGATTGTTCTGCTCGGGTGGATTCTGTTCGCCCTGTTTTCGGACACCCCCCAGCAGCGTCGGCTCAAACAATTTGAAACCGAACCCGCCAATCCCGCTCCGCAAACGGTGCAATCCATCCCTGCTCCAGTCCAATCGCCGGTCCCGGCCGGCACCGAAACCCCCGCGCCGCAAAAAAGACCTTCCTCACTGGACGACCAGCCCCAAATCCATATCGTCCAGACAGGCGAAACCCTCGGTTCCATTGCAGCCAAATACTACGGTAATTTCTCACAGTGGCAGAAAATTCTGGATGCCAATCAGGATAGTCTTCAAAAGCCCGAACAGCTCAAGCCCGGAATGCGTTTAAAAATCCCGCCCAAATAAACCTGCTGAAAATTCGGTTACTGCCGACGACCGCCGGACAGCGTAAACAGCGTAATTTCCGCCGGACAGTTGAAGCGTACCGCCGCACCGCTGGCCGCAGAGCCCCGGCAGGTATAGCCCAGCATAGCGTTTTCCCGCCACAGTCCGCGTCGAATGCGTCGCGGCACCGAGGCACTGGAAATTACCGAAATTCCCCCCGGCAGGCAGATTTGTCCGCCGTGCGTATGCCCCGACAGGCACACATCAAAACCCGCCTTCTCGGCCTGCCGATACAGTTCAGGCGAATGGGACAGCAGAATTTTACATGCATCCTCCGGAATACCGCTGCATGCCTGCTGGATATCATCCGCAAAAAAATAATGACAATCATCCACGCCCGCAAACCACAGCTTTTGCCCCTCGCGTTCAATCGACAGATTATCGTTCAAAAGCATATTCACACCCAGCGAATCCAGTATCTGGGCAATGTGATAAAAATCATGATTGCCCAGAATCCCCAGCACCGGCGACTTCCTCACCAGCCCGGCCGCAAGCCGCTCCGTCAGGCAGCAGGCCTTATCCGAAATAAAATGCTCAAAACAACTGTCGCCGCCAAACACACATAAATCGTATTGCAGAGGTTCGATATGCTTTAAAATCAAATCCGGCAGATGGTCAAACCGTTCAACATGGATATCCGACACCCATAATAACCGAAATCCTTCAAAAGCCCCCGGCAGCCGCGGCAATTCCAGCCTCACCTGTTCCAGACGAATATCCGTTGCATTGTGGTACCCTCGCCCGTAAAGCCCGACAGCCTTAACCAGAAGCTCTACAAGCGGATTAAGAAAATCGAAATTCTCCCAATGAATAAACCCCAGCATACCGCGTTTGACCGCGTGCTTGCCGCCGTTTTCTATCAATTTTCGATTTGGATGAATTGCTTTCATAGCCTATCGTATAGACGGGGAATTGTACGGTCAAACCCGCGAATTGTAAATTGTAAAAACAAAGATTTCTGGTATAGTAGCCCGCCTATGAACTCAAAGAAATTCCATTTAAAGAACTTTGGCTGCCAGATGAACAAGCTGGATTCGGGCCTGCTGTTTAATGCCCTGTCCAGCAGGGGTTACGTACATACCGACAAAGCCGGTGAAGCAGACGTCATCATCATCAACACCTGTTCGGTCCGTCAGCACGCCGAAGACCGTGTCCTGTCGCATCTGGGGCACATCAAACACCTGAAAAAGACCCACCCAGCCCTGCTGGTTGCTGTCATCGGCTGCATGGCCCAGCGCATGGGCGAAGAATTGCTCCAGCATGACAGCGTGGATATCGTCGCCGGCCCCGGCCAGCTCGCCGAAGTCCCCCGCCTGATTGACGAAGCCATCGACAGGCACATCAATCACTTGGCCGTCACCGAATCCATCCGCCGCCCGGACAGTCTCGAACATCAGCAGATTCTCGATGAATTTGAGATGGAATATGATTCCGACAAAAATCACATCAAATCGCAGGCTTTTATCCGTGCCATGCGGGGCTGCAACAACTTCTGCACCTACTGCATTGTGCCGTATGTTCGCGGACCCGAGATTTCCCGTCCGCCCGAGATGGTTCTGGAGCAGGCCCGAAAGCTGGCTGATTCCGGCATTCAGCAAATCACCCTGCTGGGCCAGAGCATCAACGCCTATCGCTATGAACAAGGGGATAAAATATGGACCCTGGCCGACCTGCTTGAAAAAGTCAGTGATATCGCCGGCGTGCACTGGGTACGATTCATCACCAGCCATCCGGGACATTTTGACGATTCCATCCTTCAGGTCATGGCTAACCTGCCCAAGGTCTGCCCTTACCTCCATATCCCCGCTCAGAGCGGCTCCGACCGCATCCTGAAAGCCATGAATCGCGGCTACACTTCCGCCTATTACATGGCCCTGATGGACAAGGCCCGCGCCACCGTGCCCGATATCGCCATCGCAGGCGATTTCATCGTCGGCTTTCCCGGCGAGACACACGAAGACTACCAGGCCACTGCACAACTCATCCGCCGGGTACGCTACAAAAATTGCTTTATCTTCAAGTATTCGCCCCGCCCGGGCACCCGCGCCGAACAGAAACTGACCGACGATATCCCCGATGAGGTCAAACAGCATCGCAATATGGAATTGCTGGAAATCGTCAATCAGATCGCCGAAGAGGACAACAAACGCTTCATCGGAAAAACACTCGAAGTGCTGGTCGAAGGCCCAAGCAAAAAAGCCCATCTGAATGCTGCGGATTCAGACGATAATCCGCAATTGATTGGCCGCACCGCCCATGATTACATTGTGGTCTTTAACGGCCCTGCCTCGCTGGCTGGACAATTCGCCAAAGTCAGTATTTCCAAAACATCCGCACTGACACTGTTCGGCACTCTGGCCTGATTCTACTTTCCAGCCGTCCCATGATACGCTGCCAGCGATTGCACCAGGCCCGCCGCCGTGTGGGGTTTGGCTTCCAGATGAATCGTCAGGCCGAGGGCTTCCAGTTGCCGCGTCGTCTCCGGGCCGATGGAAGCGATTTTGACCGCCGCGTTTTTCACCAGCGTCTTGTCAATCTGTTCAAAAAAGCCCTGCACCGTCGAAGAGCTGGTAAAGGTAATCCAGTCCGCCTCGCCCGCCTGAATCAACGCAGCCACATGGTCTTTTGCCTCCTGCGGCTGCTGCCTGGTCACTGTGGTATAAATCCGGATATCCTCCACCGCCGCCCCGCCTTGCCGCAGGCCGTCGGCAAGGTCATCGGTTGCCGCCTCCGACCGCAGCAGCAGAACATTTTTCCGTCGCAGGTCCGACTGCCCGGCCAGTTCTGCGGCCAGAGCCTTGCCTGTAAATTCCGATGGCACAAAATCCGCCCGAATGCCATATCGCAGGAGGGACTCCGCCGTCGGTTTCCCGATGCAGGCGATTTTGGCAGAACCAAACGCCCGACTGTCCTTACGATAGCGGGCCAGCAATTCCATCGTAAAATCCACTCCGTGCGAACTGGTAAACACAATCCAGTCATAATCGTTCAAATCCCGGATCGCATGTTTAAGCGCCGGGCTTTCGATAGGCCCCTGCAGCTCAATGCACGAAAAATCAATCACGCTGGCCGCCTGCTGCCCGAGCAGCTTGCCCAGACGCTGATTGCCCGCCGGGTCGCGGGTGACAATAATGGTCTTGCCGAACAAGGGCTGTGACATGAACCAGTTGTACGCATCAGGACTGTCTGCAGCCTTGCCGATGATCACAATCGCCGGCGCCGACAGCCCTGCCGTTTTGCATACCGCATCAATAGTATCCAGCGGCCCCCTGGCCATCTTTTGACCCGGCAGCGTCGCATGTTGTATCACCGCCGCCGGCGTGCTGGCGGGTTTGCCGCCGGCAATCAGCCGATCGGCTATCTGGGCCAGATTGCTCATGGCCATATACAGCACAATCGAACCGTCAAACCGTGCCAGGTAATCCCAGTCGATAAAATCAAAATCCTTGTCCGCCGACGGATGCCCGGTCACAAACATCACCTGCGAACTGGTATTGCGGTCGGTCAGGAAAATCCCGCTGTATTCCGCCGCCGCCAGCCCGGCCGTAATCCCCGGCACAATTTCAAAGGCAATCCCCGCGTTATGCAGAGCCGCCGCCTCTTCTCCGCCCCGGGCAAACAGCGTCGGATCACCGCCCTTGAGACGCACCACGGTCTTGCCCTCCAGTGCCTTCTGCACGAGCAGTTCATTGATCTGGTCCTGTTTATAGCTATCCTGCCCGCCGCGCTTGGCGACAGAAATTTTCTCCGCAGCCGCGGACGCATACTCCAGAAAATCCGCATTGGCCAGCCCATCGAAAATGATACAGTCCGCCTCCGACAAATACCGGATTGCCTTAAGCGTTATCAACTCCGGATCGCCCGGCCCCGCCCCCACCAGATACACCAACGGCTTTTTCATCGCTTAGTTCTCCTCCAGAATATCGATCGCCCCGCCCGAAATCATTTTTTCCGCCAGCTCTTGGGCCACCGCCGGTGCCGCCGACCAGTCGCCTTCGGCCTCACACCGCAGTTCCTCCGTCCCGTCCGGCCGCGATGCAAACGCAGACATCAGAATCCGCTCCCCCGCCTGCCGGGCATATACCCCAACCGGCGCGTGACAGCCCGGATGCAGCCGCCGCAGCACAATCCGCTCCGCCTCCACCAGCGTGCGGGTCTGCATATCATCAATCGCTTCCACCCTATTACGCGTCGCGGCATCATCAGCCCGCACCTGCACCGCCAAAGCCCCCTGTGCCGGGGCTGGCAAAAATCGCTCGGGTTCCAATAGAAATGCTATGCGTCCCTGCAATCCCAGCCGCAGCAGCCCCGCCGCCGCCATCACCAGCAAATCATATTGCCCCTCATCCATTTTCCGCAGCCGGGTATTCACATTGCCGCGAATGGGCTTGATGCTCAAATCCGGACGCAGCCTGAGAAGCAGGGCCTGTCGCCGCAGGCTCGACGTCCCGACAAACGCAGACGGTGCAATCTGCATAAACGACCCGATCTTCAGCCGCGATACGACACAATCCGCCGGATTCTCCCGCACGGGCACCGCCGCAATTATCAATCCCTCCGTATCCGCCGTCGGCAAATCTTTATAGCTGTGTACCGCAACATCCGCCTTGCCGTCCAGCAGTGCCCGCTCCAGTTGGGTCGTGAAAAACCCCACCCCCTCCATCTTCCACAGCGGCTGCTCAGTATCCTGATCCCCCTGCGTACTGATAATAACCAGCTCCGTTTGCAGGCCGGGGTGTTTATTCTCCAGCATCCGCGCAACCAGCTTCGTTTGTGCCAGGGCCAGCGCCGAACCGCGTGTGGCAATCCGCAACACCGTCATTGCCCCTTCCTCCGCCGTTTGGTATCCAAAAACAGCTTTCGCACCAGCTCCGCCGCCTGAGCCTTGTCGCCCCGGGCACGCGGTGAATCGGATTCCTTGAGATATTGTATCGGCCCATGCAGCAGTTTTCGGGCAAGCCCTTCGGCAAACTGCTCCAGCCGCTGCTGATCGCTTTTGGCAAAATACCGGCGATTTCGCTTGGCGTAGGTGCCCGCCTCGCCCAGAATCCGGCCGGTCAATTCCGCAATCACCGCCGCCGTATCCAGCGACTCCTGCCAGCGGATAAACCGCATCGTATGCTGACGAATAATCTTCTGAGCCGGCTCAATCCAGACACTCCGATTGGCTCGATTTTTCTCAACCTGCTCATTCAACTGATCAATGTTAATCAGTTCGACATGATCCAGATCGCCCACCGCAGGCTCCACATCCCGCGGCACAGCCAAATCGATAATCAGCAGCGGACTGCTCCGCTGGGAAAGATAATACCCCGCATCTTCGGCCGTCAGGACCGGATGCGGTGAAGCCGTTGAAAATATCGCAACATCCGCATCCGCCAGATACTCCGGCAGACATGCCAGCGCCGCCGATTCAGCCCCCCGGATAGTCTCGGCAAGCTGTTTGGCCGAATCCAGTGTGCGATTGATTATCGTCAGACGACTGATTGTTGACTTGGCCAGATACTTAGCCACTAAAGCCGCATTATCCCCCGCCCCAATCAGCAGTACCTTCGCCCCATCCAGCCGGCATTTGGCCCGTACCGTCTCCACCGCCGCCATACTCAGCGACACCGCCCCGCAATTGATCTCCGTGCCCTGCCGGACCGCCTTGGACGCACGAAATGCACAATGCATCAGTTTATGGAAACAAAACCGGCTGGCCCCCGCCTCAATCGACTGAGTATAGGCATCCTTGAGCTGATGCACGATCTGGTTTTCCCCCAGCATCTGCGATTCCAGCCCCGCCGCCAGCGAAAACAGATGCTCCACGGCCGCTTTGTCTTCAAACACCTCGCAATGATTTTGCCAGACTGCCGCTGCCTCCGGCCTGACCACTGACAATGCCTTCTCGACAACCACCTCGGGCTTGATTTTTTTGGGACAATTCAGATACAATTCGGTACGATTGCAGGTGCAAAGGACTATCGCCTCCAGCGCCTCATCGGCAGACCGAAGCACTTCCAGCAGAAACCGCTGTCGGCCTGAATCCAGGGCCACCGCCTCACGTACTTCCAATGGAGCTGTATGAAAATTAATACTATAACAGATAAAACGCATCTGAATCGATCTTCTCGTTAAATTAAGACTGCTTTCCGGCCATCTTGCCGCACGCAGGGCCATACTTTACCACAGAACCCCAGGCGATGCAATGGACCGGCCAGATCGCCCACTGATACAGATAAAAATCGATTCATTAAAGTTACAACTTGTCTGGAATACCCCGTCTATTTCTGCCTATCCTGCACAAAAAAGACTGTTTTTCTCATCAATTGTACAAGGTCGGTTTTTCCTGCCATTTTTTATCCTTTTCATGCCCGTATTGCAGTACTCTCGGCTGGCGCTGGCGAAGTCGGACCGACTCTATCCCGCACTTGGCCGCTTCCGAGAAATGATTCTTGCCGACACACTCCAGCCGAAGGGTATAATCCCCCGGCTCCGGCCAGAAATCCAGAAGGTGATATTCATTGGAACGAATGTCTTTATTATAAAAATCCATCTTCGACCCGATTTTCACGCCATTGAGCGACGCCTGATAAATCCCGTAATCCGGCGCCTGGGTCGCCACAATCAGCAGACGCACCGGTTCTTTCTTTTCCACCTTAAATGGAATTTCAATCCATCCGTTTTCCACAGACGAAGGGCTGTAGAATAACTGTGCCCTGGGATATAAATCCGGCAGTTCCTGAACACTGACCGATCCTGCGCCATGATATTGGTCGCCGGCAAAATCTGACGCATAGATAATCTGCGGGTCCAGCGAGGGAAGCCATCGCTGCTGGGCCGTGAACATGGTGGGATTAAACGTGGGCTTGCCGGTCTGATACCAGAATGCGACACTCGAATAATCATCCTGCCGCTCATTCCAGCTTGTGGTCTTGTACTCGGGATTTTCATCCGGCGATATCCAGCCGTAATGCTCAAGCGTCACCCGGATGCCCTTCTGAAAGACAATGGGGTCCTGAATATGCCAGCGATAGGCGCTCGTATGGCCGCCAATGATGCCCCACTGGTCAAAATAAGGCACACCAAAATACGGCGTGCTGGTGGTCTTCAGGCCCCAGGCACTTAGGAAATAATCCTCTGTCCCCGTGCCCCAGATAGAAGGACTTTTTTCGCCGTCGATATAAATCTTTTCATCCCCTTCCCCAAACCACGATGGACTGCGGGTCCGCACGCTCAGCACAGTACCCACGTAATGTCCCTTGCCCTGCGTATCCAGAATCACGTAATCCTTGCCATCTTCGGCCGGGTACTCCTGGCGGTAGCGGGCATAGAAATACGGCGTATCCTTGTCCATGCGGTCTTTTTTAATCCAGTCGATATTGTGATACAGCAGACTAATGGGCTTGTCGGGATTCTGATTCTCAATTTCGATCCGGGCCGACTTGCGGAACGGCATGTGCCAGAAACAGTTATACGAATCGCCGTCTTCCACAATCACCGGCAGACTGATGACCTCGCTGCGTTTGCCGAAGGCATTGGCAAAAAAATCGCCGACCGGTGCTTCGACGGCAGGCTCTTTAGCCCCATCCCAGTACATCCGAATCACCATATCCTGATGGCTCGCGGAGCCATTTTTCGCCCACGCCTGCGGTTCCGGCCCCAGAAATGTCAGCCAGATATGCGTAATGACCCCAGGCCCTTTCTCATCCAGAAGAACGACGGTCTCTCCCGGCTTGACCCGCTGGTTATCATAGTTGTTTTCCTCGCCTTTGGCATCCCGCCGGGTGCTGGTCGTCCGCATACTCCGGCCATCCTTCGGCTCGGCAAGCTCGGCCAGCGACGCACATACATGGCCGCCAATCAACACCGCACACAGCACAATCCCAACGACATATTTCTTTGCACAGGTACCCATCCAACGCTCTCCTTAATCATTCGCTAATCCGTGTTTTTAATTTATTTTGCTGACGACAGCCGCAGCATCACTACGCCATGCAGCGGCAATTTGATATCCATACCGTTCTTATGCGTCCCCAGATCCTGCTGCCGCCATAAATCACGAACAGACTGGCGGCCCTTAAGCCCCAGTTCCTTCCATGACACTCTGACGGACTGCTCCACCACCGACGTATTAAACACGCCTGCGGCAATCGATCCATCGGCCAGCGGTTTTGTAATCACAAAATAATCCTCTGTCTGTGTCACAATCACGCCCTGTCGGCCCAGAATGTCCTGATTGACGCCGATGATTTCCGCATTGCACAGCACATTCAGCGTAAAATCATCCAGCCGGGTCATATCCCCCGAGAAGAACAGCGGCGACGCCATCATCGTCCACAGCGACATATATTGATAATACTGGTTCGGCGTCAGGTTGACCGGAGCGCCTTCGCCCATCTTGCGGGCATCCCCCACCCAGCCAATCAGGATGTAGTCCGGATCGTTCCATCGGCCCGGCCCGGCATGTGCGGCATACTGACAATTCTCAAGACCGGCATCGAGGAACGACATAAAGCCCACATCGCCCATCGTCCGCCAGGTCTGAGCCTCCACTTTGGCGCCCCATTCCCACACATTGCCCATCCCATACTGGCACAGGTTATATACCATATCCCGCTTGAGATTCTTGAGTATCTCACCCATCAGGGCGTAGGGCTTCATATAATCATGCAGCGCCTTTTCGTCCGAAATCTCGTAGGTGCACCAGTCATATTTGAGAAAATCAAATCCCCATTCGGCAAAACGCTGGGCGTCAAGCTGTTCATACCCGAGAGTGCTCATATAACCGGCACACGTCCACGGCCCCGGCGAGGTATAAATACCCGCCCGCAGGCCTTTGCTGTGGATGTAATCAGTCAGGCCTTTCATGTCCGGGAATTTCTCATTGGTCAGGATGCCGCCGCAGTTGTCCCGATAAGGCTCATCCCTGCGTTTCTTGGACCAGCAGTCGTCAATGTTGACATACATATACCCATAGTCGGCCATCCCGGAGGCCACCATCGCATCGGCAGCCTCCCGCATGCCGGCATCGGTAACCCGGTTATAATGAATGTACCAGCTATTCCAGCCCATCGGCGGGGTCAGTGCCAGCGTATCCCCCACGACCAGCTTGAACGGCCGCTCATCCTGGCCGGAGGCATTGCCGGCCTTAAACACCATCGTATATTCGCCCCGCTTGGCAGGCGATGTGCCGGTCAAAATACCGCTTGCCGGGTCCAGGTTCAGAGTCGCCGGCAGCCCCTCGACCGCAAAAGTCATCGGGCGGGTGCCGGTAGCGGGAATGCGATAAATAAAGGGATTGCCCGGGCGGGTGCCAAACACCAGCGGATTGTTGAGCTTTGGAGCAGGGCCGGGTCTTGGCGTCAGGATGACTTTTTCCTCGACGGGGGAATCAATGGCCTCTGGCTTTGGCCCGGTTACGTCAAATTTGGCATCGGCCCAGTCGGCATGGTCGTAATCGATTCCGTCGCCAGCGCTGGCAACCACCAGAATCAGGGTCTGGATGCCTGTTGTTGTCAGCTTGACGGATTTGGCTTTCTGGCCGCCCTTCATTGTGCCGCTGTTAAACAGCAGCTTGTCGTCGCCGTAAATCCTGAAACAGACGCTGCCTTTGTTTTGTGCACTGTCATCCACGCCAACCCGGGCCGTGAATCGGCTCGTTCCGCCGTTGAGATGGATATGCAGAATACTGTCGGCATGGCTTCCAACGCCTTTGTCAAACTGCTCCCCGGCAATCGCCAGGGGCTTTTGCACAATATTCAAGTCCTTTTGTGCCTGTCCGTAGCCGACCTTCATTCGGGTCAAATCCAGTTCCGACAGCCAGACCGTTCCGGCCTGCACAATCCCTGCACAAATCACACAACCCATTACAGCCAAACAAGTTAACCACCTTAACCCTGCATGTGTCATTGTCATCTCCAATCCTCAAAGAAGGAATAATACGCGCACAACCGCCGGATTGCCTCCAGCGGAACAGACCACTTCGGTCACGGCACTGCGAACCGCATTTTCCTTCCGTGCCCCACAAGTAAATATTTGCGGCAGGCACAGCTTGAGGTGTGATTATAAACCCTTCAAGGTGAATTGAACAGTGAATTTTCCCGGCTTATTCGATTGCCATACGGAGGATTTCTCCTTCGGCCAGGCCATTCCGGATATCGTCAATGAATAAAAAAGCCTGCCGGGGGTCGGAATGAAGGTTGCCCGGCAGGCCGCTAAAGAATAACCGTGAATTTATTTTCGACGACGAAGGAAAACGCCGCCCAATCCCAGCAGCAGCATCGTGGCCGGTTCGGGGATAATGGTCATATTACTGAAGACCGTTGAACTGCCGACAGGATTATCGAAATATATATTAAACGCTGTCCCATCAAGCCAAGTGCCGGAAATGCCCGTTACAACGCCATTCGTATATGAGAGCAGATAACCCGGATTGCAGGTCAGTATAATACGGCTGGCATCGGGACCAAAATAGGCACTTCGTATTTGGTCAATCTGTCCGCCAGAGATTTGAGCCGTGGCATAAGTGCCAATGGTTAAACGGTGAATCTCGCCTCCCGAAATCGAAAGATTGGAATAGCCACCGGCAGTTATCTGCCAGATACCACCATACCCTTCCACAAGAGGACTTGTGTTTTGAATCACAGCGTGGCTTGACTCCCAAAGAGCCAAAGAAACTCCCCCCCCCCCGGTAACCAGTATGGACTGGCTTCCAGTAAGAGATTTTGAAACATAGTCGCCATCTTTAATCTCAAAATCATATCCCGCAATTAGTGTTGCAGACAATAATAAAAGGACAGCAGAAAACGTTTTCATTGGACTTCCTCCGACAGAATGAGTGTGTTTGTTTTGGTTTTAGTTTTCAGTTCGACAAGATTTTCCTGCAGGGACTCCATAAATGAGTTCCAGCTTTCAGTTGTATTCATTTCGTGAAGTACGGGATCATCCAGCCAGAGTTGTTCTAAAAACCGGATGGCTTCCTGCAGTTCAAATGCTTCCTGTCGAATTGATTTCTGTGGAGAAAGTGTTTTACGATCGACACTTTCAATGGAATCCACTGAAAGTGATCCGTTTTCTGTTATTTCAAGCAGTGACATTGCATTTAATAGTGCGGTCTGCTGCATCACCGACATATCATGCCTCCAGCAGACTTTCCAGCACCACTCCGGAATAAACACCATCAAATCCGCCATATCCACATCTTGGTCGCTATCCAAATCACACATCGGGTTCCAGTGCAGAATCGCATTGGGGTCAATTGGATTGGGAAGATTGGGATGGTTCGGAGAGTACGTCAGCCACGCCGCTGAAAAGGCTTCAAATTCTTTCAGATTAGCTAAGCCATCCGCATCCCAATCGAGCGGATTGAATACATCTTCGCAATCCACCTCATCGGCCCCCATCTCCACCGAAGTACCTGCAATGCGAGCCTGCTTATCCATGTCCGCTTCGGTCGCGGCGGTTTCATTGGGATCACCTATATCTTTACAGGGTGAATGATAGGCCAGGTGGAAATTGTATAAACTCAGGTCGGAATATGCAAATATGGGATTCGAGCGGAGATTGCCCCGTGCATCAGCCTGAGGATGGATTCCATAGACGTCGTTGGGATCGGTCAGACACGAACGCACGATATCGTTGAGTCCTTGAATATCAACGTATCCCTCAGCTTCGGCATTATGCCAGACAATGCAGTTTTTAACCTGGGGCTTGGGCAGGGTGCCGTAAGAATTGTTGACATAATAAATCCCCGCATGGGTATTGCAGACAATCGTATTGTTCCGCAGAACAGGACGGCTGCTCGGCTGAAACAGGCGAATCCCATAATAAGTACTATATGCACTGCTATCTGCCCCATTATGATGAATCACACTGTTGATAATCGTCGGCGTGGAATACCAGCAGTTGATCCCGTTCTGCTTATTGTCAGAGATAACACAATTTTCTACGCGGACCGTCTTGTTATGGCCCTCAAGATATATCCCATCGTTGCCATTATCACAGATTACGGTGTGCAATAATTCAATATTTCCATTCCCACACCATAGTCCATAATCAAAATTATTGCAAATGTGACAATTTCGGAGCACAAAATCAGCATCAGTCCCTTCAACACCTCTATACCCCCCGTTCTCTACCATCACCCCATCCAACAGGGTGTTATTTCCCATGACCACCACTTTTTCATTTCGCCGCAGGATTCCAAACTCTACAATTCCTGTATCACCCGACAAAATTGTCGGATTGGCCTTAATATCTCTCTGATTGAGTTCAGTCTCAGTTCCCGCAAAACCCCCATACACCGAAACACCCGCA
>CAZVYY010000005.1:96475-137208 GCA_964630775.1 uncultured Pirellulales bacterium | reverse complement strand
AATATTGTCGGGAATCCTAACGTTCAAAATGGCCCAAAGACAGGGGGACAGTCACTCGCTTGTAGCAGTATTTCCCTGTCTGATTTTATCGATAACAAGAGTACAGCCCTGCGTTTTCAAATTCGAACGCCAAGACCTATTATTTCAGAGACAGATCATCTGTATATTAAACTCGTCGATAACATGGGCAATTCTGTCCTCGGAACCAATTCCTTCTTCCACTGGAAAAGCGGGGATGCTTATCTGGCAGATCCTCCCATCGGGTGGGTACAAGGCGATACCCCGGCCGGGGTCTCTGTGGTTGAGGATTTATTGGATTCTCCCGACCCGGAGAATAATCCGGATTGGCAATATGTCTTGTATTCAATTCAGGTGGATATTTTAGACGGCTGGCGGGCACAGCAGTTGACCCTCAATTTCTCCCTTCATCATCAACCCAACGATGGCATTGATTCGACCATATTAATCGACAATGTCCAATTATTATCATCTAATACAACAACTGTTCCTGCTCCCGGAGCTGTACTTCTTGCCAGTGCAGGTCTTATAACACTGCGGTTTATACGCACCAGAATTTAGCTCCCGCCGTAAAAGAATCAATACGGCTTTACTGCGGCCTTTAACTCGTACTCATTTTTTGACACAACCAAATATTTTTCCCACTCGCCTTTATATTTAGTACACTTTATACAGCCAAGAACTTTGTTCTGGGGGATGTTATGACGATTCGCAACAAACACATTAATAACCGCGGCATCGCCTTAATTGCGGCGATGATATTTCTGGCGATCTTTGCGTCGCTGTCGGTCGGCTTTCTGAGCCTGTCCAGTGCCAACACACAGATGGCGGCCAATCACAAGGCCGGCAACAATGCACTCAATGCGGCCCTGTCGGGTCTGGATTGCGCACTCTATGTCGCACAAAAGGCTTCGACCACCAATCCCTTAAAGACCGGGTATAATTACGTCACCACGACCGAAGCCGACACGATGTGGTCCAAGCTGTGTACGCAATTGCAGACGGTCAAGCTGGGCAATGTGACGGTGCCCAATGCCATGGCATTTACCGATGCCGGCGGTTCCGGGATGCGTATCCGGACACCCTCGTATATTCCCTGTCAGAGCGGCGGCGCTTTTCAGATTACCTTCTCGCGGTATTCCAGCGATCCCAAAGTGGTTGTCATTCAGGTGACCGGTGCCGACGGCGGCATCACCCGGACGCTGAAACTCAACCTGAACATCACCAAAGACGCCACAGTGATGAACTATGCGCTGGCCGGACGCGGTCGTATGTGGATTACCGGCGACACGACCATTCACGGCAGCATCTACAGCTCGTGGAACCGGGCTGCGATATCGCCCTTTAACATGACCTCTGATTCGAGCGTCGAAGGAACCATTAATACCGTATTGTCCAAAGACACCATTTCCGCGCAGTCGTATCAGCTTGAAACCCTGGACAGTGACGGCAATCCCATGTTTGATGCGGACGGCAACCGGATTTATTCCTCCGCCGATGAAATCCAGGGTTACCACCAGGGCATCAACTACGGCGTTCCCGACCAGACGAATATTCCCGGCCTGAGTATTGGCGATTACAATACATCGATGTATAAAAACGCGATCCCTACCACCACCGTCTCAGCAACCGGTTCACTGGTGGCCAACGGCAGGATTTCAACCACCGGCATCACCAAGGTCCGCGAATACTTTCCTCATGCCGCGGGCAACTACAGCCAGCCCGCCAGCAGCAGCAGCCGAACGCTGGATCGCTATAAATATGAAAACAAGACTTTTCGTAATGTGGTTCTCAACAGCAACAACAATGCCTTATTCAAAAACTGCACGTTTGAAGAAGTGCTGTATGTGGACTGCTCGACGAGCACCAGCACCTATTATAACAATGTGCGATTTGAAAACTGCACCTTCAACGGGGTTATTATTACCAATACCCCCAGCAATCTGAACTGGCAGGCCAACTGCCTGTACTTCACCGGGACGGCGACGTTCCAGAATAAGTCTTCGATTCCCGAAGCGACAATTCTGGCGCCCCACTTCAACGTCAACCTGGGCAATACCAACCCCAACACCGGCGACAACAATGTCCTGACAGGGGCGATTGTCGGCGGGATTGTGGACGTGCGCGGCAACGCCCAGATTTACGGCACGATTATCTCGATGGCCGACACGACCAGCTACACCTCGGGTTATGTGACCAACATCGGCGCCACGCTGAATGACGGCGGTTCGGAAACGACTGAAGCGGGAGATATCGGAACCATCGAAATCACCCCCGCGGCAGACAATATGCTGCCCAGCGGGATTACCAGCCCTGTGATATTGAAACCTGTGACCAATTCGTATCAGGAATGCATTTAACCGATTTTAATCGAAAGGGGATGTCTATGAAACGGATGATGATTGCACTGCTTTTACTGGTTTGTCTTGTGATGATTCAGGGCAGCGTATTTGCCCACAGCCTTGCGTATGATCCCGGCACGGTCGCCCTGAGCGACGGCGATGACGGCGGAACAACCGACATGCCTTCCGACGGCGACGGCGGCGACAGCTCTTCCGGCAGCGGAGGTAACGAGTAGGGAGTGAACTCCTTTTCCAATAAGGCCGTCTGCGATCACACCTTCCGGACGGCCTTTTTCTTGCGCTGGAAGCGGGTTATGTTTTGTCTGCCCCCAGCGACAGGATGACCTCATAGAGGGCCTGGGTGCCGTCGGAGCCGCGGCCTTTGGCGGCCAGAATAGCCAGCAGCTCGGCGGCCAGCGCCGTCCCCGGCAGAGGCTGCCCGATGTTGCGGGCAGTTTCCTGCACCAGCCGCAAATCCTTCAACTGCAAATCCACCTTGAAAGCAGGGGCGAAATCCCCGGCCAGAATTTTTGGCCCAAGATTCACCAGCGAGCGACTGGAGGCGGCACCCGCGGTGGTGGCAGCCATGGTGGTTTCCAGATTCAGCCCCGCCCGTTTGGCAAAGGCCAGCCCTTCGGCAATACTCATAATCGTATGAATGACCATGACCTGATTGACCAGCTTGGTGGTCTGGCCTGAGCCGACCGGCCCGCACCAGGTAATGGCAGTGCCCATTGCGTTCAGAACCGGCCGAATGGTTTCCACCATCTCCTGCGGGCCGCCAATCATAATTGATAATTTGGCTTCAATGGCCCCTTTTTGTCCACCGCTGACAGGGGCATCCAGAAGCGTTATGCCTTTGACCGCCAACTGCCTTGCCATGCGGACCGTGGCGTCGGGGCTGATGGTGGAATGATCCACGCACACAGCGCCCGGCTTTGCGGATTGAATCACGCCGTCGGAACCCAGCAAGACTTTTTCCACGTCGGGCGTATCGGGCAGGCAGGTAAAAATGATGTCGGCATTCTGTGCGGCCTGAGCGGGGCTGTCGGCCCATACGGCGCCGGCAGCCAGAACTTCTTTGGCTTTTGACTTCGTGCGGGTATGGACCGTAACCGCGTGACCTGCCTTGAGCAGATTCAGGGTCATCGGGGCGCCCATAATCCCCATGCCGATAAAAGCCAGTTGCTGTGCCATTGAACTAACGCACCAGACCCAGTCGGCGGAGGGTTGCTTTGGCCCATTTTCCGGCACGCACCTGCGACCAGACAAACAGCCACACCACCACCAGCCAGAGTGCGACGAATCGCAGATAGCACATCACCAGCCAGAAAGTGGATAATTTCGCCCTGGCACTCCATCCGCACAGTAATTCTTTGGGTTGATAGATCACCCCGGTCACCACACCCGGCAGCAGCACCTGCCAGGGCAGCAGAATGACCAGTGCAAACAGCGAAATAAAGAATGCCCGGCTGATATGATTGATGCCTCCGAGTCTGCCGGTCAGCGAAATCTTCAGGCTCATCAGCAGCATCAGGCAGTACATCGTCGAAGCAATGACCAGAATAAAGTTGCAGGCCTTGACCACCATCACGACGGTATTACAGGATGGACGGACGCGGAAGATTCCCGGGAGGGTTTCCTCCTGGGCCGAAGGCTGGGGCTGCGATGTTTTCGCCGCGGCTTCGGGGGCGGTCTGTTTGACCGTTTCCACGGCGGAAGATTCCGAAGACAGGTCTTTGGCCGCCGCATCCTGCAGGGACTCGGCCAGTGCCGATATCTGGCTTGCCGCCTGAGCCACATCCGGCTGAACGGTTTCTTGGGCGGCAGATGTATCCACGACCAGATTGCCAGTCTTGCAGACTCCGACAGTCGGTGCACAACCGCCGCAGCATGTACATCCGGATTTATCGATGCGGCCGGCACGTTCCAGCCAGAATACGATGCCGGTGACAATCAGGCAGAGCATAATGACAGCAAACAGAAAATTTTTCATGGATCGAATGGCGCCGATGGCTTCAAGGCAATCGGTCGTATCAATCAAATCAGGGGCTTTCTGCTGTTTATTGTCTTCCATATAAAGGTCTCCTGTCAGAGAATTTTTCGGAATGCATTATAGGCGGCATTGACCGTCTTTTCAATATCTTCTGTCGTGTGGGCCAGCGAGACAAACATTGCCTCGAAGGCGCTGGGGGCCAGGTAAATCCCCTGGTCGAGCATGGCCGCGAAAAAAGCCTTGAAGCAAGGCATATTGCAGGCCTTGACATCGTCGAAATTGTGTACGGGCCGGTCGGTAAAGAAGCAGGTCATGATGGAGCCGACACGGTTGATGGTCACGGGGACGGCAGCCCTGCGGGCGGCATCGGCCAGGCCCTCGGCCAGCATCGCGGAGGTTTGTTCAAGCTTTCGATAACAGTCGGCATCCTGAAGGATATCCAACGATGCATTGGCGGCGGCCACGGCTAAGGGATTTCCGCTGAGGGTGCCGGCCTGATACACCGGGCCAAGCGGAGCAAGCATATCCATCATGTCCTGTCTGCCTCCAACGGCGGCACAGGGCAATCCACCGCCGACGATCTTGCCCAGACAGGTCAGGTCGGGCTGAATGCCGTAAAGCTGCTGAACGCCGCCGAAAGCGACACGAAAACCGGTGATGACTTCGTCGAAGACCAGTATGGCGTTGTGCTCGGTACATAATTGGCGAATCTGCTGGAGATAGCCGGGCTGCGGGAGGACGACGCCCATGTTGGCGGCGACGGGTTCAATGAGCACGCCTGCAATCTGGCCCTGATGCTTTTTGAACGCCAGCGTCAGGGCGTGGATGTCATTGTATGCAACAGTGACGGTCTTGGCGGCCAAATCCGCGGGGACGCCGGCACTGGAGGCGGTGGATAATTCGGCAACGCCGGAGCCGGCCCTGACCAGCATACTGTCACAGTGGCCGTGGTAGCAGCCGATCATTTTTATGAGAATATCTTTGCCGGTATAGGCCCGAGCCAGGCGGGCGGCGGTCATGGCCGCTTCGGTTCCGCTGCTGACGAGGCGGACTTTCTGGATGGACGGATAGGCCGAGCAGATTCGCTGGGCCAGTTCGATTTCGCCTTCGGTGGGGGCACCGTAGGAGGTGCCCAGTGCGGCGGCCTGCTGAACGGCAGAAACGACCGCCGGGTGGGCATGGCCCAGAATCATCGGACCCCAGGAGCCGACGTAATCGATGTATTCGTTGCCGTCGATATCCCAGATACGGCTGCCGCGGGCAGACCGGATAAAAACCGGGCAAAGCTGGACTTCGCGGAATGCCCGCACGGGTGAATTGACCCCGCCGGGGATGACCCGACAGGCCCGTTCATAGGCCGATTGCGAATGCGTACAGCATCGTGTTTGTTTTGATTGTTCGCCCATTAATGTGGCTGAATCCTCAATACTATTCCTTTTGCGACCACGTATTAACGGGCAAAGTATAGTATCTTTGGGTAAGATTGTCCAAATTTTTCTTACGTGCGATGCCGTGGACCCAATGGGGCGAACGCGGCCCATTGAAATGCAAATCCAGCATTTACAATAGATTACGCTTCAAGCAGCAAGTGTTCAAGAATTAGAGTTTCCGGTCCAATTTGCGGTAGCCGATGGCCTCGCCCAGATGTTCCGGATGGATGGCATCGCTTTTCTCCAGGTCCGCGATGGTGCGGGCGACTTTGCAGATTTTGTCATGGGCACGGGCGGACAGGCCAAATTCCGTCATCGCCTGCTTGAGCATCATCTGGCAGTTCTCGTCCAGCCTGCAGTATTTCTGGATATCGCGGTGGGCCATGGTGGCATTGGTCATCAGGCCATCTTTGCCGAAGCGGGCGGACTGGATGGCACGAGCGGCGGAGACCTGCCGGCGAATCTGCTCGGAGGGGGTGCCGTCCGGGCCGCTGCGGAGGCAATGAAAAGAAACCGGGGCGACTTCGCAATGAATATCGATGCGGTCGAGCAAAGGCCCGGAAATTTTGGCCATATAGCGTTCGATCTGTACGGTGGTGCAGCGGCAGCGTTTGTGGTCGGAGCCGAAATAGCCGCACGGACAGGGATTCATGGCGGCTATCAGGATAAAACGGGCAGGGAATCGCATGGTGCCTTTGGCCCGGTTGACCATAACGGCCCCTTCTTCCAGCGGCTGGCGAATCATTTCGAGGACGTTTCGTGGAAATTCCGCGAATTCGTCAAGAAACAGGATGCCATGATGGGACAGGCTCAGTTCGCCGGGTCGGGGATGGGTGCCGCCGCCGACCAGCGATGGGCCGGAGGCGGTGTGGTGCGGGGTTCGCACGGGGCGCGTGGCGATTAACGCCTTGCCTTTTTCGAGCAGACCTACGGCGGAATAGACGCGGGTGGTTTCCAGCGACTCGGCGAGGGTCAAGTCCGGCATAATGGTCGCCATTCGCTGGGCAAGCATGGTTTTGCCAGAGCCGGGCGGGCCAATCATCATGACGTTGTGGCCCCCTGCTGCGGCGATGGTCAGGGCACGTTTGACGGATTCCTGACCTTTGACGTCGGAAAAATCGATGTCGTAGGCCGAAGACTGGCGAAATAGACTTTCGATGTCGATTACAGTGGGTTCTATCGGGAGCTGGTCGGTCAGAAATGCAACAGCCTGGGCGAGGGAGCCGACGCCGAAGACCTCGATATCCTGCACCACGGCGGCTTCTGAGGCGTTTTCAATGGGGACAACGATGCCTTTGAAGCCTTGTCTTGCAGCGGCCATGGCCATACTGAGGACGCCGTTGACGGGTCGTACACGGCCATCGAGGGCCAGTTCGCCGGCAATGACGTAATCGCCCATTTTATCACTGGTTATTTTGTCTCCGCTGGCGAGGATGCCCAGCGCGATGGGCAGATCGAAGGCTGGGCCGGCTTTTTTGACGTCGGCGGGGGCAAGGTTTATCAGGGCAAGGGTTTCCGGATATCGGAAGCCCGAATTGGTGATGGCGCTGCGAACACGTTCGATGCTTTCTTTGACGGCGGCATCGGGCAGGCCGACAATCATCGGTTTTTCGAGGCCATTCAGCGAAATATCGACTTCGACTTCACAGAGAATCCCCTCAATGCCTTCCAAAGTCACTGAATACAGTCGGGACAGCATACGAATCCTTTAAAAAAAGTCCTTCAAACTCCTTAATTCTGGATTGGCCAAACTACAGAACCATTCAGATAGACTGTATTGTAGAGATTTTTTATCCAAACGACAAGTCTTTTCTGGCTTGTTTCGGCTGGATTATTGTGGTAAAATGAGAGCAGAAATGAGCAATAGTGTATCTGTTATTTCCTGAATGAGAAATATTTTAAAAATATTTAAGAAAAATGTTGCATTCAGACCGATGGATTGTATATAATAACGTTTGGAATTATAGCTCTTTTTCTTCTATTTACTCTCTATATGTTTCAAAGAGCTAAAGCGGGACGATAATATTAAGTTATATATTCCCAAATTCTATTAGAACGCTTTAGCAAGGCTGGTACCGAAAGGTATCAGCCTTTTTTTGTTGTGTCATACCCCCCACGCCAGATTAAAATCCCGATGTATTCAGGCGTGTTTTCGCATATCGACCATAAGGGCGGCCAGCAGAATGTGCCGGAGTCGTTCGACGGTCAGTCCGTCCAGATAATCTTCGGTGAAATCCAGTTTGAGCCTGCCCGGAAAGTGCAATAGCCTGCTTTTGACTTCCTTTTTGTTCATCGCTGCGATATCGCAGCACATTTTTTCAAAATCGGCATATCGAGCCATACCTGTTACCCCATGACGCATTAACATCTTAGTCCTGTACACGATTGTCTTCGGACAGGAAAGCGGGCGGGTTAACAGAAAAGATGACACGAAACAAAAAAGGCCGCGGCGAAATCCACCGCGGCCTTTGAAACCACTTACTTAAGGGTGTTACTGTGCCTGTAACGGCGTGCTCCACTGGCCCATGTTCTGCAGCGGGGAGCGGTCGCGGTACCGGACACGGTATTGATAACCGACGAACTGGCTATCGACTCTGACCCAGATGACATTGGGTGTTTGAGCGGTTCCATTCGGATTGTTCGGGAAACCCGCCACATTGTCGGCGTTTCTCCAGACAGCGTTGTTGCCTTCCAGAGAAGGTCCAGCCACACACTCGAACAGATACTCGACATCGCTGGCATCTGTAGCTGCCTGAGCCACAATCAGATGGTACCAGATTCCGTTGACATTGACCTTGGTGGCACTGGTAAGGACAGCCGGATTCGGCAGCGGAGGCTCATTATCCACAACCTGCGGGGTTGCCGAGGCCGCAGCAGACCAGGCCGTCCATGGGCCCTTGTTGTATCGGCAACGGACTTGGTAAGTATAAGCCTGACCGTTGGTCAAACCGGTATCGGTAAAGATCCACGGCGTTGTCGAATACAAGGTGTTGGCCGGCAGATTGGCACTGTTGTTGTGATTCTGCACAGTGAAGATAACAGAACCGCCCACAGCCGTCGGCCCAACGAATCTGGCATATTGATATTCCAATCCCAAGACAGCGGACTCGGTAATTTGAAGCGCCGTCATGATGATACGGGTTTGATCCACAGGTGCAGGCGGAGTCGTCCACAGCATCACCGGGTTGACCACCGGGTTCAACGGATCCGGCTGCGGGAAGTACTGGGCACCCGGGATTCCAACCTGAGTCACCGCGGCAATCGAAGTATTACCCATCGGGTCGCGAACCTGGTACTGGAACTCATATTGATTGCCAAAGATAAGACCGCTGGAAACCGTATAGGCAGGATCTGCCAGCCATCCGCTGTCGGGGCCGCCAACCGGATTCACACAGAGGAACCGATACTGCAACTGATTTTCCGGGAACCAGTTATCCTTGGTGGGCTGTCCTGCCAGAACCAACCGATTGGATGTGTTGAATGGTGCAACGATCGGGTCGATCAAAGCCCATGCCGGTGCCGTCGGAGCCTCGTTATCCGCTTCGAGCCAGCATCGCGACATAATCGCCATATCATCAAAGTCAACCAATGTATCATAGTTGAAGTCTGACCCGCTGCACCATGTGTTAAGATCATTGCAGGTAAACAGCCAGTGCAGAATCAGCACCGCCAGATCATCCACTCCGATCTGTCCGTTCATCACCAGGTCGGTCATCACACAACTGGAGGTCCCCTGCTGGAGCGGATAGTGATAGCCCATATCGACGATCCCCTTATCCAGACCGCCGAGGATATTGGTGGTATAGTTTTCCAGACCAATTGTTCCCGAAGGAGCTGAACCGGTGCTGATGCATGGCCCACTCTGGTTCAGGTAGTAATTACCCAATCCTCCGGGGTGAACCTGGAATCCGGGGTCGGCGTTGATGTTGCCAACACCCCAGTTGAGGGTCGAACCAGAGCCTACACGGACCGAAGAGATGGTATTTCCGCCCTGAACGTCACTGTAGGAGATGCTCAAGGTCGCCGGTCTGGGATCAGCAATATATCCGGTACCCACCGTAATCTGCGATCCCTCAGAGGCGTTATTGCCCCAGAAGATACTGTCGATGACGCTGACATTGCTGCCATAGGCGCAATACAGACCGCCGCCGGAGCCGGGACCGCTGTAGTCGCCGCCGCGTCCGATAGACTGGTTGGCCGCAAAGGTACAGTTAGCAAAGCTGGATACTGCAAACCAGTTGACCGAAGCCCCGCCGCCATCCCGCCGTCCGACGTTGTTGTCAAACAGGCAGTTGAAGATGCGCGAGTTGACAGGGACTTCACCGGTGACATAAAGGCCGCCGCCGGAGATGTCGGCCAGGTTGGTCGTAAAGACCGAATGGCTCAGCTTGAGGTCGGCGCTGCCGACGAACAAACCGCCGCCCTGACCGGCCGCAGCCAGTGTTTGATAGATCACCGGCGGGTCATTTTCATTTTCACCGGGGACGATATTGGACGGTGGAGTCACCGCTTCGTTACGCACGAACCGGGTGTTGGTAATCTCGATGGTGTCGTATTCGGCATAGATGCCCGAACCGGCATAGGCATAGTTATCGAAGGAGTTGCAGTCCACCACGGTGGTCTGCGACTTATAGGCAAACAGACCGCCGCCGACGGCCGCTTCATTGTTATTGAAGTCGCACCGGGTAAAGACCACATCGCACTCATTTTCGTAAGCGACCGCACCGCCAAAGCTGATATTAAACGTCATCGGCAGTTCGACGGTGATACGATCCGCCGTGTTGCTGTTAAACTTGCAGTCGGCAAATTCGAGGGCACAATCCTGCAATGCGAACACGGCACCGCCGGCTGTGGGCAGATCAACCCGACGAGACGGCGTCGGGAAGCCCACAGCGCCAATACCGGTCAGACTGCCGTTGGTTCTGTTGTTTTCAAAGACGCAGCCGATGAATTTGGCTTTTGTATCATAGGCACAATACACTGCGCCGCCATAACCGCTGTATCTCCAATACTCTTCATAACTGTCTTTATTGGGTGCTCCGGACTGGGCATTGGCATACTCCGGAGAAGCAAGGAACTCTTCCCAGTTTTTCCACTTGGTCCAGCCAAACCACTTTGCCCAGACGGAATAATCATACCTACCGAACATGTCTGAGTAGAAGTAGTAGTTATCGCCTTCTTCCCAGCCATCCCACCAGCCAAAGCTGTCATAGCTGTTTTCGATGGAATCGGGCCATGTCAGACCGCCGCCGCGGCCGCCATGATACTGCTCGCCGGCAATCACTGCACCAGCACCGCCGTTACCCCCTGTACCGCCGAGGGCCTCATTGCCGGTAAAGGTACAATGATCAAAGGTGACATTGCTGCTGAAGCCGGCATAGACGGCACCGCCATACCCGCGGCCCGGCCATCCGCCGTCGCCGCCGGTGGGATGAGTTTGACATCCACCCGCACCGTCCTGGCCATTGCCGCCCTGAGCCATATTGTTTTCAAAGCTGCAATAGACGAACTTGGGAGCGCTTTCAAGCACCGCCACTGCACCGCCCAGCACATTTCCGCCATTGGCGCCATCGAGTACACCGTTGCCGCAGTTAAGGGTTTTTCCCGACGTGATGCCGGTCCAGCGGCATCGATCAAAAATGACGTTGCGAATCGTCGGGCTGCCGCCAATGATGTACATCTGACCATATCGAAGTGTAATGCCTTCGATGACGGCTTCGGCGGGTGCATTAATCAGAGAGAATTCATAATGCTCAAACGCCGTGGCTCGTACGATTTCCTGATCCGCCGGATTGGAGCCGGTAATCTTGATCTTTTTGCCGTCAAGGCTGATGGTAACCAGAGATGCATAGTAGTCCGAACCGCTTACGCCGGTGTTGCCCACCGCCGGGATATACCGGCCCGGCAGAATCACGATCGTATCACCATCTTTAGCCACATCAACCGCCTGCTGGACTTCCGTAAAGGGGCTGGAGCCGCCTACCAGATAGGTCTGTTTCTGACGAACCAGCACGGTAATCGTCTTGTTGGAGGTCATAATCACATAGTTGGTGGCCTTATCGGAGGTATCATTGACCGTACCGCCGCTCCAGCCGGTGACGACATAATCGGGCTGAATCGTTGCCGTCAGCGTCACTTTCTGACCCATATAATAGGTCTGGCTGGATGGTGTGACCACACCCCGGTTATCCTGAACATACGCCGTCAGGGTAAAGCGAGGCATGATATTGGCATCATCCACATTGTAATAGTGATACCCGATATCTACAATTCCGCTGTCGAGGAACACCGGTTCACGGGTATCCGTGGTATAGGTATGCAGTCCGAGGCTAATCGCCGTCTGACTGCCGGCATTGACGGCCGGGCTGGACGGATTGAGGTAATAATCCCCCAATTTACCCGATACAAACAGCGGATTGGCCGCCAGATTGGCCGTATTGCCCGCAATCCCATTCAACTGCGGAACCGTCAGGGCAGAGGCCGTCTGAGCATCGAAATAATCCCCGTTGGGATTGCTGTAGAACAGACAGTGCTTCACCGAGGCGTTCGCCGTGGACGGCTGTTCATAGACGGCAAACTTTCCATTGCCGCTGAAGATGCTGTTGGACACAGCGGCCACACTGCTGTTGCTAATGAACAGGCCGCCGCCCTTGCCGTCGGTGGTATTGCCGACGAAAGTGCAGTTATTGAACGACGGACTGACGCCGTTGGTCATAGCCACCGCACCGCCGGTCAATTTGGCATAGTTACCGGCCAGCAGGCAGTTATCGAGCTGATGCCTGATAATCGCGTTGCCGCTGACCAGGGCAATCGCACCACCCTGGCCCTGGCCGCTTTCGGCACGGTTTTCAACAAAGACCGAATCGACAATCGTGGCGCTGGTATTCAGGCAGGCCAGTGCGCCGCCAAAGCCTTCGCCGGTGACGGCCCGATGATAATACGACAGGCCGGTTGCGGTATTGCCGCTGAACAAGGAATTGCCGATCTGGGCGATTCCTTCGGACAGATGCATCGCACCGCCGCTCCAGGCCGTGTTATTGATGAAGTAGCACTGGTTGAAGGTCCCTTCAAAATTCTGGGCATGGACTGCACCACCCCAGTTGCCGGCCTTGTTGTCGGCAAAGGTACACATCGTCAGGGTCATTTCCAGCGTGCGGGTGTTCGGGTCGGGAATGTAATAGTACATATCGATCGCACCGCCGTTAGCCTCGGCTTCGTTGGCGCCAAAGCTGCAATTGATCGCCGTAATATCCGATTTGGCATTGATGGCACCGCCGTAGGTCTTCGAGAAATTTTTGGTAAAGCTGCAGTTTTCAAAGACGACATTGGGACATTTCTCATCGACAAACACGGCGCCGGCGCTGATGGTCAGGGCTTCCGGATAATACTGTTCATAAAGCTGCAGAACACGTTCCGGCTGCAGATAGAAATCCAGGAATGTCTTTTCCCAGTCATAGTTATTTTCAAATACGCTGTCTTTGACATAAATGGTCGTGCCCTGACCGATATCCACCGCGCAGCCGCCATTGTTCTTAAAGACCAGATTGCTGAAGTTTCGAATGGTGCTGTTGGGATCAATGGTGATTGCACCGCCGCGGGTCAGGAACTGGTATTCTTCGGATGTCTGGGTAACCTGCTGGTCACCAACGACATAGACTGTATTGAGATAATCCGCTTCAAAGGCCTTGTTGCCATCGAAAACGCAATCGATGATATTGGATGTCGCCCCGTTGCCCAGGGTAATCGCACCGCCGCGAATCATTCCGAAGGACACTGTAAAACCGTCTGTGCCGGGCGTAGAGGGGTTATACGGATCGGGATACTGTGCGCCGGACCCCTTGGTGCCGCCTGTGCCCGGGAAGCCCTGGCGGGCATAGTTGTTTGTAAAGGTGCATCCGATAATCACAGCATCGCATTTTTCTTCGGCATAGATGGCGCCGCCGATACCGTCACCGATACCGTAGCCACCGTCGCCGCCCCAGCTTTCACGGCCGCTGCCGTCGGCATTACTGCCGTTGCCGCCGTTGCCGCCGCAGCCGCCCAGGGCCCGGTTTTCGGTGAAGATGCAATTCTGAATCAGAGGCGAACTCTGGTCAAGAATCGCAATCGCACCGCCATAGCCATTGCCCTGCCCGAGGCCGGCATGGCCGCCGCTCTGGCCGTCTGCATTGCTGCCTTCGGGGGCAATACGGCCATTGGCGCCGTCGCCGCCCCAGGCTGCGACAACCTGGCAATTATAGAATACGCAGTTGCGGATAATCGGCGAACTGCCGTTTTCAATCAGAATGGCACCGCCATAGCCGTCGCCAATGGCGTCTTCGCCACTGTTTGCGCGATTCGGCGGAGGAGGAGTGATTGTGGGATCATTCGGCATGGGAGGATTTGGCAGCACCGCATTTTCCCCCAGCGCTCCGGTCCAGTATGCATTCCGGATGGTAATGCCCTGGATAATGGTATTGCGGCCTTCACCGCGGCCGATTCGGAATGCACGCTGCGGAACATAACGTGTGCCCTGGCAGTCAATAATCGTGTTGGCAACCATCGCCGGGTCGTTGGGATCTTCGGAGGTAATGGTAATGCTCTTGCCCATCAAATCCAGACCCTCACCGGTCGCGGTGACAATCGTATAAGGCAGATTGGGTCGCGGAGCCAGAATAATGGTATCCTTGTTGCGGGCCGCAGCCAGAGCCGCATTCAGGGTCGGGTAATCGGTGGGGACCAGACGATTGCGCGGGATATCCAGTTCAAATTCAACCTGAATGGTCCGATTCCCGCTCATCGTAACGGTATTGGTGTTGTCGGTCAGAGTGTCGTTGTCGGTTCCAACCCAGCGTTTGACCCGGTATTTGTCCTGCGGGGTTGCCGTCAGGAGAACGACGGTACCCTGTTTAATCATGGCCATATCCCCGGATGTTGACACGGTCATCGACCCGCCGGGATTCCATTCGGCCTTGAGGCTGCCGTAGGGATGCTTATCCGCAATATAAACCGATGCGGTCAGCAGGTAATCCCGTACCGCCAGGGCCGCGTTCTGATGATACCCCATATCCATAAGACCTGTATCGGGCACATGGTCGCTGCGTGTGGTACCAAAATAACCAAAGGTATCGGGGTCCAGCAGACTCAGGCTGGCCGGGTCGCCCTTGTTGACACAGGGACTGACAACGCGCTGGCCGGCCTCGATCTGGCTGAGATAATAGGTGACATGAATCGGTGAATTGTCATCCGTCACACGGACAAACAGCGGATCATGGGCTTCAATATCGTCTCCGAGATTACCGCCGAAATCCAGCCACATGGGATCACCGGGGGCTTCATAGACCGCGGCAAATCCGCCCATAATATCGGAATAAGACGAAATCAGCGTGACATAAGGATTGGCGATCTGCGCAGGATCACCAAGGGCAATCTGGTTACCGTAGAACGCGCTGTTATCCCAGACGATGGTATTGGTCAGCCAGACTACCGCATCAAAGCATCCGATACCGCCGCCATAGCTGTACAGCCCAGTGGTGCTGTTTTCGGCAATCGTGCAATTATACACGTTGACAAAGGCCGAATTGGCGGAAATGCCGCCGCCGAACTTGGATGTGTTTCCGTTGAACAGACAGTTGCGCACCATCTGGTCCATATCATCATCGGGATACAGACCGTAGCCTTCGATAAACAGCCCGCCGCCAGCCCCATCGGCGGTATTGCCGGTCAGTTTGCAGGACCGAATCAGGAACGAACTGCCGAGGGCATAGATGCCCGCGCCATCGCCGCTGACACCGACCTGGCTGACATCGGTGGCGACATTATTAAAGATGGTCACATTCTGCAGCAGGACATCGCTGTCATAAAAATAGAAACCGCCGCCGTTTTGACCCCTGTTTTCAAAGACCAGGCTGTCTTCATGGGTAAAAATCACGTGTCCAATCACGGCACCGGCGCCATAGGCACCCGTATTGCGGGAGAAATTGACTTTCCTGAAATGAACCCAGGTCTTGTCCGAAGGAACCTGATTATAAGCACGCACACCGCCGCCGCCGCTGACATGATAGGTGCCGTTGGTAGTGGCGATATTGCCCTGAAAATCAACGCCTTCGGCATCCAGATAGCCGATGGTGGAGTTGGCGCCCTGAACAGCATCCCACGCAAATCCAATCATGTACCAGTCATAAAACAGAATTTCAGTCGGCGGATTGAGAGGTTCGGGCTTCCAAATCTGAATCGCTGCCTTTTTAAGCTGATAACGGGTATCTTTCAGATAGCCCCAGATTTCATCTTTGATTGTGGTATGGGCCGTCAGATTGAATACACCGTCAATATTGTAATACCCTGTCGTTCCCAAGGGATTACCTTGATTATCGACGATAAAGTACCATCCGCGAAACAGGGTGTCTGAAGGGAATGTCAGAGACTGTGCCCCCTGCCAGAAGACACCGGCACCGTCACCCACACCATCAAAATTATTGCCCGGGTTACGATCTACGCCGGCGGTATTTTGGATGAAAGAACACCCCTTCAGGGTAATCTGACAGTTGGGCATACTGTATAGGCCGCCGCCGTCCATACCCGAAATATTATTAATAAACTGGCAATTCTCATACACTGCGACACAAGGAGTTTCTTTTTGAGTCACAGAAACCATCTGGTAGTCGATAAGGTGTTTAATCGCATTCGGTTCTTCAATGATATCGCTAATCACGAATTCTGCACTGGCTAAAAAGTCGCCGCCGGCATAATCCCAGAAGGACTGATTGTCCTGAATCACTGTATTGGTGACCGTGATGTTGCAGCCATACTGATAGAAGCTGGCACCGCCGAGTGTTTTCGTGGAACGGAATGCACCTGCGGACGATCCCTGACTGCCCTGCGGAACGCCGCCATCACCTCCGGTTGCACCGCTGCCGCCGCTGCCGCCAATACCGCCATCAGCACCGTCGCCGCCATCGCCGCCATCACCAATAATCATGCCGTCGCCGCTATTGCCGCCAAAGCCGCCAAGCCCGCCGTTGCCGCCGCGGGCACCCTGACCATCTGCTCCGCCGCCATCGCCGCCGTCGCCGCCGCGATAATCCTGAGACGTCCGAATTTCAGACCTCAGAGCTGTATTGCCGATAAAATCACAGTCTTCCACGGTAATCGTTGAATTGGGGCCATAATAGATCGCGGCACCATAAGCATAGAAGCCGTCAGAACTGCCGTCGCCGCCCCAGCCGCCAGCCCCCCCGTTACCAAGGACGCCTTCACCTTCTTTACCCTCGCCGCCGTTGCCGCCGTTGCCGCCATAGCTGCCGACACCGACTCGCACCGAGCACAGATTGACTGTGACATTTTTTAATGTAATCGTATTATTGCCGTTGGTAAAAATGGCTCCGCCGTAAGCATTTCCGCCGAATCCGGCATCACCGCCGCTGCCGCCGTTGCCGCCATAGCCGCCTGCTTCGATATCCGCAGCACTGGAACCATTGCCGCCGTTGCCGCCGGCCCCGCCGTTGCCGCCCCAGGCCCGGCAATTCTCAAATAAGGTATTCAGAATGACCGGCGAACTGTTCTGATCATAGTATATCGCGCCGCCGCGTCCCTCACCGCCATGTCCGCCGTCCCCGCCATCTGTGCCATGCTGTCCCTGAGCCCCGGGAGGGGTTCTCCCATTACTACCATTGCTGGCATTTTGACCGATGGCAGCACAGTTTCTGAACACACAGTGATTGATCGTCGGGCTGGCTCCGCCGGTACATAAAATCGCACCGCCCAGAGCATCAGCACCGTTTACTCCCGGCAAAGAGGGTGCCCCTGACGGATTATTCACCGCTATGGCGTTAATAATGGTTAAACCGTCAATCACCATGGTGTTATCATGGCCCTCGATAAACAAAAACGCCCGTCTGGGAGCATGGTCGCTGCCGCTGCCATCGGTGCCCTGGCAATCAATCACGGTTGCCGCCACCACAGCCGGGTCTTCGGGGTTTCTGCTGCGAATGGTAATGTTCTTGGCATTGCCGCCTGCTGTGACGGGCGACAGATTGCGATTGTTGTCGAATTGGTAAGTACCGGGATGAATGACAACCGTATCGCCGTTGTTGGCGGCAGCAACCGCTTCGCCAATGGTTGCATAGGGGAAGGGGACTTCCAGCGTACGGGCCGGAGGTGCCAGCAAGACCTTGCTCTCTTCCGACGGCAAGGTGGTATTCTGGGCCGCGGATTTGTCGCGCACCTGTACAACATAGTGATAATAATAGCCGGGCGCCGCACTGCTCAGACCGGCTTTCACAAATGCAGCCGCCGTCTGCCAGCCGCTGCTTAACACCGACGGATCAGCCGTATATCGCGGGTCCGTTGTGCTGGTGCACACAAATTTATATTCGACACCACTTTGGTCGTAATGAGTCGCCGCTTCCATCGCAATGGAGGTCGAACTGATTTTGCGGGGTCTTGCCTTCCACCGTGCCGGACTGGGCGCCGGAGGAAGCGTATCGGCACCCACCGAGGTCGTTGTGGAACTGGATACGGACCATTCGGTTTCATTCCTGTTGATGGATTTGTCGCGGACCTTGCATCGGAAACTCAGGGTCGCGCCCTGGGGCACATTGGTGCACTGATACAGGGGGCTGTCCTGCCAGGCCGTACTGTCAAAGGCATTATTTTCAATACAATCAAAGTAGTATTCAACGCCGGACTTATCCGTGGCTTCGGCCGCCCGCATCACAATATGCGACGTGCCGGTCGCCGCGGGGGCGATATCCCACTGGGCCGGGTTAGGCGTCGGAGCGGCCATATCGCCGCCGCTGATTTTCTCAATCGCCGCCTCGACATTGACCAGGGGGCGAACAATATCAGGTGCATCTTTATCCGTGGTCGGAACGCCGGTTAATTTGAAAAGCTGAAGGATTTCGCTTTGTGTCAGATAGTTCCCTGTTCTTTCATAACTGGCCTGCTGCAGCACGGCAATCACGCCGGATATATAGGGTGTCGCACAGGATGTACCGTTAAAGCAGCTCATCCAGTTGCCTGCATCGTAACCGTTTATACCAACCATATCGGGCGATGTCGTGCAGTCGGCCGGGGCATAGACATCCAGCAGAACACCCGTATTGGAATAAGGCATCACCATACCGGCGGCATTAATACCGACATCGACTCCTGCGGTGTCAGATACAGCACCGACAGCGATGGTGTTGGAGTTCGCCGCAGGGGATCCGATACCGTTTTTGAAGGAATTATTGCCACTGGCAGCAACAACTGTCATGCCAGCCTGAACGCAGTTTTTGGCGGCCTGAGCCTCCAGAGGAAACGTAGCATCCGCCATAGCCTCGTCAGCAAATGGATATCCCCATCCCCAGCTATTATTGATCACCAGAATTGGATTGGCCGGATCGTCATATTTGTGCGAGACACACCAATCCCAGGATGCTACACCGCCATCGTTAGTGGGATTGCCGGTTATATCATCTGACATTTTCAGGGCATAAATCTTGGCATCCGGAGCAACGCCGCCAATATAATCCCCGGCCTCGATATAACTGCCTGCCGCCACACCAGCAACACAGGTACCATGAGCCTGCGCAGATCCCGGCAACACAGGGGCCGGATCATTGTCCATGCCACCAAAGTCATAGCCCCCAATAACTTTACTATTGGGGAATCCTCCATTACCCAATGCAGGATGTGTGTAGTCCGTGCCGCTGTCCACAATCGCTACGGCGACCCCTTTGCCCGTATACTTGGAGCGGTAAGTCATGTCCTTAATCAGGGCAAGCCCCTGCTTCATCTGAAATTCGACATTCACCACCGGCTGAATATAGCGCACATTGTTGTTGGCAATCAGCTTGTCCAGCCCGGCCTCGGTGATAGACCCGGAAAACGCAGCGATATTGTCGTATTTATACCGCAGGGTAAATTCGCTGGTCGTCAGCGTGGACAAGACCGCATTCTGCTTTGTTTTGATTGCCGACTGCAGCGTGGCAAGCGATGTCTTGGAATTCCAGTCGGTCGTGCTGCGGACCGCCTCCGGCTCAAACAAGCCGACGATCACACGGACCTGACTTTGTCCCGAGGCAAAGCCGCTCTGAATTTTTGCAGCATCAGTAAACTTGGACGACCCATAATTGACAGCCGTCGCGCTGGATACCATCATCAGGCCAGCCAGCAATACGCACCACACACTCATACGATTCATGACACCCTCCATACGGAAATAAGTCCTGATTCTCATATTCGCCTTTCCGATCACATTCCAAAAAACACAAGACGTCCCTGCCTTCACAGGCGCTGTCAGGGATTATCGATTGTCTCTTAGAATCGGAAAAAGTCCCCATTGAGATTAAGCGGAAATTAGCACAAACTATCCGAAAAGTCAAGAAGAATATAGAGTTACGACTCCCAACAGCCTATAAAAAATCGATATTATGGGACGTTTTTGTATCGTTCTATTTACACCATTGCTGTACCCCCAAAAGACCAATAACAAATCAGTTCCCACTATTAGTAACTGATTTGGCAATCCGATTTCAAATAAAATCTGATTTTTTTGAAAATTTTTGGAATTTTCTTCACTTTTTTGCAAAATTTGATATACCCTTCACGATTTTATTTGTCTTGCCACAGGATTCGGCCGAGATATTCCCTTATTATAAGCCTTGGAATAATCTAAGGTGTGCAGATAGCAATAGAACAGAGAACAGTTGTGTATATAAGTGCTCTAAAATCCAGACTTTCCGGCCAGGCAGCGATACCTGCCTCTAAATCCCACACCATTCGGGCCGTGGCGATTGCCGCTTTGGCCCAGGGACAGAGCATAATACGCAATCCGCTTTATTCTCACGATACCCTGTCTTGTGTCAGCACCTATCGTGCCTTGGGAGCAGTTATCGACACAACCAATCCGCTTCAGTGGCTCGTTAAAGGCATCTCCGGCAAAATTCACTGCCAGAACGAGAGTATTGATGTCGGAAATTCAGGGACCACCCTCGCGATTGCTCTCGGCTCTGCAAGCCTTGCTCCTCCAGCTCAAGAAGTGATTTTCACAGGCGACTACCAGATACAAAACCGACCAGTTGGTCCTCTTTGCAGGGCATTAACTCAGCTTGGAGCAAGCTGCCTGCCTGTCAAGAATAATGATTGTGCCCCGGTCCGGGTTAAAGGTCGCCTTTCCGGCGGCAAGGTCAGTATTCAGTGCCCGACCAGTCAATATCTCAGCAGTCTTCTGATGGCGTGTCCGCTTGCTGATGGAGATACCGACATCGAAGTCCCTCTGCTGTACGAACCCGATTACGCCAAAATGACCCTCGATTGGCTCGATAAACAAGGCATTCGCTATTCACGTCAGGACATGGCCTATTTCTCTATTTCTGGACGACAAAAGTATACTTCCTTTGACTCACCGGTCGCCGCGGATTTTTCCAGTGCAACCTTCTTTCTGTGTGCCGGGGCATTGCTGGCCGATGAGCTGAGGCTGACCGGACTGGACTTTTCCGATAGTCAGCCCGACAAGGCAGTGGTGGATTATTTGCAGCAAATGGGGGCGGATATCACCGTCAGCCCCGAGGGCGTCCTTATCCGAAAATCATCTCTGAAAGGGATTGATATCGATATGAACCGGACGCCGGATGCGCTGCCGGCCATGGCGGTCACAGCGGCGTTTGCGTCCGGAACAACGCGATTGCTCAATGTTCCCCAGGCCCGTAAAAAGGAGACGGACCGTATCGCCTGTATGGCCAGAGAATTAACAAAACTGGGTGCTGACGTCGAAGAATTGCCCGATGGCATGGTGATTCGCGGCGGCAAAAAGCTGCATCCCGCCCCCCTCCACGGCTATGATGACCATCGCATCGTTATGGCCTGTACCATCGCCGGGATGTGTCTTGAAAACGGCACATTGACCGTTGATACAGCCGAAGCCGCCGGCGTTACATTCCCTGATTTTGTCCCGCTGATGAACAGCATCGGCGCGAAGATTACCCTGTCTAAGTAAAATAATGAACTATTTATGGATTTTATCCGTACACAATCACTGCGCGTACTGAATAGAAGAAAGGTTAAGGAATCCAGTCATGACTCAAAAACGATTTGAAATAGAAGGCCGACAAATAATCCTTCATACCCCCGGTTCCATTTGTACCACCGCCGGCGAATTACTCCACAGCGAGGTCTTCGCCAAAGTAGTCCATTTATACTGCAAAACACTCCAAAAGCAGGACTCCCCGGCATGGACCCTCTTCTCGGACTTGTTCGGCAGCGATTGCTCAACCAGGATTATCGCCCTGCTGATTCAGCTTGCTGATATTTCGCTGGCGGACCTGGCGGAAAATCAAACCGAACTGAAACCCTTACTGGATAGAACCAATCGCCTTCGACTTCATGATTTTGTCGAAGGACTGTACGACTTCTGGCGGTCATTTGACCGATTTATGGTGCTGCATTCCGAACCCGGCAAGAGCAGTTTTGAACGCCGTCCCTATCGGTCGTTTAATGTCACGGTTGAAACCCTGACGCATATTGTTCGCGGCACCTATCGTGACATCTGTGAAAATATCACCGGTGATCACCCCCGCATCTATCGCCAGGTTTCAGCCGGCTGCGACATTGGCCTGATTGCGGTGCCGCGTTCGACCACCCTGCCCGACAAATATGCATCGCTGTTGAAACAGATTCCTTTCATCCGCCAGGTTTGGATCGCACCGCCGATGATTATCGACCCCCCGATGAATAAACGGACCGGCGAATTCAAGAAAGTGGAGAAAAATCCGATTGACGGATTAAGTCTGGATGCGGCCAAGTGGATTTGCTACCCCGCCCAGGTCGGGCCGATGGTCATTTTTGTCTATTTCCACCAGCGCATGATTGATCTGGGATGCGCGCTGTCGAACCTGTTTGAACTGGCGACCGATGAGCAAATCGCCAAAGGCCCTGATGCGGTTTACTTATTCGGCACCGATCCGGAATTTATGAAACAGTATGGTACGATGCCGACGGTCTTCCACGAGGACCACCAGCATCATCTTCTGGTGGCCGCGGTTCCCTGCGAACCTCAGTACGGCTACTTCGGTTATCTCAAAAAGATGGTGCTGACGCTTCACAATATCGCGATGATGAAGAGAGGCCGGATGCCATACCATGGCGCCATGGTGCGTATCACCCTGAAAAACGGCAAATCGGCCAATATCGTTCTGATTGGCGATACCGCGACCGGCAAATCCGAATCGCTGGAGGCATTTCGACATATCGGGAAAGACTTTATCCGCGAACTGCGCATCATCGCCGATGATATGGGATCCTTTGAAATCACCGCCGACGGCATTATCCGCGGCTACGGCACGGAAATCGGTGCATTCGTGCGTCTGGATGACCTTCAGGCCGGGTATGCCTTTGAGCAAATTGACCGGGCCATCATTATGAGTCCCCAGAAAATCAATGCCCGCGTGGTCCTGCCGGTCACCAACCTCGATGAGGTACTGCACGGATACGCGGTGGACTATGTCTTATACGCCAACAATTACGAGCAAGTTGACCAGGATCATCCGGTTCTGGAGCGATTTGATTCTCCGCAAAAGGCCATCCAGATATTCCGGGATGGTGCCAGCATGAGCAAGGGCACAACCACCTCGTCAGGTCTGGTTCATAATTATTACGCCAATATTTTCGGCGCCCCCCAGTATAAAGAGCTTCACGACAAACTGGCCAACGACCTGTTCCAGACTGCTTTTGCAAAGGGCTTGTTTGTCGGCCAGATGCGAACCCGGCTGGGCATCGACGGCTTCGAAACCGCCGGCCCGGAGGAAGCCGCCAAAGCCCTGTTTGAACAAATTTCCAGGATGTAAGACAAACAGGTCTTCCCAAGCAACGCAATTTCTGGTATAAGATGATTCTTTATATAGAAACCTTATTCACAGGAGGCCAGCAATGATTGGTTGTCATACAGGACGATTTTTTCAGGTTTCGGTGTCGGGAGGCTCGTATCAGGAAGGCCTGACCGCCGTGGTTCAGGGCGCCCCCCCGGCGATGAGCCTGACCGAACAGGAATTGTACGGGGATTTGCTGCTGCGGAAACCCGGGGCGGATGAATTATCCAGTCCGCGCAAAGAGCCGGACTTGCCGGTGATTTATACCGGGCTGAATGCGGCCGATACCATTGAAAACGCAGGCAATAAAAACCTGACCAATGGGACTCCGATTACGATTTTAATTCCCAATCTGGATCGGCATTTTATTCACATCAAACAATACCAGGATACCAACCGCACGCCGCGGCCCGGCCATGCGTCATGGGCATCCTTCTGCAAATACGGCCCCTGCGACGATGCCATTGGTGCAGGCATCTTCAGCGGACGGTACACCTCCACGATTGTCGCCGCAGGCTATGTCGCCAAGAAGATACTCAAGCAGTTCGGCATCCATGTGTTTTCGTATATCCGTGAAGCCGCAGGCGTCCGATGCCCGGATATGGATCACAAGACCATTTTTGATTACACCGAACGCTACAAGCAGATGCGCCGCGACCTGGATCCGTTCTATCAGGAGATTTATGTCAAAGGCCTGGTGACGATGGAGATGCGGTTTCTGGAAAAGATGAAGGTCTTTGCCCAGATTGAGCAGGCGATAGACGATATCCGGGCCAAGGCCCCGTTGATTTCCGCCGAGGAAGTCCGCGCCGCATACGGCGTTCATCAAGTGATCCTCAGTCCCGACCTGGACGTCGCCGAGGCGATGCTGCAGGCATGCAATAAAATCACCCGCAGCGGCGACTCTTCCGGCGGCGTTGTCGAAGTGGTGGTCACAGGCGTTCCGGTCGGCCTGGGAGAACCGGTATTCGACAAGCTGGACGCCCAGCTCGGCCAGATGCTGGGCATCGGCGCCGTCAAGGGCGTAGAGGTCGGAGCAGGCTTTGCCGTCAAGGACATGACCGGAATCCAGTCCAACGATGCCATGCAGGCGGACCGGGGTCAGGTGCACTTTTTGACCAACCATGCCGGCGGCATCACCGGGGGCCTTTCCAGCGGGCAGGATATTGTCGTTCGACTGGCCGTCAAACCAACTCCCACCATCGACAAGGCCCAGCGGACCATCGACAAATATACGCTGGAAAACACCCAACTGGCGGCCATCACACGACGTGATCCAACGATTGTCGGCCGGATCTGGCCGGTCGCAGAAAATTATACCGCTATGGTCATGCTGGACAATTTGATTGCCTGGATGGGATATGAACAGCTCAAGGCGAGATTTGCCTGAGATTGTTTCTTGTGCAAATCCATCTGTGCCCACAAAAAAAGGGACGCTTATAACGGCGTCCCTTTTTTATTGCTTTAACAATATACGGCTTTGGATTATCTGCCCATTGCGGCGACGGCATCTTCTTCCGCTTCGTTCTGGAGCACGATGGTCGGCTTGACCAGAATCAGCAGGATACGTTTATCCTGGACTTCGCTGCGGTTTGAGAAGAAGCGGGAGATAATCGGAATCTTGCTCAGGATCGGAACCCCGGCTTCCCGTTCAGCCTGCGCGGTTAATGTCAGACCGCCCAGAAAGACTGTACCACGATCCGGAATCGAGACACGAGTCTGAACGGAAGAGACCTGTTCGGTCGGATACGAAATCTCAACCTTGACTTCCTCGCCGGAGGTGGGATTGAAGCCCAGCGTCTGCTCAATCTTATTATCCGTCAAGTCCAGCGTATACGTCGTGATACGTAAAATCACATATTTCATATCGGATGTGATCGTCGGGGTAATCGACAGACGCACACCGGAATCGAAGTCTTCATACGTGTTTTCAATATACGCATTCGTAATCGGCTGGCCTTCCGCAGGCGTAATCGTTTCCGTACCCAGCGTTGCATCCGTGCGAAGCCGGCGTACCGTGGTGACCTGCAGGGTGGCGGATTCGCCGCTGAGCACCATGGCCTTGGGAGCGGTTAACTGGCGGGAATTACTGTGCATCTGCGTGGCACGCAGCAGGAAATCCACCTGTAAATCATCCAGGACATAGGCAAATCCGGAAGTCAGCGAAGGGGTTGCTCCGCCCAGGGTGCCGCCGACAGCAGTCGGCTGAGACGCCGCCGCGTTATACGAATTCTGAGTGAACATCAGAACTCCTTCGCCGGCATCGCTATTCCACTTGCCGCCGACTTTCAACCGGTTAATCTGGACATCCAGGCCGATATCTTCGAGGAAATGCTCATCGACCAGCAGGAAACGCGCTTCAATGGCAACCTGCTGCCCAAGCTGTTTTCGCATTTCATCGAGGAATTTACGAATCTTTTCGTGATTTTCCGGAGTCTGCCAGACAATCAGCTTGGTCCCCATGAACTGCTCAATACGAGCATCACCGCCGTTGTCATACCAGCTATCCGGATCGATGGTCTGCAAAATGGTATCAATCAACTGATCGCCCATTTCACGGGAACGCCAGCTACCCAGATACTGGCTGCTGCTGCCGCTGCTGCGACGGTTGCCACGGTTCTGTCCGCCGCTGGAACCGCCCTGGCCGCCCTGCTGTCCAGCCTGATTGCCCTGGTTTTGCCCCATGATGTTGTTGCTTTGACCAACACCCTGAATACCGCCGTTGTATTCATCAAAATCCGCCGGCGGACTCAGTAATTCCGCAACATCATACACTACGTTGGTAAAGGGCTTGGGCAGATAATCCACTGTGGCAATCGTCACAATACCATACTGAACCACATAACCCAGTTCGGCCATGCCGCCGGCACTGACCGCCTGAAGGACGCGTTCCAGCCCGACCCGCAGCGGAACCGACACCAGGCCTTCACCGCTTAATGTGATTGGGGTATCTTTATCAATAAAAGCGTTCTCCGTGATATCTTTCCACATCACGGCAATCGACAACTGAGGCTGGACCGAATCCCGCAGAATATTAATTGCTTCTTCGAAGGTGGTTTCTGGCGTCAGGGCCGACAGGTTCACCGGCTGATCCAGCAGTTTATTGACGGCAACGTCGGCCGGACTCATCTGTTCCTGAAGCATTTGTTCGCGGCGTTTGGAGATTTCTTTCCAGTTGCGGGGGTAATTGATTTCTTTGGAGAAAGGCGTGGATTTTCCGCTGGTTTCCAGAATCAACTGCATCTCTTCTTTTTCAGCTTCATGCTTAATGCGAAGCTGTTCGACCCAGCGGATGGTATTTTCCAGCGTCTTTCGCTTAATCAGGGCCTCCCGATTATGGGGGTCAACCGCCAGAAGCTGCTCCAGTTGCCCCAGGGCTTCCTCGTAGCGTTCCTCCGCCTCAAAAGCAAGGGCCCGTTCCATATAATCACCGACGGCCTTGGCACGCTGAACATCGAGGTCCTGACGAATTTTTGTCGTTATCTGGTCGGCCTGCTCCTGCTTGATTTTGGCCTGCTGTTCGCTGAATGTTTTTTCTTCCGAGGCAACAATCTCTTCCTTTTCGGTCAGCTTTTTCTTGAGGTCGCCATATTCATCACCCAGCAGCAGACGGTTGTTTTCCAGTGTCGAGAATGCATTCCGCAAAGCGGTTCTGGCGGCGGTGAAGTCCTGTTTGGCTTTTGCCTGGTCCGCCTTGTTCAGGGCATCGGCAACCATAGCCCGCGTATAGCTCCGCTGGACTTCCTGCTTGCGAATCACTTCCCGCAGATAGGAATTCTGCTGGGCGGGCGTTACGGGCTGGGCCGGCTGAGCCGCAGTTACTTTCGTCACTTCGGTCGCAACGGGGACTGCAACCACTTCAGGTTGAACCGCAGCCGGCTGTTCAACCGTAACCTCCACCGCCTCGGCCTGAACCGGGGTCGCTTCCTCGACCTTGACCTCTACGACTTCCACAGCAGGCTGTTCGGCTTTGACTTCGACCACTTCCACAACAGCAGGAACTTCCGTAACCTCAACTGGTTCGGCTGCCGGCTTCTGGGCAGGTTCGGCCGGCTGAGCCTGCTGACTTAAAGACGCATTGACCTTGTCCAGGTCGGCGGTAATCACACTTTTTTCCATTTCATTGACATAGGGACTGGCCTGAATCTGCAGCAGAAGTTTCTTGGCCTCGGTATAATTCCCACCCGCAATAAACTGGTCAATTTGCTTTCTGAGGGTGACAATCTTTTCGCGTTCGGCCAAAGCGGTTTGAATCTGCCCGGCAAGTGATTTGGCTTTCTGCTTCTGGGTATCGGTCAAAAAGGAGCCGTAGGCCTGTTCCACCTCTGCCAGATCGCCTTGTGCCTTGGTGTACATGCCCCGCTTAATCCATTCTTCCACGACTTTCAGTGAGCTGTCGGCCTTTTGCTGCTTGGCTTCCTGCTCAGAGGCCGGGGTATCCGCCGCCCGAATGGTGCCTGTAGTCCAGACAAACGCCAATACGGCAAATAGAAGTGCGAGTGTACCGGCTCGACGTACCCAAATAAATGATTGCGTACTCACCAGAAAAACCTCCAGAAAATCTGAATTATTAGTTCAATTATTCCTGACAAATCCTGCCGACCGAAATTATGGAGACGCTATGTCCCATATAACAATCGATTCGTAAGTGTATAACCATGATGAGATTATTGCAAGTGAAAAAATCCGGGTTTACCCTTGATAATTCGCTTGTTTTTTCTGCGGTTCATTTGTATATTCCGCCTCGCTGTTAATTTATGCTTATAGGACTATAAAAAATTGACAAATCGAGCTATCAATACTGATTCGCCTGATCCCTCCTTCCGGCCAAACGTCAGCATCGCCATTGAAACCAGCGGCAGGACAGGCTCAGCGGCAATTGCCTGTGAGGATGCTATCCTCGACCACGCCACATTGTCGGGCTTCCAAAAGCATAGTTCGGAGCTTTTACCGGCCATCCAAAGTCTTTTATCAAGACATGGTTTATCTACTAAGGATATTCAGCATATCTATCTCCCCAAAGGCCCCGGCAGCTTTACCGGCATACGCATCGCAGTTACCTTCGCCAAGATGGCGGCCTTTTCCATGGGCGCTAAGATTGTTGCGGTGAACACATTGGATGCACTGGCACACAATGCACTATATTATATGGATAACACAAACTCCGATATCCGGCGGATTGCAACTATTCTCGATGCAAAAAAGGGGTATTTCTACATCGCCGTCTTCAATAAAAATGACACCGGCCTCCATCGCATGACCGAGGATTTACTGATAACACCAGCAGCTTTTTTATCGGACTATTGTGAGTGCCAACCCAAAACAGCCCTGCTCGGCGAGGGTCTGGTGTATTATCACAAGCACTTCGAGCATCCAAACACTGTGATTCTGGACAAATCCTGCTGGCCGGCCAACGCTGTGTCGGTCTGGCATGTAGCCCGACTGCAAGCAAAACAGGAACAGTTTGACGCCCCGGATACTCTGGTTCCGCTTTATATCCGCAGACCTGAAGCCGAAGAAAACTGGGAAAAAGCCCGGCAAGCCAGGTAAAATTCTATCCTGCCTTATTTCACACATGGAGCTATAATTTTTGAGCTTTTTTTGTTGATAAAACAACACCCGGATGGTATGTTTTGTGGTCTTTTCGGCAGGAATCTTGCTGCCGACAGGCGAAATACGCCTGGGTGAGTAGCTCAGCAGGTAGAGCAACGCACTTTTAATGCGTAGGTCTTGGGTTCGAATCCCAACTCACCCAGTAATGATAAGGCCTTATAAGTGATGAACTTATGAGGCTTTTTTTGTTTTATCGGCAGGTTCATTTCGAGAGGACTGCTGAATGTGCATCAATTTTTCCGTCACGATAGAAGTTGGATATTTGGTTTTTGATTCCTTTTCAATTGCAATTCAAAAAAGAAGTTACAAAAAGAAGAAGGTTAAAATTATCCATCCTCGGTGTTATTACGCTTAAGGGGTACGAGTATTCCGCGACGGCTATTAAACAACGGTTGCAATATTTGAATACCTCATAACTCTATTTATAACAATCGCTTACAATCGTACAGCTAACTCTTTCTGGAGTTATTAGTCATTTTTGTTGTCATGGATTTGTAGCGAAATCGACACGTTACTGCCGGACAATCTGCACATCCAGAAATATGTGATGGGAATCAACGGCACCAAACATACGCATTACTGGAATACCTGGATGGAGGCAGCCAGCCAGCATGAACGGGCCAATAACCTTGTAACGCAATATATGAAGCGGCCTGCGGAGGAGCTTTATGACAGTCAGCAGGATCCGTACGAGCTGAATAATCTGACGGCGGATGAAAAATATGCGGACATTAAAAAGCGATTGTCCGCCGAATTGGATCGCTGGATGAAAGAACAGAACGATCCGGGTGCGGCGCTGGATACCCGGCAGCGACTAAACGCGTCCCTGAAAATTTAAGACAGCACCTGATACATGTCGCTCCCCGAAGAACATGAAAGGGCCTGTGCCGATGAACAGCACAGGCCCCTGTTTTGTGTTGTTTTGGCCGTTTCAGGATTTATCTTAAAACCTGTTACAGCCCAGCCGAATTGTCGGCCAACCAATCCTTCATGAACATTAACAGATCGTCAACATCCACGGTGCAATCCTGGTCAAAATCATACTCAGGCTGTGTCCCCGGCAGACACACATCGCCGCCCGGCACGGTTTGTTTATAGAGGGCCAGGACTTCACTGGCGGTCATGCCGTAATTATACAGGCGAATGTCATCCAGTGCCCCGTTGAAGAAATTGCCGCCCCAGGGCTTGCTGCTGACCGCCGAACCGCCGGTTGGATTTAGCTCATCGGCACCAAAAAGCAGATTGGCATCCGTCTTGGGACCCAGAGCGGACGGCTTGGTAATTACCGCCCGACCATTGATAAACAGGGTTGCATTCGTTCCATCAAAGGTCGATGCGATATGGACCCAGGTTTCATCGGCTGTCAGGGCCGTATTGGCAAACAGTGCCAGTTCGGCAATCTGAATGATATTGACCGAGGGTGTACGAATCTTTGAGACGTTCAGCTTGATCCTCTTATACGCGGTCGCATTGGCCGGCAGATTAAACGTTACGGTCTGATTGCGCGCCGTCCAGGAAGTGGCTTTTCCGGCCTGGGTATCAATGACCGCCCAGGTCAGGCCGTCATTGGACCCTTCCAGTGTCCAGTTATCCGGATCGCGTTCCGGGGCATCATTGGCCGAGGTGATTTGATACGAGGTGATCACATAGGCCCGGTCTTCCGGGAAGATATAGGTCAGCCACCCGGTATTCTGGAAGGCCAGCCATTTGCTGCCGGTGGCGCCATCAAAGGCACGATAGGCACGTTCATTGTAGCTGGTGCTGGGGTTTTCAGAACTGAACTCGACATACCCGCCCCGGGAAACCAGCGTTGTTTTCTCTGGAATCCGAGGCCCCTGCCATGAATCCGGCTGGTCGGCGGCACGCAGATTCCGGAGCAAGTCCGCAGTTCCCAGATCCAGTTCAATCTGCCACCGCATATTGGTACCGCTCCATGAATTGCGTTTGCCGATCAGACCCTGCCAGAGGTTGTCCACATGGCCATTCCAGCGGGCCCACAACGCAACCGTCAATTGATTGGTTACCTGTGAGGGGTCCCAGGTCCCCAGGGACACGAACTGGTCCACGCCATTGAACAACACGGCCTGCCCCAGCCCGCTCTTGCCGGGAATATACTGCACGGTCATATTCGGCGTCACGGCATCCAGTATATTGGGGTCGTTGACCATATAGACACCATCTTTATCCCCCGATGCCGACGGGTCCAGTTCGTTAGCATGGTCATTGAGGTCGCCATCCAGAGGATAATAGGCCATCAATTGTTTCACGGCAACCCGAGCGGCCCGGGTTTCCACGGTTTTGACGCCGTTGGTAATCTCACAGGAATACAGGCCGTTATTGACGGGCTGAAGGCCGGGCGTCGCGAGAACACTGCCGCCAACGCCGAGATACTGGCCGTCTTTTTTCCAGCTATACTGCAGCGGCAAGGCGCTTTCGGCGACCACCGTAAGCTGACCGGCAGTCCCCAGAGGCACAATGTGATCGATTGGCTGCTGAACAATGGTAATGTCGGATGTGACGGTACTGAACGCCCAGACCGCCCCGGTACGGACGGTTGGAACTCCGCCGGGCTGATTATTGGGTTCGAGCACATCGACACGCCATTGATAGGCTTTGTCCATTTCCAGTGTTGGCTTAAAACTGTTTTGGGTAATCGCTTGTTCCGTCAACGTCCCTGCATACGGCCCGAAATACGCTTTCATTTGAGCCGACGGATTCAGTACCGGAGCCGTCCAGGTCAATGTCGCTTCCAGCGGCACATTGGCCTGGCCGTTGGCCGGATAGGGCCGGCTGGCATCATACGGAGCCACCAGAAGCCCTTCTTTCAAGACCGTACGCGAAATCTCCGGTGTCCAATAGGACACTTCCAGACCTTCATCGCCGCTGTGTTCGTACTGCATGGCAACGATACCGATTAGTCCGGCATTGACATCAATCTGACCGGCGCGATACTGCATCCCGTGAAGCCCCTGGTTATCCGCAATCCGAGTCAATGGAGCCCCTTGTTCCCACCATTTGCCTGTCCACAGGAGACTGCCGTCATCGGAACTGACACCCAGGCCGAGGGCCATCGCCTCCGAAGCCGGATAAATTCCCATTTCATAGGCTAAAAAGTAATCCCGTCCCAGAAGGAACGACACATTGAAGCTGCTGGTCATTCCAATATAATCCGCTATCCCTTCGGTGGAACGGACCAGTGAAATGTCAGGAAGCACCGTATTGTTTTTATAGGGGGGCGCCAGAAGACCTTCGGAACCTGCTGCTGTCGACAGATTCCAGATTTCATATTTGACCAGATTATTGGAAGGAATCGCAAGGTCAAACGCCGTATTTGCGGCCATTCGCATAGTCCAGCCGTTGGTATCCGGTCCGGAATAGGACGCCAGCAGGGTTTCTCCGCCGGAGCCTTCATACATACAGACCATCAGGCCATAGACGCCCGCCCGTAAATTAATGGTACCGCTGACGGTTGTATCCCCCTGCCAGGCATCATTCAAGACAACCCGCGTCAGCGGCAGACTCTTGAGAAAACCCTGTTTGACAAACAGCAAGTCCGGATCGAGGGTTTCACCCAGCGGAACCCACCAGTCTCCGATCCACAGCATGCTGCCGTCATCGGATGTGGTAGAAAAAGTGTATGTTCCGGCCTTTTTAATGTAAATAAAAGCCGTTTCACGCACCGTGAAAGTGTCTGTATCTTCACGGGACCCCAGGCCGATATCGTCCAGATAAAAAGTCTGGACCGGATTTCGCAATCCCAGATAATACGCATCGCCCTGGCCCGGGCCTTTCGCTTCATTCCAGACCTGGACTCGCACAGGGCTTTGTGCCCATGTCGGAACAAGTCCGGCGATCCATGCAATCAAAAGAACGACTAATAACTTCTTCATTGTAAAGTCCTCCGTTCAACTGATATTGTTTATCGTCATCATCTCTTATCCCTGTGCTGCACGTCATGGTGTCACCAGGGAGCTGTTCATCCAGGCCGCGGCAAAGACTGCAAAGTCTTCCAGATTCACGACGCAATCGTCTGTGAAATCATACGTCGGTATCTCGGCACAAACACTGCCGCCGGCAAGACTGACATACAAATCCGCCACAGCAGACGGAGACAGGGCATAGTTGAACACACGAACTTCATCGACCCAGCCTGTAAAGACCGGAGAGATGCCCGGACCGTATCCGGTACGCGCCCAGACTCCCACCACAAAGGGCTGTTCATTCTGGAGATTGAACGTCAGAGCATAGTCGTCGATCTTCTGTCCGTTGACGAAAATCTTGACCCGCTGCCCGTCATAGGTCAGCGCGATATGCGTCCAGGTCATAAAACTGGGGGTCACGGTAAAGGTACGGTTTCCATTTCCCCAGGCATCGATCATCCAGACATTGCCGGTTCCGACAACAGTACGAAGCCCCACGACCTGTTCGGCTTTGCCATAGGTTCCAATCGAGAAGACTCCGCCGTCATCCCCGGCCTGATTCTTGACCCATAGACTGAAGGTTTTGGGAATAGCCCCTTCGATACCGAGGTCATACGCCGTGGCACCGCTGTTGACACACGCGGCATTGGGATCGCCAAGTCCCGTCAGATAGATGGCTTTGCCGGCAATACCCTGCTGGAGACCGCCATAGGAGGCCTGGGCATTCGCACTGCCGGAGGAAACGAGGGTCCCGTCGAAACCGCTGTCCGACAGATCCGGCACTGTATTGCCGGTTATTTCATCGAACGAATAATACAGGACCTGACGTTTGGTCATGATAGAAGCATTATCCGAGATGGCAATTCCCGACGAATTCACGGGAACACAGTAATACTTGCCTTCATGGGCGATATCACTGATCGACAGCGTCACTGAACAGTCATACCACCGTTTGCCATTGCGGTTAATTTCGACCGGACTGCTGCCGGTATAGACCACCTGGTCATCCCCGTTCAGGTCGGTGTCTTTTGTTCCGATGACCCGTTTCCAGACATAGGACTGGAGGACCACGGTATCGTCATTGAGGGTTGTTGCAACACAGTTGAGCGTCACAGAGGCCGGGATATCGACCACGGTAAGCCGCTGGGGCTGCGTGCTGATTTCCGGCACAGCTTTGACCGTATTAATCGCAAAAACAAATCCATCCTGGGTTCCGTTGCCGGCCGCGGAAGTGGCTGCGATTCGATAGTACCACGTCTGGTCATGTGCCAGATTCAGGATGCCTGCATTGGTGATTGTAGCCGTCAGGCCGGTAATATTGGAGGCAACCGGCTGCAATCCGCTTTGGGGATTTTCCACCTGGCTGCGGTCCTGTGACATGTAAACATCATACGTGGCGTCACAGGGGGCATACGGAGCCTTGTCCCAGGTCAGGGTAATCTGGCTTGCGTTATAAACCAGCCACCCATTGCTGTCGATGGGACTGAAGACAACCTTATCCGGAGTCCAGGGGGCCTCAAACAGCGGCTTGCCATTGACCGTGGCATCCGAGAACGTGGCTGTCGTCAGCACCCCGGCATCGTGAGCCGTCACGGCAAGACCAATATAAACCGGATCGGACATCGCAAAGACCTGCGGACTGTCAATTTCATTATTGCCGGCCATCAGAGTCCAGTTTATTCCATCATAAGACCAATACCCCTGAAATTCATTGGTTGCCGCATCGCGGGTCAGCCTGACCCAATACGGGGTATTGTTATTCCAGTCGGGATCCCCGAGATTCTGGTTGCCATTGTCATCGGCATCGGTGGTGAAACGTCCCTGCCAGGCAGGCCCCTGTGTTGCGGTGGCGGCCATGGTGGCATGAATACTGGCCGGTGTCAGTTGATCCCGAATCATGACCCCGAACTTCCGCCATTCATTCGAACCGCCGGACATGCTGAGGACTTTGACTCGCAGATCAATATCCCCATAGAATTCACGATAGGCAAAATGGAACTGGTCGGCAGGCCCCCATATATCGGCTCCATTTCCGGTCACGGTAATCACCCCATTGTCGGCAATCGAAGCACTGCCGGCGGCAGAAGGCAAGCCAATATCCTGGCTCTGCATCAGATAGGCACCGACACGCAGCTTGACCAGATTGGATTCAACCGAACCCGAGTCGTTGCTGACAACACAGTAGTAATCCCCTTCTACACCGGTGGTATAGCTGGTGCCTGTTCCGACCAGAGAGTCATTGGTCTGTCCGTTAAGGAGTTTGGAATCCCGCTGACCCACGACCTTGTACCATGCATAGGTAATCGTTCCGCCAAAACCCGGCTTGGTCGGTTCTGCGGTGATCGTAAAAGTCCCTTCACAGTCGAATCCGAGATTCAAATCCTGGGGCTGCTTGGTAATTGCCGGAGCCCAGACTTCAGTATAAAACCACCAGGTATCGCCAACCGCGGTATTGGGGTCGCCGGCTGAGGCATCCACACGCCAGTAATAAATCTGATCCGCAGCCAGGGCCGGTGAATTAATCTGGGGTTCGGTTACGGTTCCCAGTAAATCCTCTTCCTGCAAATTGGGGTCTGTACTCAAATACACTTTATACTGCGTAATCCCTGTTCCGACGGGATCCCAGCTTAACGTCTGGACACCCACTCCGACATTCGACTCGCCGCGGGCCGGGGCGGGATTTTCCACGCCGATTGCGGATTCCGTCATACTATTCAAATACAGCATGCACGAGTTGGGAATAATCATGTTTTCCAGATTGGCCAGTGTGGCGGCCTTGCCTATCGGCTCAGGCCCTTCCCAGGCCACTCGCAGGAACCCCCCTCCGGTTCCATCACGCCAGAGACCTTCAATCCAGTAGAGTTTTCCTTGGGTCAGAAATATCGGTGCGGATTTCTGGGTCGCATATTTAGTCCATTCGGTGTAGTTGGTCCAGTCATCGTGGAAGCATATCAGGGTCTTGTTGGCGGGATTGCCGTCGGGACTGAGCCAGACACGGCATTGATCGTCGGCAGCAATCCGGAAGGTGTACTCGCCTGTCATTGGAGCAATTAACCACCCGGTCATCTGCCCCACCCAGTAATCCCGCGGCTCATCAGGAGTCTGGAAGCTCGTCAGAAACTGTATGTTTCGAGTTTGACCGGCGGTCCAATTATAGATTGCCTGCAGGTCATTCAGATTCCCGGGCGGCTGGGTTACGGTATTATGCCACCATTCATACAGGATTTGGCCGGTATCGGCATGAACGGTCCAGACTAATCCCAGACATAACATCATTACATACAACCATTTCTTCATGTTCAATCCTCCATTCAATATCTAAGCTATTTGCTTGCAGAAACGGGTCATGTCCACCTTGCCTCCATCGCAGGTTTATCCGAAACCTGCGTACTGTACTCTGTTTTTCATAAGCACGATCCTCCTGGGTTATGAATGAATGATTCGATTGCTGATCGATGGAAATGCCGCCGACGGATTCAGCCGGCCGGCCAGACGATACCCATCGCGCAGGATGCAATTCAACGGGGTACAAATGGATTGCTTGCAGACTTGGTTTAGATAAATCACAAATAACATCCCGAGAGAAAAGACCCGAAAAGTCGCAAAAAGAGGACTATGGAAATATGCGCAGATAATGGATATGATTCCCCCGAAGCCTTGTCGATTAGGTCTGTCTTGCATCATACCCGCCAGACTCCTAATTCCGGTACATCTGCGGTGTACCGTGAACCTTCCTTAAAAAAGATGTGCCGCATGATTAACTACAGACAACACCCCTTACGATGGCTTTTGCCGTCCGTCCGAAACAAACATGCCCTTAGACATTCTGCTCACTGGGACGCTTAAAAACCAAACTGAACTCTTGCTGTAAAATCAAGGTGGATTTCAAAAAGGGATATTATCTATTTCCCAAGTTTATCTATATTCTCAAGGAAAGTCAATATAATTTCCTGTTTTTTGTGGTTTTAGCACAGTCCTTCGAACACCAGGATGAATTCGTGGTCCCATTCGGGGTTGGGGCGGGTGGTTGTGGGCGGTTTTCTCCGGGTTTCGCTGCGATTCCCCAGAGCTATTCGGATTAAACCCTGCGGGTTGGACAAGGACGATTACAGGCGATAATGCTTCATGATCAATTCAAAAGACAATTTTTAAGAAGAGAGAGGTTAATATTATCCGTCGATGGTGTTATGATTATGTAGTGTTTTCTTTACCAATTCTTCAGAAAGTGAAGATATGAAACAGAATACGAGGCGATGGATGGTTACGGTTGTGGGGGTGATGAGTATTTGCACGGCTGCCGGGTTTGCCGGGGCGGAACCGGCGACAGCTTCGGCGGCCAATTATATGAATAACCGGCCGCCGTTGCGGGTCAATCCCTATGTGCCGCTGCCGGTGGGGGCGATCCGGCCGGAAGGGTGGCTCAAAGAGCAGTTGGGCCGGATGCAGTCGGGACTGACGGGAAATCTGGATACCCGGTATAGTCAGGTCATCGGACCGCGGAACGGCTGGCTGGGCGGCGATGGCGACAGTTGGGAGCGGGGCCTGTATTGGGTCGATGGCCTCTTGCCGCTGGCGTATATCCTGAACGACCCGGCCCTGATTGAAAAAGTCAAACCGTGGGTGGAGTGGACGCTGACCCATCAGCGGGACGATGGGTATCTTGGCCCCCAGCGATTTAAGGAACGGCCCAAAGATGAGCCGGGCATTCAGAAGGAACCGCGCGAGGACTGGTGGCCGCGAATGGTGATGCTTAAAATCCTGCAGCAGTATTGCGAGGCCACACAGGATGAGCGGGTGATTGCGGTCCTGACAAAATATTTCCGGTATCAGCTTAAACAGTTGCCGGAGTATCATCTGGATCACTGGTCGTTCTGGGCCAACCGGCGCGGGGCGGATAATTTGATGGTGATCTATTGGCTGTACAACAAGACCGGCGATGCGTTTTTGCTGGAATTGGCGGAGCTGATTTATCAGCAGACCTTTCCCTATACGGAGATTTTCCTGAATCCTTATGACAATCCGCAGGATAACCTGGCCCATATCTATCCCAATACCATCGGCAACCGGTATCCGTTCAACCGGGAATTGATTGCCCGGATGCATGTGGGGCAGTTGCAGAGCTTTCATTGTGTGAATCTGGCACAGGGACTCAAGACGCCGGTGATTTATTATCAGCAGCATCCGGAGGAGAAATATCTGACTGCGGCCCGGAATGCCTTGCGGGATATCCGGCTGTTTCACGGCCAGCCGCAGGGGATGTATGGCGGCGATGAGCCGATGCACGGCAATAATCCGACACAGGGCATTGAGTTCTGTTCGGTCGTGGAAATGATGTTTTCGCTGGAAAGCATGCTGACGATTACCGGGGATACGCAACTGGCTGACCATCTGGAAAAGATTGCCTTCAACGCGCTGCCGACGCAGGCCACGGATGATTTCAAGTATCGCCAGTATTTTCAATCCGCCAATCAGGTCAAGGTGTCGCGGGGCAAGCGGAATTTTTATGAGGATGAAAGTCATGGCGGGACGGATTCGTGCTTCGGGCTGCTGACGGGGTATCCGTGCTGTACCTGCAATATGCACCAGGGCTGGCCCAAATTCGTGCAGAATCTGTGGTACGGTACAGCCGATGGCGGGCTGGCGGCGCTGGTCTATGGGGCCTGTGAAGTGAATGCAAAAGTGGCCAAGGGGGTCCCGGTTCGTATCGTCGAACAGACGGATTATCCGTTTGAAGAGAGTATCCGGTTTACGGTGTATGCAAAAGACAAAGTGACATTCCCGCTGCATCTGCGTGTGCCGGCCTGGTGCCGGGATGCGAAGGTTCTGATTAATCAGGAAGTCTGGGGGAAGGTCGCGGCCGGACAGATAGCCAAAATCCGCCGGGAATGGAAGAATGAAGATACTGTCGAGCTGGAATTGCCGATGGAGGTGGGGACCAGCCGGTGGGTGGAAAACTCCGTCGCAGTGGAGCGGGGGCCGCTGGTGTATGTGCTGAAAATCGAGGAGGAGTGGAAATTCGTTGAGGGGCGGGACCATTTCGGGGAATACTATGAAGTCTATCCGAAAAGCCCGTGGAATTATGGCTTACTTGATGAGGTGGTTAATAATCCCGCAAAGGGCTTTGTGGTTCAGAAAAAAGAAAAAGTCAGCAACTACCCGTGGAATCTGGAAAATGCCCCGATTGAGCTGAAAACGCGGGGCAAGATGGTGCCGGAGTGGCAATTGTATAACGAGATGGCCGGGCCGTTGCCGCACAGCCTGCCGCAGTCACATCTGCGAGGCAAGCCGGCCCAGGACATCACCCTGATACCCTACGGCTGCTCGACGCTGCGGATTACCGAATTCCCGGTGGTGCAGTAGGTCGTTTTGTGCTGCGCGTAGTCACGGGGCTGCGTCACCCTGCTGCCGCAATTTCAGCCATAAGACGACCGTATTTGAGAATCACTGCGCTCCAAGCTAAGGGATATCACGACTATGCCTGAACGTCTGAGCCAACAGGCTATGATTGTTCTTCGCAGGGGGCCGCATAAAAAAGATTTTACGTTCTTATAATATCTGTTTTAGTAGTAATGAGAATTATCGGATGTGAGCTGAGGCCGATAAAATATGTTTTATTTTTACAGAAAACAAAGCACAAAAAATCTCCGTAAAATTCCTGATAAAAGCCGCCACGATTGCCGATTATTCATTATATTTTAAACGGCAATGGGCCTCAATCCGTGACGATAGACATGGATTCGGGATTTTACGGGTCTTTTAGTGATTCTAAATGAAATGAAGTGACTTTGGCTTAGACGAGGTTATCGCAATGATGCAGAAACCGACAGTAGTTCACGTAACGCATGAGGCAGTTGGAAAAATCGGAGGCATTGGTGCCGTGCTGGATGGATTGTTCACCAGCAAGGCTTATCTGGATGCCACCGCTCGCAATATTTTAGTCAGTCCCCTCTTCTCCACCGAAGGTGACGTCTCCTCGCGTCTGGGTCCCGGCGGAGAGGTTCTTTATTCCTCTATCGACGGGTATGTCAAAACCAGTTATGTATCCAGTTTCCGCAGAATCGAGAGCAAGTATAATATCGGCATCGTTTATGGACGGCGCACGTTCCTGGACCCGCTGACGCAGATTAAAAGCTCGCCGGAAATTATTCTCATCGATATTACCCGCATGGAACAGGGGCCTTTGAATGAATTCAAGGCGTCGCTGTTTTTTGAATACGGCATCAAGAGCAACGCCTTCGAAAATTTCTGGGAATTTGAACAGTATGTGCGTCTGGCGATGCCGGCGATTGCCGCCCTCAAAGCCATCGGCGCCGCCGAAAAAGACAGCAATACCGTGATTGTCTCCCATGAGTTTATGGGGATGCCCACGGCGCTGGCGGCCAAGCTCGATCCGTTCGATTTCAAAACCGTCTTCTATGCCCATGAAGTCGCCCCGATGCGCCGCATTGTCGAAGGCCATCCGGGACACGACACGATGTTTTATAACGTCCTTCGCAAAGCCCATCAGCAGGATTTATTTGTCAATGATGTCTTCGGCGATCAGACCAGCTACTTCAAGTATGCCCTCGTGGATGCCGCCCGATTCTGCG
>CAZVYY010000005.1:0-96465 GCA_964630775.1 uncultured Pirellulales bacterium | reverse complement strand
ATCCTGGCTGTCGGGGACTGCGTGGTCGATGAACTGAAATTTCTGGCCCCGGAGTTCGAACTGGCCGACATCGATCTGACGTACAACGGCATTCCCGCGTATGAAATTACGCTGGCCGAAAAGAAGCAGTCCCGCGACAAATTAAAAGATTACTGCCAGAACCTGCTGGGCTGGCGGCCGGATTTTGTGTTCAGCCACGTGACCCGGCTGGTGCTGAGCAAGGGACTGTGGCGCGACCTGCGGGTGCTGGAACACATGGACAGGGAATTTCTGGCCCAGGGCAAGACCGGCGTGCTGCTGGTGCTCAGCACCGAAACCCACCGCCGGCGCGACCGCGATATTTATGATATGGAAGCGGCATATAACTGGCCGGTGGCCCACCGCGAAGGCATGCCGGATTTGTCCGGCGGCGAGGCGGCCTATTATGCCGGCGTTCAGGAATTCAACGCCAGAAGCCGGGCCATCAAGGCCATCTTCATCAATCAGTTCGGCTTCTCCCGCCAGTGCTGCGGCCACCGAATGCCTTATGATATGGAATTCATGGACATCCGCAGAGGATCCGATGCGGAATTCGGACAGAGTATCTATGAACCGTTCGGCATCGCCCAGCTTGAACCGCTGTGCTTTGGCGGGCTGTGCATCGTGACGTCCATCTGCGGCTGTGCGGGATTTGTCAAGGCCGTCACCGGCGGCAAGGACGTCCCCAACGTCATCTTCGCCGACTATACCGAACTCAACGGGGATTCGGGCCTGGAAATCGAACACCTGCTCAAGATCGACCGCGAGTACCGCAACAAGATCGAACGCAAAATCAGCCAGAAAATCGCGTTGGAAATCTGTGCTCGTCTGCCGCACAACGACGATGAATCCTATCGACTGCTCCGCAGCGGCTATGAAATCGCCAAGCACATGGGCTGGGAGGCCGTGGCGGAAAATTACGTCCTCAAGAGCATTCACAAGGCCGTCAAGAAAACCCATTCCAAGGTGGTGCAGGCGTAATCCCTCGGACTGCAATAAAAAAGGCCGGGTGTGAGGAATATCACATCCGGCCTTTTCTTTTGACTGGGTTCTGGACTGTTAGAAGACCATCTGCATCCGCAGGCCAAAGACCACCGCATCCTTGAGGTCGCGTCCATTGTCCGCGGAGGATGGATCGGCGACATACTGGATCGACGGGGTCACGGTCAGGCTGGAATTGACCGCAAAATTATAGAAGGCCTCAAAGACCGTTTCGGAATCTTCCGTATAGGTCGCCCCAGCGGCCTCACTGAAGTAACCCCGTGCCACACCGAAGGCCAGCACATCGTCATCGCGTCCGTCAAACAGACCCTGATAGCTCAGGCCGGTGCTGTAAAACTGCGTCATCTCATTATGATTGGAGGGAGCATAGCCAAAGCGGAAAAAGGTGCCCAGCCCCTGCGAATCGTTGTCATCCTCGTTTTCTTTACTCAGCATCTGGTCAAAGCTCAGATACATGCCGGTATTGTTGCGGGACGAAAAGCCGTCGCCATCCACATCCGTCGGTTCCGGCATGTGCCAGACACCCACCGAATAGGTGCCCTTCAACTGTCCAAAACTGGGCGTAATGCCCGTTTCGGCCATATAGACATAATAATCCTCATCGTGAAAGGCCGTGCGGAATCCCGTTTCGCGGTGGTCGCCCTGCGAATCGGCGGCCGCGGCCGTGATATACCATCCGGCACCGGCCGGGGCATAGTGCATGGCAAGCCCCAGCGTATAATCCGGGAACGGGATGGTCGGGTTGTTGACCAGGGCACTGTTGAGAAACTGACCCGTCTCGTCGTTGGCGTAGCGATTGCAGTCAAAAGATACCGGGCAACCGCTGCATTCAAATCCGCCGCTTAAATCCATCTTGCCTAGGCGGACAATGAAGTCGCCGTCGAAGAAATAATGCTGATACCACAGCTCCGTCACCACCGCAGCGTCCCGCGGCATGGCATCGCCGTTGACGCCGAAAGCACTGCCGGTCGAGACCGAATCAATGCCTTCGGTCTTGTTCCAGAAGCCTTCCACGTGCGTATAGAGCTCGGCATTGTCAATCCCGAACAGCCGCTTCAGGTCCGTCGTCATTTCGATATCATAGCTGCCCGAAAAGCGTCCGCGCCGGTCATGGGTGCTCAGGCCGCCGCGCATATTCTGCTGATAAATGTGGGTCAGACCAAATGAAAACGAAAATGGTCCTGTATCCGGCAGCAGCGAAGCAGGTTCTTCGTTTTCCGCAACAGGCGTTTCCGCCGCAAAACCCATCACACTGCTGCACAGCAGTACAAACACTACCCAACGTCCCATCTGCTGCAATCCTTTCCTTTATTTGATAAAGTCGGTTGTATCGGGCGCTTAGCCGCCGATTAGCAAGGTTCCAGTCTGATACACCACCAGCGTCACCGTATAGGCCACCACAGTCAGGCCGACATACTGCAAGGCCGCCCATTTCCAGCTCCCCGCCTCCCGGGCCGTCACGGCCACTGTCGCCATACAGGGCGAACTTAACAGGCAAAACAGCATGATGCACAGGCCTTTGAGCGGCGTATAATCCGCCCGCAGACGCTGCCGCAGAGCCTCGGATGTCTCGTCCGCTTCGCCGACCGAATAAACGATACCCATCTGGGCGACAAACACTTCCTTGGCCGCAAAGGCCCCAATCAGAGCCGTTCCGATTTTCCAGTCGAAGCCCAGCGGTCGTATAACCGGTTCAATCCAATGGCCTACACGTCCGGTAATCGAATACTGCATCTGGGCCGATTGCTGCCCAACCTCGTCCAGACCGGCCAGCTTGTCTTCCCCTATCTTCGGATAGGTACTGGCCGCCCATAACAAAATCGAAATTCCCAGAATCACCGTACCGGCCTTCTGCAGATACTGCCAGCCGCGGTCCCACATGTGCAGCATCAGGCTTCGCAGCGTTGGCATGCGGTACGGCGGCAGTTCCATGACGAATGGAATCGCCTCCCCTTTGAATAACGTATTACGCAGCAGCAACGCCAGAAGCACTGCGAATAACACGCCGATAATATACATCATCCACATTATCGGGCCATGCCAGACCGGGGCAAAAAACGCCGGAATAATCAGTGCATATATCGGTAATCGCGCACCGCAACTAAACAGCGGTATCACCATCATCGTCGTCAGGCGGGTTCGCCGGTTCTCCAGAATCCGTGTCGCCATAATCGCCGGCACCGAACAGCCGAAGCCAATCAGCATCGGGATGAAACTCTTGCCGTGCAGGCCGATTTTGTGCATCACACGGTCCATCAGAAACGCCGCGCGGGCCATGTAGCCGGTGTCTTCCAGAAACGCAATTCCCAGAAACAGCAGCAGAATATTCGGCAGGAAAATCAGCACGCCGCCGACACCGCCGATAATCCCATCGACCACCAGCGACCGTAAATGCTCCGACCAGCCCGCAGGCCAGTGCGCCAAAATCCACCCGCCCAGCCAGCCAAACAGCGATTCCATCCAACCCATCGGGATTTCTCCCGCCGTAAAGGTCAGCCAGAACACCACATACATCAATACCGCAAAAATCGGCAGCCCCCACACCGAATGCGTCATCACCACATCGAGATGGTCGCTGATATCATGCCGGGATTGTGCCGTCGTCCTGACGGTTTCCTGACACGCCCCGGAAATAAATCCATACCGCCGGTCGGCAATCACAATATCCGGGCTTTCGTGGTAATGTTTTTCCAGTTCCTTGATGGATTGCTCCACTGTTGTCAGCAGTTCGGCACTGTGCGGCAAAGCCAGGACCTGCGGATCGCCTTCCAGCAGCTTCAAAGCCACCCATCGCGCCCCAAACCGTTTGGCAAAATCCAACTCCGGATGGACCAGCGGTGTTAATTTTTCCAGCTCCTTTTCCACCTGCGGCCCAAAGGGCACCTGCACACGGCGGGTCTTGGTTTCCATAGCCGCCCGCAGCGCCGCATCCAGCAGCTGCTCGGTCCCCTCTTCCTTGCGGGCCACAATGGACACAATCGGCACATCCAGAAGAAGCTGCATCTGGTTCAAATCAAACTCCAGCCCCCGGGCCTTGGCCACATCCGCCATGTTAAACGCCAGCACCAGCGGCACATTCATCTCCATCAATTGTACCGCCAGATACAGATTTCGCTCCAGATTGGACGAATCAATCACATCAATCACCACATCGGGCTTCTGCTCGAGAATAAACTGACGCGACACCAGTTCCTCCGGCGAATACGCCGTCAGGCTGTATATTCCCGGCAGGTCCACCACCTTGATTTTTTGGTCCCGATAACGACACAGCCCGTTTTTAATCTCGACCGTCACCCCCGGATAATTAGCCACATGCTGACGGGACCCCGTCAGGGCATTGAACAGGGTTGTTTTCCCGCTGTTGGGATTACCGGCCAGGGCGATGGTTATTTTCTTTTCTGAGTTTGCCATAAGTTAGCTAAGCCTAACATTGAATCGAAAAAAATTTGTTACCGCACAAAGATTTTATGTGACATCCCGCGGCCCAGCACCACACGGCTGTTTTTAACCGCGATAATGACCTGTCCTCTGTGGTCATTAAGCATAACACGAATCGGCTGGTCGGCCAGAAGCCCCATCGCCGCCAGACGATTTTTCAGCCCGTGCCCGGCCTCGATATGATCGATACGCACGGTCTTTCCGGTCTCAATCTGGTCTAATGACATAGGAACGTGTTCCTTATCTGATTTTGTTTTCATATTGTTAATCAGCCGGCTTACGCATCCGGCAACTGCTTTTCCCGATAAAACTGCTTAAATTCAAAGGCAATATCACCATCCACACGGGCCGTAATGAACTCAATATAGTCCCTGAGCCGGCCAATTACCTGCTGACCCAGTGCATGTTCAGCCCGACAGGCCGACTCTTTGGCCGTCACCGCATCCAGCCCAAGAATATCGATAAAAAAAGACTCCAATACACGATGGCGACGCACGATTTTATCCGCCTCAACCCGGCCTTTGTCTGTCAGCGTCACCACCCCGTACGGCTTATAATTAATCAGCTCCTTTTCCGACAATACCCGCAAGGCCCCTGTCACCGACGCCCGCGATACGCCCAAACCGTCGGCGATATCCTTACTGCGGGCAACCATTCCGCTGTCGGATAAGTGATATATTACCTCAAGATAGTCTTCCATTGAGGCACTAAGCTGTTTTTGCTTCACCGCTTCCATTTAGTAATTACTAATATAGTTAGAAATGCCTAACTTTGCAAGAAAAATTTCACAAAAAAAATCCCCATGCCCGCAGACATGGGGACAATCATTATTTCAATGAAATTACCGGCACATTAAGACGGCTGGCAATCGTCAGGACTTAACCTCTGGCCCCCCGTAGAATCTTGCGGTTGCCATCCGTCCATTTATCACGGTAAAAAGTGGACGCTTCAAAGGTATCACTGACCGATTTCATTTTCTCGGTCAACTTAGTCCTCAATTCCTGCAGAGCCGTCTGGTGTGCAGAGTCGGCAACCAGATTCCGGGTCTGGAACGGGTCTGCGGCGTTGTCAAACAGCAGTTCCTGCGGCACCCCCTCCCTGCTGATACGGAATTTGCCGTAGGTATAGCGTTTGTTACGAACCGCACGCCACTCATGGCCGGTGTCCCAATTGGCCGTCGCGCCCGTCCCCTGCATAAACGCACAATCCGGCTCCGCACCACCAGTCCCCAGCGCGAGATGGGACAAATCCATTCCTTCCACACGGGACGGGACCGACAGCCCGAGAAGCCCCAGAAACGTTGGCATGAAATCCACCGTGGACATGCACGCATCCGAGACCTGCCCGGCCTGAATCCTGCCCGGCCAGCGAACCAGCATCGGAATCCGGGCTGCTTCATCATAGAAAATATTTTTCGCCCGGCGTCCCTGGGCGCCGAACATCTCGCCATGATCGGACGAAAAGACCACGATCGTATTGTCCGCCAGCCCGTTGTCATCCAGATACTTCATCAATCGCCCGAAGTTCCAGTCAAGGTTGGTCGTCATCGCATAATAATTCCTTCGCCATTTTTCCAAATCCGCCCGTTCAGAGTCCGACAGCCGGGCCCAGGCATCCGCATACGGGTCATTATCGGGCTTGTAATTAGGCGAATGAGGCAGACTGACCCCAGCAAATTTCTCCCGGTACTCGGCGGGCACATTTTCATCATTCCACGGGTCATGCGGCGTTCCCCACGAAAGCACCATCGCAAACGGCTGCGAGGATTTCTGCCCGCAACCTTTGAGCCAATCGATAGCTAAATCAGTTTGTCCGTCCGGCTCATACACCCCCTGTCCCCAGAAAATCTTCTCTTTGGATTCGGTGTGATAATAGGTATTGTAATAATCATGGTGGAAATTGTACGCTGCCCAGTAGCCATTAAAGCCCAGACGATGCACCCCGCGCGGCACAAACGAATTATCCGGATTGGTATGATCCCCCAGCTTGTTGGCATATATGTGCCACTTGCCGATATAGGCCGTGTTGTAGCCGCCCCGCGTCAGCGAATGCCCAAGACAATCCTGATACGGATTGAGCTGCAGCTCATTAATCACCATGCCGTGGCTGGTCGTATATTTGCCGGTCATCAGCGAGGCCCGAAACGCCGAACACACCGGCGTATTGGCTACCGTATTCCGGAAATTGATGCCCTGCCGGGCAAACTGATCCAGGTTCGGCGTAATCGCATGTTCCGCACCGGGATAATTGGCCCCGTTCCAGTATGTGGCATACTTGCAGTGATTCAGGCCAAGCTGGTCGGCCAGCACCACCAGCAGATTGGGCTGCTTTTCGGTGCTGCCGGCATACAGCGACGGCGCCATCTGCGACAGAGCCAGTCCTGCGGCCCCGATGCAGCTTTGCTTCATAAAGGTTCGTCGATTCATCGTCATCGATCTCTCCTGTGCTATTCGGTCATTCCTGTTATACTGATCCTGGATGAAATTGTCCGCCCGAGGCGCGGCTCAGTACCGTTTCAATGTGTTCTGTGGCCATCCTCGCGGCAAAATGATACTTGTTAAGTATATCTCCAGAAACAAGAAAAACCGGAAGGCCGAAAACCAGCCTTCCGCCTCGAAGATAATACTCTGTTTATTGACAATCCGCATGCGGATATAACCCGCAATTGAGCCAGTCGCCCGCAAACACCGCAAAGTCTATCAGATCAACCCGGCAATCCGGCTGGTCACCACTGGCTCCGCCGCCGGCAACGTCAAACACAAGACCAACGTTCCCCGGATTCAGACACAGTGGGATTTCCGTAACATCATAGTAAAGATCAGCAACACCGAACTTATCTTTGGCATAGTTGTAAATCCGCACATCATCCATCACACCATTGAACGGAGAGCTCAGTGTACCGGCAGTGCTGCGGCCCAGAGCGCCTACATACATCGGAACCGCAAGCTGGGTAATCGGATTAGCCGGGGTTCGTGTAATCACCGGCAGACCATTGAAGTAGATAATGCGGCCGTCGGAGCTGGCTGTCACGACAACATGCGTCCATTCTCCGACCGGCAGTTTGCTCGCAATCAGGTCCGTGCCGCCGGGCGAGCCGATCTGCACATTGCCGTTATCCTGACGAATTTCAATGTAGAAGTTGCCGTTAGTCGGATCCACGCGGTTGCTAACGATACCCTGCCAGGCGCCGTTGGGACCGGCCCATTTAACCCATGCTGAAACCGTCATCTGACTGGTGTAAGCCGCTGCCGCCCAATCACCCGAATCGGCCACGGACAAGGGGACAACGGTCGTATCGAGGGCATCCCCGGTTTCGGTTGGATCCGCACCAGGCACAAAGGACCCGGCAGTCGGCAGCAGATTCGGTTCGGCATGGTGGCCTTCTCCACTGTTGTCAAGATAAACGCCGCCGACAAAATCCGCCGCATCGAGTGTCCAGTGAGCCACCACGCGTTTGATGCCGAGGGTGACGACATTGGACACGACGGCTCCTCCGGTATTCACCAGTTTGCAATAATAGTATCCTTCATTGGCGGCCTGGGCATTCGGAATGGATAAAATCTGAGTTTGTCCGACCAGGCTATCATCAGCGGGGGTATCAATTGCTTTATCACCGGATTGATACCATGCATACGTCAGCGGTGACATGCTTGATACGGCAATTGAAAATTTCGCCGTCTGGCCGGGTTCAACCAGTTGATTGGCTGGTTGGGCATTGATAATCGGAACGGATTTGACCGTCTCAAATTTCCACACGAATCCCTGAATGGTATTGGGTTCCTTCGGTCCGGACGGAATACCGTTAATCAGAACGCTTTCATCCACACGCCAGTAGAAGGTTTTGTCGGTATCCGTCGCATCAATCACCACAGGATCATGCGTAATCGGATCGGCGCTGTCGGCCACGGTAACCGGTGTCACATTGACAAAGTTCGGTTCGTTTTCAGCAATGTAAAGATAATGCTTAGTGATGGCCGTATTGGGATTGCCCGCGGCATCCTTCCCCTTGACCCACTGAAGCACTACCGTGGCCGGATCTACTCCGGTGGTGCCATTGGCCGGAACCGGCGCGCCGGCTTTTTCACTCAAGAGTGTGACAATTGACAGATTGTCCAGAAATACCCCGGCCGCCGCGGTTCTGCCGCTGATGCCCAGGTAATTGGCGGCGGTGTGATCCCAGGTAAAGGACTTTGTGCTTTTTCTGACGCCGTTAAAATAAACCTCTGCGTAAATGGTGCTGCCCGCATTGAAATCGGCAACATAAAAATCGGCCCGGATTGTCCCGGTCGCAGCCCCGACACCAATCGTTTCCAGCAGAGCACCTTTGCTCCATATCCGCAGATTCTGGTCCAGAGCCAGATCGACATAAAAATCCGACACCCCAATACCCTGATTGGCCCGCGCCAGGTTGGGACGGAAAGGAACAGCCGAATCGAAACTGTCCTTGGCCGCCAGAGCCTCATCTCGCGTATGCCCGACACCAAATCCGCCGAAACGATTGCCTGCATCATCCGCCGTGGTAATGCCGGTCACATCCATCGATACCGAAAAACCGCCCGCAGCCAGTATCGACGCATCAATCAGGTTGTAATCCAGAAACAAGCTGCCCATGCCGGGTCCCATCGCCACATTGAGCTGATTGTTTATTATCTGGATCGACGTCGCCACCCCGGAGCCTTCAAACGCCTCCACATAGACCATCGGCGCCAGCACCCCGGCCATGCCGACCGACGAACTGCCGATATCCGTGCTGTTGGCACGGTTGTAATTGTCGCTGAACAGGACCTGCCCCGGATAACCGGCACCCGCCAGCCCCGCCGCACAGCATACCATCAAAAGAATCATGAGTTTCTTCATACGTAATCCTCCAAAAAGTGTTTATGGTTCGTTTTCAAATACCTGGTCTGAATTATCCCGTGTTTAGTTTTGAGTCGCTGTCTGGTAGAGTCTCAGGATTTCTTTATCTGTCAAATCTCTGCTGAAAAACAGGACCTCCGAAATCGCCCCGGATAATCCCGGCGCCAATCCCTCAAACGGCAGTCCAAACTGCAGCTCGGTATATGTTTCCAGCCGTGTGCCCTGCTTGTCCGGCGATTGCGCCGCAAGCCTGCCGTTGACATACAGCAATTTCTGCTTTTGAAGGGCATGAGTCACCGCGATAAAATACCACGTGTCCGCCTCCAGAACGATCGGGCTGACAATCGGTTTGACCTTGCGCTGCGGGACGGCATTCTCCGGATAATACGCCGTGTGCTCAAGCCGCCCCTGCTCATTAATCCACAGCACCCGGTAATAGGCCCCCGACTCGGTCCCGTCGTTGGCAATCCGCCCGACCACTTTATTCGACCAGATAATCTGACTTTGAATTGTATCCAGACGCACCCACCCCGCCACCGTATAGTCACCCGTATCCAGACTGGCCACCGGGTACACATTGCCCACCGAATATCCCGACACGCCGTCCAGCTTCATCGCATAACCCGACTTATCCAGGCCCAAAGGCAGCCCCGACACCACCGACAGTCCCGGACTCAGCGTCATCGCAAGTCCCGGCTTGCCCGTCATCTCGCAGAATGTGCCAACATCATTATTCTTGAAATGAAAATACAGCATCGGTTCCAGTTCCATCACAGCCGCTTCAAACGCCGATGGAATCCGATAAGCAAACTGATTGGCCGCCGCAGGAATCATCGCCAGAGTCTGTCCCGACACACTCCCGGCCTGGTTGGCCGACAATCGCAGCGCCTTGTCAAACACACGCACATTCGACCCCAGCCGCATCTCCACCTGCCCCTTGAGCACATGGGCTTCGGTCGTAGCAAATCGATCCACCATGACGCCGAACTGCGTCCCGTAATCCACCACCGTCGCCGACGGCGTCCGCACCGTAAATCCAATTGCGCTCTTCGGCACATCCGCCGTCACCTTCCCCTGCACCAGAAACACCTGATTATTTTCTTCCAGCCGAATCTCCGCAGGCGCCTCTACCAGCACCACCGGGCCATCATCCATCTGGATTTCAACCATCCCCTTGTCCAGCTTGACCGTCTCGCCGCCCAGGCACTGCCCGCGATACAGACGTCCACCGGATTCCTGCGACGCCTGATACACCTCGGTAATCTGGCCGTAAGATATATCCCGCACCGGTGCAAACCGCACAAAGACAATCACCAGCAGCACCGCCGCAGCAGCCAGAATCGACCAGACCAGCGACACTTTCCGATCTGCACGCCAAACAACCGGCCGCGATGGTTCCGCCTCGGCCTCAACCGTCGGCTTTGCAACTTCCACCGAAGGCGACTCTCTTTCCGCCCTGGCCAGCATCTGCCACAGTTCCTGATCAAATCCCCCATCGTCCTCCCCGCCCATCATATTAATCCGCAGTCCGCTGCCGGGTTTCTGAATATGCGAATACCCCTCGAGTATCGACAGGTACATCGCCCGCACCTCATCATCGCTCTTCAGTAGATCCTCAAACGCACGGAATTCCTCCGGCGACACACTGTCATCCAGCATCCGCAGAATCAGTTCGCAAATCTCAAATTTATCGCGTCCGGACTTCATCGTTCCTCCACCGCCATCGTCCGCTGAACACACTCAAACAGAAAATAATGCACCCGCGCCAGTGACTTATAAATCATATTCATAGACTTGCCTGCCTGCTCGGCAATCGCCTGCACCGAAAGCGATTTATAATACCGAAGCTGCACGAGGTTGCGCTCCCGCTGTGACAGATTCTTCAGGCACTCATCCAGTGCCTCCATCCGCCGCCCCTGCCCAGCCTGTATCGCATGGCACGATTCCGACAGCAGCTTGAGTGTCTCGGAAGAATAACGAATCGAATTGCGGAAGGTCTTGCGCCGATAGTCCAGAATGATAAAGTAGGCAATCCTGCATGCCCAGGATGTAAAGCTTGTCCCCACGGTAAACTCATCAAACTTGCGCCACAGAACCGATGCGGTCTCCTGAAAAATATCCTCCGCATCCGCCGAACTGGGCACCAGCGTCACAATATACGAAAAAACCTCGCGCTGGTGTGCAGAAAACAGCCGGAAGAACACATCTTCTTTCTGTCCGGATTCACGCTTTAGTTTGTCGTCAGCCATCTCACTGCTTCATAAGTTATTTGCTCGATAGAAATCCGTTACGGTCTTAACCCCAGAGGGGTCAAATAAAATAGCCGGGCGTGGAAGCGCCCGGTCAGGCTTAGCGTCTTAGTAAGCCCCAAAGAGGCGACACAACAGATTTCTAAAGAGCTAATATCAACCCGTTATTTTAACTCATATTAAAACCGGTGGCTGACAAAAATTTTGTAATGAAAAAAATAAAAAACTTTCCAATATCCTCACATATTCGCCTATTTATGGATTATTTTTGACACTAACACCCTTAAATTGCTCCGGCCGGATCGCATTTGCCGGAATCGGACAATCCTGGTCAAATACATATAAATCTTCGGTCTTCTCAATCACCACAAAGCCCTCATCCACCTGACCCCCATCATCCAGAATCGCCCCCCGATTCAGCCCAAGATGCTTTTCCAGAAACGCATACATCGCCTTGCGTTTATTCACGCCATAATCGTGCCCCTCCTCCGGGAAATGGGCGTTTTCAACCCGCTCCGTCGCCCCATACAGCCGGTACACATTCCGGATAAACGGATACTCCACCTCCGGCGTATTCTTCGTCCAGTCCTGCCCATCGCTGATCAGCAGCATCGGCCGCGGTGCCGCCAGCGCCGCAATCTCGGCATTATTGGTTTGATGTGTCGCACTCCGATGAATCGGCATCCCGCTTTCACACTCACAGCCCCCGAAAAAATGCCCCGATACCATCACCACCGGCACCGACACATCAATCCGCTCATCGACCGCCGTCAGCAAAATCGTCTGCGTCCCGCCCCCGGACGCCCCCGTCACCGCCAGCCTGTCCCCATCCACCCCCGGCAGCGTCAGCAAAAAATCCACCGACCGAATCGCATTCCAAAGCTGCAACTGCAACGCCCCCTTCATCGGATGCGTCCAACCCAACTCCCGCATCTGCCCATACCCGACCATATCTATCGCAAACACCACCGCCCCCATCTTCGCCAGCGTCCCACAGCGAATCTGCATGTCCGGCCGATACCGCCCATAATCCGACGCCTCTTTCCAATGCCCGTGCGTACACAGCACCCCCGGATACGACGCAGCTTCCTGAACCGGCCGATACAACGACCCCGTCACATACACACCCGGACACGACTCAAACGCGACATTCTCGACCGTATAACCCGAATACGTCCGCTTTTTACGAATTATCGGCTTCAACTCCCCTCGCTCCGGCAGCGGATACAACCCCGCCCCCTGCAATATCCCCCGCCGAACCAACTCGGCCCGCTCTTTCCACGCCTCCTGAGTCGGATACCCCGCCGCCAGCACCGCCAGCCGCGATTCAGCCTCCTGTTCCGTCCAAAAACTCCCCTGACACAGCATCGACGTATCCGCCGCCCACACAACCGCAGACATCACCACCCACACCACAACACCATAGCGCCATCGCATATCTCACTCCCGAATTGATTCTATCGTATTTCTCAATTCGAAATTTTAAATTCTCAATTCACCGCACCGGCCACCACTGAAAAATATTCGGCTCATACACCTGCCAGCCCCAGAGATTATACCATGCCGCCCAGCAGGAAATCACGCCAACGGCCAGCAGGATAAACGCTGCAATCCGCCGCCAGTACACCGCAACAATAATCCCCGCAATCGCCTTGCCCGCAACCCCGATCAGCGGCCCCAGCACAGGCCCGGCAATCCGCGACACCAGATTCACCACCGGGTGCAGTTCCGCCTCCGACCCTTCATGCAGCATAAAATAAATCGTACTGACCCCATCGGCCAGCAGCGCCGCGACATACACCGCCAACACCCAGGGATGCTCCCGGCAAATCCCCGCGGCCTTCCCCATCCACCCCCGCCACCATCCGCCATTAGCCTCACTCCCCAATCGCTCATCATCTCGAATTTCCTTCTCATCGCTCATTTCCAAATTTCACTCCCTTAAAATCTTTCCTGTTCACCATGAAGTTCATGAAGCACTTGAAGAAAATAGTGACATTACTTCTTCATGCCCTTCCTGCTCTTCCTGGTGCAATCCCTCTCTCGTCATCCCAACTTGTCATTCCCTCGAAAGCTTGTCCTCTCACAGGCGGGGATAGGAACCCAGTTTTCAAATCGAAAATCGTAATTCGTAAATCGAGAATTCTCCACATCGCCCTTACATATTTTTTAACGCATCTCCGCCTTCCGCCGAGCGCACCTTGGCCCGCAGTTCCTTGCGAGCCTTGACCCGGATAGCTGCATTCAGCCACCGCCGTTTTTCGTCCTCGGTCTGCGGGACAATCGGCGGAGCCGCAATCGGATGGTGCTGCTTATCCACCGCCACAAACGTCAGGTACGCCCGCGTCGCCGCCGTCTGCACCCCCGTCGTCAGGTCCTCCCGCACCACCCGCACCCCCACCTCCAGCGACGTCTTGCCCACATAATTGACCATCGCCATCAGCACCACCTGGTCCCCGATGCGGATCGGCGACTCAAACGCCAGCGAATCGATGCCGGCCGTCACCACCTCCGTCCCGCAGTGCCGCTGGGCCGCCATCGAGGCCACCATATCGATCCAGCTCATAATCACCCCGCCGAACGCCGTCCCGAACGGGTTGGCATCCTGCGGCATCACCATATAACGGGTCATAACAGCGCTCTGCGCCGGCGTCTTGCCTTGTGTCGTTGTCATAATCCAGTCCTCATTCTGGCTATTTTCAGCGTAGCCGAAGCATCTTGCTTCGGTTTTTCCTTAACGTAGCCGAAGCATCCCTGCTTCGGTCCTTTAAGAATATCCTCAATCACCTATACTATTCTATCATTCGACATCACGGCTTGTCCATTCGCATTTGCCCGGTTTTCCTCAATATATTTTCGGAATCGTTCTAATTGTCGTTCGCTGCGAACAATATGGTCGAATGATTCATGTTGCCAAAGCTGTCCCTGGCGGTGTCGAAGTTTATTGATTGCATTTGAAGTAAACGACTTCCAGCTATGTAAAATGGTTTCAAGCCTGTAAGGTTCAATCGGCATAACCAGCACATGCACATGGTTTGGCATAACAACCCAGTGATCCAGAAGATAGCGGTGCCGTTCAAAATGCCGTAACGCATCTACGACAATCCCAGCATGTTCAGGCCGGGACAGCAGGCATTCTCCGCAGCCGGCATCCAGCCAGGTTTCAATTCGCTCCGAAAACAAACAGTGATACTCATGCCAATCCTGCTCTGAATAGGGCAAGGGGTGTTTTTCCTCCCATAGCAGACGTTCCCGATGAATTTGTTCGATACGCTCCCGCGGCAAAGAGTCCGACAGGCGGAAGGTGACAAAATGCAGCTTGCCCTGTTGCGTCCAGTGTGGCAAATTGCCCTGTGTGACAATTGTTTCCTGAACGGGACTATAAAATATATCCATCAGCAACTCCTTCATCTTCTCAACGTAGCCGAAGCATCTTGCTTCGGTCCTTTTCCCGAACGTAGCCGAAGCATCCTGCTTCGGTTCTTTCTTCATATCGCATTCCTCCCCTTGTCACCCTCTGAAGCTGGAAGCTTCAGCTACGCTCATTTTTCTCACCTTGCAGCCGGACTCATTATTTCTAAGTTCCGGAGGAACGCAACAAAATAGCCGGGCGTGGAAACGCCCGGAAAGCACTCGCTCGCCCCCCCCAAGCCCCAGCGGGGCGACACATTCACACCCTCCGTCCCGACTGACATTTCATGCTTTTTCACCAGCCCACACCATTTTCATTCAACCCCATCCTCGTTTTGCTCCTGCCACACATACGCCAGCAGTTCCCCCACGCCCTGCGGATGAGCGGTAAAGCTGTCGGCATTCGAATACGTATATACCGGCACCCCGCCCACATCACGAAAACGACGATCCTGCCCCACAGACGCCTTAATCATCATCAGATACTCCGCCGGCACACACCCGGCACGCATTCGCGGCATCCCGTAATTCTGCTGCCACTGATACGTCCCATCACAATACACCGTAATCCCCGATTCCGAATCACTCAACCGGCACAAAACCTCCTGCCCCATTATCTCCAGACAAACGAATTGATGCCTTGCACACCCAGCCATGCCCAACTCTATTCATCTCACAGCCCATAATTACCTCCCGAATACAATCAATCAATTCTCGTGCAAAATCAGCCCGCCGCCCGCCTACAGCAGCCCAAGTCTCCACCCTTGAGTTTTATTTCTCAACTCTCAATTCTAAATTCTAAATTTTGAACCCTCAATTCCCCTTTCCGCAATGGAAAATCGAAAATTTTCCTCAATCATCCATCTGCAATCGAAAATCGTCAATTCCTGCCTTCCTGTATTCTAAGGTTCTTGAGTTCTTAGGTTCTTGTATTCTTAACTCAATACAGCACTTCCGGATACACAATCGCCGCCACCAGCCCGCGTCCATACCGCGCCCACAGCTCATCGGCCGTCAGTCGATGATCCGTCGCCAGCAGTTCCACCGTGATAATCGGAATGCCCAATGTCTCGCCCACGTATGCCCCCATCGACCCCGGCCGCGCCCCCAGCTTCGTCACCGGCAGCGGCATCACCCGCCCCATATTCTCCGCAATCGCCTGCCCCGGCCCATCATAATCAATGCACTTGAGCGGCTGATGAATACTCACCACCCGCGCCGGCCGAGCCTGCAAAATCAAATCATACAGCGCCTTCGACTCCGGCTCCGACAGCGGCCGCGTCCCGTATTCGGTAATATTGATGCGGTTATCCGCCGGGAAATTGCGGTTCAAATCCACCTCGTTGACATTCTCCCGCACCTTGAGCGCATACCCATCCGGATTGGCCACCGGAATCACCAGGATCGTCCGCCCGTTCAGCAGCCGCCGGTCCTTCTGAATCTGGTCAATCAGCTTCCACATCAGCGGCGTCCCGGCCGGCTCACTTCCGTGAATCGACGCCAGGAACAAAATCGTCTCCGGCCCCGACCCAAACCGATGGCACTCTATCGGCCGACCCTGCACCGAATGTCCGATAACCTCCGTCGTCGTTGCAACAGGACTGACAATTTTCGGCGCGTACGGATCCGTACACCCGGCCATCGCCCCAACTATTGTGACAAACAGCACAAAACCAATCAAACCCTTGATCGTCTTGCTGGAAAACCTCATTTTTTCGTTCTTTACCACCATAGCAGCATATCCTTTCCTAACGTCTAAAGACACTCCTAATAGTTATCGTAAAGATGGAGAACTCCTCTTCAATAATAACCCGCCCCTCCCGCAAAACGCTCCTTATAGCAAATATTCTATAAGTACAGATTTTAAAATCACTTGCGCCATCCTCAACGCAGATTCCCCAACCCCGCCCCCTTTTTTTATCGAACTTTTCGCCCGATGGCAGCGCATATACACATCATAAGCATTTGCTTTTTGACAATGGAATAGATGGGCGACCAAAACCGCCCGGACAGTGAAAGGAAACCAATCATGAAGACAAAGACCCTCTGGATAGTCGGTCTGCTTTCAGTTGGTTTGCTGCTGACTGCACAATCTTTCGCCGACACCTGCGGCGACAAAAAAGATAAAGACAACAAGGCCGCGTTCATGACCGCAACGCAAGCCTTGAGCACATGCAGCACCGATAATAACGCAGATTGCGACAAGAAGAAAGATGACACAACCGCGTGTGATCGAGACAAAAAAGACACTAACAAAGCCGCCACGACCCAACCGAATTCGCAGACCGATGACTCGGCCTGTGGAGGGGAGAAAAAAGGTTGTGGTGACAAGCCTGCCGCCGACGGAACTGCCGGCGGCAGTTCTTTTTGGGCCGCTGCCGAGTTTGACTCCACCCCAGACAAAGCCGCTCCAAAAGACCCCAACGCCGCCCCGCTGTTTACCCTGACCAACCAGGATGGCAAAGAGGTCAAGCTCGCCGACTACAAAGGCCAGATCGTCGTGCTGGAATGGTTCAACTACGACTGCCCCTTCGTCAAGGCCCACTACCAGGCCGAGACCTTCAAGAAGCTGGTCGAAAAATACGACAGACAGAAAGTCGTCTGGTTTGCCGTCAACAGCACCCACTACACCACCGCCAAGGCCAACCAGGACTTCGCCGCCCAGCATAAGCTGCCCTATGCCATCCTGCTGGACACCAACGGCAAGACCGGCAAGGCCTACAGCGCCAAAACTACCCCGCATGTCTATGTCATCGACGCCAAAGGCCGGATCGTCTATCATGGTGCGGCCGATAACGCCCCCATGGGCAAGACCCCTGCCAACCAAACCTACGTCAATTATATCGAAAAAGCCGTCGATGAACTGCTGGCCGAAAAACCCGTAAGCACTCCCTGGGTAAAGCCTTACGGCTGTTCGGTAAAATATCCGCCAACGCCCGCAGAAAATTAATACTGGATACTGAACTTATTAAGTATAGTATCCGTAGAGTCAACAACAAAAGAGATGTATCTTTTGATATTAAACCCCTAAAATTAGGAGATTGAACAATGAGAACTTGGCTGATTACAATGCTGGTGGCGGTGATGGTTGCTGGAACATCTGCGATGGCTGCTTGTCCCAAAGAAGGCGGCTGTAAGAAAGACGACGGCACCTGCCAGAAAGAAAATAAAGATAAAGGCTGCAACAAAGAAAACAAAGAAGGCTGCGGTGGTGATAAAGGATGCGACAAGGGAGATAAGGGAGCCGAAAAGAAGGCATAACCCTTTTTTGCTTGAAGTTTCGCACACTGCCAGATAAGTTTGAGATATGACTTATCTGGCAGTTTCTATTTCTGGACGGAATTTATCGCAGTTCGAGCAGCGGCTCGCCGAGGCCTCCCAGGCCGGCGCCGAGATGCTCGAATTGCGGGTCGATTATCTCGACAACCTGACCCCCGAAGCCGTCGCCCCCATCCTCGCGGCCGCCCGCCAGACCCACCTGCCGACCATCCTGACCTGTCGGGACATGGCCGAAGGCGGCATCGGCACCTGGTCGCAGAAAATCCGAACCAAAATCCTCGTCGAAGCCATCACCGCCGGCGTCGAATTCGTCGATTGCGAATTCGCCAACTTCACCGGCCCCGCCAAAGCGGCCATTCTCGCAGCCCTGGCCGCCCGCCCCCAGACCCGGCTGATTCTGTCGGCCCACCAGTTCGAGGGCACCTTCGACGACCTGCCGCTGCTGTACGAATCCATCCGCACGGCTTGCCCGCAGGCAATCCCCAAGCTCATCTACACCGCCAGACACATCAACGATTGCTTTGCCGCCTTCGACCTGCTCAAGGACAAGGACGCCGACACCATCACCTTCGCGATGGGTCCGGCCGGTGCCATCAGCCGCATCCTGGCCAAAAAGCTCGGTGCCTTCCTGACCTTCGCCGCACTCGACGACCAGCAGGCCACCGCGCCCGGCCAGTGGTCTGTCCGCAAACTCCGCCAATCCTTCCGCTGGGACAGCATCAACGCCCGCACCGATATCCTCGGCGTCATCGGCGACCCGGTCGGCCACTCGCTCAGCCCGGCCGTCTTCAACGCCTGCTTTACCAAAGACAACCTCAACGCCCTGTATCTGCCCTTCTGGGTGCAGGATGAACGCGAGGGGCTGGACGCATTCCTCGACAACGTGCTCCGCAGGCCGTGGATGAACTTCGCCGGCTTCAGCGTCACCATCCCCCACAAGACCCACGCGATCAACTATGTCAGCGGCAAGGGCGAATACGTCGAGCCGCTGGCCGTGACCATCGGGGCCGCCAATACGCTCAAAATCGGATGTAATGGAATCATTACCGCCTATAACACCGACTACATCGGGGCGATGGACGCCCTGACGGAGGCACTCGGCATCGAACGCCACCAGCTCCACAGCAAGAAGGCCGCCGTCATCGGGGCCGGCGGAGTCTCGCGGGCAGTCGTGGCCGGGCTGGTCGATGCCGGCGCCGAAGTGACCATCTATAACCGCACCGAAAGCAAGGCCAGACACCTGGCCGAAGAATACCGCTGCCGCAGTGCAGGCCTCGAGACGCTGGCCTCTCTCGACGCCGATATCGTCATCAACTGCACCAGCATCGGCATGGCCCCCAATGTGGACGCATCGCCCCTGCCGGCAGAATGGTTCAAACCCCACATGACCGCCTTCGACACCATCTACACCCCGCGCGAAACGCGATTCCTCAAAGAAGCCGCCGCCGCAGGCTGCCGCGTCGTCAACGGCACTGAAATGTTCATCCGCCAGGCCATCGCCCAATACCGCATCTACACCGGCCGCGAAGCCGACGAAGCCACGATCCGCAACGTGGTATATTCCTGAAATCCCCTTCTTTGCCACAGAGAGAACTGAGGAAATACAGATGCCTTTCCATCAGAAGCAGTCATTCGGAAATTCCGAATAACTGGTAAGTTTAACTTTCTTTCTTTGTTGAAAACAACTCCAATACTTTTGCCGAAGGATATGTAGATAAAGACGCTATTCCATTAGCAAGTTCAACAGGCAATAATGCCCCTTCAAAACGATTGCTCAATATTTTTGGCAATGTCGCTGCAATCTTTTCTATCGCAATCAAATTTGTCAAAGAAGGATTTTCTACATATTCCCCCTTTTTGCCTGTTGGAATATTTATAACCATCTTATGGTAGTCATTGTATTTTATGAATGTTTTTGCCCCATAATTAGTGTCTCTACCGTAAACACCGTTTAGATTTGAATGTTGTATTTCATCCCGTATATAGTTATTATCTGGTATGAATATTGAGTAATTTGGAGCGTTTTTCCCTATTAATTGCAAATGATCATAAAATGCCCCTGATTTTTCTTGCCCAATCATTGCAACTTCAACACCATTTTGTTTGGCATAATCAAAAAATCTTCTTATCGGTGCAGCCATTTTTGCTAATGTTGCTCTAAGCGATAATGGCCCGTCTTTAACAAGAAGGCAATTTTTTAATGCTTCTTTGTTATTCTCCCAGAAATATTTGATCGGAGTAAATATCATCAATGTTTCGGATACAGACATATAGTCAGAAGCCACTTGAGTTGGCGCATAATCGTCCTTCATATTCAGATGAAGCCCAAACATATCTGTTATGTATATTTCATTCTTACACCCAGGACAAATGCCTTTTTCTTGGTCATAAGGCAAAGTTGCAACATTATCATGGCAATGCGGGCAACCAAATTCTTCAAGCTTTTGTTTAGGAGCAGAAGCCCATTTTTCAAAAGCTATCCATTTTAGTGTATCCATCATAGCCCCATCTAAAGCTCCATTTAACCCTTTATCTTTGATCGATTCATAAATGATTCCCCTGACTGCATGATATGTGGATTTCCCCGGCACAACAACATGCCGCAAAGGAAATGCAGTAGAGTGAAACAAGGCCGAATCTTTCATTATGTCGCGAATAGCAAATGGATTAGGTGTTTCATTGTCGAGCTTTGAAAGAGCATATTGATCTACTTTGAACAAGACTGTTTTCACAAAAGCGATTGCCTTATGAGGAGGCTGTCGATTTTCAATCACTTGGATAGAGCCATCTGATGAAAAAATTATCTTCTGTTCTTTCCCATTTTCAGGCAGAGACTGCCATTTTGTTTGCGCAACGATTGGCAGATGCTCAGGGTCTTGAAAATTCTGGCATAATTTTTGAACCAATGGACTTTGAATGACTTCTAAATGACCAATCTTGCTTGCTCGTTCTCCCGGCATCCGATTTGTCTGTTGATATGGCATACATCCTCCCCCTTCTACTGAACAGGACTAAATCGTTTTGCTTGCATTGAAACCACAAAACGATGTGAGCGAGTCAACATCCTTATATACCCTTGCGTTTTAGCCCTAAGGATATCTTCTTTGAGACTATCATACGCAACATTCACCTTTGCAAGTCTATTAACATCATCTTGTGATGCTAAATGAGCAACAAAGAAGTTCTCAGTTTGAGCCAAAAGATCTGTGTTTATTGTTGTTGGAGATTGTGTTGAATAGACCATTCCTATATGATATTTTGCACCCTCTTTTGCAAATCGTCTGTAAATAGCCGTATCGTCACTATTATCATTATCTTTAAATAGGTTATGAGCTTCTTCAAAATAAAGTTGAATATAGTGATTACCCAAACTATTACTTGTGAATTTAGTTGTTTGGTGTCTAAACACCGCCAAAGATAATTCTCTGGAAAAATACTGCATCACTTCTTCATTCGCATTACCAAGATCTAAAATTACAGTCATTCCCTTATCAAGCTCAGACAGTATCTCTTCAACAAAATTACCTGCTTTTATATCATGATACTTCCTGTAACTTTGGAGTAGCGCCGGACCAGCCCCAATAGTCGATGTTGGTTTCAAGAAGCCAAATAATGCTTCATCATCGGCATCAAATAAAGTTTTTCCTGTTGATGAACTTGGCAGTTTTTCGCTTCTATCGGCATCAATAACCTTTTCAAAAAAAGATATTAGATGATCAAGTGAATTAATCGTAGACCACTTTGCCTTCTCATTACCAAATACTTTTTCCATAGATTTATCGTTTAGATTTGGATTAATATCCATCTTGCTCTTTAATTTTTCTTCGTTAACATCAAAACCTGCTTTTTTTAATATTGCCCAATAAAGTAGTATTTTTCTTTTCGCCCTAAGTTTTTCATTCTGAGGCATATCTTTTAGTTTTTCTAAGATAGGGATCTCGACAGAAAGAAATCTTTCGACATAGATTGAAGAACGACCAGCTTCTTGCAATAGTGTTGCAAGAATACGATGAGAACTGCTTGTATGCTCATAAAAATCAAGCTTCAATGGCTTGGATTTAGTGGCCTCTTTTTTTGTTAATGCATACACAACACATATTTCAGGGTATATGCTCGCAATTGACTTATTATCGTCTTGTGGATTATCGTTTGCATATTCTCCATTTATATCAAATATTATCTGTCCAACATTTTTTGTTTCTTTTGTTGTTTCGATTATGCTTTGCACAATTAATTTAACGACATTGCTTTTTCCTAAACGCGTTTTGCCAAACATGGCAGTTCGCGCCCCCATAAAATCAGTCGTCGATACATAAATATCAACATCAGGCTGCTTTGTATTCGGCAGGGGCAATCTGCATTCGGTCAATCTCAATTTGCCTACCATAAATCTATTATCTTCAGGCACAAGCGAATTACTAACCAGATTTAATAAGGTGTCATCTGGAGCATATATCTTATATTTATGAGCACTAACAAAATTATTCAAGTCACCAGAAAATTCTATCGTATCGGTTTTTTCGGGGTGAGGATAGAACATTCCAAGAACACCCGTTTTTAACGCTCCCCACTGTAATTCACTTTGTGTGAATATATCTAATTCCGGCATTGACTTCTTTTGCAGTTCAAAGTATGTTTGTTGCACTTCCCCTGATAGCGGGGTAGGTGCTGCGTCTAATACTCTCAATAGTGTAAAATGAGGCGGAATCGAAGCCTTATTGCTGTCAAAAGACGAGGGACACATAATCAACAATGAATTTCTCGGAATTCCTCCAACTGCTACTTTATAAGGGTCACTGGTTATAATCGTTATTTCATCGTATCCTATCTCAAGAACATAACCAACAAAACGCATTTGCTCATACTGTTTGCTTTTTTCAAAAGCTTCTTCCTTTTCGATAAATCCCTTCAGTGCCCTTAGTGGGTGATTTTGATTCGCTGCTTCTTCGAGAAATTTTTTCATTCCAAAGCCTCCTAGTAGTTACATATAAGAACCTCACCTGTTTTATTGTCTATAATTCCCGGCATTGTACCAGTACCTTTGACAAAAGGTATTATGCGATTTTTTTTAAATAAACTCAGAATGTCGTGATGAGACGTTGTTGTCATTGCCCATCTTACATTCCGACGCGTCGCTGCTTTTAAAACATTTGCCAATCTCTTATGGTCTTCGAAGGTAAACTTTTCAAACACATAATGAAATAGATTAAGATCTTTTAACCCGGGCTTGTAGGGTGGATCCAAAAACAGAAAATCTCCTGTCTTGCACTCTGATATCGTCGCTTCAAAGTCGCATGCTCTTAATTTAGCCTTTCGTAACACCCTTGATACTTCAACAAGAGAGTTTTCATTGATAACCCATCGTCTATCTTGTCCTCCATACCCTACATTAAATTGTCCGCTCGAATTTTGCCTCCACATTCCCTTAAAACAAGTTCTATTGAGAAATAAAGTTTTTGCTGCCTTGTAGTATAGGTCCCTTTTTTCCTCCGTATTTCGGATCTTGTAATACGCAGCCTTTGTTGCCGGAAACTGTTTATATATCTGCCATACTTTCAAAGGGTCTCTTTTAAGTCCTCTGTATAAATCAATAAGAATTGAATTGATGTCAGATAAGATTGCTTTATAAGGATTAATCGCAAAAAAAACAGCACCTCCCCCAACAAATGGCTCTACAAAATTACCGGAGAGTTCTTTCCTGTCGGGAAGATAAGGTAAAAGAAAATCTAAAAACCGATATTTGCTACCAGGGTACCTAATTACTTTTATGCGATTCATAGATTAGCTTAGAATAATATATCTGCTGTTTTTTACCGAATTTCTTAATATTGTACTTTTCACCTCAAATATCTCAACTATTTTTTTTACTATATCCTTGAATTCGTCTCATTTAGTTCTTAATGCATACAAAAACTCCTACCCTTAAAATTTCATCAGGCTGTGATAGTGATACACAAACCGTTCCAAATGCTGCCGTCCGGCACAAATGTACTTATTCAGTACAACCGATTTAAAAATGCCCCATAATCATACAATCTCCCTCTCCATTCTGCAACACCATTTCCCAAAATAAAAACTCGAAAATGGAAAATTGTAAATTTCCTCAATCATCAATCTGCAATCGAAATTCGTCAATTCCTACCCCTGCATACTTGTACACTTGCATACATGTATTCTCATATTCCAGACTCCTGTATCCTTGTATTCCTGTACACTTGTATACTTGTAGTCTTGGGTTCTTGAGTTCTTTTTTCCACCATGAAGCCCTTGAAGCAATTGAAGCTATATTAAATCTTCATTCTCTTCATGCCCTTGCTGTAAAATAGATAAAATTTGAAATTTCTAAAATCAATCTACATTATACAATTTACAATTTAAAATATTTCTGATTTTGTTAGCAACTTTTCATCCCCATCCGACATATATATAGGGCCTGCTCAGGAAGGACAGGCAGAAGTGGAAAGAGGCTAAAGAGGAGCCATAATAGGTGGTATAGCGGCATACAGGAGGATCAATCATGAATAAACGAAACGAACCCAATTCCACCTTCTTGAATCCGTGTATCCTTGCATCCTTACATTCTTGTTCACCAAACAAACCCAATTTTACCCTTTTCTTTGGACCTTGGCCCTTTCCCTTTTACCTTCTCACTTTTTTACGAAACGAACCCAATTTTCAGGAAGCTGGCAGCCGGCAGTTCGAAGCTTTTCCACCAAAAAAACCCAAACATACATACTTATATGCCTACATATCTATATACCTTTATCCTGTTCATCCCGTAAATCCCGTCAAAAAAATAATTCTGCAAAACGAAGCCATTTCAGAAGGGAGACGACGCTTCCAGCTTCGTGTAAATCAGTCTCCGCCCCCGGCGGATTCCTCACTTTTTCCCTTTCCCCTTTACCTTTATACTTGTTTACCAAACGAAGCCAAATTCTCCCCTCTCCGGCCCCGGTCGGCTAAAGAATTCGTAACCCTTTGCCGAAAAATAGCTTATCGTCTCAATACTGCATGGCAGGTGAGGTTTTTATATTGTCCGGCCCGGTGGTCTGAGATATACTGCCTCGGATTGTTCGGAAAAGATGGAACGATCCAGCCTTGACGGCGGTCTTTAGTTATATCCTGAATTGAATGAATAACGTTAAATCCGGAAAACGCAGCATTCTATGATTCCAATACGAACCAGTATCAGCCCGCGGCATACCCCCTATGCCAACTATCTGCTGATTGCCGCCAATGTCTTCATTTTTCTGCTGACCTTCTGGCCGCATGAAGTCTTCATCTACGGCCAGCGTCTCGTGGAGCCTTTGCGCCCCGCAGCCCAGCAGTTCATGCTCACCCCCGACCGACCCTACATCTGGCAGTTCGTCACCTACGCCTTCCTGCATGGCGGCTGGATGCACATCATCGGCAATATGTACTTCCTGTTCATGTTCGGCAACAACGTCAACGACCGGCTGGGTAATGTGGGGTATTTGTGCTTCTACTTTGCCGGGGCGGTTTTTTCAGGCATCGGCCATTCCCTGCTGCATACCAGCCCCGTGCTGGGGGCCAGCGGCGCCGTGGCCGCGGTCACCGGGGCCTACCTGGTCTTGTTCCCAAATACGCTGATTACTGTCTTTTTTATGTTCTTCTATTTCTGGGATACTTTCGAGATTCGCGCCCTGTATTTCATCGCTTTCAAGCTGATTGTCTGGGACAATATCTTCGAACCCAAATTCTCCTCCCAGGCCATCGCCTATGACGCCCACTTGGCAGGCTACTTCTTTGGAATCCTGGCGATCCTGGCACTGTTGGGTGTCCGTCTTATTGACTCCGGCGGCATGGATATGTGGTCCATGATTCGTCAGTGGAACCGCAGGCGGGTCTTCAAAGATGCCGTTTCGGATGGCTACGACCCGTTCAGCCCCCGACTCCGCAAACCCGTCAATGCACAGGTCAAAACCGCTGCCGAAGCCGAGGACAGCCCCGAAATCGACTATTATCGTGAACAAATCAGCTCATCGATAGCGTATAAAAATATCGCTCAGGCCGCGGAGTTGTACGAAGAGCTGCTTGAGGTGGACCCCAAACAAACCCTCGGGCGCCAGCAGCAGCTTGATGTGGCCAACCAGTTGATGTCCGCCGGACGGTGGAACCCGGCCGCACAGGCCTATGAGAATTTTATCACAAATTACCCAGGTTACGAGTATATTGAGCAGGTTCAACTCATGCTCGGATTGCTCTATACCCGATATATCCGGAAGGCGGACAGGGCAAAGGAGCTGCTCCAGACAGCTCAGCAAAAACTGTCGCAGCCTGACCAGATCCGGATGTGCAAGGACTTGTTAACGGAATTGGTCCGTTAGCCGGATGCATGAAAAATATTGACATCCCTGCGGGATGGTGCTAAGGTGAATTAGATGGATACTGGAAACAGTTTATCCGGAATTAGTGATAAAATAGATAATATGGAGAAAGTGCTATGCGTATGATGAAAAATGGACTTTTCGCAGCCATCATTTTAACTTGTTGTGCCGTGGTCTGGGCAGCCGAAACACCCGCCCCGGCCCAGCCGGCACCGGCTCAGCCTGCCGCAGCGACTCCGGCAGCCGCACCTGCCCAGCCAACCCCTGCCCCAGCTCAACCAACTCCGGCACCCGCTGTTGCACAACCCGCTGTTGTGCAGTTCCCCTACATGGCCGAGGTCATCGGTACCGAAGTTTATGTCCGCAGCGGTCCGGGCACGGCCTATTATCACTGCGGCAAGCTCAATGCCCCGCAGCGGGTTACAGTAGCCGCCGCCGAAGCCAACAACTGGTTCAAGATTCTGCCGCCTCCGGGCAGCTTTTCCTGGATTTCCAAGAAGTATGTCACCGTCGATCCGGCCCAGCCCACCAAAGGCACGGTGACCGATGATGTGGTTCGCGTCTGGGCAGGTTCGGATTTTGTCGAACCCATGCGGTCGTCGAGCCTGCAGACCAAGCTGAACAAGGGCGCCTCGGTGGAAATCGTGGGCAACCCTGCCGGCGAAGGCGACTATTATAAGATCATCCCCCCGGCCGGCGCGTTCCTCTATGTCAGCGGTGAAAGCCTCAAGCCCATCCTGCCGGAAGTAAAGAAAGAAGAACCCAAAAAGGAAGAACCTGCCAAAGCCCCCCAAACCGAGGTCAAGGAAGGCGAAGCCAAGCTGACCGACGTGACCACCGAGATCAAGCCGGAAGAGGCTGTCGAACCCAAGAAGGAAGAGCCCAAGCCGGTCGTGCCCGCTCGGCCTGCGATGGAACAGACCTATCTGAAGCAGTGTTATGACCTGTCGGCCAAACTGGATGAAGAAATCAAGAAGCCTGTTCCCGACCAGAAGTATGATGAGTACAAGAAAGTTCTGGAGCCGATGCTGGCTGACCCGAACGAGGCCGGGATTGCCGCCCAGTATGCCAAGTATCTGTCGGACCGCATCACGCGGTACGAACTGGCTATCTCGGCCGGCGACCAGATGAAGCAGCAGGATCAGAAAATGGCCGAGATTCGCAAGCAGATCGACGAGGCCCGCAAGGCACAGCTCGAAAAGATCGCCAAACAGTATGAACAGTATGTGATGACCGGCATCCTGAAACAGTCCTATGTCTATAGCGGCAACACCGCCCAGAAGCGGTTCCTGCTGACCAATGACCAGGGACGCGTGATTGCCTATGTGGTGCCCAGCGAAGCCGGCGTCGCAGCCAAGGCCGAAAGCCTGTTCAACAAGAAAGTCGGCATCATGGGCCGCTTCGTCAACAGCCCCAAGGAATTAGTCAGCCTGATTACCGCCACCAACATTGAAGAGGTCCAGCAGTAACGAGCCTCGTCATACAACCTGCAAATACAAAAGCCCTTCCATCACGGAAGGGCTTTTTTTATGTCTCAATTCTTTCTCACCATGAAGAGCATGAAGAGCAGGAAGAAATATTATGATTTATCCTTCCTGAACTTCATGTGCTTCACGGTGAAGACAATACGTTACAAAACAAAACTTTTTAACCCATCTTTTAACAACCTGACATTGAAATTGATCAAATACCCCTGTCTGATATTTGCCAGCTTCATGTATGACAAAATCTGAGCCTCATGAATTCGCATCAATTGCTCAACACTTTTTAACTCAATAAGGATTTCTTTTTCCACCACAATATCCATCCTATAGCCACACTCGACAAGACAGCCCTTATATTGAATCGACAACGGTTGTACTTTTGTGAATTGGATATTATTCAAATGGCAGTTCATAACAAAAACACTGCTGATAGGCTGATTCCAGCAGACCCGGCCCCAAGGTCCTATGCACCTCAATCGCACAGCCAATGACCTTTTTGGATAATTCACTGAACTCCTTCTTACTGCCTGTTCCACAACCAATATCAACAATATCCATTCTCAGCAGCTCCTTGTCATATATTCATTTCACCATGAAGAGCAGGAAGAGCATGAAGAAATATGATTTATTCTTCCTGAACTTCATGTGCTTCATGGTGAAGACAAACTAATTCTTGATCATACTGACTTCGCTATTGTTTAATGGCTTTGTCGGCGATGTCTTTGCGGCAGTAGGCGCCATCGAAGGCAATCAGGGCGACGGCTTCGTAGGCTTTGGCCTTGGCCTGGGCGATGGTGTCGCCCAGTGCGGTTACGCCCAACACCCGTCCGCCGGCAGTGACGATCTGGCCGTCTTTTTCGGCGGTGCCGGCATGGAAAACCATGACATCTTTGAGCTTGGCGGCGGCGTCGAGGCCGGTGATGACTTTGCCCTTTTCATATTTGCCGGGATAGCCTCCGGAGGCCATGACCACACAGACGGCGGGTCGCTGATCCCAGCGGATGGTTACGTCATCAAGCTTGCCCTGACAGACCGCGACGAGGACTTCCAGCAGGTCGCTTTTCATCCGCATCAGGATGGGCTGGGTTTCGGGGTCGCCAAAGCGGGCGTTGAACTCGAGCACGCGAGGGCCGCCCTGGGTGAGCATCATGCCCGCATACAGGACGCCTTTGTACGGCGTGTCATTGCGGTTCATGCCATCGACGGTGGGGATGAGCACTTCGCGGATAATCTGGTTCATCATGGCATCGGATACGACGGGGGCGGGACTGTAGGCCCCCATGCCGCCGGTGTTGTCGCCGGTGTCGCCATCGCCGATGGGCTTGTGGTCCTGGGCAGACTCCATCACATAGATGCTCTTGCCGTCCACAAAGGCAAGGATGGAGGCTTCCTGGCCGAGCAGCTTATCTTCGACGACGACGGTCTTGCCCGCATCACCGAAGAGCTTGCCGACCATGATTTTTTCGGCGGCAAGAATGGCCTCGGCGGGGTCATCACAGACAAAAACGCCTTTGCCTTTGGCCAGGCCGGCGGCCTTGACCACGACGGGTTCGTCGCGGGTGGCGATAAAGGCCTTGGCATCCTCGAACTTGTCGAAGGTTCGGCCTTCGGCGGTGGGGATGCTGTTGGACCGCATAATCTGCTTGGAGAAGGCCTTGTCGGCTTCAATCTGGGCGGCGGCGCCGGAGGGACCGAAGGCCATGATGCCGGCCTTTTCCATCTCATCGACGATGCCGGCTGACAGCGGGTCTTCCGGGCCAATGACGGCCAGGTCGATCTTTTTGCTTTTGGCAAAAGCGACGAGGCCCGGGATATCGGTGTCGGCTATGGCGACATTCTCGCCGTACTGGGCGGTGCCGGGGTTGCCGGGGGCAATGTAGAGTTTCCGGAGCTTTTTTGATTGGGACAGCTTCCATGCAATGGCATGTTCTCTGCCGCCCGAGCCTACAAGTAAAACGTTCATATCTTATCCTCTTTTATTGAAATTCCAGGCCGCTGCCGCAGTTCTATTCTGGTGCGGCCCCGTTTATCTGGGGTTCTCTGCCGAGGGGGAATAGTACCCCGAACAGGGGCAAAAAACAAGGCAAAACAAGAATACATGGATACAAGGAATATATGATTAGGTATACAGGTATGCGGGGGGGGCAAATTTTTTAATTTTCCATTTTCGATTTTCCATTGCGGGAATTGAGGAATGAAGCGGAAGAGGGGCGACCACGGGGGACGCGGAAGACAAAATTGAGATTTCAGATTTCAGACGGGGTGGATGGTTTTGCGGCCTGGGGGGCGGGACGGGAGGTGCGGCGGGTTCCGGTGACGGTAACCACGAAATCCTGCGAGGGGACATAATGGCGATAAATGAAGGCCTGCATCATGTCCTGGCAGGCGGTGACCGGGCGGGTGACGGGCTTGCCGTCAATCTGGGCACGGGCCTGGAATTGCAGGGGAATCGCGCGGGCGGGGGCATTGGCCGGGGCGGTCAGGGTCATACTCATATCATTTTGTCCAGCCGGTACCGGTCCGCCGCTTAAGACAAAGCCTCTGGGGGCGTTTTTGAGGGTCAGTTCCACTTCGCCATCGAATCCATCGCGGCGGAAGACGTGGATGTTCACCGGGACGCTGCGGCCGGCGGGAATGGTCAGGCTGGCCGGATCGACATAGACGGAAAAATCGGGACGCGGCGGGCTGATGCGCAGGCGATAGCCGTAGTCGGTGCCGCCGTGGGATTGGGAATCGGTCAGGCAGACATCATAGGCGCCGTCTTCGGGCAGCGTAAATGTCAGATACGAATCGGCATAGTGGGTCATCAGGCCGGATTCCTTATCTTCGCAATCGTCATTCCAGGCCAGGGTTTTGCCGTTGGCATCTTTGAGGCGAATCAGTGAATCCAGCGGGGAATGCAGGCGGCGGCCCAGGACTTCGATGACGATTTTCTGGCCGGCTTTGCCTTCGAATCGAAAGATATCCATGTCGCCGGGCCGGGCGATGCGGCCATTGATGATACGGGGCAGGTCGATTTTCTGGGCTTGGTCGCTGGTATTGTTGTCTTCGTTTTCATCGATTTCGGGCAGTGTATCGAGGGCATAGAGTATGGGATTGGAGCGCAGGCCATCCTGCTGGAATTGGTGGGTGCGTATCGCGGGGCCGTCGGGGCGGGCATCAAGGCTGATTTGTTTTTCGGACAGGTTCCAGCCGTTGGCGGTTGCCGTCAGGGGTTTATCCGCAGGGCCGCCCAGCGGGAAAATGGAGGTTACAAACGGCTGTTGGGCCACGGCGATGCGATAGACAAAATCTTCACGTCCGCGATAGATGGCGTCGTTGATGGTCAGGATATAATCGCCGTCGCGGGGGATTTGGTAATAAAGTACAGGGTCGGGGTCGAAACGGAAGTCGTCGGCGAAGGCGACTTCGCGGCCATCAGCATCGGCCAGGCTCAGGGTCGCCTGAAACCAGCCCGGCACGGCATCGCCCAGATACGGAATCAGGCGGCGGGCGTGGGTGTCGATGACCAGATGCTGGCCCTGTTTACCTGCAAAGCGGAAGCGGTCCACTTCGCCGGGGAGAATCTGGCCGTTGATGACCGATGGAACGGTCAGGCGGGTGATGACGGGCTTGCCGGGGTCGGCATAGTCCGGCTCGCGGATTTCGGGCAGCGTGCCGATCTCGAAGAGCATCGGATTGGTCAATCCATTGGCTGTCCCGAGGCGGATCTGGCGGTTACCCGGTGCGGCATCGGGAGCGACGGTGATTTCAATCAGCACGGTCTCGGCGATTTGCGGATTGATCTGGTTGAGGTTGGGGCGGATGAATTCATCGACCACTTTCTGGAGGCCTTCGGCGCTGAGCTTGTCGAGGTTGCGCAGCATGGGATGGTCGGGCAGCCTGACCGGTTCTGTCGGGGTGGCGACTGCGTTGGGATCGGTTTTGGGGGCGGAGGAGTTCGGGGCCGGTGGAGCAACGCGGCGGTTCTGGCCGGGCGGGGCGTATTTCTGGCGCAGCTCGCGCAGGCGGCTGTTTAATTCATCCCGCTGCTGCTGGTTGAGGGATTTGAGCCGCCCCTGGTAGGTGACTAAGGAGGCCTTGACGCCTTCGCCGGAAACATAGATTTCTTTGACACCGCGGAGGTTTCGTCCGCCGACGGTGATCTGGATGGTCGTGCCCTGCTGAGCGCCGGCCGGATAGAGATAGCCGATATTCGGCAGTTTGGGGGTCGTCTCCGCCCAGGCACAGCCAACGCCGAGAATCAGAACCGTTAATGCAATTTGTTTTATTGTCTTCATAAGGAATCAGGCTTTTATAATTTCGTTGAGTCTGCCGCCGGTTGGGGCGCCGTCTTTGTTGACCGAGGGCATGACTTTGATATCCATGCCCATGGGGTTGGGCATCGGGCCGTCGGGGTCAATGCCCATCAACTGGTAAAAAGTGCCGATTAAATCCTGCGGATAGACAGGACGCTGGGCGACTTCTTCGCCGCGGGCATCGGAAGCACCGACCACGCAGCCGCCCTTGAAGCCGCCGCCGGCGACGAGGGCCGAAAAACAATTGCCGTAGTGTCCGCGTCCGCCGTTCCAGGGCTCTTCCCACTGGACTTTGGGTGTGCGGCCGAAATCGCCATAGCTGGAGACGATGGTGCTGTCCAGCAGGCCGCGGCTGGATAAATCCTGCAGGAGGGTCGCCAGGCCTTTGTCGTATTCGGGGAGTTTGCGGCGCATCGTCTCGAAATGCTGCTTGTGGGTATCCCAGCCGCCGTAGTTAATCGCGACGTAGGGGACACCGTGCTCGACCAGGCGGCGGGCCATGAGGCAGGACTGGCCGAAGGTGGTCCGTCCATACTGGTCACGGAGTTCTGCTTTTTCCTGGGATAAATCGAACAGCTTGCGGGCATCGCCAAGGATCATTTCGTAGGCGTTGTTCTGGCACTGGTCGAAGCGTTTGAATTCGTCGTTGTCCGGGAGGGCCTGACCCAGCGAATCGAGACTGCTCAGCAGTTGGCGGCGGTCTTTCTGTCGCTGTTCGGTGATGCCTTCGGCGACAATGCCTTCGACGGCAAACGGCGTTTTATTGGGGTCGCCGCCGGTGACGAACGGCTTGTATTTTGGGCCGAGAAATCCCACTTCCGAAAAACGGCCCAGCGCCGTGGTCAATACGACATACGGCGGAATCAGGCTTTTGTATCCGTGGTCATAGCCTTTGAACAGCGAGACCACCGCTCCCATGGACGGATAGACCAGCCGCTCGCCGGGATTGCGGCCGGTCTGCATCATGTAAGTCGCGGTCTCGTGGGCGTTGCTGCGATGGGTCATGCTGCGGATGAGGGAATATTTGTCGGCCTGTTTGGCCAGCAGCGGGAGCATTTCGCCGATGCGGATGCCATCGACGTTTGTGGCAATGGGCTTTGTGAACGGGCCGGTGTAGGCATCGCCGGCGTCGGGCTTGGGGTCGAAGGTATCCAGATGGCACGGGCCGCCCCACATCCAGATTTGAATGATGGCTTTGGCAGGTGCAGGCGGCGGCGCGGCCTGGGCGAACAGGCGGGCCGGTTCGATGATGGCCGGTGCGACCGCGGTGCCGAACAACCACTTGAGCATATCGCGGCGGTTCAGGGTTTGGATGTTTGATCTATTCTGCTTCATGGTTTAAGGTCCTCAACCATTTTAATGCCGGAATAAGAATTCTCTGCTGTTGAGCAAGGCCCAGGCTAAATCTTCGGCGGCTTCGCCGGAGCGGTTTCGCTTGGCGGCAAAATGCGTTTCGATGGTTTGATATTCCTGGGGCGTCGGATAACGCGATAAAATGGTGATATAGAGGCTGGCGATCATCTCGCGGGGTTTGCCTCTGCCGGCGTCAAAGATTTTTCGCAGCAGCGGGCTTTGGGTAATCTTTTTGCGCACGTCGGAGGAATTGAGCATAAACAGCCGCTGCACATCGGTGGGATGGCTGCTGCGTTCGGATTCGAGGCCGGTATCGCGCGCGGGGCGGCCGAACATTTCGAGGAACTGGCTGGTGATGCTGCCGTCGGCCAGTTCGATGGTGCGGTGTTCGTCGGGGATGAATGTAAATGGTTCAGGGATGGGGCTGGAGTACTTGACTTCGGTGCCGCCCAGATAACACAGGGCGTCAATAAGCACTTCCGCATCCATTTGCCGCGGCGGATAACAGGCAAAGAGGGCTTCGACTTTGGGATTATCGCTTTGCGGAATTGAGGATTGCTGGTAGGTGCGCGAGGTGCAAATGAGCTTGAACAAGTGTTTGATGTTCCAGTCGGACTGTACCAGTTCAGCTTCCAGATACTTCAATAAAGCAGGATTGGCTGGGGGATTATCCGGGCGGATATCATCCGGTTCGTGGATGATGCCTCGGCCCATCAGCCACGACCAGACGCGATTGGCCATCGCCCGGGCGAACCAGGGATTGTCCGGCTGAATCAGCCAGTCGGCAAACACCTTACGCGGGTCGTCGTCGGGGCCGATGTTGATTTTGGTTCCATCGGGAAAAACCGCTTCCAATGGCTCTGTCTGGGCGGGGTCGGGATAGACGATTTCTTCCTTCCATTCGGCGGTGCTTTTGTAAGCAACCCGCGAGAAGAACGCTTCCAGTTCCTGGCGGCGTTCCTGCGACCAGGTCTTCAGGCGTGTACCCATGAAGGTTAGCGCTGCGGCTTCTGCGATATCGGCGGGCTTTCGGCCCTGGATGGCCCGATAGAAATTGACCGGCGGGACGCGGAAATTGCTGCCGCTGGCAGTCAGTAACTGGCGGGCAAATTCGTCATAGGGTTTATTATCGCGGACCGACTCGAAAATCCAGCGGTGGTAAGCCTGCACGGCGTTGGGCCACAGATTGACCGGGTATTCGGCCTTGACCCGCAGGACATCGCACCATTTCAGGGTCCAGTAGGCGGCGAATTCATCGCGGGCAAGCAGGGTATCGACCAGTTTGGTGCGTTTATCCAACCGCTTGTCGCCAAGGAACTTACGCACTTCCTGAGCGGTCGGAAGCGTGCCAATTAAATCGATATATATCCGACGGACAAAGACTTCATCGGAACACCGGTTGGCAGGGGCAATCTGGTGCTCGGTGAGACTCTCCAGCACGGCCTGGTCGATGGGGTTATTGATGGTAAATCCGGCATTGATTTCAAAGGGAATGACCGCCGCCGCCCCATATACCCCACCCGAAAAAGCCAGCATACAAGTCAGCAACGAAATAATCATCTCTCGCATACTCTTGTCCACTTATCAGCAGAATTTATATTATCTTCACCTCGTTGTTTTGCTATTGTCTATAAACGTTTGTCCAGAAGAGAAATGACAAAGAAAATCGAAAAAATCCGCTTTTTAAATAAAATTATCCGTTGAAATACAGGACATAACATATATATTTATATGAACTGCATTGTCATTTGGTCAAACAACTTTATTACAGGAGTTTGAGCCGTGTCTGCATTACCTTATCATCATGCGTCTGTCGTCAGCTTGTGCCTGCTGTTATCATTCACAACATCCACGGGCCAGGCCGGCTCGTCTGCCCGAATGGGCATTAATCTGGCCGGGCCGGCGGACTGGAATACGGAACTGCCGTTTGTGGATGTGTTTCGAATGTCGCGGCCGTGGATTAGCCAGAAACTGGAGCAGCCGTGGGGCAAGGGGCCGGGGCTGGAACTGGATGAGCACGGCTGGGTCAAGCGGCTGGAGCCGAACTGCTGGGTGGAAACGCCGCTGAATACGATTGAGGGCGGCCATTACCCCGGCGGAAATTATACGGTACTGTATGAGGGACAGGGGCTGATAGAGGCCTGGGGTGCCGGACAAATCATCGACCAGAGGCCGGGGCGGCTGACACTTAAAGTCGAGCCGGCACGCGGGGCAATCTGGCTGCGGCTGAAAGAAATTGATCCGACGGACTATATCCGAAATATCCGCGTAATTATGCCCGGATTTGAAAAAGACTATGCGGATAATCCGTGGCATCCGTCCCTGCTGAAGCGATGGAAAGGGATGGCCTGTGTGCGGTTTATGGATTTTATGCACACGAATAACTCGGAGATTGTCCGGTGGTCGGATCGCCCTGTTCCGGAGGATGCGACGTTTTCCGAAAAAGGGGTTGCCCTGGACTACCTGATTGACCTGGCCAATCGGCTCGGGGCTGATCCGTGGTTCTGCATGCCGCACAAGGCCGATGATGAGTATGTGCGGAATTTTGCCAGATTAGTCAGGCAGCGGCTCAATCCCGAATTGACGATTTATGTGGAATATTCCAATGAGGTCTGGAACGGCATCTTTGCCCAGCACCGCTATGCCCAGCAGCAGGGTCTGGCAAAGGGCTTCGGTCATCCGGACCGGCCGTGGGAGGCGGCATGGCACTATACCGCGTATCGGTCGGTGGAGATTTTCAAAATCTGGCAGGAGGTCTTTGGCGGCACACAGCGATTAGTCCGCGTACTTCCCGGGTGGGCGGCCAATGATTATGTCTCCCGGCAGGTCGTTACGTTTCAGGAGGCCTTTGTACATGCCGACGCACTGGCGATTGCGCCGTATATCAGCTTCAACATCTCGCCGAGCAGTGATCCTAATGCCGCGGTTGTTGCGACATGGGATGTGGAAAAAGTTCTGACTCATCTTGAGACTCACGCATTGCCTGAATGCACCCAATGGATCAAAAAAAATAAAGCCATCGCCGACGAGTACGAACTCAAGCTTATCGCTTATGAGGCAGGTCAGCATCTGGTGGGTGTCGGCGGCGGAGAGAACAATGACACACTGACTGCGCTGCTTCATCAGGCCAACGCTCATCTGCGGATGGGGCTGCTTTATGACCGGTATTACCAGGCCTGGCAGGACGCCGGGGGCGACTTGCTCTGTCATTTTTCTTCGGTGGGCACCTGGAGTAAATGGGGGAGCTGGGGGCTGATTGAATATGATGACAGCGTTCCGACACCCAAATACCGGTCGGTCTTTGAGTGGGCTAAACGCTGGGGACAGGATGTCGCTGTGCCGAATGAAAAATAAAGGTTTTTTTGCTTCCGAGGACATCGTGTACCCAAGGGGTATGATTATTCCGCGACGGCCGCGGGCCGCTTTTATGCCGCGTGTATTCACTGGGTTAAGTTACCCTACATAGCCGCGATGACAAAGCTGTTGCTGGACGCTGGCGACTAAAAGCTCCTGAGCCGCACAGCACCGGAAAATTTCAAGCAGGATCAGCATCGATTTAAATTAAAGGAATTGAAACATGAGTGCGGCAGAACCGGGGATCATCTCATTTTTATGCGTACTTACCGGAATGGTCGCAGGGATGCTGCTGTGCAACTCCCTGGCTGTCTGTGCCCTCTCGGTCGGCGGGGTCATCTTTCTGATTGAGGAGATGAACAAGCATCCGGGCGGCATGGTCAAGGTCTCCATCGCCCCGCTGCTCAAAGCGATCGAGTAGCTGGGCAGGTAACAGGCCGCCACAAAAACCGGTTTTCTGCCCGAATTATGGTTTGTATTCTTTCCCGGAAATCACGATGTGCCGGGCATCCAGCCGGCCCATTTTCATGTCGATCAAGGGCTTGCCGTCTTTGAGGCCGACCGAACCGAAACCGGTAGCCGTCGATAGAAAACTCTTGAAGTTGTTTCCGACCTTCGAGTCGATATAGAGCGTCTGCGTGACCGCATCATAGCGCACGCCGGTCAGGCCCTGAATCAGGCCATAACTGGACAGCGCCCGCCCGTACCAGTGGCCGCACTCGTATTCATTGAACGGATTGCGAATAGCCCCGTCGTAACGATCACGGCAGGCACGCACGATATCCAGGCCCTTGTCAACCATGCCCTCGAGCATCAGGTGCGAAGCCGCCTGGTATTCGATGCCGGTCCAGACCTCATTGCTATAGACAAACGGAATGGACAGTTTGCCGCCCTTGGGCCAGGTACACAGCAGCAGTCCGCCTTCGTGACCCATTGCATAGGTGGGCCGCTGCGGGTTGACATGGTCAAACAGGGTCGGCTTGAAATTGTACTTGTGAATCGCATTGAGATTGCTGCGGACTTTGGCAGGGTCAACGATATCGCCATCGAGACCGCAGACACGGGCCATCCAGAAGCCCAGAACACCATCCGACAGACAGCCCTTGCCGTATTGATATTTCGGCCCCTGCTGATTAAGTGCCTCGATCATGGGCTGATAGCCCTTGCCGTTGCCGGCGTAGGATAACGGCTGATAGGTGTTGGTCAGGCCTTCGGTCTGGATTTTCTGATAGAAGTATTCGCCGTCGTAGAGCTGGGTTTCCATGAACTTGCGGCCATCGGCCAGTAGCTGCTGATAGCGGCTGGTGTCTTCGTTGAGGGTCTTGCCCATTTCAATGGCCGCCGTCAGCGCTCCCAGATAGAAGCTGCCGCAATGTCCTTCCGGCCCCCAGTACTCGATATCATAGGTATTATGATGCGGCTCTTCGAGAATGCCCCTGCCGCGCGGGTCCCAGGTGCTGATGCAGTAATCGAGGCTCTGTTTGACCTGCGGCCAGAGCTTTTTCATCCAGAAGGTATCGCCTGAGATGCGCCATTCCCGATAGACCTTCATAATTCCGCCGAGCTGACCGTCGGCGGCGGCATGGAAGCTGCTTTTGATCTGGCGAATCGGCAGCGCCGCGCGGAAGGTCTGGTGACCTTCGGCGTTCTGGCTCTGGAAAAATTCCGTTTCGCGCAGCGACCGCTCCAGCGAGGGGAATAAATGGCACGTTGCCTGGGCGTAATTCCAGACATGCGTGCAGGAGCCGGGACAGCAGCCGCTGCCATCCGAGCAGCCTTCCCAGCACCACAGCCTGCCGCCGGACTGACGCAGGACGGTGGGGGATTTGAGAATCGTCAGATTCGCGGCGACCGCCTCGACCACTTCGGCAGGCAGGGTTGTATCATAAAATGCATCTCGGAACAGCACGCTTTGGCTGCGAAGCCGGTCGTAGTTGATGGTCCAGTAATCGACGATGTCCTGCAGGGATGCAAAATGGCACGCATACCACGGGAAATAATATGGGGACGGTTTGCCGCAGCTTCCCTCCACGCAGGTTCCTTCGGGGCAATCTTCCATCGCCGGAGGCCCCTGGGCAATCCAGTCTTTGTACGATTCCGATTCGAAATCATGCAGGACAACGGCGTCGGCATTGTTGATGCTTTGCGAGGCCGATTCAAAGGGCCTGGAACACAGGATTATCTGATCAACGAGAATGTGCCCCCAGCCTTCGGTGTTTTCATCGACAATCTCAATTTTGGCCTGTTTGCCTTTGAATTCGGCGACATCCCAGGTGGTCCATTCGAGCTTTTCGGTATTCCTGCCGACTGCGGTTCGGACGACCTTGCCGTCGATCAGCAGATTGATGCAGGTCTGCCCGGCGTGACCGCCGCCACCGACCAGAAACTGGATATAGTTATGATTAAGTTTGAATTCCGGCGAGGTCAGCCTGCCCGTCAGGCCATCGCCGAACGGGTCAAAGGTATTGACCAGTCCCTGCCCCAGAAAACCGCTGACGGCCTGCTGGCCATCCGCCGTACCGGTCGAGGGCTTGCGTCCAAAGGCCGGGCCGGGATTTTCTTTGGCATCCTGACCATGACGCAGGCGGGTCTGGGGGACATACCAGGTCATCATCAGCCGCACCGTCTGTGACTGGTTAGGCCCAATCGTCAGCGGGACAAACAGCGACGCTCCGGGCGCCGAGCCGTCCACCGGGGGATTGTCCATCAGGGTCCCCTTCTCGATATTATCCCAGGCCAGCGTCAGCGAATCCCACCAGCCGCCCTTGAACCAGCAATGGTCCACGACGGTCTTGTCGTCGCTGGTATAAATCGCAAATCCGCCCTCATGTTCGGGATTGTCCGCCGAGCCATCCTGCCAGAGGATAAAGCCATTTTTAGTCGCCTTGATGGAATTGCCGCCGCCGAGGGACATGAAATTGACGGTATTGAACGAAAACACCGCCTTGACGGGCTTGCCGGTTTTGTTGGTGAATTGATATTCGAGCGACCCGACGGGCAGGGATGAATCGTCGGGATTGCCCGGGATGAACGGATTCCAGCCGGTAATCCGGACATCGACGGGCATTTCGCCGTCAGCCAGATCAATAATTCCAAAGGGGAAACGGGCCAGAAACGAGGCTTTTTCAAAACGCGGGAGACCGTAGGTGGTATTACCGCTGCCGTTGCCCGAGCCTCCCTGACCAAAGATTTTCCAGGCAGGCACTGGGCCTTCCAGGACCTTGGCGAGATTGCCGCTGTCGCCCTGGATGCACACCGCCGCGAACGTGCACGGCTCATTGAAAAACTGCATCCGGTGACGGACTGAGACATGCGAGATCGCCCCGGTGCCCTCGAGGGCAATCATCCCCGAACCGATACCGCCGATGGGGAACGCAATCCGGTTAAGATTGGCTCCTTCATACGGGCCGTTGTAAGGCCGTTTTTGCAGCGGGGCATAATTGGTGGCCCCCTGTAAGCCGCTGAAAATGACCAATATCCATACCGTTAGCATCTGTAAACCGCAAAATTTTACCGTTTCCATGATTTCTCCAACATTTTTTTTCCGACATGACCCGAAGGCAACAAATCGCCTCCGGTCAATTGCCCAAATACCTCTTTTGGATAGCTCCGCACATATTAACATGCCGGAAAACAAACGCAATCAAAATCTGGAATTTCTATATAGAATATCTGCAACCCACCACCTCTTCCGCTCACTTGGCCGGCACGCAGAGAAATAGTGTGCAGGAAACGCCCTGCCTGCCGAGATGATAACGGAATTATGGTACAGGCACCTTTACGCCACTGGGGGGATAGTTCACCACGGTTGTCCAGGCCAGTTCCGCGAGAGCCCGATTGAACGCCTCATTATTCCACTGCGGCTTGCCGGCATTTTTCAGGACGCTGGGAATCGGCAAACCAACCGGGCTGCGGCCATAGATCACGGCAAAGTGCAAATACGCATTCAGTGCCTGCAGAGGCGCTGTCGGGTGTCCGATATTATCCGCAAATAATTCGGCCTGCTTGTCCAGGCCCGGAATCTGTTTGTTGTAAATCATGGTACGCAGGGCTGTCAGGGCCTGCGAGGTGGGAACAAGCAAGACGACCTGTCGTCCAATCTGTTCGTTGATCTTTGCGGCTTGATCCTGGGCGGCAATCTCATTTTTCTGATTGAGTGCCTTGAGCTGTTCCGGCGTTTTTTCCCTGTCAGGCCGGCTCATGAGCAAAGAGAAGTCAAAATCCTGATTGTCGATGTCAGGCCCGCCCCATGAAATCTGCACAGTAAACTTCATATTGGGATTGTGTTCCAGGCCCAATTTGACAAAGTTTTCAATTCCCTCGTCCGGGAACTGAATCGGAGACAGCGTCAACAGGTCCACCCCGCCCGCTTCCAATGCCTGCCTGGCTGGATTTCGGCCATTCTGATGGTTCCAATGCTGGAGGGTGCGTGATACACCGAGGCTCTGCACGCCCGCTGTTTTATGTCCTTTGATGCCGGAAGCCGCAGCTAATTCCGCAAGGATATCCGGAACATACCAATGCAGGCTATGTCCGGCACTATAGATGCGCAATCCGTCCGTTTCAGCCGGGCCGGCGGATTGAGCCTTCAGGTCTGCAAACAGAAGCGGGGCAAACTGGTATAAGCTGCGTCGCCAGGTCAGCCATTCGTGCGCCGTCTCAGGCGATTCATAGTACACGTATTTCATCCCGACCTTGTCCAGCATCGCCTTGAACGCTCCAACAGAACCCGGGAACGGAGCAGGCTCTTTGGTTCCCAACCCCAGCCAGAAGAGTTTGATTTGTTTGTTCAGTGCCTGGCCGTCTTTGAATTTTCCGCTCATAAATGTTTCCGGATCGAGGGGCGCTGTGTCCGGATAATTGGATGTCCCGCTGAAACCGCCGATATGGGAGAACGTATCGAGGTTGTTCATGGTAATCCGAATAGTCTGATTGGCGCCCATCGAGAGGCCGGCCATCGCCCGGTGCTCGCGGTCCGCCAGCGTACGATAATGGCCATCGATCATCGGGATAATCTCCCTGATCATCACGTCCTCAAAGGCCGAGGTGCCGCGGGCGACTCTGTTTCCGCCGCTGTCATTGGAACCCGGCGCGGATGCATACCCATTGTCCATGACAATGATCATCGGGACGGCTTTCTTTTCAGCAATGAGGTTGTCGAGAATCAGATTCGCCTTGCCTTGAGCGCCCCAGCCCGTCTCATCTTCAAAACTGCCGTGCTGGAGGTACAGAACCGGATATCGCATCGAGCCGTCTTTGTAATAATCCGGCGGCAAATAGACAAAACAACGACGCCATGCATTCGTAATTTTCGAAAAATACAGATGTTCACACAGCTGTCCGTGGGGGACATTCTTCAGTGCGTAGAAATCCTGATCTCTGGCCGGAATTTCAATGCCGCTGCCCCATCGGCCGGCACCGTAGAAGTACATGCTGCCCGGATCCGGAACCTGGGCACCGTTAACAATGATCTGATAGTAATGGAATCCTTCGTCCTGGGGATCGGATTGCCCCACCCAGGCGCCGTCCTGATTTTTCGTCAGAGGATATTTTTTGCCCCCGATATCCAGAAACACTTGTTTGGCATCCGGAGCCGTGATTTGTGCGCGTACGCGGCCTTCGGAGTTGACCTGGGGATACAAGCGTCCCGGCTGATTGGTCGAGGCCGGTTTGAAATCCTCCGGAATCACCTGGGAATCCGACTGAGCAAGGCAATTTTCGCCTCCCAGGAAAGAGAAAGCAAGAAAACACGTCAGTATTCCAAGATATCGTCTTGTGACCATTTAAATTCTCCTTAATCATCTCTTATTGCGGATAAACACCGGCACGGCTTCATCCGGGGCCATACGGCCCTTATTCGTCTGCATTTCCATCGATGGTTTCAATCGATCCGTCGTTACGATAGTTCAGTTCGATTACTTTCATGCTGCGCAGCCAGGTTTTTCCGCCCGATACTTTACTGTCATGATGGAACAGGTACCATTTGCCTTTGAATTCGAGAATGGAATGGTGCGTTGTCCATCCAACCACCGGGGTCATGATAACTCCCTGATAGGTAAATGGCCCGTACGGGTTATCCCCCACGGCATAACAAAGCAGATGCGTATTGCCCGTCGAATACGAGAAATAATATTTCCCGTTGTATTTGTGCATCCATGGCGCTTCGAAAAACCGACGGTTCTCGTCCTGTGTTTTCAGCGGTTTCCCATAGGCATCGAGAATCACAACATCACGCGGCTGCTCTGCGAATTCGAGCATATCGCCGGATAATCGGGCGACTTTGGCACAGATCGCAGGTTCACCCGGTTTTCGCAGGTTATCGTTGTGTTCATACTTGCCTGTTTTGTACCGCTGCAACTGGCCGCCCCAAATCCCGCCAAAATAGATATAGTGCGTACCATCATTGTCCTGATAGGTCGATGGGTCTATACTGAAACTGCCTTTCATCGGCTCGGGCATGGCCTTGTACGGGCCTTCGGGCTTGTCACTGACGGCAACGCCGATTCGGAAAATATCATTTTGATCTTTTGCGGGAAAATACATGTAATATCTGCCGTTCTTGCAGGCCACATCGTTGGACCACATCTGACGACGGGCCCAGGGCACATCGCTGATATCGAGTGCGACACCATGGTCGATCACGTCCCCTTCGGGATCCTCCATCGAATACACGTGATAATCGCGCATATCAAAGTGACTTCCTGTATCATCCTCGGGAATTCCGGATTCGATATCGTGCGAGGGGAAAATATAAATTTTTCCGTTGTACACATGGGCCCGGGGGTCAGCCGTGTAAATACTTTTTATCAGATGGCGCGCTTTTTTAGACATAATGTATTGACTCCTGACAAGAAGCAACTCTGCTTCATTTATAATTCCTGTCTCGATTTAATTATTGTTTGGTTGGGGCGATTTTCACCAGGACCACACCATGGCGGCCAACCTGTGCCTCAAACTGCCCGGTGAATTCGCCCAGGTCTTTCTGACGCCACAGATCGCGCACAGACTGTCGGCCGGTAATCCCAAGATCGGACCAGGTAACGGTAACGGTTTGTTCCCGCTGACTGCGGTTAAACAGGCCTACAGCCATGGAGCCGTCTTCCATCGGCTTGGCCCAGACTTCACGGGTCCCCTCCTGCGTAATCCGGCCGGCCTGACGTCCCAGGGGATCCTGGTTGACTTCAATGACTTCATCGTTGGTCAGCAGATTCAGGGTAAAATCGTCCAGTTTGGTCATATCGCAGCCGATCAGCAGAGGCGACGCAAGCAGGCTCCAGAGGCTGATATGGGTGTATTGCTCGTTGGGGGTAAGTTTTGTGGGCTTGGGATTTCCCCAGCCTACGTGGCCGACAACCAGCATATCGGGGTCATTAAAATGCCCCGGGCCGGCATACTTTTCCAGACCGGCCTGTCGGAATCCAATACCTGACATGCTGCCCCAACTGTCATTGATATCCTGCGTGGTGCGCCAGGAGTTTCCGCCGACCTCGGTTCCCCACTCCCAGACATTGCCCATCCCGTATTGACAAAGGCTGTAGATGATGTCCCGCGGCTGCTGTGCCAGCGCCTCATGCATCCGCTTGAAGGGAGCCCGGCCTTTTGTCGGATGATCGCCGCCGGAATACTGGATATTGGGCGCCGAGTATGGATCCCAGTCTTTGTCGTCACGACGGTCTTCGAAGGCGGGATTATAGGAACACCAGTCATACTTAAGATAGTCAAATCCCCATTCGGCGTATTGCCGGGCGTCCTGCAATTCATAGCCAAAACTGCCAACGCAGCCGCCGCACGTCCAGGGGCCGGGCACTGAATAGATGCCGATTTTGAGTCCTTTGCCGTGAACGTAATCCACAAGGCCTTTCATGTCCGCAAAGCGGGGATTGGGCAGAATGCGACCGTCTTCACTGCGTTTGGGACCCTGGAGCGTTGGGTCCTTTGAATCGCGATGCACCTGCCAGAAATCGTCAATATTGATGTAGGTCCAGCCGTGATTGATCAGGCCGCTTTTGACCATGGCATCCGCGGCCGCCTTGATGCTCTCTGCGGTGACCGCACCGGCAAAGCAGTTCCAACTGTTCCAGCCCATTGCCGGAGTCAGACCGATTTGCGAACCGCACACGATTTTGAATTCCCGACTGGCCTGACCAAGAGCGTTTTTGGCATGAAGCATCAGCTTGTATTCCCCTGCCTTTTCCAGCTTTCCGGTTATCTGTCCGGTTTCGGAATCAAGCGTCAGTCCAGAGGGAAGTCCTTCGGCCGAAAAGGTCATCGGGCGGTCGCCGGTAGCCGCAATGGTGAACAGAAACGGAGACCCGGGACGAACACCGAAGACCTTCGCTCCATTAATGCGGGGCGAGGGTGCGGGTTTTGGGGTCAGAATCACCGCATCTTCGATGGGTGGAATGTCCAGTTTCGGCTTGCCGTTATTGATCATGGTGATTTTCAGGTCCACCCAGTCCGCATGGTCATAGTCAAACCCGTCACCGCCATCCAGTGCCAGCAGCACGAGGGATTTGACCTCCTTGACATCCAGCGTAAATTCTTTGGCCGCATCACCCGGGCGCATCAGCCCGCTGGTCCAAATCTCTTTTCCGTCGGCGGTAATCTGAAACACCACCGACCCCCGGCCGTTGGTTTCATCGTCCAGACCGGCACGGCCCGACAGTTCAACCCCGTTGCCGTCCAGGAGCAGGGGAATGCTGGAATTGGCATGGGTGCCGATGCCGTTTTGATATCGCTGGCCCGCGATCATCATACGCCGGTTATCCACGGAACGGTTCGAACGCGCCTGGCCCCACCCCTGTTCAATACGCGACACATCAAGGCTGGACAGCCAGATTGTTTCTTCGGATGCGGTGTCCTGCGACGCAGCAAATACTGATGCCAGCAAAACACAGATTGTACAAACCCATAATTTCTTAACCACATGCATCATACGATTGATATCCTTATTCAGGTCATGAAATGACAGACGACGTAATTGACTTTTCATCGATTATTTTTCTCTGGTAATGATTCCGGCAAAGCCGCCGGCAGGCAGCATTGAAATCGGAACAACGGTTTTGGCATCCACTGCGACAGCGGACTCAGTTACAGCCTGATAATCGGAGGATTCCGTATTGTCTGCGAAGCTGCGCAGCGTCCATTTACCTTTGTCCAGAAATGTCAGACGGGCCTGCAATTGCATCGGCTCATCCCCGTTCATCGCCGCCAGGTACCAGGTGTCTCCCGACCGACGGGCAATGATGATAGAGCGGGCGACCTCGCCCTCCAGAACCACCGTCTCATCCCAGACGGTGGGCAGATTCCGCAGAAACTCCACGCCGGGCTGGCCGCGATAATTGCGGGGACTGTCGCACAGGACCTGCAGAGGACTGAAATAGACGACCGTCATGGCAAGCTGCCGGGCGCGGGATCCCATGACCTGGGAGGGCGAGGTGATTTTAAACTCCCCCGGCGCACGATTGATGAAACCGCCGGGCGTAAAATCCATCGGCCCCAGCAGACCTCGCGTAAACGGCAGCGTCATGGTATGCAGCGGAGTGCACTGATTGCCGCCGAGTTTGTTGTATTCGTTGCCGAGCACACCTTCCTGCGTGATAAAATTCGGATACGTGCGAGCCATCCCCGCAGGTTTGTAGGTCCCGTGAAAATTCACCAGCAAACCGTGCTTTGCCGCAATTGACAACGCATTTTCACACCATTGAACCGTCTCTTGCGACTGGCTGTTGAAAAAATCAATTTTCACCCCGGCGAATCCCTGCTTTGCCAGATAGGCCAGAGCGGTTTCAACTCCGAACGTTTCGATGTCCAGCGAGTGTGCCCAGATCAGCAATCGGACGTTTTTTGATTTTGCATACTGAACCAGTTCAGCCACATCGACCTCCGGAACCGGCTGTCTGAAATCGCCCTGCACCGGATTGGGGCTGGAATGCAGTGTTTTGTCAAAACTCGTCATCCCCTTATACCAGAACCAATCCATCAACTGATAGGGCCAGCCCATTTCAGCCGCCAGGTCAATCCACTCCTTATGTGAAGGTGTGGAGCCGCGGGCGTATACGCCTTTGTGACCCGGGTTGGAATCATAGGGATTCGTTCCCGTCCACCAGGCATCCCAGGCACAGGCACCGGGTTTAATCCACGATGTGTCTTGCAAACGGCAGGGAGAAGCGAGGGTGGCAATCAAATCGGAATCCACCACGTCTTTGGCTTTGCGACCAATGATCAATACACGCCAGGGGCTGACACGCGGGGTGGACGACACCACCAGCCCGTTTCCATCCGAACGCCGGTCAAGTACCGCCCTGACCGCGGATGTGCCGGTCCCCGTCAGCGACATGCCGGCCCAGTCCAGCAGGTCCGATTCTGCTACCGCAATATAAGCCGACGGCGTTTCGACCAGCAGCGGCAAAACGCTCTGAAAGGGTCGGCCCGCCCGGCCCGAACGAATGGCACTTAACTTCTTCTCCGGGTACTGATTCTCCGCACACGCCGATTCATTGCCGGCCCAGCAGCGATAATCCTCCGCAAAGCGAAACTCGGTCAGTTCATCGGTCAGCACAAAATCGCCCAGGCCGGACTCTTTCGGAAGGTCGTATCGAAATGCAACGCCGTCGTCATAGGCGCGCACAATCAGACCGAACGTCCGGCCTTGTTCCTCCAGCATCAGATGAAGCTGCCGCCAGTTATCCGGCACAATACGCCGCTGGCCGAACGGGTTTTCCCATTGACCGTCATGATCGCTGGTTTTGGCTTTGGTTACAGTCGCCGACGGCCCCAGCTTGATGCCGTCCCTGAATTCAAGCCCCAGAATCGAATCCGTGAGTACGGTATCGCCCTCGTATTTTACCCGATACCGCAGCCCCGCTGTGTCTGAGACAATAACCTCGATTCGGCCATCCGGTGACGAAAGGCGGTGCTCCGCCGCGTGCACGGATTCGGGAATTATGAACAGAAACAGGCAAAGCCACGCAAGGCATAGATACATAAGATAGGATTGAGTCTTCTTTTGAGTCAGCATTGTCACCTCATTTTCGCAAGGAGTTCGAGCCGCCCCCGGCCGGACTGCCCGGGGGCCGCGTTTGTTGGAGCAGTTCACCGGGCGGTGATTGTCACAGGCAACTTGATCCGGATATCGTCGGAAGCCGCACCGATGAGAATTTCATACTCTCCCGGCTCCACCACGTACTGTTTTTTCGTTGTGTCCCAGTACCGCAGTCGGCTGGCGGGAATGTCAACGGCAACCGACTTTGCCTCGCCCTGTTTAACATGCACACGGGCAAATCCGCACAGGGCAAGCTTCGGCTGCGGAACCTGTGAACTGACATGGCGGTAATACACCTGTGCCACATCATCGCCGGCAAGACGACCTGTGTTTTCTATGGTAAAGGACACTTTGGCAACACCGTCGGCGGAAACCTCTTTCGACGCGAGCTTTGCGTTTTTGTATTCAAAGGTCGTATAGCTCAAGCCGTGACCAAACGCATAGAGGAGCTTGCCCTTGAAATAACGATAGGTCCGGTTGGCCATCGAATAATCTCTGAAGTCAGGCAAGTCAGACGTTGCGCGATAAAATGTCAGCGGCAAATGGCCCGATGGATTGACCTGGCCGAAAAGGACTTCGGCAACCGCACGCCCGCCTTCCTGTCCCGGATACCATGCCTGAAGAATTGCAGGCAGATGTTCGTCTTCCCATGTCAGGGCCATGGCTGAGCCGCTGCAATTAACCATGACCATCGGTTTGCCGATGGCATGAAGCGCCCGGATGAGCTGGATTTGCACTTCGGGCAGTTCAATCGAATCGCGATCAAAACCCTCGCCTTCCTGTGCGGGCGTAATGCCGCCGACATAAATAATCAAATCCGCTTCCGCGGCCAGTTTGAGAGCTTCCTCTTTCAACTCGGCAACAGGACGTTTTGTCTCGTTATCCTGGCGACTCCAGGCCGCCGTCCCGGGTTTGGTGGTAACGGGACTGCCCAGGGCGAACGTAATTTCAATACCGTCCCCGGCCGCCTGCCTGATGCCGTCCAGAATGGAAACCGGATGCGAAGCCGAGCCGTGGTAGTTGCCTTCCAGCATGGATTTCGAATTGCCGTTGGGGCCAATCACCGCAATGCGTTTATATTTGGAACGGTCCAGCGGAAGAATGCCGTCGTTCTTGAGCAGCACCAGAGACTGACGGGCGACCTCGAGGGCGACCTGCCCGTGCTCGGGCGTGTCATTGTCGGCAATAGTGTACTTCGAATACGGCACTTTCTCGGCCGGGTCGAACAGCCCCAGACGGAAACGCGTCCACAACGTGTAATACAATGCCTCGTTGATTTCTTTGTCTCCGATCAAGCCCTTCTGGACGGCCTGCACCAGGGCGCTGTAATCGCCGCCGCAGCAGAGATTGCACCCGGCCTTGACTGCCAGGGCCGCTGCCTGTTCCGGAGTCTCGACATATTTATGAGCTCGCCGGTTCCAGATATCGTTGATGGCGCTGCAATCCGAAACAACATACCCCTCAAACCCCCACTGCTTCCGCAGCAGGTCGTTGAGCAGGAATTGACTGGCGCTGCAGGGAATGCCGTACAGTGCATTATAGGCGCTCATCACGCCGGCAACCCCTCCATCCTTTACCGCCCGTTCAAACTGAGGCAGATAGGTTTCATACAAATCCCGTTCTGAAGGCTCTGCATTAAAGCTGTGACGTTCCCGCTCCAGACCGCTGTGTACCGCGTAATGCTTGGCACAGGCCATCGCCAGCATATAGTCGGGGTGGTCCCCCTGAATGCCCTTGATAAACTCCACGGCGATCTCGCCGGTGAGGAAGGGGTCTTCGCCATAGGTTTCCTGGCCGCGGCCCCAGCGGGGATCGCGAAAGATATTGATGTTCGGTGTCCAGAAAGTCAGCCCGGTCCACCATTTGGAATTACCCTTATTTTTGGAGGTATAATCGTTGAATTTCGCACGACCTTCGATGCCAATCACCGTTCCTTCTCGACGGAGCAGCTCCAGATTCCATGTCGAGGCCATTCCCACCGGCTCGGGGAAAACCGTTGCGGCACCGTTATTGGCAACCCCATGCAGGGCTTCATTCCAATAGTTATAAGCGGGAAGCCCGAGCCGCTCGATCGCGGGCGCCTCGTTCTGAAGCTGTGCCACTTTCTCTGCCAGCGACATCCGACGAATCAGGTCATCGATGCGTTTGCGGAGCGGCTGAGCCGGCTCACGCCAGATCGGGGCTTCCTTGATATCCGGTATCACTGTGGCATTGCCGGCGAAGGGTTCGGCAATCTGGGACGCATTGAAGGAAAGCATGGGCGTTCCTGAAGCATCCTTGACCTCGAACGTGTTGAACTTGGCATTGTCTTGATGCGCCTTAAACGTCACTTTCAGCGGCCCCCGGAGTGCATCATCTTCATGATCGATTACGCCAGTGATATAACACACTTTTTTTGCCTTGCCGGCGGTCTTGACGATATCAAAGTCCAGGGCCAGCACCACATCGCCGGAAGTCACGCTGTATAACCGCTGCCCCGGCTCACTGAAAAAGGTTTCCGCTTGACCAATCAGGACCTTGTATTGGCCTGCCGGCAGATTGGAAACGCTGATGCTGAACTCTTTGCCATAGATTTCTTCACGAAATGCCGCCTCCTCGCCGTTGGCCCCCTCGATTGCAACAGAATCAGCAGCTTTATAGTGAGCAAATTCCCCGGTAACACTCACTTTGTGAGTACAGGAACCGCAGATTTCCTCAGCCGCAAAAGCAGAAGCGGCAAACCAACGGCTCACGAGCAATCCCAGCACCAGACAGGCAGGCAACAGCAACCGGGCCCTCTGATTTTTCAATGACATAATGGCTGCTGCCGGGGACGTCCTCAAGATATTCGTCAGATTTGATTTTCTCATGGTTAATCCTCAAATTATATTGCCGATTTTACATTCCTATTGAATCAAACGATAATATACATATCGATAATGCAACGACAAACGCATTCCTATCGAATTCTTCTCCCGCAGCCGGGTTCACGGCATCGGTGAAATGCGATACAATCCGGCACCGTGCAGCGGCACCTCCGTCCCAAACGAATCACTGAATTCACCCAGATCCCGGCGTGTCCACAGGTCTCGCACCCGGGCCTTGCCGGTGATCCCGAGATCTGCAAAAGACACCGATACCATACTGCGATCGGGTTTTAGCCGCTTCTGGGGATCCAGCAGGACGCAGAATTCCAGCGTCCCCCGTCCCTGACTGCCTTCGGTAATCACGCCTTTGGAAGTAAATGTGTCGTACCCTTCGGGCAATTCGAACTCAATCACCGAGACGGAGTGCGTTCCAATGCCCTCGACGGGTTTTCCCTCCAGGGTCAGGGGACGTCCGTCAACGGTACGCTGCTTGCGAACGGTTCCCCATCCCGCCGTTGCGAGGATCCAGTCCAGGTCGGTCAGCTTCAACGTTCCTTTGGGGCCGGTGAGCACCGGTTCAATCCAGGCCGCATGGTCATAATCACTGCCGTTGCCGCCGTCCTTAACTACCAGCACCAGCCGGCGGGCATTCCGGATCGGCATACTCATTTCAATGACCTGGGCCTGGGGTTGACCACTGAGCCGACGGCTGGTGTAATCGACTTTGGACAGATCAAACGGATTCTCATTGCTCTGGGCATTGAACAAACCGACATAGCGATCCCCGCCAAGCCCGTCCGCCGCCCAGACAATCAGATCATTTTCGTTTTTAATCTGCCGGTTATTTGTACTGGCCTGATTGACTGCCAGCACCTCCGGATTGGTCAGCAGCTTAAGCGTTGCGTCGTCCATGCGGGTCATATCGGCACCGAGAATCAGCGGCGAACGAGCAATACACCACAGACTCATGCAGGTCATTTGTTCATCCGGGGTAAAACGCGTGGGACGATTGAATTCCACGATGCCGAAAGGCAGCATATCGGCATCGGGCCACGCCCCTTCGGCCCGGTATTTTGTCCATTTCTCAAGTCGTCCAAACATCTCATACAGCGGCTGCCAGCGGTCCCAGAAATCGTCGGAAATCCGCCACATATTGGCATGGTTCATCACGTGCTGTCCCCGCTCAATCGGCGTATCACCGGGCGACAGGCTCAGCACAATCGGCCGGCCGGTCTTGTCGATGGCCTTTCGGATGGCCTCAATCTCCGCCTTCTGTACCTCATCATAAGGACGGGCAATGTCGTCCACTTTCACAAAATCTACTCCCCAGGAGGCATAAAGCTCAAACAGCGAATCATAATAGGCCTGGGCACCGGGCTTGCTCATATCCACACCATACATGTCCGGATTCCATGGGCAAGTCGAACGGGTATTGGCAATATCCGCCGCACGGGCATCTGTTCCAAGGATGGCCGTATTGTCACGCACCGCCTGTTTGGGAATACCACGCATGATATGGATGCCGAATTTCAGACCCTTGGCGTGGACATAGTCCGCCAGGGGTTTGAATCCCCTGCCATCCGACGAAGAGGGAAATTTCTTCAGCGCCGGTATCAGCCGGCTGTATTCATCCATCTCAAGCCGTGCACCGCGCCGATAGCCATGCCCCTGGGAATCAGGTTCATACCACTGGATATCCACCGTAAACCAGGTCCAGCCGTACGGCTTGAGGTGTTTTTCCATCGCATCGGCCTGAGCTTTGGCTTGTTCTTCCGTCAGTGTTGTGCCGAAACAGTCCCAGCTATTCCACCCCATCGGCGGGGTCTTCGCCCAGGACCAGTAGGCCGGATTTGCGGTAAATGATGTTTGAACGACAGGCTCAGCGGCATGACACAGTCCCGTCAGAAATACAATTGCAGCCATTCCATATATTTTCATTCTATATGTTCCTGTCTCATATTGTCCGTTTCGGCACGGCGAAGTACAGCAGCTTCAACCATGTGCTTGTTTTGCTTACGGAATCTTCCTACCCGTTGGGTATCATTGCCTATTTCCCCGCAAAATAGGGTGCATTTTGCGGAAAAGCATCCATATAAAAGGTAACCGGAAATGGAATAAGAACAAGTTTGTTTTTCGCCAATACCTCTTTTTAAACAGCCCTATTGTCAATACTTCCCCTGCAATGTCAATCCCTTTCTTACGCTGGTGCAGGCTAATTTTGGCGGTTTTTATGTGCAAAACGGCGTTCTCTTTAAAGCCCAAAATGATATACTTGGCAAAGGGTGAGATTTCCGCACAACAACGTGAGACTGATGAGGTCTCGATAAAATAACAACTTTATTTTTGGAGGCAGGAAATGAAAAAAAGACGCTTGTTTATTGTACTGGTCATGACGGTAGCCATGGCGCCGGCGTTTGCGGCAACCTATTACTGGACCAATGCCGCAGGGGGCAACGATTTTAGTGTCCTGGGCAACTGGAATACCAAGGCCGACGGCAGCGGCAGCATCGCAGCGGACCTGGCTGACGATACGCTGGTAATCAACAAGTCCGGGGCCGCCAACGCAGTGCTTTCCGGAACCCTGGCCAATAATCCGGCCAACGTGCAGGTGGCAACGACCGATAATGCCACCGGTGAACTGATTATTTCCGGCGGAACCCACAATATCACCAACACCCTCAGAGCCGCCATCAGCAAAACCACCACCACCGGCTATGTCACCATCTCCGGCGGCACAATTAACGTCCTGAACAGCTATACTACCTTCGGCGATACAGGTGCTGCGTTTGTCGCCATGTCCGGCGGCATCCTCAATACCGACCGCGTCACCTTCGGGCAAACCGCCACCTCATCCTGCACGCTGGATATGACCGGCGGAACAATGAATATCATCATCAGCGACGCCACAGCCGCCGCCACCAGCGGCGCCCTGAGAATGGGACTGGGCAATACCCAACTCAATCTCAGCGGCTCGGCCCAAATCAATACGCAGAAACTGAGCCTGCTCCAGGGCGGCTCGCTCAACATGAACGGCGGTACCGTGAACATTCTGGGCATTACCCCCAACGGCATCCCCGCCGGCATCGATTATTCGCTGGTCGATTTGAACACCTTTGATTTCACCGCAGATTCACTGGCACTCGGCCAGGTGCTCGGCAAGATCCAGTTCAACGCCGGCCAGTTCCTCGTGGCAGGCGACTACAGCACCCTGCTGGATGCCGCCATCGCCAGCGGCAATATCTACACCAGTGTGGCCGGCAAGAGCGTGGATGCTCAATACGCCGACGGCTATACCTCGCTGGTGCTGGTCCCCGAACCCGCGACGCTGGTGCTGCTGACTCTGGGCGGCGTTATCCTGCGGCGGCAGAAAGCAAGAAACTATACCCAACGGGTATAGAAGCAGATTAAAAATCAAAGAGCAAAAATCAAAATTATGATTATGGAAACCGCCGGGGGCGGAGGCTGAATTACTCTCAAGCACGGAGGCTTGAGCCACAATGGCCGCGACGAACCGGAATATTTCAAGCAGGATCAGTATCAACATCGACGATTATCCCTGCAAGCTGCAAGGCCTCTGACACCATCAGAGGCCTTTTTTATGGACAACGTCACCCCCTTGCTTGTTAGGTTTTTGTATGGTATTATATATCCATGAAAATCAGGATAAAAACCATCTATCAACCGAATTTGTCGACTTCGCTCAGCCAGCCTTACTACGAGGCCCGGGTCCCTGCGGGGTTTCCCTCGCCGGCCGCGGATTACGAGGAAGGCCGTCTGGATTTAAATAAATATCTGATTAAAAATCCCCCCGCCACGTTTTTCGTGCGGGTCAGCGGCGATTCGATGGTCGGGGCCGGCATTCACAGCGGCGACCTGCTGATTGTGGACCGCTCGCTGAATCCCAGGGATAAAAACATCGTCATCGCCGCCATTAACGGCTCGCTGACCGTCAAACGCATCCGTATCGACCGCAAGAAAATCTGTCTGGAACCCGAAAACACCGACTACGCCGTCCAGGAAATCAGCACCGATGCGGAATTCCAGGTCTGGGGCGTGGTTACCAATGTGATTCATCCCTTATGACGACGCTGTTTGCCTTAGTCGATTGCAACAATTTCTATGTCTCCTGCGAACGGGTCTTTAACCCGGGGCTGGAACACAGGCCGGTGGTGGTCTTGTCCAACAACGACGGCTGCATCGTCTCGCGTTCCAATGAGGTCAAGGCCCTCGGTATCGGCATGGGCAAGGCGGCATTTGAGGTCCGTGATATCCTGAACAAACACCATGTCGAGGCCTTTTCCTCCAATTACACCCTCTACGCCGACATGTCCGGCCGGGTCATGCAAACGCTGGCGGATTTCACCCCCGCGATGGAGGTGTATTCGATTGACGAGGCTTTTCTGGACCTGTCCGGGATAGGACAGCCTCCCGCCGAGTATGGCAGGCAAATCCAGTATACCGTCCGGCAGTGGACGGGAATCCCCGTATCGGTCGGCATCGGCCCCACCAAAACACTGGCCAAATTAGCCAACAAAATCGCCAAAAAATCCCCCAAGGCCGCCGGCGTGCTGAATCTGGCGGATTCGCCCTTCCTGCCCCAGGCCCTGCAGCGGGTTGCCGTGCAGGATATCTGGGGGGTGGGCCTGCGAATCGCCCGCAAACTGAATGCCGCCGGGATCATGAACGCACTGGATTTGTCCCGGGCCGACATCGGCTGGATACGGGGGCAATTCGGGGTTCAGGGGGTTCGGACCGTCTATGAACTACAGGCGATAAGCTGTTACCCGCTGGAAGAAAATCCGCAGGACAAAAAAACCATCATCGTCTCCCGCATGTTCGGCAGGTCGGTCACTGCCATCGACGAGCTTATGGAAGCGGCGGCCACCTATGCGGCCCGGGCCGGGGAAAAACTCCGCCAGGAAGGCCTTGCCGCCGGGATGATGTCGGTCTCGGTCGCCACCAGCCGGTTCATCGAGCACCGCTATTACAATGTCCACACGACCGTCTTTCCCACCGCCACCTTTGACAGTGCCGAATTAGTCCAGTCGGCGACAGCGTCGATTGAGCGGATTTATCGGGAGGGATTCGACTATAAGCGGGCCGGCGTCCTGCTGCACGAGCTGACCCCGCAGGAACACGTCCAGCGGACCCTGTTCGATACGGCCGACCGGGCCAGGGCCGGCCGCCTGATGCGGACCCTCGATGCCATCAACCGCCGGGGCGACTGCACCGTCCGCTGGGCCGCCGAAGGCATCGATAAACCCTGGCACACCCAGTTCAAACACCTGTCCCCCAAATTCACCACCCGCTGGGACCAACTGCCGGTGGTATCGTAATGCTTTGCAAATTTAATCCTTTTGTCAAAAAAACATCTCAACTTTACCTATATTCCCGCCAATTCCAATTTACAATATACAATTTACATTATAAAATATCTGTTCAAATATGCCGAAAGTACTGGACTGTGAGTCAGACTGGAAATGTCGTATTTGTATATACTTATAGTCGATTATGGTAAAAGCGTTTGAAACATTGCGATGGGCCGGTAGCACAGACGGCCTCCTCGAACTGCTCGACCAGCGGAAGCTGCCCGGCCGGATGGAATACCTTGCGTGCCGGACCCCCGAGCAGCTTTTCGAGGCCATCATCACCCTGGCCGTCCGCGGTGCCCCCGCCATCGGGGTGGCCGCCGCCTATGGAATTTGCCTGGCTTGCCGTCAGATTCCCGATACGACTCCTACCACAGAAACCCTCAAAACAACACTGAAAACCGCCGATTACCTCGCGCAAAGCCGCCCGACCGCGGTCAACCTGTTCTGGGCACTGAACCGCATGAAACGGACGGCCCAGCAACTTTTAGCCGTCAATCCGACATGCAGCACCGGCCAGCTTAAAGAAGCCCTGTTGGCTGAGGCCAAAACCATCGAAACCGAAGACCGGCTGATGTGCGACGCCATCGGCAAGCATGGCCAGGAATTCATCCCCGACAATGCCGCCATCCTGACCCATTGCAACGCGGGAGCTTTGGCCACCGCAGGTATCGGCACCGCCCTGGCCCCCATCTATACCGCTCATGCTCAGGGCAAAAAAATTTGCGTTTATATGGACGAAACACGTCCGCTTTTACAGGGAGCAAGGCTGACCGCCTGGGAACTGGCCCAGTCCGGTATTGATGCCGTGCTGCAATGCGACAACATGGCCGCATCGCTGATGAAATCCCGAACAATCGACGCCATCCTTGTCGGTGCCGACCGCATCGCCGCCAATGGCGACACCGCCAACAAGATCGGCACACTGGCTCTGAGCATCCTTGCCAGGCACTTCGGCGTGCCCTTCTACGTCGCCGCGCCATCCAGCACCTTTGACTTGTCCATCCCGGACGGCACCGGCATCCCGATTGAACATCGTCGCGACGACGAAGTGACACACGTCGCAGGCAGCCGCATGGCCCCGGAACAAATCGGCGTGTATAATCCTGCTTTCGATGTGACCGATCACGCCGACATTACCGCCATCATCACCGAACAAGGCGTCATTCAGCATCCCGGCACAGACACAATCCGCCAATGCCTCAGACAGGATATTTCGTAATATGCAGACGAATACAAACATTCCTCAGCCTGCCGAATCCTCCCGCGACACGTGGAGGCGCAAAAACGCCTACTATTATAAATGGCTCGAAAAACTGTACCAATACAATGTCCGTCCCAACAGCCGCGTTCTGCATGTCGGCTGTGAAAGCGGTGATTTGCTGGCGGCGGTCAAGCCGTCCTATGGCGTCGGCATCGATACCGATCCGCAGGCCATCGAACAGGCCCGCCAGCGTTTCCCGCATCTGCAGTTTCATCTTCAGCAGCCGCAGGATATCCAGCCTGGCGAAACCTTTGATTATATTCTCATCTGCAATTCCATCGGCGTCTGGCAGGACATCCAGCAGGTCTTTGAATGCCTGCGGCCGCTGACACACCCCGGCACACGCATCGTCATCACCTATTACAGCTACCTGTGGGAAAGCCTGCTGCGATTAGGCTCGGCCATCGGGATGCGCCGCCCCAACAGCTACCAGAACTGGCTGCCGCCGGAAGATATCGCCAACCTGCTGTATCTGAGCGATTTTGACTTTATCCGCGGCGAAAGTTTTATGCTCCTGCCCAAATACATTCCGCTGGTATCATCTTTTTTCAATCGAATTCTCTCGCTGATTCCGGGCTTTCGGGCGATGAACCTGATGAACCTGATTATTGCCCGTCCCCGCCCGCAGGTGCAGGATTCCAGCCGGCTCAGTATCTCAGTCATTGTGCCCTGCCGCAACGAACGCGGCAATATTGCCGATGCCATCGCCCGCATCCCGCAGATGGGCCGCTTCACCGAAATCGTCTTCGTGGACGGCAATAGTACCGACGGCACCGCGGCTGAAATTGAAAATCAAATCCGCCTCCACCCCGACAAGAATATCAAGCTCATTCATCAGGGACAGGGCCGCGGCAAAGGCGACGCCGTTCGCAAGGGTTTTGCCGCCGCCACCGGCGATGTGCTGGTGATTCAGGACGCCGACCTGACCGCCCCGCCGGAGGATTTGCCCAAATTCTTCCATGCCCTGGCCGAGGGAAAAGGCGAATTCATCAACGGCTCACGCTTAGTCTATCCGATGGAAAAACAGGCAATGCGTTTTCTGAACCTGCTGGCCAACAAATTTTTCGGCCTGTTGTTTTCCTGGCTGCTCAACCAGCGGTTTCGCGATACACTGTGCGGTACCAAGATGATCAGCCGTACCAACTACGACATCCTCGCGGCCAACCGGGCGTTTTTCGGCGACTTTGACCCCTTCGGCGATTTCGACCTGATTTTCGGCTCGGTCAAACAGAACCTCAAAGTCGTCGAAGTGCCGGTCACCTACCGGGCCAGAACCTATGGCACCACCAACATCGACCGCTTCCGCCACGGCTGGCTGCTGCTGAAGATGAGCTGGTTTGCGTTCACCAAATTTAAATGGCTCAAATAACATGGGATTACTGGACCGACTCAAACTGCCGGAACTGCAAGGCACCGACTCGTGGAATGATGCACAGAAGACCCTGCTGCACCGGGACATTATCCTGAAAAAAAAGTTCCTGCGGCGCATCTACGCGGATTTCTACCATGAACTGTCGGCGGCAATCGAGTACCGCGGCGACAAAACCGTTGTCGAGCTGGGCAGCGGCGGCGGCTTCCTCAAGACCCTGATGCCGACGGTCATTACTTCGGATGTGCTGGACCTGCCGACGGTAGACCGGGTCTTCTCGGCCTGCGACATGCCGTTTGAAGACGCCTCCGTGGACGCCATCGTCATGGTCGATGTCCTGCACCATATCCCGGATGTCAGGGCGTTTTTCCGCGAAGCCCGGCGTATCCTCAAACCCGGCGGACGCATCGCCATGATTGAGCCGGGCAACACCCTGTGGGGACGCTTCATCTATCAGCATTTTCACCACGAAGCCTTCGACCCGACATCCGGCTGGGAGTTCAAATCCGAGGGACCGCTGTCCACGGCAAACGGGGCTTTGCCGTGGATCGTCTTTCACCGCGACCGGGGGATTTTCCAAACCGAGTTCCCGACCCTGCAGATTCTGCAGAGACGGTTTCACACCCCGCTGCGTTACCTGTTCAGCGGCGGATTCACCCTGCGGCAATTGACTTTCGACTGGACGTATCCCCTGTTCAAAGGTCTGGAATGCTGCCTAAGCCCCCTGAATGGCCTGATTGGGATGTTTGAAACCATTGTCATTCAAAAACGTCCTGAATGAACTCAGACAGAATTTGCTTGACCTTGCCGCGGAGCATTTTGTACCATCGCTGCTGTCGTATAAACAAGATTTTCCGATTCCAGATAAAGGGGTTTGATAAAGTCAATGAATAGCGCAAAATCCAAACGCAAAGAACGTCAGCAAACCGGCGTAGATCCCGCGACAACACCCAATTTAATCGCTGATGATAAAAACAGGGATAGAAAAATCACCCTTTGGATCTGCCTGGTTCTCTTTTTATTTGGTGTGTATCAATCCATTCTGTTCTACGGCCATCAAATCGTGCCCAATTCCGACTTCTCCTGTTTTTATGAAGTTGGCAAAACCATCTTGTCTTTCAAGCTGCCCGCTACCTTCAAGCGGGGTCCGGTCACCGGGATTCTGCAGAACGTCCTGACCCCCCTCATGTCGGGCAATTATGCCGACCTCAAGGCAAGCTGGCTGCTCAACGGCATCCTGCATCCGTTCAATGGCATATTGATTTTCCTCATTGCCCGCCAGTTGGCCGGTCGGGCAGGCAAGTGGCTGGCCCTGCTGTGCCTGATCAATCCCTGGGTGTTGTACCTGATGATTGAGCCGCTGGCCGAGACGCCGCTGCTGTTCTTTATTCTGCTGACGATTTATCTGATCTTTCGGAGAAGCCGCTGGAGCTATCTGTTCGCATCTATTGGAACCATGGTCCGCTATGAATGCGCCGCCCTGATCCTGGCGGCGTTTGTCATCGACATGATATTCGCAGCCTCCAAAAAAGAACGCCTGGGGGCGCTGGGGCTTTCCATCCTGGCCAGTCTTCCTCTGGCCCTGTGGATGGCGGCCACCCTGAAGTATGAAGTCTCGGATACGCATTATTTCAGCGTCTTCAAAACCGGCGTCAACAACGCCTTCAGCAAATTAGGCAATGACAAGATTGGGATTTCCCTGCACTTGAATCTGATCTGGACAGTCGGCTGTAATCCGCTGGCCGCCCTGCCTGTCGGGGCATCCGAAAATGCCGGCAAAATGCTGATGTGGGTCAGCAAAATGATCGCCGGCATGACGTTCCTGCTGGGGGCGGGCTGGGCAATCTATCGGCGAAACTGGAAAGTCCTGGTTCTGGGCATCTTCCTGATTCCATACTTTCTGGTCCATGCGTATTATCCCTACCCCATCCCCCGATTTCACATGCCCATATTCTGGATCGCCCTGCTGATTTCACTCTACGGCATCAGTCAGATCTGGGGCATCGCCGCCAGACGGTACCCCGTCGCCATGGCAGTCACTCAGGTCGTCATCAGCATCATCGCCCTGCTGTGGTTTTTCAGTCTGGTTCCCGTTCTCGAACGATGCGGGCAAATCTGCGCCAAAGCCGCATCGATGCCGTTTGTCACAATGCTTGCCATGGCCCTGTTAGCGGTCCCGTCCCTGTATTTCAATCGCTTCCGAGGCGTCGTCCTGGAAATCACCCTGTGCTCGATGCTTCTGGTCTCGGTTGTCGCCGGCCAGATGAACACCGCCTGGCTGCTCAATGACGGCTCACGCGACGCCGAGTTTAAATACCTGGCGGACTGGTATATGGAAAACTGTCAGAAAGGCGAAGGGCTGGCGACAAGCCTGTCGGGGGTAGTCAACTTGTATATATCGCCGGATAAAAGACACAAGATTATCAATTACCGAAGCGTAAAGGGCGACGACATCATTGATTTTGCCCGGCAGTTGCAGAAACTGGGGGTCGTTTACATCGCCTGGGATTCGCGGCTGGGACTTGCCCCGAATGATCCTTATTATGAATTATACAATCTCAAGGTTATTCAGCCGCTCGTCCAGACAAAAGACATAGGGCCTTACAAATTTATCAAACAATTGCGAAGTGGAAACCGATTCATCAACATTTTCAAAATTGAGAATTTGGATCGATACCCTGCAGCAGCACCCCCGGCTAAACCGGCACAATAGAGCGACGATTGCAGTGCGAGGGTTTACAGTTCGCCGTCGTCGGCAAAAGTGACCCGCAGCACTTCTTCGGCGGTGGTCAGCCCGGCCAGCATGCGTGAGACACCGCTGCTCATCAGGTCGCCCATGCCTTTCTTTCGGGCAATGGCACGGATTTCGTCTTCGCGGCGGCCCTCGGCAATCGCATGGCGAATCTCGTTGTCGATCAGCAGGAATTCGAAGATCGGGACACGACCCCGATAGCCGGTGTTGTTGCAGTGCGGACAGCCGGCCCCCTCGACATAATGGGCGTTCTGCATCATTTCCGGCGTAATGCGCAGCCGCTTGAGAAGTTCGGTCGCCAGCGTAACCGGCCTGCGGCATTTCTCACAAACCCGACGTACCAGCCGCTGAGCCACAATCAGATTCAGCGACGAAGCCAGCAGATACGCCTCCAGCCCCATATACACAAACCGACTGATGGCGCCGCAGGCATCGTTGGTATGGAAGGTGCTCAGCACCAGATGCCCCGTCATGGAGGCCTTTATGGCAATTTCCATTGTTTCCTTGTCGCGGATTTCACCGATGAGAATGATATCCGGGTCCTGCCGCAGAATGGCGCGCAGACACCCGGCAAAATCCAGGTTGATTTCCGGTTTGACCTGCGTCTGGTTGATTCCGGCCAGTCGATATTCCACCGGGTCTTCGACGGTCGTGATATTTTTGCGGGGATCCTTCAGTTCACTCAGCGCCGAATACAGGGTGGTGCTTTTGCCGCTGCCGGTCGGGCCGGTGACAACAATAATCCCATGCGGAAGCCCCAGCACCCGACGAAACCGCGTCAGCATCTCCGGGTCCAGACCGAGGGCATCGAGATTATGATTCAGCGAACCTTTATCCAGAATACGCATGACCACTTTTTCGCCATAGATCGTCGGCAGCACCGAGACACGCACGTCAATATCGGCACGGTCCTTGCCCATGCGGATACGGAACCGGCCGTCCTGGGGCAGCCGTCGTTCGGCAATATCCATTTCCGCCAGGACTTTAATGCGGGCAACCACCGCCTGCTGCATCTTGCGGCTCGGCGGGACCATATCACATAAAATCCCGTCCACCCGCATACGGATAACCATCGTTTTTTCCTGCGGTTCGATATGAATATCACTGGCGCGGCTCTTGATGGCATGGCTGAGCATCAAATCCACAAAACGAATAACCGGCGCATCCTGGGCGTCAGCCTCGGACATCCCCTCGGATGAAAATTCCGCTTCCTCCTGCGACTTTTTGGACGGGTCGTCGGTCTGCACCTGCAAATCGACAATATCCTTCATCTGCTGCTGATCGACATCCACCCCGTGATACACAAATTCAATGGCCTGACGGATTTTGCGCGGCAGCGCAATCAGCGGCTTGACCTGCCGCTTGAGCTTAACCGTCACGGTATCGATGGCGACAATATTGAGCGGATCGGCCATGGCCACGCGAACCGTATCGTCCTCCTGACTGATGGCAATCAGCTCCAGCCGCTTGGCGATATTTTCCGGAATCTTGCGCGACACATCCGAATCAATAATCGTGTAATCGTCCAGATCAATATATTCAATCGACAGAAACTCACCGACAGCCTTAATCACATCGACTTCAGACATCAGGTTTAACCGAATCAGCACCTCGCCCAGCCGGCCTGATTCGGCACGCTGACTGTCCAGAGCCGTCTGCAAATCCTCTGCACTGAGCCTGCCCTGCTGGACAAGCCAGGTCCCGAACTGAAGATGCTCACGGGACTCCGTCAGTGAAGCAATCATTTTGGTTTCAAGTGACATCGCTGCGTAATCTGTCCTGTTGTATATTGATTGTTTGTGTAATGTTCCGTTTCGGCTCGGCCAAGTACAGCGGTATCAACCACGTGCTGCTTTTGCTCGCGGAATCATCATACCCGCTGGATATATTATTTATATTCAATCACAAAATCATCCTGGTCCGCAGCCGCCGACTGGCCGGAGGATTTGGTTTTGCCCAGATGCGGCAGATATTTCTGCAGCGTCTGCTGGAGCTTTTTGCTGTCCACGGGTTTATACAGAAATCCGTCAAAATCCTTGGCAATGCGCTGCGAATCGCTGTCATTCATAACCCCGGCCGACAAAGCGATAATCGGACAGGAAATATTGTTCTGCCGCATGATATCCGCCGCCTGATACCCGTCCATCCGCGGCAGCATCAAATCCATTAAAATCACATCAAACGACCGCGTCGTCGTCGCCGCCACCGCCTCGACGCCATCTTCGGCGGTCACCACCGACAACCCCAGCGTCTCCAGCAGCAGCGTCATCACCGTACGGTTGGATTCCTGGTCTTCCACCAGAAGCACTGTGCCGGTGGATGCCGCTTTGACCGTCGCCTTGGCCGGAACATCACCGGTTTTCGATGCTTCCGGCGCAGCCGCATCCCAGACCACCTCGGACAAATTCAGAGCCTGTTCCGCATCCGGATTGACCCCCGCCGGAAGCAGCAATGAAAACGTCGAGCCGACCCCGGGCGTACTGGCTACATCGATACGACCACCCAGCGCCTCCACCAGCCGCCGGGTCGCCAGCAGCGACGCGGTTATCGACAATCCCATGTCCATACTTGTTAAAACATCATGATTGGCTTTTTCCGCCTGGACCACTTCATCAAACAGGCTCGCAAGCCGCTCGGGAGCAATTCCGATTCCGGAATCTTCCACATCAAAACGCAGCCCCGCCTGCTCATCAAAACGCTGACGACTGACATGCACACGAATATATCCTTTGGGTGTATATTTCACCGCATTGGCACAGAGATTCAACAGACACTTGACCAGCCGATCCCCGTCCGTAAACATCCTGGACGGCACATCCGGGTCCGCCGTAATCGAAAATTGCAGACCTTTCTGCCGGGCCGCGACGTGAATAAGCTGATACAGTTCCTGCAGCCGGCCGGCAAGCAGACAAAATGACTTGGACACGACCAGTTTACCCGCCTCCAGCTTGGCCAGGTCCAATACATCATTCACCAGTACTGACAACGCCTTGCCCGCCTGATAAATCTCAGCCACATATTCCTTGAGGCTCGGTTCGAGGTCCTCCGAATACAGCAGATCGCTGAATCCAATGACCGCGTTGGACAGCGTGCGAATCTGATAGGCCATATTGTCAATCAGACGGCTTTTGGCTTCCAGTGCCGCCTGGGTCACGCGATGTTCCCGCAGAAGCTGCTCACTGCTGGTGTCGGCTTTGGATTTTGGTTGATTCTGATTCTTGAATTCCATACTACATTCCTTGACATAACGACGGATTCCATCCACAATCAACCCCGATTTCTGATTCCGGACAGAATTCCTTACAGCATTTTTTCGTCACGATAAGGCGGAAGAATAACCAAAAGACCGGATTGGTTTGCATTTTCGCCACTTATCCACGGATTTTGCAGGCTCGACAAGAAACGTATTTCGGCTCCGGCCCCGATTATCGGACGTTCTGGGTTCAAAAACCCACCCGGACAGAAACAGCCCTTGACAGCCACGCCAAATCCGGCACAATATATCCATTAAATTAAACAGGCAAATAACGATGTTATGAGCGTCAGCACGACTTTAGACAGGACCAGTCATGGCAAAATCCGTATCGGTAATTATTTGTGCGGCCGGGGCCAGTGCCCGGTTTGGCGGCGATAAGAAAAAACCTTTTGTGGAACTGGGCGGACGAGCGGCTTTCCTGCGCAGCATCGAGGCGTTTGCCAGCCGGGACGATGTCAAGCAGGTTCTGCTGTGCATCGCACCGGACGATGATGAACTGGTCCGTCTGAAATGGGGCCCCACTATGGGCTTTTACGGTGTCAAAATCGTCCACGGCGGCAAAGAACGCTTCGAAACCGTCGCCAATGCTCTGGCCAAAGTCAATCCCGATGCCGACCTGATCGCCGTGCATGATTCCGTCCGCTGCTGCGTCACCGAAGAATGGATTACTCAGGTCTTCCAGAAGGCCGCCGAAACCGGTGCCGCCATCCTGGCTTGCCCGGTCAATGGAACCCTCAAACGGGTCCAGAACGCCCTCATCCAGCAGACCGTGGACCGCACCAACCTCTGGGAAGCCCAGACCCCGCAGGTCTTCGCCGCGGACCTGCTCAAAAAAGCCTATGCCAATCTCCCCAGTCTGGACGCCTCCAAAATCACCGACGACGCCATGCTGGTCGAAAGCCTCGGCCACCCCGTCGCGATTGTCGAAACCGACTACACGAATCTGAAAATCACCCGCAAAGCCGACGTGCCGATTGCCGAAGCAATCCTCGAATCCCGCCCCAAACCCAAACCGCAGGGCCCCACCGGCCCCTACGTCGAGGCCCAGTGGTAACGTGAAGATATCCCGAAAATAAAAAGATTTGCAGGCACGCGCTAAGCCTGCCTGCAAATCGTACCACGAAGTCACTAAAACTATGAACAAAAGAATCGGTTGCTTACTGCACGCAACCCGGGACCAGACCGCAATCCAGCCATTGTCCGGCCAGGATCGCAAAGTCGCCAAGGTTGACAATACAGTCGCCATTGAGGTCATACGCCGCAGCCGGCTTGAGTGAGTTGACGCAAACGGAACTGCCCGGATTGTCCGCAACATACATCTGTGCTACAGCCAGATCGGAAAGAGCATAGTTGTACAGCTTCACATCGTCCAGAATACCATTGAGCCATTTTCCCGGGACATTATTGAAATTACTGCCGCCCAGATTAATCATGGCATCGGCGGCATTACCCAGTGCGAAATTGCCGCTGGCGATCAGCTTGCCATTGATATAAATCACACCGGTTTTACCATCAAACGTGGCAGCGATATACTGCCACTGTCCTTTTTCAAGGGCACCGTTGGCCGAAAGATATCCGTTGGGACTCTGCAGCAAGATCGAGTTACCGCTGGTCGTTGTAAGCTGCCAGTGGGTTGCATCGTTCAGGTTTGCACTGGAACGCTTGGAGATGAAGACCTGTTCGGTATAGACACTGTCGGGACCATCCCACTTCAGCCAAAAACTGATCGTCAGCATCCCTGACAATTCCGAAGGACTCCAGGTTCCCGCACGAGCCCAGCTCTGGGTGGTGGGGCCTGCTTTCCCATCCTTGCATTCAATATAAATGCCATCGCCAATCTTGCCGGCAGCAAACGTCGGAACACCGTTCGGTTCGGCGTGATGCCCGTTGCCGCTTTTGTCCAGATACTGGCCGTTGACATAGTCCGCCTGGTCGAAAGTCCAATTAGCCACCATGCGGGTAATCGCCAGCCTGGCTGTCAGAGACACGGCTTGCGTATTGCTTTCATTATTCACTACACAATAATAATAGCCTTCATTGGCAATCGCGGCATTGGACAGTGACAGCATCTGGTTGTTTCCCACCAGAACATCGTCACCCGGGGTGCTGTTTGCATTATCCGTTGACTTATACCACTTGAACGTCGTCGGGGACAGACTTTCCACGGCAACAGAAAACTGGGCGGTGCTCCCGGCCGAAACAACCTGATTGGTCGGATTTTCTGTGATAATCGGATTCGAAAACAGGGTCGTGAATTTCCAGACCGGCCCCATGATATTATTGGGATCGCCAGCAGCATAGGCCCCACCCTTGCCATTGGGCCGCGCCTGTTCCACCTGCCAGTAATACGTCGTATTCATATTCACCTGGCCAAGCGGATACACCGGTGCTGCCGCGGGAACAAGCGATGCATTCAACCGGCTCAAGCCATCTGCGGCTGTTCCGAGATAGACATAGTACCCCGCCGCAACAAGACCATTCGGGTCCGTTCCGCCAACCCAGGACAGGGTGACGTTTCCAACAGCAAGGTCAACAGCACCGTCGGCAGGAGTGGGATTGCAAACCTGCCTGCTGGGGACAACAAGAATTCCATCAAACCAGGTGCGATCCCCCACCGCGCTTCCCATGGTAATGCCTTCGATTTCATTGACATAGACCGTCAGGCTGCCGGATGCATCCGCCGCCGCCGTGCCGGCCAGAACCGCCCACATGCAGGCATTGTTCGCAGACCCCTGGTCTTCACGGAATGGATAGCTGGTTCCATTGTTGTATAATCCCAGATTATATTTGGTCAGAGCCGCATCGTCACCAATGTCAACCGTAACCAGGGAATAGACATTCGGAGCAAAACCAACCCGGACACCCCAGTCTTCGGACGCACCGGTATTGATTTTGCCGCCAGCCACCACATAGACATCATAACCGATGGATGGAGTTAAACCCGTCAGTGACATCGTGATGGGCTGATGATCGGGATTCGACCAGGACCAGGATGAATCACAGACATCGCCCAGGGTCGCCCACGACTTGGCCCTGTAACCGTAATTATAGGTCGTCGATGTCGGATTAGCCGGGACAAAGTTAAAAAAGGTGTACGTGTCCGCGCCAATCCGTTGATTTACCGCATTGTACAAATCAGCCACCGTCGCATTCGCGGCCCAGGCATGGACTGCCGTCAGGCATGACAAAATCAATAACAGCTTGCTTTTCATGTAAATTCTCCTTGAACTAAAAAACGTTTAAAGGGTATATTCAGAGCTTCGGGCAACACACCCCACCAAATACCCATTTCTATTCTATGGCGTAGCCAATCGTGTCATTCTTTCATGTGTGTTTTTACTGATCCCGCTTAAATGGTTCCGTTCCGGCACGGCGGTTGCGGCTTAAGTTTTCGTGCTTGAGTCGAATTCAGCCTCCGCCTCCGGCGGTTTCCACAATTTTGATTTTTGCTCTTTGGTTTTTAATCTGCTTCTATACCCGTTGGGTCCGTTACGGTTTTCCGGCCTGATACATCCTGCTGATTTCTTCTTCCGTAAAGACGCGTCTGGCAATAATGAGTTCACTGATTTTTCCATTGAAACGCGATAAATCATCGGGTGAGAAATCAGAACCGATCTGCAATCCCCCTTCAACAAGAGGCTGTTTCAAAGACCACCGCCGGGTATCAACCAGTTCGCCGTTCAGATAAAATTTCAGGGTGTCGTTGTCGTGGGTAGCCGCAATCAGAATCCAGCCGAGCACGTCCGGCAATGGCTTACTGTACAACTGATTACGGGAATCCTGACTGTCGGCTTTTCGTGAAAAATGCATTCCCTGCTTCCATTCCGAAAAAGAAGGGCTTCGGTAGCCGAATTGATAATTACACATCGCGTAGGTACCGACGCGATTGGAGACAATATGACCGCCATCCTGAACACCCGAGCATTCAATCCAGGCTGCAATCGTAATCGGCCCGTTAATACCCAGGGCCGGATGAGGGGGTACTTCAACCACCTGCATCTGGGTGCGGTCAAACCGCAGGGCCGTGGTTTGCGGCCAGCGTCCCTGCTCCCACGTCGGCAGCGAGGCCTTGTTCGCACTGCTTAATGTGCCGTCCAGCATACCCGATGTGGCAGTTGCCATGTTGACAAGCCGGGCGGGATTATTGCTATCACGTTCAAAGGTGTAATAGGCCACCATATTCGGATCACGCCGCAGTTGGTAACTGTACGCCAGCCAGCGATGATAGCCCGATCCCTGCGCAGCCAGCGCTCGGGCTTCAAATTCATACCGACGGACAAACAGTCCGGCAGCATCCTGTTTATCGACAATCTCGCCCTGTGCATTGACAAGTCCCGCTTGATTCTGTGTTAACGCCATCCGATGCTCAAAACGCAGCGGATTGGAACCGGATCGCAATTCCACCCGGCCCTGATAGACATGTGTCAATGTGTTACGGTCATCCACCTGCACGCCGAATTCAGTACCATAATCCACAACACTGGCATGAGACGAATGCACCACAAACGGATTTTGCGACGTTTTATTGATTTTCGCAACCAGCCGCCCCTGCTGCAGGTAAAGCTGGCTGGCTGACTCGAGAGTAAACTGTGCCGGGGCCTCGACGATGACATTCACCCCGCTGTCCAGTTCAATCTCCGCAAACCCCGCCGTCAGTTTCAGCGGTCCGGCAGTCAGGTCATCGCCGGCGGCAAGCTGTCCCGAGACTGTTTCCCATCGGGCATCCACCTGCCGGGTCAGTTTGCCCACCAGCACACGGTCTCCCACCGGTACAAGCCGCGGGAATAAAAAGAAAAACAAAATCGCCGCTGCTGAAGCCATCAATGAAAAAATGGTACTCCTGCGGATTTTTCGGCTCGTTTTCGGTAGTTCCACCTTGCCAATCACACCACTCGGTTCCTCGGCGTGCGGGATATCGACCGACGGTGCCTTGTTTTCCACATCCGCCATCGCACGCCACAGGGCCTGATCCAGAATCTCATGGTCTCCGGCGTGAAATTGCGTCCCCTGAGTCCGCATTAATTGGTAATACACCTCAATAATCTCAAAAAGCTGCTCAATCCCCTCCGGCCGCTCCTGCAGAGTCTTATCCAGCAGCGTAAATTCATCCGTACGGATGGTTTGGTCTTTGAACTTCAAAATCAACTGGCAAAGATGGATTTTTTCCTGTGGAGTCATCCTCATCGCTCCTGCACCAGTCGCTGGCGCTGAATACATTCGGCCAGCATCAGATGAATCCGTGACAGCGTGCTGTAAAGTCCCTGAACCGACCGCCCCAGTTCCTCAGCCATTCGCTTTATCGTCATCTTCCGCGAATACCGGGTTTGAATCAACTGAACATCCCCCGCCGAAAGCTTCTTGAGACAATCGTCCAGATGACTTAAATCGCTCGACAGCTTCTCCGCCCGCCGGGCCATATAATCTTCAATCGATTTGACAGTCGCATCGGAATAGTGGATAATGGAATGTTTGTTTTTATTCCAGTAATACATAATCCGGTAACGGGCAATTGTTATTGCCCACGCGATAAAGCTGCTGCCCGGCGTGTATTCATCAAATTTTTCCCAGGCAATAACCGCTGTCTCCTGGAAAATATCCTCGGCATCCTGAAAATTCTGCACCAGGGCCTGAATATAAGCACAAATCTGTGCCTGACTGCCCATCAGCAGGCGGATATACTCCGCATGATCCAAATTGTGATTCTTTTTATCCACTGAACGATCTGAAAATTCTTTTTTGCTCGGTTCTGTTGTCGCTTATATATTGCCTTACATCAATACATTAAGCAAAACGCAGAAATTCGGGTCAAAAAATTCAGGAAAAATGAAAAAAATGTGTCTTTGCCCCCGGCACAGACTGATAGAATCGGTATAACCTGTTATTGAATAAGAAGATAAAAAAAAAGCCCTGCCGGATAGCAGAGCCTTTGGTTCGTCGGTTTGCGACTGAATTACAGAGGTTTGACGTTATTGGCGCAAGGCCCTTTTTTGCCCTGACCAACTTCGAAATTGACCTTCTGGTTTTCATCAAGCGTGGCGTAGCCGCCTGTCTTGATTTCTGAGTGGTGGACGAACAAATCCTTGCCGCCATCATCCGGGGTGATAAATCCAAAACCTTTGCTCGCGTTAAACCACTTTACTGTACCTGTACTCACTTAAATACTCCCTGGCCTGCTTTTTTCAGACCATTCAACTATGATCTCTCGACTTTTATTTTATGGGAAGCATACTCTTGAGAGATGAAAGAATGCACTTCGTGATTGCTTATTATACCAGAAACAAACAGGAATGGTTCAAAAAAATAATTTTATTTTTTACTATTCCACACTTTCGGATATTTTGGAACCCGATATGCCTGTTTAGGACTCATACGATACAGTTCCCGTTCCGCCGGACATTTTATCACAAGCCTTTATTTTAGAAATTACCAAAATGGAATATAGGTCTGTTTTATCTTCTTTTGATTTGGTTTGGCATCTGTCATTATCGGACTATTTTCACGTGGAATGGTCTCATTTTCGGGAATTGAAAAAGGCTTGATTTGGGTTGATTCCGTGATTTGGAGTGCGGGACTGGATTGCAGATGCATCTGGGCGTTTGTCGTGACCGTCGGCAAATATTTGATTTCAGATTTATATGTTGCGTTTTTATAGGACTATCGATTCGTGCCAGATAAACAGGAGCGAGGGTTGGCTGGCGGGAGTTTGTTTCTTAGATTTTATAGGTATCTGAATTTCGGCATCCCGGAACAAGACCCGGGAAGTTTGGTTATGTCAGGCGGATATCGTGACGAACAGAACAGGGACAGAATATAAAACCAGACAGTGCGATGATTTGAGCGAGTCGCTCAGGAGCTGCCAGGTATAGGTACTTAAGACAATAAAATGGATTGCTATGTTTAATTTGTTCGGAAAACATATTTGTCCGATTGGTGTGGATTTAGGCAGCGGATTTTTGCGTATGGCACAAATCGGATTTAATGGACGCGGGCCGTATTTGCATGCGGCCGCGATTGCTGCGCGTCCACAGGACATTGAACCGCAGAGTCCGGGCTGGCAGCGGTGGGCCATTGATGCCATCCGCGACCTGGTCAAGACGGGAGGGTTCAAGGGCAGAAGCATTATCACCGCCCTGCCTTCGGATGATTTATTTATTGACCAGATCAAGGTTCCCCGCGGCGTGATGGACAAACTGACCGAAGCGGTTGCCTCGCGTATTCAGAAGAAACTGCCCTTTGCCCCCGCGGAAGCGATTATTCACTCGGTACCGCTGGAGGTCGGTCAGGCCAAGGGCGGCGAGGTGGATGTGATTGTGATGGCGGCCCAGCGGGAGAAAGTGGATCGTCATCTGGCGATTTATGAAAAGGCGGGACTGGATATCGGCGGGATGAGTGTCTGGCCGATGGCGCTGATCAACAGCTATCGGCGGTTTTTCTGCCGGCGCAAGAATGAACAGGATCGTATTGTGATTCTGATGGATATCGGGACACGGCACTGCAACGTGGTCATTGGCCGGGGCGGTGAACTGCTGTTTGCGCGTGTGATTCCGACGGGGTATGTGCATCTGAGCCAGGGGCAAATGGTTCAGCGGCTGATAGCGGAAATCGATGCGTGCTGCCGGTATTTCGAGACGATTGCCGGCAAGGTCCCGATTGAGCGGCTGCTGCTGCTGGCGGGACGGAATGTGGATAAAAGCATCTGCGACAAGATGGCGGAGCTGGCCCAGAAGATGCAGATTCCCGCACAGGTCGGGGATGTGCTGTCGGCCATTGACGTCAACCCGGATTCGGACTGCATGGTGGACCGGCGGAATGTGAATGTGGACTGGGCGACAGCGTTCGGACTGAGCCTGGAAGGCGCGGGAAAGAACTGACCCGTTCCAAAAGCGAGATTGATCTTGGGCCTTGTCTGTCGGCCCAAGCGAATTAAACGATAAATGAATCCGTAGCAGGAATACGCTGAAGAGGTTAACCTATGGCAACTATTAATTTTGTACCGAACGATTACATTCAGCAGCGGCAATCCAGCCGGGCAAACCTGATGTACCTGACGCTGCTGGCGGCGCTGCTGGGCGGCATCGGAGTCACGTTTTCGGTAATCAAGATGCGGCAGAGCGTCGTCGGGCGGGAACTGGCCGCCATCAATGCCAAGATGATGGAGGCCAAGGAGCAGATTACCCAGCTGGAAGAGCTTAAGACCAAAGGCAAGACCATGATGAAAAGCATGGTGATGACTGCCGAACTGCTGGAACCGGTTCCCCGCAGCGTGATACTGGCGTGCCTGACCAACAACATGCCGTCGGGTGTCTCGCTGCTGGAAATGCAGCTTGTGGAAAAGGAAAACAAGGTTCTGGCGGCTCCCGCAGCCAAATCTGCGGCGACAGCGGCTCCCGCAAAGACTACACAGTATCAATCCGCAGCGGCCAAGAATCAGAAAGCGGCAGCGCCCGAGACCAAAACCGTGCTTGTGACCAATCTTGAAATTGAAGGCATCGCCCCCAGCGACATTGAAGTGGCTTCCTTCATCGCCAGCCTGAGCGGATCGATTCTGCTGGACAGTGTCGAGCTGGTTCAATCCAAGGAACAGGATATCGACGGGGTTAAATTCCGCCAGTTCCGGCTTCGCACCTCGCTGAAACCCAACCTGACACTGACCAAAGAGGACATTTCCAAGATTCGCAAGAAACGGGAAGAAATGATATAAACCGCAGGGACCGACGGACAGGCATTCAGTATAAAGGATCAGAACCATGACCAGTGGAATTCGACATATTATCTTTTTTGCCCTGATTATCGCGATGGCGTATATCTCCTGGGCGTACATGATCAAGCCGGCCAACGCGGCCCTGGCACAGGAGCGCACGATGGTGGAACAGAAACAGGCCAAGCTGCTGGAACTGGACCGGGCCAGGAGCACCGCCAGCGATCTGCATGCTCAGCTCAAGCGGGTGGAGGAGGCAATCCAGGTGTTTGAAAGCAAGCTGCCCCCCAAGAGTGAAATTCACACCGTGCTGGAGAATGTGACGCTGATAGCCCAGAAGAACGGGCTGACCCCCAAAACCATCAGCGCCCTGAAGCCTTCCAATAAAAACGGATACATCGAGCAGCCTCTGAAGATGGAGCTGCACGGCGATTTCAATTCGTACTATGCGTTCATGCTGGAACTGGAGCGGCTGGACCGCATTACCAAGATTCGTGAGCTGACGCTGAAGAAAAAATCCCAGTTTGAAGGTCAGACGGAAGCGACTTTTGTGATGAGCATTTTCTTCATGGATTCCAAGAATTGACGGCGAATGGAACAAACTGGAATCGCAAACAGCACTAATTGACGCGTTGAAAGGATATATTATGCTTTCGTTTCTTAAAGACGGTCAGACCCTTCCCGCATCCGCGGATATGAACCCTTCCGACACCAGCGAGGGTTCGGTAACACGGCAGGAGGATTACCTGACGGTGGCCGGACACAGCAAAAAACTCAAACAAAGCACTATTCTGCTGATCGCCCTGTTTGCCATCGGCGGGATCAGTGTGCTGTTGATGGTCAAGAAAGCGACGCCTTCGCAGGCCGCGGCGGCCCAGCAGAAAGAAGAGCAGTTGGAAATTGAGACAGCTATTGCCCAGCTTTCAGGGATGCAGAGCGAGGTCAACAAGGAAATGAAAAATGTGACCGGCCGGCTCAATCACCTGTCGGAGGTGGGACAGATTGACGTCAAGGATCTCAAGAAGAATCCCTTTACGCGGGAACTGACCTCCGGCGAAATCAGCCTGGACAACCGGACGCAGATGCAGATTCTGATGGAACAGGCCCGCAAGCAGGCGGCCGGGCTGGAGCTGTGGAGTATTACGGCATCGCCCCGAGGGGCCTGCTGCATGATTAACGACAAGGTGCTTTACGCCGGGGACGAAATCAACGGCTTCAAGGTGTCCGAGATCGGCAAACAAACGGTAACTCTTGAACGCGACGGAGCACGCGTGGAATTGAAGATGAATTAATGCGAAGGCTATTCGGAAAAAAACAGGACCGGCGGGGTGAAGACTTTGCCGCGGTGATGGATCTGCAGGCCGGGCAGACCGAACTGGCGCCGGGTCTGCGCAATCTGTATTCTCCGGCGTCCAACGTCAAGACCCACGTACGGGATATCGCCGACGTTCTGGGCGAAGAACAGGTTCTCAGCGCCGAACAGCTTGAAAACCTGCGGAATGAACAGCAGCGGGGCCATGTGGACCTCGAGAAATACCTGCAGAAGCTGGGCATCAGCAAAGACGATATCCTTCGTTCCAAGGCCAGGCTGTACGGATTTGAGTTTCAGAAGATCAGTCCCGGCGACGTGGATAAGGCGGCGTTTGACAAGCTGGAACTGAATTATATCCGCACGAACCTTGTGCTGCCGTTTGCAATTCGGGACGGCGTGCTGATGGTCGGGACCAGCGACCCGTCGAACGTATTCGGCATTGATGATGTCAAGCGTCACGTCGGGATGCCGGTGGATGTAGTCGTCTGCAGCTCGGAAGATATTCTGGCGGTCTGCGACAAATTCGACGAATCCAAGTTCAATTACAACGTCGATGAAATCATGGGCGACATGGGGGAAATCGAAGTTGTCCAGGATATCGACGAGGGCAGCGCCGAAGACCTGGAAAAAAGCGCCGGCGAATCGCCGGTCATCAAGTTTGTCAATTTCCTGCTGACCAACGCCTTGCGCGAAGGGGCCAGCGATATTCATATCGAACCCAAGGAAAAATACACCAAGATCCGCTATCGTATCGACGGGGTGCTGTTCGATTCCCAGCAGGCGCCGGCCAAGATGCATCCGGCGATTGTCTCGCGTCTGAAGATTATGGCCAACCTGGATATTTCCGAGCGGCGCATCCCGCAGGACGGCAAGATTGCCGTGATTATGGGCGGACGCAACGTGGACCTGCGCGTGTCGGTGCTGCCGTGCAGCCATGGCGAAAAAGTTGTTGTGCGTCTGCTGGACAGCAAGAGCATCATGCTGGGGCTGGATAAAAGCGGCATGGAGCCCCGGGTGCTGGATGCATTCCTCGAACAGATCAACCTGCCTCACGGGATTCTGCTGGTAACAGGCCCCACCGGGTCGGGCAAAAGCACCACGCTGTATTCGGCGCTGGCCCAGATCGACAGTCAGACGATGAACGTCTCGACGGTGGAAGACCCTGTTGAATACAACCTCGAATATACCAACCAGGTCCAGGTCAATGAGAAGACCGGCATGACGTTCTCGGCGGCGCTGCGAAGCCTGCTGCGTCAGGACCCGGATATCATCATGATTGGTGAAATCCGCGACGGCGAGACGGCACGGATTGCGGTGCAGGCGGCACTGACAGGGCATTTGGTCCTGTCCACCCTGCACACCAACGACGCGCCCAGCAGCGTCTCGCGATTAGTCAATATCGGCATCGAACCGTACCTGATTGCCGCGTCGCTGAACGGCATCCTGGCCCAGCGGCTGGTTCGGCGGATCTGCAAGCACTGCAAAGAACCCTATACGGCGCCGGAGAATCTGCGGAAATACCTGGATCGGGCCAAAATCGAACCGACGCAGCTGTTCCACGGCAAGGGCTGCGACCAGTGCCGCAACAGCGGGTACGCAGGCCGGGCGGGTATATTTGAACTGCTGGTCGTCGATGAGAAATTCCGCGAAATCATCAACCAGGACGCGTCGGTCAACAGCATGCGGCGGGCTTTCCAGGCGTCCGGCTGGCCGACACTGTTTGATGACGGCCTGGAAAAGGTCCGAAAAGGCGTTACCACCATCGACGAGATCCTGCGGGCCACGGAAGTGTCCGGCGAAATCGGCGATGATGTCGTTAAAAGTTAGCAGGTATAAAACCCACAGCATACAGACAGGAAACGATTATGTTTGATGTCAAAGAAATGTTGGCGATAGCCATTCAGCGGGGCGCGTCGGACGTTCATATCAACGTGGATATGCCGCCGATCATGCGCATCAATACGGAGCTGATTGTGATGGAGCTTCCGGAAGTCAGCCAGGAGATGGCGCGGCAGATGGTGCTGGATATGGTCGGGCCGGACAAGCTGAAGGTCTTTGATGAAAAGCGAGACCTGGACTTTTCGACCATGCTGACCGACGGCAGCCGTTTCCGCGTCAATGCGCACTGGCAGAAGGAAACCGTAGCCATTTCCTTCCGTGCCATTTCCAACAAGATCCCCAACATCGACGACCTGCATCTGCCTCCGATTGTCAAGGAGCTGACGGATCTGCCGCGCGGACTGATCCTGGTGACGGGGCATACCGGTTCGGGTAAAAGCACTTCGCTGGCGGCGATGATCAACGTCATCAATGCCAAGTGCCGCAAACGCATTATCACGATGGAAGACCCCATCGAATACCTGCTTGAAAACAAATCCTGCATGATCGAACAGCGTGAAGTCGGAGCCGACTGCACGACGTTTGCCTCGGGCCTGAAACACGCCCTGCGTCAGGACCCGGACGTGATTCTGGTCGGCGAAATGCGCGACCTGGAAACCACCAGTTCGACGATTACGGCGGCTGAAACCGGCCACCTGGTGCTGTCCACTCTGCACACCATTAACGCCTCGCAGACGGTGGAACGTATTATCGATATTTACCCGGCCAGTCAGCAGAACCAGATTCGGGCCATGCTGTCCAATACGCTGCAGGCGGTGATTTCCCAGACCCTGTTCAAACGAATTGACAAGCCCGGCATGGTGCCGTGCGTGGAAATCATGCTGTGCACCTCGGCGGTACGCAACTGCATCCGTGAAAACCGGATTTATGAAATACCCAACATCATCGAGACCTCGCGGCGGCTGGGAATGCAGACGATGGATTATAGTATCCAGCAGATGTATCTGGCCGGTTTTATCGACCGGGATGAGGCCATCCTGCGGTCGAGCAATCCCGGCAAGATGGAACGTCTTCTGCCGCCCAAACCCGGACAGGTTCCGAATGCGGCGATGGCCGCGGCCACGGCGGAGTAGTCCCGACCGGGCTCGAAGAACACGGATACCCGTGGACTGAAATAATAACGGAGAAACACAATGGCAACAGCCGTCAAAAATGCACCGAAAAACGCCGCAGCGGGCACGCAGCCCGGACACGGCAATTCCGGCAAATCGGGCGGATTCAGCATTGAATTCGGTCCCAGCAAAAAAGATATTCTGAACTTCACCAATCAGCTTGCGGTGATGGTTCGCGCCGGCATCAGCCTGCAGGATGCCCTGGAATCCATCGGCACCCAGATTCAGAAACGGAAATTCCGGGTGATTGTGATGGATCTGAAAAACCGGATTGAGTCCGGTGAAAGTTTTTCACAAGCCCTCAGCCAGCATCCGGAAGTGTTCAGCAACCTGTACATCAATATGGTGGCCGCGGCTGAAATCTCCGGATCGCTCAGTTCCATGCTGCAGCAGCTTGTGGAATACCTGGACCAGGAAGCCGACACACGCAGCCAGGTCATCAGCGCCATGGTGTATCCCATTATCATCGGCGTGATGGCGGTGACCTGCGTGACGTTCCTGCTGACCTTTGTGCTGCCGCGGTTTCTGGTGGTGTTTTCGGGCAAAGAGCATCTGCTGCCAACGCCTACCAAGCTGATTATGGCCGCCAGCGGCGGCATGCGCAATTACTGGTTTATCGTGTTTCCCGCCATCGGCGGTTTGATTATGGGATTCTGGTATTTTACGTCGCGCACCGATGTCGGAAAAGCATGGTGGGATCGCACCAAGCTGCGCATCCCGCTGCTGAAAAACCTGTGCCGGAGCCTGTATATCACCCGCAGCATGCACACGATGGGCGTGCTGACCAATGCGGGCGTACCGATTCTGGATACGATTTCCATTACCGCCCACATCACCGGCAACGTGCTCTATGAAACGATGTGGAAAGGAGTTCATGAAGCGGTGCGGCAGGGCAAAAAAATCGCCGCCAGCCTGGGCAGCTATAATCTGATGCCAGGCAATGTCGTGCAGATGATTCAGTCCGGCGAGGAATCCGGCACCATGGGGGAAGTGCTCAAAGACATTTCCGAATTCTACGCCCGCGAGCTGAAAACCACCATCAAGACCGTAACCAGCATGATTGAACCTCTGATGATTGTGGTGATGGGTGTGCTGGTGGGCTTTATTGCGATGAGTATTATTCTGCCCATCTTCAAGATGTCCAGCGTGGCCTCGGGCAAATAGGCCGGGTGCCGGTCGATCATAGAAAGGGGTATCATCATGAATACGATGCGACATAAAACCGGATTTACGCTGCTGGAAGCCCTGCTGGCGATCATGCTGATCGGGCTGGCCGTGGCAGGACTGGTCGCGTCCAGCGGAGCGTTTACCCAGTACAACGCCGCGGGTGTGGATTTGAGCACAGCGGAATTTCTCATCGAGGAAATCCGTGAGCTGACCGCCCCACTGCCGACGGTGGACCCCACCGGGGGCACCACAACGTTTGGCGCCGAAAGCGGTGAAACCGCAGTCGGCAATTATGACGACCTGGATGATTTCCATAACCGGTCTTTCAGTCCGCCGATTGATGTCAGCCGGACCGCCATGCCGGAGTTCTCGGCTTTCACGCAGCGGGTCACCGTGCAGAACGTCAGCACGGCCAACCTGACTCAGGCGGTCAGCAACCACAGTACGGATTTATACCGCGTAACCGTGACCATTACCAAAAACGGGCAAACCGTCAGTTCGGCAAGCTGGATTCGTGCCCGCTATTAACCGAGAGGCTGTTCCATGAAAACGACTCAGAAAAAAACAGGTTTCACCCTCGTTGAAATGCTGATGGCGCTGGTCATCCTGGCGATGCTGATGACGGCGGTGGCCGTGGCATTTGATGCGTCGGTAACAAATTTTCAGGTCAATGAAGGCATTTCCAAGACGATGAATACGGCTCGGGCGGCCCTGCTGCGGATTACGACCGAACTGCGAACCGCACAGGGCGTAGCGGTCATTGGCACCGGCGGCGACCCCGACAACAGCCAATGCAGCCTGATTGCTTCGGATGGACGCAATATTACGTATCGCTACAGTGCCGATGAGAAAATACTGTACCTGGACGACAACACCAGCGGCAACAGCTATGCCCTGTGCCGCAATGTCAATAGCGTGACGTTCAACCGGGCCCTGGTTCCCGCCAGCAGTCCCGCAGCCGTACGCAATGTGCGTATCCTGCTGTCGGTTGAAGACGACCTTGGCAAAGTTAATCAGACGCTGGCCGCCGCCGCAGTCGTTCGCAGGAATTTGAATTAACCCGGACGGGTCAAAACCGGTCTTATCTGTCATCCCCCCCCTGTTATCTCAGAGATATTCCGAGTCCCTGTGCACATCCATTCCCTGCTCCATTTTTCACTGGACTTAACGGCTCTGGATTGCTATGTTTGAATATGGTTCTTTGAAACCAGGAGAATCGATTTGTCGTATTTAAATAGCAGGAGCCAAAGCTGAAAGGATGCTGTATGAGAAACCTGAATTACTTCATCGTATTTTCTGTATTTACTTTATTGACAGTATGTTGCGCATCATGTTCTGATGTTGCTATTACGGGGCGAAAACAATTCAATATTGTTCCGGATTCGACCTTGAACAGTATGGCGGCCACCGAATACGGTCAATTCCTGTCTGAAAACAAGAAAAGCACGAATGCCGAACAGACCGCCATGGTGCAGAAAGTCGGCACTCGAATCGCCAATGCGGTGGAAACCTACTGTAATGCCAACGGGATGGCCGACCGAATCAAAGGGTACAACTGGGAATTCAACCTCGTGGAAAGCGAGGAAATCAATGCCTGGTGTATGCCCGGCGGCAAAGTGGTCTTTTATACCGGCATTTTGCCTGTTACCAAAGATGAGACGGGAATGGCGGTGGTAATGGGGCATGAAATCGCTCATGCGGTTGCCCGGCACGGCGGGGAGCGGATGAGCCAGGGACTTCTGATCGAGATGGGCGGCATGGCTCTGAGTGAAGCCATTGCCTCGCGTCCGGCGGCAACCCAGGAATTGTTTATGAAATCCTACGGGATTGGGGCCAATGTGGGGTATTTACTGCCTTACAGCCGTCTGCAGGAAAATGAGGCTGACCGGCTGGGATTGATTTTTATGGCGATGGCGGGGTATGACCCGCAGGCCGCGGTGGGCTTTTGGGAACGGATGGCAAATCAGGGCGATGCTACACAGAAACCCCCGGAGCTGCTGAGCACTCACCCTGCCGACCAGACCCGTATCAACAACCTGAAAAACTTCATGCCCGAGGCGATGTCATATTATAAAGCCGGTCAGAGCAAGACCGTTCAGACAGCCCCTGCTTCGATTGCCGCCAATACGGCTTCCAGCCACACAGCGACTCAATCAGCCGCCTCGGAAATCACCACAAAGAAATCCGAGACCCCGCAATCCACGGGAAGCTGGAAAGATATCATCTTTGGCCCCAGCAAAGAAAAATAATCACAGGGCGGCTTAAACCAGGTCGTCATCCTGCCTCAGGTCGATGCCCTCGTCGCTGAAATCAAGGGGAATGGGTAATCCCTGAATAACAGCCCGCACCGGCTCCGGAATCTCCGGTTTTTTGGGGTTTGCGGCGGTGTGCTTGGCAAGCATCTTGACTGTTGCGGCGAATTTCTTGTCGAGCGGGGCCACAAAAGTCTGCATTGGCAATTCGGGGCCGCCGGGAATTGTTAATTGATAGGCATGCAGGGTCAGACGGTCAATCAGCGGGGGTTCATTCTGGTCTCTGGATAGATTATAGCGTGATTTAAAGGATGATAAATAAATGGGGGCGTTGTCGGCATAGAGGGGATCAATGGCCAGGGGGAATCCTTTGTGGGCAAAATGGATACGGATTTGATGGGTCCGGCCGGTAATCGGCATGGCCGCGATCAGGGTCAGTGATCCCATCGGCAATAGTACCCGATAGAACGTCTTGGCTTTTTTGCCGCGCCAGGAATCAATGCGAACCGTTTGAATCTTATCGCTTTTGGAAATCGGGGCAGTGATAAATCCCTGCTCCCGCGGCAATTGTCCACGGATGATGGCAATATAGACTTTGCGGGCCTGGTGTTTGGCAAAACAGCGGCTGTAAAAGCTCTGGGCAGCGAGGTTTTTGGCCAGTAGCATCACGCCGGAGGTATCTTTATCCAGCCGGTGTACCAGCCGCAAATCCAGTTCCTGTCCGGCCTGACGCGATAAAAGCTGGCGAATATCCGATGCTCCGCTGCGGTCGGCAGTCACCGAGACGCCGGCAGGTTTATTAATCAATAGCTTATCCACATCCTCGTGAATAATCATAATGTCTTTTTGAGCCATAAATACTCCTGTACACTTTCAGGTCATTATACACCGTATTACGGAAATTTCCATCGTGTAAGTCTGGAAACCCGATATTTTGAATCCCGCAGATTTGAAAACCACTCATTTACTGATCTCTAATGACAAATTGCTTGAAACCGACAGGGTATTTTTCATATAATGATTAAAGAGGTGTAGGATGCGAACTATCTTAATCACAAAAACGATAGGCCGGCAACACCAGAACAGAACACCTGATACGAGTTATCGAAGCTTAATCGCACAGATTCAGGCATATCCGACTATTTCTTATCCGTATTTAACTCCTGTTTTATCCCATTTCAAACCGTTATCATTCAATATACCCCCTCAATCGGCCCTGAATCCAGCCACTATCATAAAGGAGTACGATTATGAGCGTATTGGAATATCTGAATATTCATAGAACCCCCTATCGCGTCACGGAGCACAAACCTGTATATTCGGCACGCCAGTTGGCACGGATCGAGCATGTCAGTCCCCGGCAGGTCGCCAAGCCGGTGGTGATAGAAGCCGACGAGAAACTGTATTTGTGTGTTTTGCCGGCGGATCGTATTGTGGATTTATACGCCCTTCAGCATCATCTGAAAGCCAAAGAAGTCAAGCTGGCCGATGAACATCAGCTTAAGGCTGTTTTCCGGGATACGGAACTCGGGGCCGAGGCGCCGCTGGGTCAGCCGTATGATTTGCCGGTGCTGCTGGATAAGTCGCTGACCAAAGACAAGGAGATTGTCTTTCTGGCCGGCTCGCACCGCAAGAGCATCTGGATGGATATGGAAGAATACATGCGTCTGACAGAGCCTGAGATCCTGAGTTTCAGTCTGCCGGATGAGTGGCCGCCGGCCAGCGACTGGCCGGGGTTGAATCCCTTCTGGCCGGATGGTTTTATTTATTAGCCGAACGACCCGCGGACTGCTCCAGCAGATCACTATAGGACCGCTCCAGCAGATCATCTCTGCGAATGCCGAACAGGTCTAAAAACATCTGACATTGCGCGCGGAGTTTTTCTGTGCCGATGGACAGAGCGGAATCAATGGCTTCAATCTCCACAAAACTGCCGAGGCCTTCGACCTGGTCGATATGAAACTTGATATTCTCGACAAAATAAATCTCCCGCCGCTTGATGACTTCCACCCGCAGCCCCAGTGCCGCAGTGAGTAATTCTTTCATTGCCTGGCCATTGGGACATGGATAGAGCCAGACGTCCGCCTGTTTGGGGCCGGACTGGTCGGGGCGGCGATAATAAATCAGGGCGTTTTCAATGGTACCCTGCCGCAGTTTCAGCCGTCCGGCGGGGACTTTAAAATATGTATCGATTTGCGTATCGGTACCCACGAAGCGGGCGTTATGCTGCTGGAGTATCCGGCGAATATGCTGCGGCTCGGTGCAGCGGGCCTTGATTTCGATATTCAGATGTGCCATTTACGCCCCGGCATATATGGCTTTAATTTCATCGGCGATGATTTCAATGCCCTTTTGCACGACAGGCTCTTTCTGCGAATAGGTCATGCGGATGCACTGGTACTTGTGGGGCCAGTCGTCATGCTCCAGGCCGGGGAAGAAATAATGCCCCGAGATGACCAGTACGCCGCACTGTTTAAGCCGCTGGTACAGCCTGGCGCTGGGAATGGGCAGATCCTTGAACCACAGCCACAGAAATATCGCACCCTCGGGTTTATGCATGCAGTAATCGATGCCGTCCAGTTTGTCCCGCAGCAGACCGACAGCGGCCTGCATTCGCTGATGATAGAACGGGCGGACAACGGTTTGGCTCAGTTCGATAATCCGCCGGCTCTGGATGAGATTCAAGGCCAGGGCCGGGCCAATGCTGCCGGGCGCCAGACTCATAACTGCGGTGGTTTCGCTGATAGCCCGGATGACTTCCGGCGAGGCGACCACGATGCCGGTGCGTGCGGCGGGCAGCCCCAGCTTGGACAGGCTCATACACAAAATGACGTTTTCATCCCAGCTCAGCGTTGCCGGCTCGAAAAGAATTCCCGGAAACGGCAGGCCATAGGCATTGTCGATAATCAGCGGCACACCCGCGGCACGTGTCATAGTCCGCAGGCGGGTGATTTCATCATCGGTCAGGACATTGCCCGTGGGATTGGTCGGACGCGACACGCAAACCGCACCGATATCCGGCCCGATGGTCAGATTGTCAAAATCGATATGATATTTGAATTGTCTGTTGTCCAGAAATTCCATGCGGGGACGGACGGAAGCAAAGAGGGATTGCCCCGGGGCAAAACCGATGTCGGCATAACCGATATATTCGGGCGCCAGCGGCAGGAGGATTTTGCGGAACGAGCCGTCGGCGAAATGGCCTGCAAACAGGGAGAACAGGACATAAAATGCCGACTGACTGCCATTGGTCAGGGCGATGTTTTCGGGTCCGATGGACCAGCCGTATTGCGTTGTCAGCAGTTCGGCCAGGGCGGCCAGAAAAGCCGGATTGCCTCGCGGGCCGTCATAATCCCCCACGCATCGTTCATAGGTCTCCGGCTTGCGTAAGATATCTTCCATGGATTCACGGAACACTTTTTCCATTTCGGGAATATGGGCCGGGTTGCCTCCGCCAAGCATCAGCAAATCCGGACGGACACTCATCGCCTGTCCCAAATCGTCCATCAATTCGCCGATGCCCGACCGTGTCAGTGCTTTTTGACCAAAGCTGGAATAGTGAAATTGCGTCATCAGGTCTCTGCGCCTTGTATTAACAGGATTCATCTGGTTTTCCGCACGTCTTTGCAAATCGAAACTAACGGCTTTCCACCGACCGTTTCAATTCTCTGCAGGACTGGTAGAATTCCTCGGTCTGCATTTGCCGCAAGAAGACAAATCCCCGTGTCGCCCGTATCAGGGCGCTGGGATGGCCATAGAACCAGTCGCGTCCCAGACAGGTTTTGATGGTTTGATACTGGCTGACCTGTATTTTCTGGGCCAGTTCCGAAAACGGCCCATCGTGTTCATAGCTGGGGAACGAGGCATCTTTCTGGCTCAAAAATGCATTCTGAAACGCTTCATGCATCACATTGAGCATACAGAGACTGACCGGCACATAGCAATTGGACTCCGAAGGCTCAAAGCGGTACCAGACATTGCGATATCCCCAGATTTTGATATCTTTGCGGCCGGTCTTGCGTTCGTAAATCCGCAGGGCTTCGGAAATCGCCTGAAGGACTTTGTAATGCGTATCCGGGCCGCTGCCTTCGGGGTCAAACGCCACGGTCACCACGTCAGGGTTGATTTCATCAAAGGCCTTGACAATCGGCAGGACGTCCTGTTCCATCTGCGGCTCGCGGGTGAAAATATCGCCGGTATAAAAGCCCAGACGGAGGTGACGGACATTATCGCATTTCCAGCCGTAGTAGCCCCACAGGCATTCGGCTTCCCACTCGCGGCACATGCCTTTGAGCCGCTGCATCTCGGGTGAATCCTTTTTGCCCGGATAAGCCGCGTCAAAATAAGCATCCAGTTTGCCAAGCCGGTTATCGAGTGATACCAGCACCTCGGGGCCGTAAATCTCGACGAGGTTGCGCAGCAGACGACGGGCACAGCCTTCCATCTTATAGGGTTCGCTGCGTGCAGCCACGCCGTCCAGATACTGCCAGACGTCGCGGTTTCGATCCACGCCGTCATTCGGGAGGAAATAGCCGGTGGTCATCAGCCGGCGGAAGGACGGCAATTCGACACAGCGGCGCAGATTGGCCAACTGCTTTTTCATAAAGTCATTGGTCACCGACGTAAAGCCGCTGGTCAGGGTCATGAAGTAATGCGTATTGCCGGCCTTGCGGAAATGGCGAACCACCGATGCAAAGTAGCCCAGCATCACGTCATCATGATGCGGTTCAGTATGCAGGAACCGCTTGTTGTCCTGGACATCCATGCCGGCTGCGATATTGGCAATCAGGGTATCCCGGGCCCGAGCGGTCAATGTCGAGACCGGCTCACTCATCCGGCTCAGCAGCAGCCGTCCGCAGGGATTACTCTGGCAATCCGCTTCGGTCAGGTCGGTCAGTTTTTTGTGTTTTTCGACGGCCAGATCCACCAGAATTTTGTAGCTGTCAACCGGCTGAATCTCGGGGGCGGCCTTAAGCCGGGCCAACTGGCGTTCTATCAGGTGTTTGGCGGCACCCTGGGTGATATAAAACCGGGCATTGGGCAGTATCTGCAGGGCTGTGGCGGGGATGTGTACATCCCGCGGCGACTGGATGGCCGCGGCGGTCACGCCGGCCTTGGCCTCGCCGGCGGCCAGAATCAGGGCGACACAGTCCGGGTTCTGCGTAATGGTACGCAGGCCGATGGTAATCACCAGGCTCTTGCGGGCGATTTCGATACCGCCCAGGTCGGTGGACGCGGCGGCTTGTGTTTCATAATTGATCGGGCACAGGCGCGTCGTGGAGTAGTGGTCCGAGCCGCTGATATTAAAGCCAATGTGGCCGTCCGGCCCGATACCACCGAGGAAAAACCCGATACCACCCAGCGCCTGAATCCGGCGTTCATACTCCATGCACCAGCCATCGATTCGCTCCAGCGCTGCTTTCTGTTTCTGCTCGAGAACATTGCGGGGATGACGATACCGCAGGGTCAAATCGACCTGGCCGTCGGGCCAGATATCGGCCAGGGTTTCATCCTCGGTCAGCCCCAGTCGGGAGGCATCCATCAGCAGAGCTTTGGCCGAATCGAGGCCGAACCCCTGAATATAAAACGTATTGACGTAGTAATAAAAGCTGTTATGCCGTGAGGATTCCATCGGATAAAATTCGTCGATCTGGACAAAATGCAGACTTTTCATGTCGGGGCGACGGGCAGGATCCACACCTAACTGCTCCAGTTCGGCCTGCACTTCGGACAAGTCCCAGTTTTTCAGAAAATACTGAACCCATTTGATGAAATGTTCCGGGGTCTTGCCGGTTGGCAGCGAAATGACTCCGCCGGGATGGTCCTGAACCCATTCCAGAAAACGAACCGCCGACAGCTTGCCCAGCGCCGGGAAATATTCCACGACAATCGTCGGAATTTTTTCCGTGGGCGGATAAATAGCCTCGAATTTCGAGGTCTTCAATGCAATTTGTTCTGTTTTAGACAGACCATACCCCCCGCCGCTTTGTTGCGTTACTTCCTGAACCATTCGATTTTTCCTGTATTATATAAACTTTGTTTTCTCAGGAACGACCCTCGAATGAACAACCCGGCACGCCGGATTATTTTCCGAGCACAGCAGCCATCTGTTTCTCGTTCCTGCATATAGACTCAAATAACGTCAGTTGCGTCCGGCAGCGATCCAGATTATGCCCCGGGCGATGCGTCGAAAAATACCAGTCGCCTTCAAAGAAATCCGTCAGAAAACGAGTGGCCATAATCAGCGGGAACATCTTGGCTCCCAGCATCAGACTTTCGATTTCAATCTCGGTCAGCATACCCGCTGTGCCGTCCAGATAGCCTTTGGCAATCGCTTCAAAACGATCCATCTGCACGGCAATCCCGGACAAATCGGTCTGGTCTTCTTCCGACTCGCTGACGGTCGTTCGCACCTGGTCGCCGAAATCATACGCCGCCACGCCGGGCATGACCGTATCCAGATCAATCACGCAAATCGCTTCGTCGGTTGCCTTATCAAACAGGACATTGTTGACCTTGGTATCGTTGTGTGTGGTTCGCAGCGGCAAGGCCCCGGTCCGAATCCATTGGGCCATTTTTTCGAAAATATCGGCATTCTTCAGAATCAGCTCGGCTTCCGGGCGAGCCTCTTTGACCCGTCCGACTTTATCTTCTCGAATCGCCTCGGTCAGGCGCTGATAGCGTTTGACACCGTTGTGAAAATCCGGGATGGTTTCCTTGAGCGGCGGGCCATCGATATCGGCCAGATTTTTCAGGAAATTGCCAAACGCCCGGGCCGACTGATAAATCTGCCGGGTGTTTTTGGGCACCTCGACGGTATAGCTGCCCTGGACATACCAGCACAGCCGCCAGCATTTGCCCTGTTCATCTTTAAGATACAGCCCCCCCTCGCGGGTGCGAATAAATGCCATAGTCCGCCGACGCACTTCACTTGGCGGCAATTTTTTGGCCAGATGCGTTGTTACCCGATGGATGTTCTCCATCAGGGCATCGGCATCTTTGAATACCAGCGTGTTAACCTCCTGAAGCACATAGTGGTTCTGCACAGTGCCTTGTTTGGCCGTCAGCAGATAGGTTTTATGCAGATGGCCGTTGCCCAGCGGTTTAGCTTCAACCGCCTGCCCATCAATCATAAAACGCTGTGCAATACCCAATAATTCGTTCATGGCAACTCCCTGTGGTTAACGTTAGAACTGCCGGCAGGGATACGCTTTTATCCCCAGAGATTCTCCGGATAAACACCTTCACGGATTTTGCTGCGAATGCCGTTTTGCGAGGTTGGCAAGTCTTCCTTGTAGGTAATTCCAAACCAGCTTTCACGGGCGGCCAGGACGCGGCATTTTTTGACCCCTCGGGTAATCAGCCCGCCTACCGCAAACGGCAGATAATATTCGGCCTTCAGATCGGTTGCTTTTTGTGACAGAAAATCACGAAATTCGCTGTCCAGATATCCAAAAATATCCGGCCCGAAACCCCAGAAATTCATCGATACCACGGTATCATTGGTCAAAAAATGGCTTGTGCCGTTTTCGTCCAGAAATTCGGCTCCGCCATCCCGTTTTTCCAGCTTCGTGCGTTCCACAATGCGTTTGAGATACCCGTGTGAGTCGCTTTCACAAACCCCGCGGCTGACTGTTCCGAAATCCGACAGCGTGTTGCCCAGCGGGTAGCCCACCATGGCATAGTCATTGATGCGTCCCTGGGCCAGACTGGTCAGGTGCTTATTCATCATTTCAAAGGCTGACGGGCCATAATAGTCGTCGGCATTGATGGCGGCAAATGGTTCGGCAATCTTGCTGCGCGCCACGAGCACCGCATGGCCGGTTCCCCAGGGCTTTTGCCGGCCTTCGGGAACCGAATATCCCGCCAAACAACTATCGAGTTCCTGATAGGCAAACTCGATTTGAATCTGTCCGGCGGCTTTCGGGTTAATTTTCTGCCGGAAGCTGTCCTCAATAGACTTGCGTATCACGAAAACGATCTTGGTGAATCCCGCCCGGATTGCATCATAGATCGAATAATCCAGAATAATTTCGCCGTTGGGGCCAACGGGTTCAATTTGCTTAATCCCGCCGAAACGGCTGCCCATTCCTGCGGCCAGAATCAAAAGCGTCGTGTTGTCTTTTTTATGCATTATATTCCATCCTCTGAGAAATTAATCATACTGTGGATATTGTACACTTTGAATCCGCAGAGGCAACAGAAAACCGCTCTATCCTATAATACTCCGCGACACAATAATTTAACCCCCAAAATGAATTTTCCGAGGAATACTTTACATTCGTTATTTTTCACACTAAAATCCCGCAAAAATGATACTCCAGAGACAAGGATTAACACGGATGTCCAGAATTATTCTATTTTGCACGGCGGCGATGGTCATTTTGCTCAGTTCCTGTGTACCTCCCACACAAACCCCTGACGTCCAGCAGCCCGGCCAAACCGGCATCCCGACTCCGCCCCCTGTCATTGAAGAGCCTCAGTTGTCAGCCAATCCGCCTTCCATGTCTTTTATTCATGGCTGTTATGTGCACGGGCAGCGTATCGGGGATATCAGCCAGCTTCGACAGTCCCGACTGGACCAGTTCAATATCCTGTATCTCATCGCCGGGCCCGACTGGAAACCCGCGGATTTCGATTTATCGTCGTCGGATGCGACCCAGAAACTGGTCCATAATCATACGTATCCAGCCGGACAGACCGGGATTGCAATGGCCCCGGAGTTGCTCCGTCGTGCCCATAAAAGCGGCGTCAAAACGCTGTTGTCTATACAGGATGGTGAGTTTCTGCCATTGGCCCAGAATCCGCACCGGCGGGCCTGTTTTGCCAAGGTGATGACGGCCTTTGTCAAGAAATACGGCTTTGACGGCATTGAAATCGACTGGGAATCCGACTTTGACCTGCCGCTTCATGCCGCCCTGATGGCCGATATACGCCAGGCACTCCATGAATTAAGCCGCTCGACATCGCGATATTATTATCTGGCGACAGCGCTGATGGCGGGGAAGAAATACTCTGCCGACCTGGCCGGGCGGCTGAGCCGCAGCGTCGATTGGATTAATATTATGACCTATGACATCGGCGGCGGCACCTGGGGCACCACCCCCAGCCATAACACCCCGCTCAATCGGATTAAACAATTGATGAATGACTGGTCGGTGTTTCCGCCCGGCAAAGTCTGCATCGGGCTGGCCAATTACGGCTATTACTATCAGGGCATCCAGCCGGGACAGAAAAGTTCCGTTCCCCTGCGAAGCATCGGCCGCTCCATTTACCATAATCAGATGGCAGCGCTGCTGGCGGCGGGCTGGACGGAAACCTTCGATAACCAGGCGATGGCCCCCTATTATTTCAGCCCCGACAGACGCGACTTTGTCAGCATCGACAACACTGCCAGCCTCGACCATAAAATGTGGTGGATTTCGCAGCGCGGCTATCGCGGCGTTTTCTGGTGGGAATTTCATTGCGACCTCGTCCCCGCCGCCCCGGGACAACGCTATGCCGAACATCCGCTGATCGACCACGTCGAGACCAAAATCCGCGGCTATTCGCGATAGCTGACGGCACCAACAAATTTACCATACACATCCTCAAAACAGAGAACAGGTATGGTAATTTGTTTTCACAAGAATCGGCACCTGTAATCGCCGTTTGCGTTGGAATCTATCGTATTCGACTATTCACAGCTTTTTGATCTGGATGTTTTTGAACGACACCTGCGAGCCGTGGCCGAGGAAACCGATATGCCCGCGTTCATTGGCAAGTCCCGGATGGGCGTTGCCATCGATGGTGCCTTTTTCAATTGCCTCGGTAATATCGGCGTCCACAATGGTAACGCCATTGAGAATTACGGTAATATGGCGTCCCTTGGCAATCACTTCCTCGCTGTTCCACTGGCCCACGGGCTTGAGATGGCCGCGCTTGGCCGGCACAACGCCGTAAATCGAGCCATGATACTGATAGGGCTTCAGCGAGGCATACTGCTCGGAGCTGTCATCCAGAATCTGGAGTTCCATCCCGCCATAGGCCGCGTCGCCGTCTTTGGGGGCGCGAATGCCCAGCCCGTTATTGGCTCCCGGCGTCAGGAGAAAATCAAACTTCAGATGAAAATCAGCGTATTCCTCCGCGGCAAAAATGTTTTGTCCGCCGCGGCAGACCATGGCGCCATCTTCGACGACATAGCCTTTGACATCGCCAATCCAGCCGGTCAGGTCCTTGCCGTTAAACAGCGTCACCCAGCCGTCTTCCTGGACCGCCGGCAGACGACGGACGAAAATATTATCAAAGCAGATGCGGTGGCCGTGGCACTGCAATTCAATCGGGCCGGTGGGGAATATCGGCCGACTGCGATCCCAGTAATTTTCCATGAGGACGTTATCGACAATCAGCTTGTCGTTGAGATACACCGTCACACGCTCGCCGACCATGCGGATGAAAAAGGTATTCCACACCCCGATCGGATTGTCGGCCTTGACCAGCGGCTTGGACGGATTCTTCTGGTTGTTATACAGTCCGCCGGAACCTTCGGGCCAGTCGGCAGGGTCCCAGATTTGCACCTGCGGCGAGCCGCGCAGATAAATGCCGCTGTCGCCGTGCGAATCGATTTTCCAGTCCACGTACATCTCGAAATTCTCATAATCTTCGGCGGTCGAAAGGCTGAATCCGTGGCCGTCAAAGACCAGGACGCCCTCCTCCACCGACCAGTGGGCCTTCATGCTCTCATCGGCTTTGGCCTGACATTCGGCACGCTGCTCGGGCGTCAATGCAGCCCGTTTGATGGGATTATCATTCGGCGGCAGAAGCACCCCTTTCCATCCGGTCAAATCCTGCCCGTTGAACAGGGCTGTGAATCCTTCCGGAACGGGGCGTTTGACACTGGCCGTTTTGGGCAGCGTCTCCAGATATTTCTGAGCCTGCTGTTTTAATTCATCATTTTTAATCAGATCAATGGCCTTTTTCAGCACTTTGGCTACTTCATATCCTTCCAGTCCGCGTTCCTGACCTTCGGCGGGCAGGGCAATCCTCGCCGCACTGACCGCCGCATCCGACTGGAGCGATGCATCATCCAGATATGAGGCCGCCAACTGCAAAGCAGCCGACGACTTGATCTGCCCGATAGCCCCGAGAACCAGCCGCTTTTCTTCCGGACGGTTCACTGCATCGAGTGCCTCTTTGGTCAGCTTGAGTTTATCCGCATCCGAAAGCCCACTGGTCTGCAGCAGCTTTAGTCCGCTGCGTAAAGCAAGTACCTGGTACTTTAACTCACCGGTTTTGACGATGCCCATCAGGCCATCCAGAGCCGCCGCATCCGGCCAGTCGGCCAGCGCCCGTATCCCGGCATCCTTGATTTCGGCATCTTCGCTTTTCGTCGCATCCAATACCGCAGTCAACGCCTTGGCACCGCCAATCCGCCCCATGCAACGCAGGACGATGGCCTTATTCGCACCCGACACGTTGGGCAAGACATCCAGCAGCGGCTGGGCCTGTTTTTCCTTATCCGCTTCGCGCGAAGACGCCTGCACCACGGCCCGCTGCAGGGCGGTTCGTTCCTGTTCATTGGTACTGTCCAGCATCAGCTTGATTACGGCAGCCGTATCCCCCGCCCCGGCCACATCACTCAATGCCTTCATCGCCGCCAGCCGGATTGGTCCATCCGCATCCTGAGCCTGAGCCAGCACCGCTGCACTGCAGCAGGTCGCAGCCCGTCCGGCCAGCCCTTCCATCAGGGCAATCCGCGACGCCTGCGGCATGGTCTTCAACGCCTCACCGGTTGCCAGCAACGGCTTATCACTCGGCAGCCGCATGAGGATATCTCGTCCGGCCGCGATAATCTCCGGCTGGGCATTCTGTTTCAGGACAGCCAGTATCGGTTCAACGGCCTCCGCCGGCCCGAGTTTGGCCGCAGTCCCCATCGCCGCAATTACGACCTGCGAATCCGCATTGCCAAAGGCCTTAACCACAGCCTCCCATGCGGATTTATCGCCGCGTTCTCCCAGCATCGCCAAAATCCGTGCAGCGAGCACCGGATTGGCCTTCTGGAGTTTTTCTGTCCACTGGGCCGTTATCTGTGCCCCCGGCATCGCTCCGGCCATCTTGACCGCTGCGGCCTGAAGCTCAATATTACCGCTGTCGGCAGCGGCCAGCAAGTCGTTCATCGCCTGCTCGCCCTGCACGGAAGCCGAAATAGCCAGAACCTTGATCTGCTGATGAATCGGAGCATCCGCCCCGAACTGTTTGCATATTGCAAGCGCCTTATCCTTTTGGCCCTTTTCCGCCAGCCGTTCGGCCAGCAGCAGATAATCGTCGCCCGCCACGGACTTGGCATAGCCGGAGGCCTTTTTCCAGTCCGACACAATCGGCCCGGCCGCTGCCTCATCCCCCATATTGGCCAGCGCCCAGCGGGCACTTCCCCGCAGGGGCGGATTATCCAGCAAGGCCGCTATCGCCCCGGAGGCTTTCTGTACTCGCAGGGAACCCAGGCCGAGGATCACATCCGTTTTGGCCACGGTATCCTGTTTGGCCAGGGACTCCAGCAAGGCATTGCAGGCCGCCTCCGTCCCAATCTGGGTCAACGCGGTTGCCGCCGGACTGCTCAGCCGCGCATCATTCAGATACCCCGCCAACGTCGGCACCGCCTCATCGCCGCCGGCATACTGGAGCAGTTGAATATACAATGCCTTGATTTCCTTGTCCGCATTGGATTGCAAGGCTTCACAAATCGTCTTGCTAAACATACCACGCTGCTGGGGGTCATCCTTACCTACAGCCACCGCAAGGTGCATCAGGACCGTCCGCACCCGGCCGTCATCGCCGGAAGGCTTCACTGCATCGCACAAAGCCCTGATCACCCCAGGCCCCTCCTTAAGAAGGGCCTTAAGCAACCACGTCTTCTCTGGGCCGGACGCTGCAGGCTCGGCCACAGACTGCTGTGCCGCCCCAACCACCCCCACTATTGCGCTGATTGCCAGCACCACAGACAAAACACTCACGCGATATAGATTCATCTGGAATCTCCTGATATTGATGTCAATAACAAATCGGATGCCGCATTACATACGCCACGGGCCGCGCATCGGCTGATCAATCAGACGATTGGCCTGCGGGTCGTCGATAAATTCCTGTTTGACCGGGTCAAACCGCAGCGGCCGCCGGACCTGCATGGCAATCTTGCCCAGATTCACCAGCGTACAGCTCCGATGGCCGTTCCGTTCATTGAGGGCAAAGGACTTGCGATTGCGAACCGCATCGGCAAAATCCGTCACCTGCGGTTCCGGCTCCGGAAACTGCGCCAGCTTCTGGCGGAGATTGGGAATATCCGACTCAAAGCCCCGATACAGCTTGCCCTGGGGGCCTTCGATATAAGGACTGTTCTTGTCGCGGTCTTCACCATCGAGGATGATTTCGCATCCGTCGGCGTATTTCATCCGAATCCGCCGCCATACCCCCACCGCATCCGGATGCTGCGGCGGCGCATCGGCCTCAATCTCCACCGGGCTGGTGTCGTCCTTGCCCAGCAGGTACTGCACCGGATCCAGATAATGCTGGCCCATATCCCCCAGCCCGCCGCCATCATAATCCCAGTAGCCGCGGAAGGACTGGTGAACACGATGCGGATGATAAGGCTTGAACGGGGCAGGCCCCAGCCAGAAATCATAATCCAGCTCCGCCGGCACCGGCTCCGGCACAAGGTCGGTCTTGCCCGACCAGTAGCCCTTCCAGTTGAAGCCCGTAGTGCCGTTAACCGTCACTTTCAGCGGCCAGCCGAGCATCCCGCTCTGAACGAGCTTTTTAATCGGCTTGACCGTGGACCCGAAACCATAAAACTCGCTGTCGAACCGGAACCAGGTATTGAGCCGGAAGATGCGCCCGTATTTCTGAACCGCCTCGACGACCTTTTTGCCCTCGCCGATAGTACGGGTCATGGGTTTTTCGCACCAGATATCCTTGCCCGCCTGGGCGGCCGCGACCGAAATCAGGCCGTGCCAGTGCGGCGGGGTAACGACGTGAATAATATCAATATCATCCCGCTCCAGAACCTCGCGAAAGTCGTGATAGCCCTTGACGTCCGGCCCGACCTTGGCCAGCGTGCTTTGTAGATGTCCGCGGTCCACATCACAGATCGCCAGCAATTTGGCACCCGGATAGTTCAAATGCCCCTGCCCCATACCGCCGACGCCGATGACCGCCTTGGTCAACTGGTCATTGGGTGCCACCACCCCCGGCCCGCCAAGCACATGCCGCGGCACAATCGTAAATCCCGCAATGACCCCCGCTCCAGCCCGTAAAAAATCCCGTCGTGTCAGTCTTGTTTTTTGCATGTGTAAGTCCTTTAATTTGTGCATATTAGTATAGTGATGACACAAGGCCTGCTTTGGTTTCAAAATTGGATTCGCCTAATCGGATTATACTAAAAAAAGCAGATAATAGCCGGTGTTAATCAGGCCTCCCGTTGCGGCAGAAATATGAGCCAATTTTGATGCCGCCTTTTCAATCCTCATAAATTTACAATACCCTGCTATGCCTGCTCATCGTTCAGGATTAATATACAATTGTAAATGATTTCATCTGTTTCCAAAGAGCCGGGAATAGACCTCACAGGCTTTTTATTGTCTGTTTTCCACCCGAAAAGTCAACACTTTAAACCAGCATTAATGGGATAGACAGGGAACATCGTATCCCCCTTATCGGTTGGCACCGCTTACCAAGAATGATTTGGTTGGAAGATTTACTGTTTTTTCACCTTGCCCTAATACAATCCTAATCTCCCGCGATAGGATGACAATAAAACAAAGCTTAGGGAGATAGAATCATGGAATATCGCAGTTCACTGCTGCCGTTTGAAACGCTGGTTGCTGTTTTAAATCAAAACGGCTTCTCAGACATATTGGATACCATAATGCGTATCAAATCGTTTGACGTGATGCACGCACAACAGATAGATAATGATCAAATCACCAAAGAATATCGGGAAAAGCTCAGGTGTACTACTAAGCTTCTTTCTTGACAAGAGACTATGTTTTAGATAAAGCAGTGG
>CAZVYY010000004.1:0-185692 GCA_964630775.1 uncultured Pirellulales bacterium | reverse complement strand
TGATGCGGCATCGTCCGCGACTGCGACAGGGGCGGAATCTCATCTTCGCCGAAGAAGGCGATCTCGCTGGTTTCGTGGCTGCTGGCGGGAGCGCCGCCGATGATTTCGCAGTGGAAGAAAAATTTGTAGATATTGAACGGATAAAACGGCGTATGGCCCTGCTTATTGCGGTCCCAGACGGCCAGCAGCTTGAGCACGCGGACCTTGTAGCCGGATTCCTCCCAGACCTCGCGGATGACATTTTCCGCCGGCGTTGAGCCGACATCGCACCAGCCGCCCGGCAGCGTCCAGCCGCCGTCTTCGATTTCCTTGACCAGCAGAATTTTATTGTCCTTGAAAATTACGCCGCGGCAATCGGATTTCGGCGTCGGGTAGCCGCAGTCTTTCTGCAGCATGGAGATAATGGTGTCGGCGTCGAGGTCCGTATGGCGCTCGAGAATCTGCGCGGCAATCCATGCAATCTTTTCGTGCCGCTGCTTTTCATAGACATCTTTGGCAAAGGTCTTGCCCGCCTGCGAGATGGCCTTTAATTCCGTGGCAATGGATAGCCAGTTAAAATCTTTGGTTGAATGTTCTGTTGACATGTTAATCTTATTTCGATTTGCTAAGTTGCCCAGCCTGTTTGCCCGCCAGGGCACCCGTGGACCAGGCGATCTGGAGGTTGTATCCACCGCAGGGGCCGTCGGCATTGATGACTTCGCCGGCGAAGAACAGGCCAGGACAGAGTTTGGACTGCATGGTTGTGGGTTCGATTTCGTCGAGGCTGACGCCGCCGCGGGTGATGGTGGCTTCGGCCAGCGGACGAATCGCCTGGATCGTCAGCGGCATTTCCTTCATCAGGCGAATTAATTCCCGCCGGGCGTCTTTGGGCAACTGGCTGGCCAGGATCGGCCGACCGTCCGATTGAATCTGTTCAACCAGGTATAGTGTCAGCGCCCGGGGCAGAAGGTCGGTAATGACGCGGGCGATCTCCTGCTTAGGGTAGGCGGCACAGCCGTCGAGGATGCTCTGCTCCAACTGCTGAAAATCCTTTGAGGGGCAAAAGTCCAGCTTGATCGGCAGCGGCTCGGGATGGGTGTGAATATAGTCGGTAATTGACCGCGACAGATCGAAAATCACCGGCCCGCCGACGCCGTCATCGGTAAACATCAACGGCCCGGTCGTCTGAATTTTTTTGTCGTCAATCATTGTGCTGACCCGCACCTCCGGCACCCCCACACCCTGCAATCGCGTCGGCCAGGTCTCGACGGTCGTCAGCGGGGCCAGGGCGGAACGAGGTTCGGCGATGGTATGGCCGAGGGCCTGTGCGAAGCGATAGCCATCGCCGGTGGAGCCAGTAAACGGCCAGCTCATCCCGCCGGTGGCGATAATCACGGCATCGGCTTCATAACGATCATTGCCCGCTTTCATGGCAAATCCGCCGCCGTAGTGTTTTTCCAGCGTCTCGATACATCGCCCATGGACGAAGATTACCCCCGCGCGTCGCGCAGTATCGAACAGAATCCGGCTGACATCGGTGGCCCGGTCGGTAATCGGATAGACGCAGCCGTCTTTTTCGAGTTTGGTGGCCAGCCCCTTCTGGGCGAAAAACTGCCGCACGGCCTCCGGCGTAAATTCGTACAGACTGTGCCTGAGAAACCGACCGCAGAAGTCGTATTCGCGGACAAATTCCTCAATGGTACCGGTATGGGTCAGATTGCAGCGGCCCCGCCCGGTCTTGAGCAGTTTGCGGCTGATGCTGGCGTTTTTCTCGATGACAACGGTTTTGGCCCCCGCCTGCGCAGCAAACACCGAAGCCATCAGACCCGCCGCTCCACCACCAATAATGCACACATCATATTTCATATTAGAATTGTATCTTGAAAATCCGCTATTGGGAACTAAAAACCAGAGATTTCTTGGTTTTTATGGGACATTAAAAACAGCTTAAATGAAACCATCTCGTAATTCCCGATGATGCCGACAATCATCCTGTTGATTTCAAATAAAATGAGTGGGTCTGTAAGCCGAGTTTTGTATCCGCGGTAAGCGGATGGCGACCATTACACTGGACCGGCCGTTGCCGACCGGCTCTGCCGACAGGTCTCCCCATCGGCACGCAACCTACCCGCCGGATTTTGCCCGGGCCAGGCTACCGGCTTGCTTGGTCTTGCAGGCGGCGGGGTTTTCCGTGCCGTCACCGTTACCGATGACGCGGTGCGCTCTTACCGCACCATTTCACCCTTACCGAAGCCCCGAAAGGCTCCGGCGGTATCTTTTCTGTGGCACTGTCCCGCGGGTCACCCCGGGCGGTCATTAGCCGCCGCCGCGCCCTGTCCTGCTCGGACTTTCCTCCGGAGCTTTCACTCCGGCGGCCGCCCGACCCACTCAGAATGACATTATAGACGAAATACAACAGAGAGAAAAGGATGTTTCGGCTCCAATACTATTTTCTGCGGATTTTTGGAAACATTCTTGCCTCAAGGCTGTCATAGTAAGTATAGTAAGGCGGCAGAGAGCTTGAGCATTTTAAAGGAAAATAATAGTCTTGAAATCGAAAGGAGCAATGCTCAACGCATTGCAAGGCAGCACATGATCTGGGAATACAAAACAATCAAGTTTGCGGCGACGGGCTTTTGGGTGGGCGGCAAAATCGACGAACTCCGGCTGGACCAGATGATGAACGATCTCGGACAGCAGGGCTGGGAACTGGCCGCGGCCCTGGACACCAACGAAGCTTCCGGCAACACCAAAGATATTGTGGTCATCTTCAAGCGGCCCAGGGGATGAGATGCAAAAGTGTTTGAACCAACTAAAATAGACAAAGGAAATACGTCGATACTCTCATTATCTATTCAGCTTTATTTGCTTCTGTCAAACCTAAATTGGTTCGCAATAAGTCGATAATATACAAACATTTACAACAACATCTTGTTTTTTTCTGCTATATCAGGTATGCTTCTGTCTTGTGAGAACATACAGCAGGATTAGATAGGTTGTGATATGGTTCAGGTTCTTTCAGAAAAAATCAAAAAAGCAGACAGGGGGCTGGCGATACCGGACCCTTTTAAAAATGAACTACCCTCGCACTATTCAGAAAGAATCGGATGCTGGTACTCTTCTATTTCCAGCCCCAATGAGCGGAAAAAACGAGGCCAATACTTTACGCCTCTTTCGGTGGCTCACTTTATGGGGTCGTTAATTTCGAAAAAATCCGGAAATCTGAATATTCTGGATCCGGGAGCAGGTTGTGGAATATTATCCTGTTCTGTCTGTGAATCACTTGTGCATTTGAAAACAAAGCCTCTCTCAATTCATCTGGATATATTTGAGATGGATGAGAACCTATATCCGCTGCTGGAAAAAACCCTGTCACACCTTGCGGATTATTTGCATGTTCGTAAAGTTCATTTTTCATATACAATTGAGCGGAAAGATTTCATCCTGCACCATGCAGAATCCCTGCATGATACCCCTCCATTGTTTAGTCCGGCGGCAAAACCGGAATATGATATCTGTATTTCGAACCCGCCGTATTTTAAATTGTCAAAGAGTGACCCTCGATCCATTGCTGCCGAGCCAATTGTTCATGGGCAACCGAATATTTATTTTCTCTTTATGGCCGTGGCGGCTTCATTACTGAAACGTAACGGTGATTTTATCTTTATAACTCCTCGCAGTTTTGCTTCAGGTTCTTATTTTCAGGCCTTTCGGCGGTATTTTTTTGATTTGATTCAACCAGAACGAATCCACATTTTTAATTCTCGTAAAGAAACGTTTAAAAAGGATAATGTGTTGCAGGAAAATATTATCTTTAAGGGGATTCGGTTGGATTCGTGGTCTCAAAAAAATAATCTGGACGAGAATGCCGTATCGATATCCGTTAGTCATGGCTATGAAGACCTGGGTGTTTCGTTCCCCAAATCGTTTTCGCTTAGTAAATTGCTCGACAACCAGTCGTCTTCGCGGATATTTCGTATTCCCCGAAATCAGGACGAAGAAGATGTATTGGATACCACCTCGTCGTGGACCGGGTCGTTTGCACAATATGGATTAAAAATATCTACCGGACCCGTTGTTGCTTTCCGTGCCAAATCCTGTCTTGCCGCGGAGAAGGAAGAAAATAAGGAATATGCTCCATTGCTGTGGCTGCATCATGTTCACCCATTGCGGATGGAATGGCCTATAAAGAATTTAAGAAAGCCGCAGTATATTGAAGTCTCGGATGTATCTGAAAAACTTCTGGTACGGAATCAAAATTATGTATTGATTCGGCGATTCAGCACAAAAGAAGAACACAGGCGGCTGATTGCAGCTCCTTATTGTGAAAAAACGATTGAGTCCAAGTATCTCGGGCTCGAAAACCATCTGAATTACATCTACAAGAAAAACGGCGTCCTGACAAACGATGAAATATGGGGGATTTCCGCACTATTAAATTGCCGAATAATTGACACGTATTATAGAATTTTCAACGGCAGCACTCAGGTCGGAGCGTCGGAAATCGCTTCAATTCCTTTGCCGGACTGGGACATAATCAGAAAAATAGGCGCCAGGGTTCAGAGTCTGTCTGATATTGATGCAATTGAAACGATAGTCGAAACAATGCTGAAATCATAAGAAGGAATTTTCAAGTGTCTAAAATCAAGGATTCGCAGCGATTGCTTAAGGTTTTTGGAATGCCGCAGGAACAACAAAATGAAATGTCAGCCTTGACATTACTTGCATTGGCCGGGCTTAGACCTCGGGATTCATGGGGGAAAGCATCCAATATGTCTTGCACGATCACAAAAGGCATCATGGACTTTATTGCTCTGCACTACAAAAAGAAGTATGCCCCGAACACAAGGGAAACCTTCAGGCGTCATGTCATGCACCAATTTGTGCAGGGACATATTGCTGATTATAATCCCGACAATCCATCTTTGCCGACAAATAGTCCGAAGGCACATTATGCCTTGACAGAAGAAGCCTTGGAAGTAATCCGGGCGTGGAATACCCCCGCATATAAACAGCATTGTCAGGCATTTCATTCGAAATACGGAAATCTTGACGAGCGATATAAGGCACCCAGAAGCTTAAAAAAGATTCCATTACTGCTTCCAAACGGAAAACAGGTTCAACTGTCTCCCGGAAAACACAACGCTCTCCAGGTTTCTGTTTTACAGGAGTTTGGTCCTCGTTTTGCTCCCGGGGCTGAATTGCTCTATTTAGGCGACACTGCAAGGAAAAATTTGTTCTGCAGCAATTTGCTTTCGTCGCAACTTGATATTCAATTCGATGATCACGACAAAATGCCTGACGTGATTTTGTGGGACAAAAAGAAAAAGTGGCTGTTTTTAATTGAAGCCGTTACATCGCACGGACCGATGACTCCCAAGCGAATCATTGAGCTTAAAGTAGTTCTTAAAAATACAAGCGCAGGACTTGTCTTCGTCAGTGCTTTCCCTGATTCAAAAGAGTTTAGAAAACATGTCAAAGAAATTGCATGGGAAACCGAGGTCTGGATTGCAGACACCCCGGATCACCTGATACATTTTAACGGCGACCGTTTTCTTGGGCCGCATTAAACCCAAAATTTAAGCCTGGCACGATTATACCCGGCTATCCGCGCTGGTTCAGCTCGGCGTCTTTTTGCAGAGCTTTGGCGGTCTGGTCTGCGCGGAACTGGTCGAATTTGTCGGCCAGTGTTTTATCGCTTAACGCCAGAATCTGCACCGCGTAAATCGCCGCATTTTTTGCCCCGGCCTTGCCGATGGCCATCGTGCCGACTGGAATTCCCGGAGGCATCTGCACCGTACTGAGCAGGGCATCCAGTCCATTGGGGCCTTCGGTCGCCTGCAGCGGCACGCCGATAATCGGCAGCGTCGTATGGGCTGCCATCGCCCCCGCCAGATGCGCTGCCATGCCTGCCGCCGCGATAATCACTTTGACGCCGTTGTCTTTGGCTGTTCTGGCAAATTCGCCCGCCTGGGCCGGCGTGCGGTGAGCCGACAAAATCCGCACAATCGGATCGATTCCGAAATACTTGAGCTGATCCACACAATTCTGCATCGACGACAGATCGCTGTCGGAACCCATCAAGACCGCCACGGGGGATTTTTTGCTTGCCATTGTTTTTCCTCACCAAAACAGATATAATAGTATCCGTCATAAAACGTCATTTTCCGGTTGAGTATCATAGCGGCAGCCGGCATTTTTGCAAGGAATAAACAGATGATTCGCAGACCCGCAGTAGCAGGACAATTTTACGCCGGGACACGTCGGGAATGTCTGGCCGAGATTGCCGATTGTCTTCCCGCTGGCCCGTTGAATCAGGCCCTGCCGGAATCCATCGTCGCCGGGATTGTTCCTCACGCCGGCTGGGTATTCTCCGGCGAGCTCGCTGCAATGGTCTTTGCCGCAATCAAACAGGTAAAACAAGAGCCGGATACATTTATTCTGTTCGGCGCCGCCCATGGCTGCTGCGATATGTGTCCGGTCATCTTCCCCGAAGGCGCCTGGGAAACCCCGCTGGGACAAATCGAAATCGATGCGGATTTAACCTCGCAGCTTATTGCTCTGGGTGCTCGCCCGGATGCGCAGGCTCATCGCCACGAACACTCCATCGAAGTGCAGGTGCCGTTCATTCAGCATTTGTTCCCCAAGGCCAAATTGGTCGCCGCCATCATGCCGCCGGCGTCTAACGGCTACGAATGTGACTTTGGCCACAAGGTCGGCACGCTGCTGAAAACCAAACGCATCAACGCTGTCTGCATCGCTTCAACCGATTTGACTCATTACGGCCCGCGATACGGCTTCGCCCCCAAAGGCACCGGCTCCAATGGCATTCACTGGGCACATTCAACCAACGACATGGACTTCATCAATCACGCATTGCACATGGATGCTGAGCATTTGCTGCAATCGTCACTTGAGCATGAAAACGCCTGCGGGCCTGCGGGCGCTGCCGCGGCGATTGCCGCCGCCAAAGCCCTCGGACGAACACAGGGCTACCTTCTGGCCCATACCAATAGCTCCCAGGTCCTGGAAGACAAATTCCGCCAATCCAGCTCTGAATCCGTGGGATATGCCGCCATTGTCTTCTAAAAAGACACAAGATGACTTGAATCCTGTATTTCCTCAAAAAAATATTACGCAATAACTCCCCCCCCTGCTCCGTCTATCATTTCAGAACAAGGGCCCCTAAAAGTACAAAAGTTGAAAACCCTTAATTGTGAAAGGATAGACCTATGTTAAAGAAAATAACCATCGTTGCAATACTCGTCGCATTCGCATTACCGGTTCTGGCGGCTCCCGAACAGGAAAGAGGCACCTGGGGCAAACCGAAAGGCCCCGACGCGGTCGCTGCTCCGGAAGGAATGCGGGAGCCTGCATTACAATTGAATCGCTGGCTGGATGAATTTAACACGGCCTATGAAAATCGCAACGGCGAAAAGATGGAACGATTGCTTGACCGGCTCGATGCGGTCAAAAGCAAGATGCCCGAAATGCCCCGATTCGACAATTGGATTAACGAAGTGAAGGAAGCCTATAAAACAGAAGATGTTGAAAAAATGGGTGCACTGCTGGAAAAAGCAAATGGTTTTCGCGAATCGCTCAACACACAGCTCCAGCAGGGTCGCCGGATGCGTCAGGGACAAGGCCCGCGTGAAGGCATCGCGCCGGATCAGGGCCAACAGGGTCGGGATATGGATGCCCGCGGCCCGCAAGCCGCTCCCTTCCGCGGTCAGCAATTCCGTCAGGGTCAGCGGGGTCAGCAGGAACGCCCCGACGCCGAACGTCCGATGATGCAAAATCGCCAGGCTCGTAAGGAACAATTCCAGGGTCGTCAGCAGAATCAATTTCGCGGCCAGCGCGGCCAGGGATTCGGCAGAGGCAGCCAGGCCTGCCCGTTCTGTCAGGCTCCCCGTCAGCAAAGACAGCGCGACCGCATCGAAGGAACTCGTCCCAATGCTTTGCGTCCCCATGCGGAAATGCGATTTGAAGGCATGCAGAATCGCTTTGGCGGACAGCAGCCGATGCAGCCCAACTTTGGCCCCGGCTTTGCCCCTCGCGGACAGATGGGTTATGGCCGGATGATGCCGCAGGGTCGGTTCAATCGCCCCAATATGGATGCTGCCCCGATGGCCCCTCAAGGCTACGGCCGGCCCAACATGGGACAAAACAGAATGATGCGTCCGAATTTCGCCCCCAATTTTGGCGGCCAGGGGCGTGGATTCGACGGACAGAGGAACCAGCCCGAACAGGTTGTGCCCAGAGATTTCTGGCAGGATTAATCAGAATTTAATGAATCAAGATGGCAGTCTCTAAGCGTCATGCTCTTTGAACAACACTCATAACCGCCTCATAACCTGACCTGAGGTTTTAAAATGGTGAGCCGATCATGCAGCCCTGCGGATCGGCTTTCCTATTTTCATGGGTACAGGGGCAGGATGCAGGCGCGCAAAAAAACGTCCCCGTTTCGGAAATTGAAACGCGGACTTGCGGATATAGAATTATAGCATAGCGGATAATGTTTCGTCATAATGCAAGTCGTTGGAATCTTCCCTTTTTGGAAGATCGGCGGCCCCGGGCCCGTCAGGTCATCACACGGTTTTGTCGAATATGTACAATGTTTGTGCTGTCGCGGCCCCATAAATCGTTTCCCCATCAAAAGTTGAGTCAATTATTATTATTGCTTCCATCTAAAGTATAGATAATAAAAAAGACCCGGTCAAAACGAGAAATCGTCTTTTTTGGGTCTTCGGCGGATCAGTGCCGCTTTTGAATGCCATCGGTGGATTCACGGGTATATTGAAGCTGATGGTTTTGACTGTCATAAATTCCCCCATAATTGCGTAAGTTATTATTTATAATGGCTTTAGTGATTTATATGCAAATGCCGCTGGTGCAAATCGTCTTTTTAGTCATCCGGTGGACCCCGCCCCGCTTCCACTGCCTGATAGTATCTTGAACTTGCTGGCTTCATATTTTTAACCCCCACGGTTATACCTGAAATCTTAATCGTTTCAACAAAGGTGAGTATATCAAAATGGGGGTTTTAGTTCAAGCAGATATAAAGAATTTTTTAAGATATACACAAATACAACTTAATATACGCATTATTCAATACTGATAATGCATTTTATGAGACCAGAACGGCTTTGTATTTAAAGATTTTTTGTTTTTTATTCGGGTTTATGGCTCGGCCGGGTACATGAATTCGGGCATCCGGCGGACTTTGCCGTCGGCATCAACGCAGGCCAAGATGGTGGTGCCTTCGACCAGAATGACGCCGGTGGATTTGCGTTTCAGGACGTAAGTATGTTCCACACGGGCACTTGTGATTTTCGTGCAGGTGGCGGTCAGCTCGAGGGCCTCATCATAAAAGGCCGGACGCTTGTATTTACAGGTCAGCTCAGCGACGACAAAATACACCCCCGCCTTTTCGAGATCGCTGTAGGCCAGGCCGTTGACCCGCAGCAGCTCCGTCCGGGCCATCTCAAACCATACCGGATAGACGGTGTGGTGAATCACGCCGGACTGGTCCGTCTCGGCATAGCGGGGCACGACCTCAATCGTATGTGACGGAATCTTCGTACAATCCGGAAAGTCCATTGGCTTCATCTGTATTTCGTCGGTTCTGGGTTTTACTCGCATTTTTTTATATTGATCCTACTTGATATTTTTCCGGTTCGTCGCGGCTAAGTACAGCAGCCTCAACCAGGTGCTTCTTTTGCTCGCGGCATAATCATACCCGTTGGGTATACCTCATATTGAAACCGGATAGCGTACCATAATTCCGGCGGTTTTCAACTGTCTGGGAAAAGTGGAACCACAGATTGCACAGATTACACAGATAGGCAGTTTTAAAATTGGGTTTGTTTCTTTTTTTTTACAGGATTTACTGGATGAACAGGATAATTGGGTTCGTTTGGTGAGAAATAAGAATATAGGGATGCACGGATACAAGGATTCAAGAATGGGGAAAAGAGACGGGCAGGCACGGGGGCCAGCCCCTACAGTTCTTACTGTCCCGAACCTGGCGGACTTTCGCAACAATATAATCTATTTTGGATACCTGCGTACCTGTATACTTGCATACCTATCTACTTGTATTCCTGTATCCCTGTCTTCTTGTATTCTTGTTCAATAGCATGATTCTTTGACCCGCTTCAAGTCCTCGCCACGTTCGGGTTTGCGGAAGACAAACAGGTGTTCGTGCATAATCAGGTAGAAGCCGGCCTTTTTGGCCTTGCCTACCCAGCGGCTGGTCGCGGAGCAGTTGTGCTGGACCTTGATAATATCTTCCTTAAGCACAAAGCCCGCCGAGAGGAACACCTCCATCACCCGGTAGGCCAGCGGGACAAAATGCCGTCCCCGCCGGGTATCGCCCATCAGCACGGCACAATAGCGTCCGACCTTCAGCGTCCGGTACCACTGGGCCGCCGCCCGGGCCATCTCGCCGCAGAATTTCGACACCGATGATATCGCCGACAAATCACCCGCGATGCCGTCGCTGTAGCGGATGATATTCAGATACGGCGGGTGGGTCAGGATCAAATCCACGCTTCCATCGGCCAGAAACGACAAATCCCGCGCATCGGCACACACAATTTTGTTTTGCGCAGGGGCGACCTGCTGGTCGCCCTTTGTCTGTGCAGGGGCTGCCCCCCGTGGCCGCCCGCCCTTTTTCCCCACCTTGTATCCCTGTATCCGTGCATCCTTATATTCTTCTTTCGAATTTATCTTCCCGCCCTTTTCTGTGCAATCGGTGAAATCTGTGGTTCCATTTTCGAACGCCGTCGCCTGTTCACACAGTTTCACCGCGGCCGGATTGATATCGGCTCCGATAAACCGCCGGCCCAGCAGCTTGGCCTCAATCAGCGTCGTGCCGCCGCCGGCCATCGGGTCCAGCACCACCTCCCCCGGCTCCGAATACATCTCGATGATATTCCGCGCTAACTGCGGCGCAAAATTCCCCCGGTACTTGTTATTGTGCGTCGCCCACGCCCCACGCACCGGAAACGACCACACCGTCGTAAACTCCGGATTAGGAAACGTCACCTTCGATACCGCCCCTGCCTGCTGTTCTGATAGATTTTCCATACGATTCCTTCCTGAATAAGGGTTTCCGGCGCAGTCTTCAACAGACTGCCCAAAAACACGATCTACCAGATCGCCAATTAAAGATCAACAAAGATTTTCAAGAAATGATCAAATTGATATATCTTGTTATGACACAACAACTTGTAAATCGATTACAAACTTCTCTGCCGATATACCCCGCGGCCTACAAAGTCTAAATAACCTTCGTCTCGCAGGCGCTGCAATTGCTGGCGTATCTTTTCTTTGATATGTTTATTATTGGGATGCTTAATTCGTAAACTATCTTCAAAACTATAAATTTGCTCAAGAGTAAATTCTTTCTGTCCGAACTTATCAACACAATTCATGATATCTAAAAGCCATCCTCTTTCGACAGACTTTTCCCGACGCAAAAAAAGAGCTTTTTGCCAAACGGCTTGAATTTTTTCTTTTGGTTCAACCTGTCTGTTCCTAACCAAATAAATCCTGCCGATTTCGGGAATCCTGTTAAATAGGATATTACATCCTATCCATCCGGCTCTTCTGGCACTCTCTGACAGGGGAGCTCTCTTCTCGATTATATCTGAGACAAAAAAATGTTTAGGGATGATAATAAAATTTGACACCTGATATGTCTTCAGTTCGTAATTCAATAAAAAGAAATTGGGATTGTTGGTATTAGCCAGCCGTGAAAGCATGGTATGATATGCTCCATCCACAATCTTCAGCCCAAATGTATCCTTCTTGCTTTTCAACTCGAAATCTTCGCGGCAATTATCACAAAAAAAATCTGCGACAGGCATATTAGCGGGATATTTTTCGAGACTTCGATTACCGCAGTTTGGGCAGTAGGCTTGTTTTTGAACCCATCCTTCTGTCAGGACTCTTGCTTTTTGTGAAGAACTTCTATATTGATCTGCAAGCCGCCTGTCAAGCTCTAAGCACATTCTCATGTTGATGCCCATTCTATTATTATGCGATTAATTGTCCTTACCAACATATCTATTATAGATAAGGTACTCTTGAATCTCAAATAAAATTAGAAAGAGTGTTATAACAGATTTTTGATTGAAACTTTGAGTGCGTTGGCTATGCGTTCCAAACTGCGCAGGGTTAAATTCTTTTCCCCGCGTTCGACTTGTCCGATGTAGGTACGGTGCAAATCAGAAAGGTCGGCCAGTTCTTCCTGGCTGAGGTTTCGTTTTTCGCGTTGTTTGCGAATATTCATACCCACAACAGCGCAGATATCATCCATAATAGGTTCTCCTGATTTCATAAGGTAGGATCATAGAAAATGAAGACCAGAAATCGACAGACTATAAATAGCATCTTAAAAAAAGTGCAGAATGTTTTACGGGAAAACGACGGGAAAACAATTGATTTCCAACAAAAACAATGAAGATTGCATATAGGCTACTTCTGGCCGCTTGTTTCGATGAAAAAGGCTGTGTTTTCAATCGCCTGGGGGATAAATATCGATCGTCCGAAGCTGGAAGCTCCGGCTACGTTAGATAAAAGGGCAGGCACGGGCCGCTTTTATGCCGCGTGAAAGCCGTGAACTTTCGCCCCGATGGGGCTTAACAAAGAAAATCCTTTCTTCCGGGGGCTTACGCACCCCGGCTATGACACTTTCATCCCTTCGGGATTCAAATCGACCCTCGGCAATCGGCAATCTTCAATCTGTCTCACCATGAAGCCCTTGAAGGACAGGAAGAATAATATACTTGTTTTGTCTTCATTGTCTTCATGCCCTTGTGCTCTTCATGGGAATGCCTGTATTTTTAAACGAATTTACCCGGTGCGGTCCTATGCCGAACCCGTCGGAATCGCCCACTAATGCCGCCTATTCTGTATTCTTGTATTCCTGTATACCTGATTTAAGATTGCCAGATGGGGACGCGGGGGGTAAAATCGGCGGGTCACTAACATTATTTCAGGAGAGACAGATGACACATGGATATGGACGCAGGATTTGTGCACTCGGCATCGTACTGGTTGGTCTTTTGGCTTCGTGCATGATAGGGCAGGAGGCGGGTAAGACCGAGGTTAACAAATGGGAAAACGACATCAAGACCTTCGAAGCCTGGGATGCGAAGAATTCGTTCCCGAAGGATGCGGTGCTGTTTGCGGGCAGTTCGAGCATCCGGATGTGGGATACAGCCAAACTGTTTGCGGAATATCCGGTGATTAATCGGGGCTTCGGCGGGTCGCAGATTTCGGATGTGAACCTGTACATCGAGCGGATTGTGCTGCCGTACAAGCCGAAGGTGATTGTGTTTTACTGCGGGGTGAATGATATCGTCGGTGGGGGGAAGACGCCGGAGCAGGTGGTGGCCGATTTCAAGCAGTTCCTTGCGACGGTTCATGCCGCCCTGCCCGAGACGCCGGTTATCTTTTTGTCGATTCGGCTGGGGCCGGCCTGGTGGCCGCATCATCCCAAGACCGACCGCGTCAATGCCGGCGTCAGGGAATTGGCCGATAAGCTGGATTATCTGCATTATGCGGATGTGACGACGGGGATGATGGGCGCCGATGGGACGCCGGAGCCAAGTCTGTTTCTGGACGATAAGATTCATCTGACCAGCGAGGGCAATGCCAAGTGGGCGGATTTGCTGCGGCCGACACTGAAGAAGGTCTATGAAACAGCAACTAAAAAATAAAGAAGACAGGTATACAAGTATACAGGAATACAGAATAGACAGTATTGGTGGGGGAGTCTGACGGGTTCGGGACAGGACCGCACAGGGTAAAGGGGCTGTTGGGCGCAGGAAAAAGGGGCGCATCCATGCGCCCCATAATATGTCATCATTGGCTGGCACTGCGGCCAGGTGTTATGCGACAGTCGATTATTCCTTGACGCGGGTAACGTATTCGCCGGTACGGGTATCGACGCGGATCATCTCGCCCTGTTTAATAAACGGCGGGACGGAGACTTCCAGGCCGGTTTCGAGGGTGGCGGGTTTGTACTGATTGGTGGCAGTAGCACCTTTGATTTCCGGGGCGGTATCGACCACTTTCAGGTCCACCGTAGTCGGCAGAGAAATCTGGACGGGCTTGTTCTGATACATGCTGACCTGAAGCTGGGTGTTGGGCTTGAGGTACTTGGGACCTTCACCAAAGGCATCGTCATCCAGAGAAATCTGGTCGTAGGTCTCCAGATCCATCAGGATGTGTTCCGAGCCGGTCGAATACAGATATTCATAGTTGCGTTTGTCCAGATATGCATCTTCGAGCACTTCTTCAGCGCGGATGCGGATATCGCGGATGGAGCCGTCGGTCAGGCTTTTGAGCTTGGTCTGATAGACCGCGCCGCCCTTGCCGAGTTTAACATGCTGATAATCTACAATCGAATAAAGGGTATTATCGACCTTGATGGTCTGTCCCTTTTTCATTTCCGATGCCTTCATCGAACACCTTGTCATAAGATACCCAAATCAGCCAACGGGACACGCTCCCGGCCTGAATTTGGGGAAAATTTGTGGGCCAGAGTATCGCATAAACGGCCCGAAAAGTCAAGAGGCCGCTTGATTTACTTAGACAGGCAGCGGTGTGCGGCCTATGAATACTGGCGCAAGAACCTGACAGAACAGGAGTTATAGTGAGCGACCGCGTTTCCGGCTGGATTCATTTGCATCAGCCCTAGGAGACTCCGGTACCCAGATACAGCAGGTTGACCGCGGCAAGGTGGATGGGCGGGAAGATGATTTTCATAATATACCAGGCAATCAGAATGCCGAAGGTACGCAGGCCCGATTCATGGACCAGGCTGCGGTATTTGTAGAGAGACTCGCCGGAGAGAATGAACTCCATCGCCGAAGTGCCGTCCAATGGCGGCAGAGGGATGAGATTGAACACCATCAGCAGCAGATTCAGCGTAAACAAAATGCTGACACCAACGGCAAGGCCATGCGAAATCCCATCACTGCCCCCCATAACCATTTGTGTGAAGCTAAGGGTTTCGGGTATCTGAAAAAAGCCTGTGGCCAGACCGATGCGAATCAGCACTCCGGCCAGAATAACCAAAAATAAATCGGCTGCAGGTCCGGCCAGTCCCATGATGGCGGCCTGTTTGGGGTACCGCTGTGCCCAGTAGGGGTCGTAGGGGGCGCTGGCCCAGCCGATCATCCAGCCGCCCATGGCATACGACAACAGCGGAACAACGACCATGCCGAACGGCTCACGCTTCATGTGCGGGACGGGATTGAGCGTGACCTGCCCGCCCAGCCATGCGGTCCGGTCCCCGAATTTGAAGGCGGTAAAGGCATGGGCCGCCTCGTGTGCCGCCGTCGAGAGAATAAACATCAGATACCAGATGATTCCAAGCTGTATATCGACGTTTGAATTCAGCATTCAGACACTCCTTCGAATAGAGCGATTCTGCGTTTATTCTCCGCCCAGATATTCGTTCTTCATCAGGTAATTGCGGACAAAGTCGGCGACGGCGTCTTCCAGTTCGATGGTGTTGGTATGGTAGCCGGCCGAGCGGATTTTGGTGACGTCGGCCTGGGTGAAATACTGGTATTTGTCACGGAGTGTGTCGGGCATCGGGATGAATTCAATGCTGGGCTTTTTGTCCATGGCGGCAAAGACGGCATTGGCCAGGTCCAGCCAGGAGCGTGCCTTGCCGGTGCCGATATTGAACAGGCCGTTGATTTCCGGGTTTTCGAGGAAAAACAGGGTCATCTCGACGGCATCTTTGATATAGATGAAGTCCCGGAGCTGCATGCCGTCGGCATAGTCGGGACGATGCGACTTGAACAGGCGGACCTTGCCCTCGGCGTTGATCTGTTCGAAGGCCTTGACGACGAAGCTGCGCATCTGGCCTTTGTGGTACTCGTTGGGGCCGAAGACGTTGAAGTATTTCAGGCCTGCGATCTGGTCGGTCAGGCCGGTCTTCTGGGCCCAGAGGTCAAAAAGCTGCTTGCTGTAGCCGTACATGTTCAGGGGAACCAGCCGGTCAATCGGTTCGGAGTCCGAAAAGCCCATCGAGCCGTCGCCGTAAGTGGCGGCACTGGAGGCATATACGAAGCGAATCTCTTTCTGGGAGGCCCACTGAGCAAGCATCTTGCTGTATTCGTAATTATTGCGAATCAGATAGGCAGCGTCGGTTTCGGTCGTGTCGGAGCAGGCACCCAGATGCAGGATGGCTTCGACATCCCATTCGATCTGGTCGGAATCGAGGGACTGAGCGAAATCGTCGGCCTCCATATAGTCCAAAAACCGGAGTTTTCGGAGATTTTTCCACTTATCCGAGGTGCCCAGCAGGTCCACGATGAGGATATCTTCCAGTCCGCGAGCGTTGAGTTCCGCCACGAGTGCCGAGCCAATAAAACCCGCCCCGCCTGTCACAATAATCATATTCAATCCCTTCCTATGGGGTATCAATCTATTCCTGTCTTTATGTTACAGGGTAAAGCCAAAGGGCGGGGATGTCAAGCAATCAAAGTGCGCAATAAAAAAGGCCGAGGTTGAGTCGGCCTTCGTTTCGTCCTCCACTAACAAGGTGTCTTAGGAGTCACACAATTAACACAGGGCAATGTACGCAGCAAGAGCAAGCAGGAAAATCCGTTTTTTCGGTTCGACGAAAGGCAACCAAATTTTGTTGTAGAAGCGATTCATTGTAATCCCCTCAATTAACTTGTTGTTCTTTTCGCACCCCCCATAGCCGAAGCCATGTCATTCATCACAAGGGTAATTATAAACAATCGTGAGTTTTGGTTCAAGGCGAATCTGAAAAATGAGATATAAGTCTTTATGTGGAAACAGTTAATAAAAATATAATACCAATAAACAACCTGATAGAAAAGCCTTCTGCACACAAGTTGAAAAGAGGATGCTAAGAGGCTTTGTCTGATAATAATGCAGAGTTTAAATTCAAATGTGAGATTTCGACCGGCTGGAGGACTCGCGGATGTAAAAAGTATAAATACCCGGCAGCAGCGGGAATTTTTAAAATGGTTTGGGCGGCACGGGCATAGAGGGCAAGCTGGGGCTGATAACGAGCAGCCCTGCTTTCAATCTTATTATCATTGATTTTATCGGTCTTAAAGTCAACCAGGACCAAGCCTTTGTCTGTGGGAATCAATAAATCGATCACGCCCTGGACAACGACGAAATCCTCGGAGGAGACAAGCCCAAGTTCCGATACCGGAAGAGCCATCGTGAACGGCCATTCTCGATAAATTTGTTCGGCATTTTGGATTGCCAAGTCCCCGATCGGGGTCTGGAAGAAAGATATTATCGTATCGATATCAATAGAGTGAGACTGGGCGAGGGTCAACTGGCCGGATTTGACCAGTTTTTCTATGGTTAGCTGGACCACTGCCCGATCCGGCAGCGAGGTCAGCGGAAGATGCTGGAAGACCAGGTGGGTGGCGTGGCCGCGAGCCATCGCTTCCGCCCGGCCGTCAGAAGCCGTCGTTCGAGGCTGGGGCAGGGTAAAGGTTTCGTCTGATTGCGGACGTGAAAACTCATCATCCCGGTGGGTCAGGCTCGTGACGGAAAATTTGCCCGGCAGGCGGGTCAGCGAGTCGTCCGGATATTGCCAGTTCAGCAGCCTGACGGCCTGTTCGAAAAGCTGACGGTTTTGCGGATTGGAGCATTGGCCGGTGACGGGCGTATAACGGCGGTCGCGGAGCTGCTTGTGCCGGCGGATCGAGTCGCTAAGCTGATTCAGTTGAGTCTTGTCATGACTGGAGACGGAGAACAGTTCGTCCTGAGCACAAGTCGATTGCCCGGCAGAGCACACGGTGCGGAGTGCATCGGATTGGGCCAGTGCGGCCAGCAGCCAGTCGAGATGACTGGTCGCGCCAAGCAGTTCCCATTCGGGCAGTACCTCAAATTCGCGGCTGCGTTCGATGCGATCCTGACAGCGGGACAGCTTGGTCGAGGCGGTCAGGATAAGGCGGTCACGGGCGCGGGTCATCGCCACGTACAGGATACGCATTTCTTCGGCAAGATTGGCACGCTGTTTTTCCAGACGAATGAGCTGGTGGGCCGGGGTGGTTAATCGCAGGCCCCGCTGCGGGTCGAGCAATTCCAGTCCGAGCATCGCTGCATTGACCATGCAGGGTCCGGAGGAGTCCTGTTTTCGCATGGGCCAGTTGAGTTCGGCCAGAATGACGACGGGAAACTCCAGGCCCTTGCTTTTGTGGACGCTCATAATCCGCACGGCATTTTCGGCGAAATTGTCGGGCTGGGCCGGGGCCCAGTCAGTTTCCTGCTCGAGTAGTTTTTCAAGAAATGCCGCAAAGCCCGAGACGCTGCGGCCCTGACCGGGGTCGGCGAAGGACTCATACTGAATGGCGCGGTCATGCAGCTTGAGGAGATTGGCTCGACGCTGCCTGCCATTGGGCAATGCTGACACAAATGCCAGCAGAGATGTCGTTTCATAAATCCGCCAGAGCAATTCCGACAGTGGCGTTCGGCGTGATTGCCTCCGCCAGGATTCGAGCGTACTGAGAGATTCAGCGGCTTTTTGACGCAGTGCAGCTTGGGGACCGTCCTGCGAATAACCCGTTACGACATCATAAAAGCAGGCGTCGTTGTGTTTTTTCTGATTGGCAAACAATCGCATCGCGGCCAGTTCCGAATCCGTAAAGCGAAACAGGGCACTGCGAAGCACGGCGGCCAGCTCGATATCCTGCAGGGGGTTGTCGAGTGTTTTGAACAGGGCGATGCAGTCGGCGACTTCGGTGGCCGCGAAATAGCCGCATTGATTCTGCGAGCTGACGGGGATGCCGGCCAGCCGCAGCAGTTCAACATATTCCGAGGCGCGATGCGACAAGGCCCGCATGAGAATCACGATGTCGCTGTAGCGGACATCGCGCAGGGTTCCGCTGGATTTATCGTACACCTGAAATTCCGGACGGCCGGAATCGGCACCGACAATCTGGCGGATACGGCGGGCAATCATTGCGGCCTGCCGCTGAACGGCAGTGACGGTGTCGATGCTGTCCTCGTTTTCATCGGATTCAGAGTCTTCCTGGGCGTCCTCATCCTGGGATTTCTGATCTTCGGGATTATCTTCATCCAGCAGATGCAGCTCGACGACCCGATTGGCGGAGGTTTCTTCCAGTGGGGGATAGTTCAGGCCGGCAATCAATTCCGAACGTTTGTCATAATCCAGCCCGGCAACGGCCTGAGTCATAATGCGTCCGAAGACGCGGTTGGCAAAGGTCAGCACCTCCTGTCGTGAACGGAAATTGTGATTCATATCCACTCGCAACGGCTTATCGACTGCGGCATCGGGATCGTCCACGGCGGCGGCAAGCTGTTCCAAGAATATTTCAGGACAGCTCTGGCGGAAAGCGTAGATGCTCTGTTTGACATCGCCGACAACAAACAGATTGCCGGGGCGGCTGACCTGCCCGAGGATTTCGCGCTGGACGCTGTTGATATCCTGATATTCATCGATGAAGACGTATTCGAAGCGTTCGCGGAGTTTCTGGCCGACAACCGGCTGGGATTGCAGCAGCAACAGCATCTGGTGTTCGAGGTCGGCGAAATCCAGCACGTTGAGGGCCTGCTTGCGGCGGGTGTAACGGCTATCGAACCGTCGCAGCAGGGCAATACAGGCCTGGGTCTGTGATTGAATCTGCGGAGCGATGGCGGCGATATAGTCCGGATGCACGAATACGAGGTCTTTGAGTTTTTTGATGGCATCGCGGCCCTGGGTGACTTCGTTTTTGATTTTTTCGGCGGCAGTTTTATCCACATCGAGTTTTTTGCTCAGGGACGGCATGCGTCCAAAGTCCGCCTGGCACAGTGCCGTGGCGGCGGAAGCGAGCTTGCCGTGCTTTAAATCCATCAGGCAGGGATGAAGCTGGCTGAGAATCAGGTTGATATAATCGGACAGATACTGGCCGCCGGTAAGCAGGTGGTCGCGCCGCTGAGCTTCGTACAGCCGGTCGAGAGCTGTCTGGAGATGGCGGCTCAGACCCTCGCACATCATCTTATCCATGGCCTGCCGACTGGCCGGATCATCGCTGACGGCCTTGAGGGCGGATTGATAAAATGCCTCCCGGCTGGGCAGGCTGTCCAGATAATTGGCCCCCCACAGCAGCGAGGCCGGTAAAGAGGAATTGGCATTGCGCAGATTGCGGCCATCAAATAGCGCCTGTAATGGGACGGCCAGCGATTCATCGTTCCAGGCCAGCTCAAGGGCTTCGTTCATCGACTCGACGCGGATGATGTCACGCTGGTCGGGGTCGAGGATACCGAATCGCGGGTCCAGGCCCGACAGATAGAAATATTCGGTCAGGATGCGTTTGCAGAAGCCGTGAATAGTGCCGATATAAGCCGCATCCAGCAGGACAAGCTGGCGACGCAGGCGGCCGGAGCCTTCGTTTTCAAAGGCGGCGGACAGTTTTTCGGCGATGCGGGTTTTCATTTCTTCGGCAGCAGCTTCGGTAAAGGTCAGCACCAGCAGCCGGTCGGCATCGACGGGATGCGTCGGGTCGCAAATCCGCTCGACACAGCGCTGGCTCAGGACGGCAGTCTTGCCCGTACCCGCCGAGGCGGTAACCAGCACATCGCGGCCAATCGTCTCGATGGCCCGCTTTTGCGGGGATGTCCATTTCGGCGCCGTCATTGCGAAGCTCCTTTGGTCAGCGTGTTCAGCAATTCGGTCTTACTGATGGACGGCAGAATATTGTAATCATTTAATTGCCAGTCGAATTTGCATACGCTTCGGTAATCGCAATGCGAGCAGGGGCTTTGCGTACCAAGCCGATAGGGATAAGTGCGGATGTCGCCGGAGGCAATGCCCTGCGCCAGACGGGCGAGAGTCTGTTCAGCAAAGGCCAGCACGGCGGAATATGCGTCGGAAGTGACGACATCGCTGCGGCCATAATCGCCGAGCGGTTCGCCTTCCTTGAGTAAAAATCCGAAGTAGCGGCTGCGGCGATTTTCTTCCCCGACCGACGTATCCAGATCATAGGCGATCGCTGCATCGAAGATCCCGCGCGCTTTGAGCACGGGTGCAACCGACTGGTCGTCTGTCGGTTCAAATTTCGCGGGCAGATATGGAGTCTCAATCGGCAGATAAAAGGCCCCTGCCGCTTTCACGATGGGCTTGCCGTTTACGGTCAGATGACGCATGGCCAGAAGATAGACGGCCAACTGCAAATCGAGACCATGAGCAAATTCGTTCCATTTCATCCGCTGGGGTGAGGTTTTGTAATCCAGGACAATGCCCGTGGGAATGCCTTTGACCTCGACCCAGTCCACACGGTCGATGCGTCCATGCAGATGGAGTGTTTTGCCCGGCTCAACTTGGATCGCAACCGGACTGTCTTTGCCGAAGGTCTGCTCAGCCAGGCATTGCCGGAACCGCCCTGCCGCACTCATCGCCGCCATCGCCGGCAGGACATAGCACAGCCGCTGAGTCGCCTGATGCATAATATAAGCATTGTGACGGCTCTGACGGACAAAGGCAGACAGTTTGATGTCTTCAGACAGGATCGCAGCGGCGATGCGACGGCAGCGATTCAAGAGGTCCTCGGTCGAGACGGTCGTCCAGTCCAAACCGTCGGCATGCAGATTCGAAAACAATCGCTGCAATATGTCGTGATAAAATTCGCCGATATCCACCGGCTCCAGCCGCAGCAGGTCGCGCTTTTTGAGATTCAGGACATAGCGTGCAAAATGCTTATAGGGGCAGGCCGCAAAGGTCGTCAGTCGTGTTTCCGAAGCGGTCATCGGCCAGGTAAACAAGGTCTTTGCAATGGCCGGATCCAGTTCAGCAGCATTGCGAAACGCCAGGGCGTACTCCACCTCGGCGGCCATTTTTTGCAGAACGGGCTGGTCGGCGAATTTACACAACGAAAGCACATCGCGGCATTGGTCTTTGGCTGCATCGTTCTGGCTGCTGTCGGCACCCAGTGCGGCACACAACCATTGCGTCATCGCAGCGGGCGATTCTTTCAACAGGGCCGATGGGTCTTGCGCGCCGCCGTATTGCACCCGTACATCGGTAAACAGTGAATACAATCGTTGCAATCCCGGCCAGGGGGTATTCGGCGAGGCGTTTTCATCCAGCAGCGGATAGGTGATATACAGCTTGTCCGAGGCACGGGTCAGGGCGATATACGCCAGGTAACGCCGGGCTTCAAGAGCCTGTTCGGTTCGCTGAGTCAGATGCAGGTCTTCTCTGGCGGCGGCTCTGGCATCCTGCTCGGTCAGAATGGCATCGGCCGCAAGCGGCATCGGAAACAGCTTGCCGGTGGCGCCGATGAGAAATGCAACTTTAATATCGGGGTGACGGCTGCGCTCGATGGAGCCGATGAGCACCTGATCCAATGTGGCGGGAATCTGCTTGAGCGTCAGCGCGGCAAGGGCCTCCAGCAGGATGGCCAGCCATTCTTTGGCTGGCAGAACCAGCCCGGCAAAAATCCGCTGCAGTTCGTCGAACACCTCATGGAGTTTTTTCCACACGCGACGATGGGCGGCGGTATCCTGCGGATCATCCTGCGCCTGGCAGGTCAGCCATTGCCGGACATGCAGCGATTCGAGATAATCATACACCGCCTGACAGCATTGCGCCGCGGAAATCGTGCCGGCCAACTGCTGCGACAGTCGGCCCAGCGGGTCGAACAACTGCTTTCGTATCGCATGAATCCGCGGAGCATCAATCAGGGAGTCATTATTCCCGAATTCCCACGGTTTTTCCGACAGCCAGTCCGCAGGGCCAATCCCGAACGCCCGGCATGCATTATCGAGCAGGTCGGCGTCGCGAAAATCCAGGCCGTTCAGTTCGGTCTTCAACAGGGCCGTCATTCGCGGCGCGGCAAAATCCTCCTGAATCGCCGTCAAGGCCGCCGTCAGTAATTCCATCAGCGGATGGTGCCGCAGTGTCTGCGGACGATCCAGAAAAAACGGAATCTGATATTGTTCAAACGCCGCCGTGAGGTAATGGGCATACAAATCCATCTGCGGGACAATCACGGCCAGGTCACGATAACGATACCGGCCTTCCCGCACGAGCCGCCGAATCGTACCGGCAGCCAAGAATGCCTCCGCCCTCGCATCGCTGCAGCCGCAAAGTTCCACCGCCCCCCCACTGCTGACAGGCTGCGGAGAGCCGACAGCAAAATATTGTTTTTCGATCTGTGCCAGGGCCGGAGCCATCTTAAAACGTGGATGCTGTGTCAGCGTGACCGGCTCGCTCATCGGCATCTTCTGATGACGGAGAATCGTCAGCAAATCCACATACGTTCGCTCGGTCGGGGCAAACAGCGACGACGGATCAAGCTGTTCGGCGTCGGTCAGATTCAAATCAAACGCCTGCGGATCAAGACACAACGCAATCGATGCCTCCGAACAGACCGACAGCATCTCAAACAGGACATCGCGCTGCTGGAGGGTAAAGCCCGAAAAGCCATCGACCCACAGCCGGGCATGATTTAAAAATGGCGCATCTTTAACCAGTACCCTCGCGTGAGTCAGCACCGCATCGGGATTGATGAAATCGCACTCCGGCCTGTTCAGCAGCTCGGTATAGGTTTTGAACACCGCAGCGATATCGGCGAATTTTCGCCCGCTCAGGCTGGCGGGGTCTTTCTCCAGCATCCGTCGGGCGACCTCGGCCAGGTAATCCGGGTCGCAGTTGTCTTCGTGCAGCCGGCCAATCAGCTCCGCCGTCGCTGCCGCCATACCCGCCGAAGCGGCACTGTCCCCAAGCAGGGTCAGTCGCCCGGAGCATACCGACAGGGCCTGTCGCACCAGCATCTGCCGGCCCAGCGTGGACAACTCCCCGGAAGCATCGGTTTTGCACAGCCAGAATTGCAGGCGGTTAAATGACAGGACATTAAGCCGATTGTACCCGGCAATACCCGAACAGGACAAAATCGCCCGCTCCACCTGAAATGTCGCCTGTTCGGGCACCAGAAACACCAGCGGCCGGTCGTCGGGGTGACGCAAAGCCCCCGCGATGGCATCAATGCACCATCGTGTCTTGCCGGAACCGCTTGTACCGAGGATAAATTGTATCGCCATGCTGTCGTACTCCTGAGCCTGTTTGTACCACAGAGCGTTGTTGTTTTCAACAGTCCATAATTTCTTGTGGTGGGTGGGTTTTTCAGCCGATATAATGAGGAATCAAAGCCAAATTTACGCATTTGCGAGGAATTGACCTATGAAAAGCCGGAAACATCGTCTGATAATCGCGGGAATCGGTGCCCTGCTGGTTGGTTTTGTATTTATTGCATCCACAATTGCCGAACGTGGCACCACCCGTGAATATGAAGTGACCGTGCCGGCGGTCAAAAGCGACACCCAGCGGATGATCGAGGCCTATGAGCGGCTCAGCGACCAATACCTGTCGCTGGTGCAGAATCAGCTTAACGGGATGACCGCCAATAACCGCGATATTCTGGTTCGGCTGGACCGCATCGAAAAGAAACTGGATGAACTGTCGGCCAAGGTTGTCGCCATGAAGCCCGCCGAAGTGGCTCCCCCTGCTGCCTCCGCCAAACCTGTCGAGCCTGCGGCATCCGCGGAAACCAAAAAGACGGATTAATTTCTTTATGCTGATTCATAGGAAAATAATATGGACCTGCTGCACCTATTGGAAGCAATTATCGCCCTGTTTGTAATTGTGGATCCTATTGGGAATATTCCGGTCTTTCTGAGCGTTACAAGCGGGGTACCGCAGGAAAAACGTCAGCGGGCCTTTACCATTTCGGTTGCTGTAGCGATGGGAATCCTGCTGTTGTTTTCATTTACCGGCGATGTCGTCCTGCACAGGATATTCGGGATACAGATTGCAGACTTGCAGATCGCCGGCGGCATTCTGCTGGTGATTATGGCGATTGATGACCTGGTTTTCGGCTCACAGCGTCGCCCCAAGACCGCCGATGAAACCCTGTCCGCCGATGAGGTCGGCTGTGTGCCGCTGGGCTGCCCCCTGCTGGCTGGACCCGGTGCGATTGTCACAACACTGATGATTTGGAAAAATCCGCAACAGGGGCCGCTGGCGGCAATGATCGCCGTGGCAGTGGTGCTGATTCTGTTTCGTGTGGTGATGTATTATGTCGAGCAAATCAATCGGCTGGTCGGCAGGCTGGTTATTACCGCAGTGTCCAAGGTGATGCTGGTCTTTCTGGCCGCAATTGGCGTCCGGATGCTGATGGTCGGGCTGGGAACGTATTTCCCGGTCAAATAACAACTGTTTCGTTAAGCAGTAACCCCCTGCTGCCGCGAAAGTTACAACACCATCTGTAATTGCTTTTCCGCACGCAGAATAGCATCGGTATCTTCAATCACAAGTTCCCGCACCAGGCTGCTGCGAACGCGAAGCACCCCCATTTTCAAAATCTTCTCTTCCACCGCCCCGGCTATGGCCCGGGCCGTCAGACGATCCATGCCTTTGTGCTCCATCAGGTCCCTGACTATCTGCGCCTTGTTCCACGGTGAATAATGCGGCTCATCCTCGCCAAAATCCGGAACCATCTTGACCACCTGAATCCGTTTGCGCTGGAGTTTGCGCTGCAGACGATGTTCATTCAAGGCATCCGCAGCATGGGCAAATCCCGTGGAGGCCAGAACCGATTGAATCATCAGATGAATCTGGTCGGAAGATAGCGTCGCGGCATGTTCCGTACGATACAGATAGAATGTAATCGCCTCGGCCATCTGCTCGACAACGGTCAGGTCGTGCTCCTGAACCGCCGACAGGGCATTATGAAAGGTCCCCAGCACCTTCGTATGCAGATAAGGTTCGACTGTGCCATCGGCTTTCAGCACTTCGATTTTCATAGATAATCCTCCATGAATTCGGGCGGCATCCGCATTCTGAACCGTCGTATCCGTCGTGGCTGCTGCGTAGCGGAGAGCTGTTGCCTTGCCGCCGGGCCTGACCTGCGCAATCAGACCTGGTTATACCATTATTCTTCTTCAGGAACGCCGCTGAATAAGCTGGGCTGTTCAGGGATGTCGGGCTCAAGGATGGCCTGGCGAACTTCATCAATCAGTGCGCCGGCGTCGGTAAAATCTCGATATACACTGGCAAAACGAATATAAGCAACCTTATCGACCGATCGTAAATGACGCATTGCACATTCGCCGAGAAACCGTGACGACACTTCCTTGTCAAAGTTGCGGAAGATATCTTCCTCGATAATGTCGGCAATTTCCTGAATCTTCTCAGCCGAAACCGGACGTTTATAGCAGGCCTTCTGCAGGCCTGAGATTACTTTACTTCGCTCATAGGGGACCCGGGTGCCGTCTTTTTTAATGACGCTCAACTTGACGCTTTCCCCGATTTTTTCATAGGTGGTAAATCGTCGCTTGCATACCAGGCAATGCCGCCGCCGGCGAATAATCCGCCCCCCGTCACTTGAACGGGAGTCTATGACCTTATCTTTGTCTTCCTTGCAGTATGGACATCTCACGGCTTCACCTTGTGGGTATCAATATGTAGTCAGGCACATTATTAAACCCAATATATAGTGTGTCAATAAAAATTCAACAAAATATTATGGAGATATGAAGTACAAATAATGAAATAATTCCTTATAGAAAACAGACAATATCTATTATATAAGAAACACAAAACCATATCACAATACAAAAAAAAGCCTGCCGGGGGTCGGAATGAAGGTTTGCCCGGCAGGCTGCTTAAGAGAGACTTAAGCAGAAGGAGTTTACTGACAACGACGAAGGAAAACGCCGCCCAATCCCAGCAGCAGCATCGTGGCCGGTTCGGGAATGATGGTCATATTGCTGAAAACGGTTGAACTGCCTGCAGGATTGACAAGCTGGATGTTAAAATCTGACCCATCCCGCCATGTACCGGAAATGCCCGTCACAACGCCATTCGTATATGACAGCAGATAACCCGGATTACAGGTCAGTGTTATGCGACTGGGATCAGGCAACGCATAAGAACTCCATATCTGATTGATTTGTCCGCCACAGATTTGGACTGTAGCATAAGTGCCAATATTAAATTGGTTAATTTCTCCACCTGTAATGTTAATGTTAGAATATCCCCCGGCCATAATCTGCCAAATACCACCATGTCCTAAATTCAAGGGAGCAGTATTCCGTATTTCCAAAGAACTGTATTCATAAACATTTAAATCTATGCATCCGCCACCAGTTACCAATGCAGAATCTGTATTATTGAGACTTAGGCCAGCCCAATAATTTCCATCTTTAATCTCATAGGTATATCCTGCCAACGCCGGCAAAGACAACCCCACCAACAACATCATTAACCGTTTCATAACATCCTTCCTTTCTTGATATAAAATATAATAATGCAACTATAGAGGATTAAAACTCCGCTGTCTTAATCCACGTCTTTTCTGTCTCTAACAGGCTTTGTTCCAGCAGGGATTTCATTTCCTGCCATGCCTCGGCATTTTCTTGATCCATCTCAATCAGGTAATCGATTTGGTTGATCAATGACAGTGCAAGAGATGCTTCAGTCTCTGATAATTCTGCTGATTCAACCTTCAAGGCTCGACCATCAATAGAAGCAGTGTTCAACGACTCGGAAAGCAAGGTACTGCTTTGAGTCATCATGGCGGAAGCCTGCTGCTGTATGGCTGAAATATCGTATCTCCAGCAGGCCGACCAGCACCACTCCGGAATCAACAGCATCAAATCCCCCATATCCACATCCCGGTCGCTGTCTAAATCACACATCGGATTCCAGTGTAAAATCGCATTGGGTTCCACGGGATTAGGAAGATTTGGATGATTTGGGTCAAACGTCAGCCATGCCGCTGAAAACGCTTTAAATTCTTTCAGATTGACTAATCCATCCGCATCCCAATCGAGCGGATTAAACACATCTTCGCAATCCACCTCGTCGGCCCCCATCTCCACCGAAGTACCTGCAATGCGAGCCTGCTTATCCATGTCCGCTTCGGTCGCGGCGGTTTCATTGGGATCACCTGCATCCTTGCAGGGGGAATGATAGGCCAGATGAAAATTATCTAAAGACAGATTGGAATACGCAAACACGGGATTCGAGCGGAGATTGCCCCGCGCGTCCGCCTGAGGATGGATTCCATAGACGTCGTTGGGATCGGTCAGACACGAACGCACAATATCGTTGAGTCCTTGAATATCAGCGAATCCCTCGGCCTCGGCGTTATGCCAGACGATGCTGTTTTTGACCTGGGGTTTAGGCAGGGTGCCGTAAGAATTGTTGACATAATAAATCCCCGCATGGGTGTTGCACACAATCGTATTGTTCCGCAGAACAGGACGGCTATCTGGCTGGAACAAACGAATCCCATAATAGAGGCTGCTGGCATTGCTATCTGACCCATTATGATGAATCACGCTGTTGATAATCGTCGGCGTGGAATACCAACAGGAAATCCCATCTCGTCCATTCTGAGTTAGATTGCAATTTACCACAACTAATTGCTTAGAATTACCCAACTGTCGAATGCCATCATAGCCGTTATTATTGATTATTGTATAGACAACTTCAAGATTACCATCTAAGCAATAAATGCCATAATAGAGATTATTCAATATTGCACAATTATGAACAGAATAGTCAACTTCACTCCCATACAATCCATAATCTCTACCATTTGAAACCGTAATCCCATCCAGCAGGGTGTTATTTCCCATGACCACTACTTTTTCATTTCGTCGCAGAATTCCATTATCAAAAATTCCAGTATCTCCCGACAGGATCGTCGGATTGGCCTTAATATCTCTCTGATTGTGTTCGGTCTCAGTTCCCGCAAAACCCCCATACACCGAAACACCCGCAGGAATCGTAAAACTGGCGGTAACATCCCCGCCCGGATTGTAAGTCCCTTTGGCAATCCAAATCTGAGTCCCGCAGCCCTTTTTTGCCCGCGCAATCGCGGCCTGCAAATCCGTATAAGCATTCGCCCAACTGGTGCCATTGTTGTAACCGGTTGCCGTATCATCCACATAAATCACATCTCCACCCCAGTTCGCTACCGGCGTATCCTCCGTCGCTACCGCGAATATCTCCACATTATTACGCAGCACCGCCGCATTATGAAGAATCGACCCCGGCTCTGCCTCCTCCGTCACCACAACCGTCAGGCTGATGCTGCCGGATGCATTCGGATACAGCGTCCCCAATTCCCACGTGACGGTTCGAGTCAGAATATTATAGCTGCCCGCAGGCGACGACGACACATACTCCATCCCCGCCGGAATATAATCCACAATCCGAACTTCCGGCAGTGCCGGCCGCCGGCCATTCGGGTCCGGATAACCGTAATCAATCGTATAAACCACCTCATCCCAAGCCCCCGGTATTGAATTCGGATCAACATCATCGACTTTGCTGAACTCAAAACCGTCAGGATCAACAGGGCAGGCAATTGTAATTACCCCTTCGGAATCGCCGAACTGTCCCATCTCGAGGGGCAAAAATGCAGATGAGTACGCATCCAATCGAACATGAAACGACACTTTCCAGTCCGACATTAATGCAGGAGTCAGATTGGCATAAATTCCGGTAAGAAGTCCGGCCTCGGTAAACGAAGAGACAGACTCTTCGGAAAAATCTTGTGTATAGCTAATTCCCCAGGACGCCGGTGTCCAGCCAAAGCCCGCATCCGAATCACCAAAGCCCACTAATCCCTTGCCCGGCCTGTCCATCACATAATTAATGGATTGGATCAAAAACATCTGGGCTGCCCACTGAATATCGCCAACATAAATGTCACTGCCTGCATGCAAATCTGCATCATGGCCCGATAAAACGACTCGCCCGGTTGTATGGGATTCAATCTCCGCCGTGGAAATCCCTGCAAGGCTGGCTGACCCCGCATTAGACCCGATGATTACGGCGGCACACGCCTGCCAGTCGGCCGCAGTAACCGGATTACTGTTGGATCGAATAATCAGATTGGTGGCACCGATATTCTGCATCGCTTCAATAACCGACCCATCTCCCGCATTATAAACCAGATAAGCCGCATTCGGATAATTTAAACTTGCCAGCAAACCGGGGGCAGCGCCAACCCCTGCCGGCATAGGCATATTCGGATCATCCGCAACATATCCTGATACAGGTAATACCCCAATAATTAAGAATAAGACCGACAATCCCCATAAATACCAACGCTCGCGTCCCTCAATAGAATACACCCCATCCATCCAAATTTCTCCTTTCAAAATAAACCCTTCCTGTTTATTTGAACCTCCCTTATGAGCCGACCCCATAAAGAAGAGGCACTGCCATATAGTGCCCCACTGAGGCCCTGCAAGGCCCACGAGAGAACACGCAGGCAGCACCCCAAGTGGGGCACTGTCCTCCGCAATTCTCTCGTAATAAAACTTGCAGGTTTCAGTGAGAATGCTATCAGTCCAGCGACGATCATTATCAACTTCTAAAGTATTTACATAGTACTGCTAAAAGCAAAACTATGGACTTAGAAGTAGCCTATTATTCATTTTGATTGAATTATAGCATTTTAATACCCATTTGTCAATAAATATTAAACATATATACGACATACTCTGTATATGATATTACATAATAACAATCCACAAATTAGCAGGTAAATTACGCGTCCGGCTGGTTGATGCGATTGTCCACATACCGCATCACCGCCTGAGTTGCCCGGTTCACTTCTTTGGTATCCGGCAGCCAGGCAATAATCTGTTTGAGATACCCCAACTCCACAATGCGTCGCAGTGTCGCTCCAAAATAGATATCATACGCCCAGTCAAGCTCCAGCAGCTTGACATCATTCATCGTCCGCAGCAGACGATAATCGACCAGCCGTCCGTGTTCAACCGCATCCAGAATTTCCGGCGAACAGCATGGCTCATCGGGAAATTCGATTTCCAGTTGGAAGGTGCAGGGATTTTCGTGATATTGCCGGAAATTTTCCATCGCGATGTAATAAATATCCAGTTTGTCCGTATCACGGATGATTTTGCTGAACAGTGCGGTTTTCTCATCCAGTCCGGCCGGCAGTGCCATTTTATTGTGATAATCCACCGCCCGCTCAATCCAGTGTCGTTCGTGAGCGTCCAGCCCTTCCAGGATGCGCTCCTGCCGGATAATCCGCAGGCCGATGGCCGAATGGTCTTCGCTGGTGGAATCTTTATACGTGCGGTACTTCTTGAATTGCTCAAACCGTCCGACATCATGCAGCAGGGCGACCGTCTCGGCAATCCGCGTATCGTTGGCATCCAGCTTCAGGGCTTTGGCCAGCAGACGCGTCTCGCCGCAGACCCGATGCGTATGACATTCCTTCAAATGCAGATTATTGTTCAGATACGTATCGCCGTCCAGGCTGAAATAGCGCTGGATATAACCGCCAAACCACTGCACCAGATCATCAAATTGTTTTTGTTCCATAAACTCATATTCAGAAAGATAACATTATTGAACGGCTTGCTGCCGACTAACCCTACTATACCACAGACTATGATGAAATTAAACACCCGGCTGGAAATATATATCTAATGGGCGGATTATTCCGCGAGCAAAAGAAGCACGTGATTGAAGCTGATGTCCTTAGCCCGATGAAGCGGAAATGTCGAGCAGGATCATTATCAATAGAGATCCTGTCCACGAATGAAATCATCCGCTCCAGACGGCTATAGTCCGTTTCGATGTGTTCTGCACGCATTCAAGCGGCAGCATGACACTGATACCGTCGATCTAAAAAGGGATTACGCCGGAAGGCATCGGGGCCGAATAAATGGAACTATCCGGCTCACGAAGCAGCTTCTTTTCTTTCAGCGTATTATACAAGACCCTGATCCGTGCATCATACTGCTGGATGAGTTTGCGATACTCACTGTTCAGCGAATTCAATGAATTTTTATTCTGCTGCAGGCAGGATAATAAATAATCCAGGGTGTTTTCTCCGCCGCTGAATTGAGCGACATAATATAACGAGTTTGGATCGTGCGGCTGGTACGATTCATAAAACACAAGCGGAGTTCCATTTTGAAAAGGCAGTCCCGGCATCATTAACATGGGGTCCATGGGAGAGATGCCGCCAACAGTCGGTTGTGTTTTGTCGAATACAGGAGGCTTCCAGGCACAAGAAATAGAAAAACGCGGGGATAAATAAATGAAAGATAAATCATCAGGGTATGGTGAAATGAGATGATGCTGCAGCTCCAGCGCTCTGATACAGGCCGCAAGTCGCCGCGTTGTCCATAATGTTTGCGAAAGCATTTCCCTCACCTCACGATTCTGCTGATCGATTGCCGCTGTCATCCCTGCGGCATACTGCTCAACAGGAAGGATTCTGTTATGTTGTCGAAATTGCTGATTGGCTACCCGCAGATGATGTATTTCATAATACTGCCCCGCAATCAGAAAAATCAAAACCAGAAACGTCACCCCGACAAAAAGCTGCCCTTTCATAAACCACCCCTTTCACGAATCATTCTGTCTGATCTGTTCAGTCGTACTTGTGCAGGATACGATTTTTAAAATTTACATTTTCCATTGTACATCGTACAATCCAAAAAACGGAATAAAATTTCAAATTATTGGAAGGAACCGCAATGCCTACAGTCAGTGATATTATCATTCGAAAACCCACTGCCGCCGAGAGTCAGCAGGCCGCAGCCTGGCCGATCTGGACTCACAGGGCCGACAAGTTCGACTGGGAATATAATGAAACCGAAAAATGCCTGATTCTCGAAGGGAAGGTCACCATTTACGACCGCCCCGCCACCGGCAAATCCGTCAGCTTTGGTCCCGGCGATTATGTCATCTTTCCCGTCGGCCTCAAGTGCGTCTGGCATATTATCGAAGCCGTCAAAAAACACTACGACTTCGAGTAATCCATAATCCCTATATAATAAGGAATGCGCCAATGAAGAAAAAGTCAACAATGTGGATAATCCGCAGCCTGTTTATCCTTAGTTTCCTCATCCTGTTACCCCCCTGCCTGATCGCAGAAGAACAGGAAGACCAGCAGGCTGTTCAGGATACAGAATCACAGGAATCAACGGAAGCCCCGGCCGCCGCCCCGGTCGCTGTCGAAGAAGACCCCGAAGACCTGACCTATGAAAAGTCGGTGGTCATGCTCGAAGTTGTCCAGCAGGATTGGGACTACAAAACCCCGTGGAAGCAATCGGCCATGGCTCGGGGAGTCGGAACCGGTTTTATCATCGACGGCAAAAGAATTTTGACAAATGCGCATAACATCAGCAATATCAAATATTTAGAGGTCAAGAAACAGAATGTCGCCAAACGTTTCCCTGCCAAACCCGTCTTCGTTGGCCACGATTGTGATTTGGCGATTATCGATGTCGAAGACCCCTCTTTTTATGAGGATATGGTCCCGCTGGAGCTGGGCGGAATCCCTCGGGTCAACAGTACTGTGACCACCTGCGGATTTCCTGTAGGAGGACGACAAGTCTCTATCACTAAAGGTGTTGTGTCGCGTATCGAAGTGGGGAATTACAGCCATACCCAGGCCGATATGCACCTGCTGGTTCAGACCGACGCGGCTATCAATCCCGGTAACTCAGGCGGTCCTGTCCTGCAAAATGGCAAGGTCGTCGGGGTCGCATTCCAGGGTTTGCAGACTGCTGACAATATCGGATACATGATCCCCACAACTGTTATTCGGCATTTTCTCAAGGACATAGAAGATGGGAAATATGATGGATTTCCCTCCCCTGCCGTTGCAGTGTTTGAAGGGCTTCACAATCCCGCGTACAAATACTATCTGAAATTGCCAGCCTTTGTTGAAGGTGTTGTTGTGCTGCTGGTTCAGAGAAACAGCACTGCCGAAAAAATCCTCAAATCCGGCGATGTTATCACCCAAATCGACGGTTTCAATATTGATAATGATGGTATGATCAAAATTTACGGCCTTTCACTTAACTGGGCTGAGGCACTTGAGGCCAAACAAATCGGCGAATCAGTTGAAATCACCTATTGCAGGGATGGCAAGCCCAACAAGGCTGCACTGGAAGCTGCCCTGAATTTGCCTATTCTGCCCTGGAGCCTCCAGTTTGATAAAAAGCCGCAATACTTTGTATATGCTGGACTTACGTTTACACCGCTGAGCCGAAACTACCTGCAGACTTTCGGAAGAAACTGGCTTACCGAGATCCCCTTTACATTGCGATACCTGTTTCACAATTCCATGGAACTCAATAAGGACACAAACCGTTTGGAATATGTTGTTCTGTCCGAAATTCTGCCTGATGAAGTGAATACGTACTGCAATCCGTTCCTCAGCCAGGTGGTTGAGAAGATTAATGGCCAGATGATTTATTCGCTCAAAGATGTTCGGGAACAGCTATCAAAAACACCCGAAGGCGGCTGTCATCAGATTCAATTCCTGAATAACGACATGCCTCTGATTCTCGATGCAGCCAGGGCTATTGAACGACAAAAAGCCATTCTTGAACAATACCAGGTCACTTCCGATGCATATATTGAGGAATAACTTATGAAAATACTACACACTCTGATTATCAGTACTGTTATCGTCGTTTTAGCATCCTGCGCCAAAACTGAAAAGAAGACCGATGGGATAAGCACCTCGGAGAAAATGAAAAAAAGCCTGGTGAATCTGCGGATTTCCGTTGGCGGGTATGAGCAGTTTCAGCCATGGAAACAGCGAGCCGTTGCCCAGCAATCCGGGTATGGATGTGCGGTTGGTCCTTATCTGATTCTTACCACAGCAGACAACATAGCAAATGCAACTATAGTACAGGTAAGAAGATATGAGAATAATGAATGGATTTCCGCCGTGGTTAAATCCATCGATTATGAGTACGACTTATGCTTGCTGGAGCTGGACCCGAACACGGCCGGGCAACCTTTAGTGCCCTTGCGATTTACGGAACAATATTCGCAGGGTCAGGAGCATTCCATTTATTGGTTATCCGGGGCCGGGCATTTGACCGAGGCTCGGGGAATCTTGGACCGTGCTCAATGTGAGTCAAATCCGGTATCGTATACAGACAATCTTTACTATATACTTACTAATCCTTCTCGCCCAACAGATCAGGCCGAGGTCGTTTGCTGCCAGGATAAACCCGTGGGTATTGTTGGATTTTCCGACGACACCGACTTGGGTGTCATCCCGGCCGAGATGATCAATCGATTCCTGAAGGAGTCACAAAAGCCTGTGTATAAAGGATTTGGCGTTCCTGGGTTCCGCGTATCCGCCCTGCTTGACCCAACGATTCGCAAACACCTGAATATGTCCGAAGATATGAAGCACGGCGTGTATGTCAGTAAAGTATATACTCTCGGGACTGGATCGAAAGAACTTAAATCCGGCGATGTTATCCTATCGATTGAAAATAATACTATTAATCCATACGGGAGATATCTGCATCCTCAATATGATCGCATCGATTTAGATTATCTGATATCACAAAAAAAACCGGGTGACACATTGGATTTTTTTGTCTTTCGTGACGGAATGCAAATCACTGTAAATGTTGAGGTTAAGAATTTTGAGGTGGAGCGGATGCTGGTGCCCTACTATGAATATGGCAAGCAGCCGTCCTATTTAGTCACAGGCGGATATGTGTTCCAAAAGCTCACACGAAATTACTTTTCTTTGTGGGGCGACAATTGGTCGGGCAAAGTTCCGCCCCATTTGTATCAATATTATTCGAATCAGGCGTTTAATCCAACGGATGAACGTCAGGATATTGTGATTTTAAGTTATGTATTGCCCGCGCCCATCAATCAGGGATATCAGGACCTCGGCAGACTCGTCGTAAGTACCTGGAATGGAATGAAGATACGTTCATTTGAAGACATCCTTAAGGCCCGTCAGTTAAATCCTGACGATCCATTTGAAGTGATTGAATTTGAATTGAATGCTCCTAAGGTCGTAATTCCACGACAAAATATGGTGCAATACGATGCACAAATTGGACAGATTTACGGCATTACATCATTAAAGAATATATAATATATACTACATACACATATAGATAAAAGACTGTTTCACGTGAAACAGTCTTTTTTTATGTTTTTTTCCTGTGACTGATTGATTTCGTGGGTCATTTGTGGTCAGATCCATAGATATTCATCTCTTTTCTTGTTTCACGTGAAACAATTTCAAGAATCCGCTGGTTTTTTTATTCATCTTTTGATAAAACGTCCGAAAAGAAATATAGAGAGAATGGAGAGAAAATACTATGGATAATAAGAAAGTCAAAAAGCCTCATTTGGGGCGAGGGCTTGAGGCCCTTCTCGGCTCAATCACCTTTCCTCCCGCAGCGACAGTTTCAGAGCCTGAAGTACCACAGAGCGAAACGAAGCCAAGTTTTCCTCCTGACAAGACCTTGCAGGAAAGCACCAGAGAACTGGCTGTGTCACTGATTGAACCGAATCCATTTCAGCCCAGGTCGGCCTGGAATCAGGAAGAATTAAATAGTCTGGCGGAGTCGATTCGGCAAAATGGCATCTTACAGCCTGTGATTGTGCGTCCGACTGGGGGCCATAAGTATGAGATCATAGCCGGTGAACGCCGGTTCCGAGCGGCGCAACTCGCTGGATTATCGGCTGTTCCTGTGATGATTCGCCAGGCTACAGACCAGCAGATGCTGGAATTAGCTCTGGTAGAAAACATCCATCGCTCTGATTTAAACCCTGTTGAACGGGCAAAAGCCTATCAAAACTACATTACAACGTTCAATTTGAACCAAACGGAGGCCGCAGAACGCCTTGGAGAAGACCGTTCGGTGGTCGCTAACCATCTTCGTATCCTGGATTTACCACAGGATATCAAGGATATGCTGATTGAAGGCAAACTCTCAATGGGGCATGCCAGGGCGATTTTAGCCCTTCCCACAGAGCAGCTTCGTCGAACCCTTGCCAACAAAGCCCTGGCAGGGCGGCTCAGCGTCCGAGAAGTGGAACGTGTTGTGCAGAATTATCTGGATGATAACAAAAAGACTGCCCCAGAAAAGAAGGAAAAGGCTGCCCATATTGTTGATCTCGAAGAACAATTGCAAAGAATCCTGGGGACCAAGGTTCGTATTGAGTCCGGCAGGCGTGCTCATAAGGGCAGGATTGTTATCGAATACTACAGTCTCGATGACTTCGAACGCCTTACTGAACGTATGGGATTAAAATCTTCTGATGAAATGATATAACAATATATACTATAACTACTATAAGGAATAAAAATGAACAAATCATCACATGATTTCCTGAAAGCATTACTTGAGGCACCCAGTCCATCGGGTTATGAACAGCCCGCAGCTAAACTGTGGCGTGATTATGTCAAAGACAGCGTGGATGAACTCATCCCGGATGTCCACGGCAACAGTATTGCTGTTATTAATCCCAAGGCCGACTTCAAATTCATGCTGGCCGGGCACATCGATGAAATCGGCCTGATGATAACTCACGTTGATGAAAAGGGTTACATCTATACTGCTCAAATCGGCGGCATGGATCCGGCACTTCTGGTCGGGCAGCGAGTTATTATCATGAATGAAAAAGGGCCAGTCCTTGGTGTTATCGGACGCAAAGCCATCCACCAGATGCAGCCCGACGAACGAAAAAAAGGCGTCGAAATGGAAAATATCTGGGTTGATATTGGCTCAGGAACCAAAAAAGAGGCAGAAAAACGCGTCAGTGTTGGTGATCCGATAGTCATTGATGTTCCCTGCAGAACGCTGAACGGAGATAAAATTGTATCGCGTGCCACGGATGACAAGGCCGGTGCATTTGTCGTCGCCGAAGTTCTTAAAGCATTATCCAAAAAGAAGTTAAACATATCCGTCATCGGTGTTGCAACCGTCCAGGAAGAGATCGGTCTGCGAGGCGCAATCACCTCGGCCTATCGTGTCAATCCCCAGGCTGCTATTGCAATTGATGTGACTTTCGCCAGTGATCATCCGGAAACGGATCCCAAGAAAATAGGCACAGTGAAGCTGGGCAGCGGCCCTGTCTTGCATCGCGGCCCCAATATCAATCCCATCATCGAAAAAGAGCTTTTTAAGGTTGCCAAAGCCAAAAAAATCCCATATCAGCTTACCGCTGAAGCTCGCGCAACGGGTACCGATGCCAACGCGATACAGCTTTCTCGCGGCGGGGCGGCTACTGGCCTTATCAGTATTCCCAATCGCTATATGCACACGCCTGTCGAGGTGATCTCCACCAAAGACCTGGATAACTGCATCAAGCTCATCACAGAATTCCTGATTGCCCACCCGGCTAACAGAGATTACAGGCCCTAATCTATAAAACAAAAAAACCGCGATATCAGTATCGATATCGCGGTTTTATCTGTTAGATTATTGTATAAGTTCAGTCAACCATATCCTGAACGCCTGAATTCTTATCCTTATTCATCTTGGCATATTCTTCCACCACATCCATCAGACGGTGGAGGATATTCCTCCCATCGATGCTGACTTCCAAACCCAGGAATTCCAGGCCCAGAAAGAGTTTTCCTGTTTCATTGTCAGGTTTTAAGTGAATGATCTGGGCCTCAACCAAAATAGGTTTCTGATAAAACATTGGGGTAAACTGCATGCCGATAAGCTGGCCGGGGGTAAAACAATCCGCCAGAGAGGACGAGACGGCCACCTGGGTGCCGCCGGCAGACAAGTTAATCATCTTACCTTGCCAATAACTTTCTGTAGGAGAATGGTTTACGTTATCAATATGCCCTCTGTGCCAGAACAGGACATGCACATTGAGTTCTTCGGGTACAGCCTGGCGTTCATAGGCACGACGGGGCATTTTTTCAATACGGTCGGGCATTTCAAGCAGGATACGTCCGCCTTTGGTTGCCACGGATGACTCAAATCCCATCACGGTTGTGTCAAAGATGAATTTTTCGTGCTCAATCTGAAATGAAATACCTACCGGTTGGTTTATTTGAAGCTTTTCAAAATGACAATGGTCTTCTTCAAACGTCCTGCAGACCACGCCAGTCGCAGACAATTCCACCAAATAGACGGTATTACGTATCCACATACCCCCTATCATGTGGCACATTTTAGCATTGAGGTTTTGCTGTACAGCCTCCTGAATGGTCTCAGTCACTCTGATATCTTTGAGTATTTCAGTTTTATTCATAAAAAGGCTGTTCACTATCTATTCCTGAAACAATACTGCTTACTGACTTGCTCGGACCACAAGATGTTTGTTTCATCGGCATAATGATGTTATATCTTGAGCCGGCAAATGTTATGAAAAAACTCATTCAACTACAAGCCTTTGATTACAAGCAGTCCGATAACTGCATTATGTTTCAGGTTACAGTTCTAACTCCTGATAAATTATACAAAACCATTCCACAACTACCCAAATTAAAAATCAGAACATTAGAAAACGCAGCTTTCTTGAGAGCAGGATTGCAAAAACTGGATTTGCCCTTTATGATTGGCGGGGTATGCAAAAGGGATTATTCAATAAACATTCGTTTTCTGAACTGGCTTTACTGGCGATATTTGCTATCGGATTATTTTCAGCCAATCTGATTGTCAAGATGCGAAGTCTGATTCGTGTGGGGCCGCCTGTCGCACTGCAGGGAGCGGGGGTCACCATTCATCTGCCTGCCGAGCGGGGCTGGCAGGGGCTGACCGAATGGCAATACGAGATGAACAATTGTTTTGTCATTCTTGCCCGTCTGAATCGACCGGTTATTGAGGTACAATGGCGCTATTGTCTGAGTGCCCCAGCGAAAAACAATCGCGATATTCTTGAGCTCGTCGCCAAACAATCCAACGGCAAATTGGAAGATATCACTACTCTCGATGGGCCATGTCCGATGCAGTTTGCCCACTTAGTCAGTCCGAAAACTGAAGAAGAACGTTTCGTTGGTGTGGCAATGCTGGATTTCGGCAGGGTGCTGATGCTGGAAGTCCGTTCGGCGGAGGATGTTTTTTACGGGCGTGATGTATTTATTACCCTGGCCCAAAGTATGGAATATAAGCAGCCTTCGGAATTGTCGGCGGGAATCGAGCTGCTTGAAAATGCCCAGCGCTTCGGTGCAGATAAGTTTTTCCCCAGCGAAGAGGGGCAGACTTTATTGGTTCGTGATGCGGCGCGCAGTGTCCGCGGCTACGAACGGACTCAGATCAAGCAGGATTCCGAGGGCAATCTCCGGATTGACAAAACAACCGTTGTCAACACCGCCGCGATTCGACGCAAAGAGCAGACCTTTGAAAGCGCCAATCCCTTTCGTGGTTTTCGCTGGCAGAATCGACACAGCGGTTTATCCGGGCAGGGCAGTCTGTTCCAACTGGATTTGAGCAATGGCCTGCTGACGGTGCGTGAACCGGCCGGTCAGTCCCGTACCTTCGAACCCGGGCCGTCGGCGGTCAGCGAAATGCTGCTGGATGGTCTGGTTCCGTTTTTTCTGGACAGCGGTCAGCCCAAAATAGTGCTGGACATCATCAGCCCGGAAGGGCGGATTACGCCGGCGATTATTGAGGCCATATCCGCATCCGACAGTACAGCCAGGTCCGAAGAGCTGGCCTATGCTGTTCGCGTGAATCTGATCAGCGGCGGCAAAATGGAATTTTACTATGCGGCAGATAAAAAACTTCTTGGTAAATTAACGACCGCCGGCCGCGGCGGGGCACTGCTGTGGGAGCCGTCGAGCCGACAAGAGATAGACAAGTATTTTGATACCCGACCGCAGCGCAGCGGTCCGGTTGTCCGTCAATGGTCCACGGTGTCGCTGCCGAATTTCCAAAACAAATAATTCCTGCATTGAGACTACGGAGACGATTATGGCTGAACAGCAGTTTGATTGTATTATTGTCGGCGGCGGGCCGGCAGGGCTGGGGGCGGCCCTGTATGCCGCACGCGACCGCATGAAGACGATTATTCTCGAAAAGTTTTACCCGGGCGGACAAATCATTACCACCGACCGGATTGAAAATTATCCTGGATTTGCTGAAGTCAGCGGGCCGGATTTGACGGAAAAAATGATGGCTCAGGTGACTGCTTTCGGGGCCGAGCTGCGCACCGGCAGCGAAGTTACCGGGCTGCGCCGCCGCAATGACGGGAGGATTGAAGTGGCCTGTGATAAAGACCTCTTTGTCGGCAAGGTGGTCATTCTGACGCCGGGCAGTTCGTATCGACATCTGGGCGTGCCGGGCGAAGAAGAATTTCGCAATGCCGGTGCGGGGGTCAGCTATTGCGGCACCTGCGATGCGCCATTCTTTAAAGGCAAGACCGTTGTGGCCGTCGGCGGAGGCAACACGGCGGTTGAGGATACGCTGCACCTGTGCAAGTACGCCGCCCAAGTCATTATGGTCCATCGCCGCCAGGAATTTCGGGCTACCAAAGTACTTGTGGAGGAATTGATGGCCAAAGTCAATGCACCGGATTCGAATCTGAGCCTGATGCTCGACAGTACGCTGGCGTCCATCGAAGGCAGCGGCAAGGTTCAAAAAGCGGTTGTGAAACATGTCAAGACCGGACAGACCACCGATGTCGCCTGTGACGGCGTATTTATTTTTGTCGGCATGGTTCCCAATACCGCTTTTCTAAAAGGCTTTGTGGATTTGACCGAGGCGGGATTTATCCGCTGCGATCCGGCGTATCTGCGGACGCGGGTTCCCGGTGTGTTTGCGGCAGGGGACTGTCGTGTCGGGGCCGCGATGCAGCTTGTGACAGCGGTGGCCGATGGCGTCAATGCGGCGATGTGGATGAAGCATTATCTGCGCGATCCGAAATGGTGGAATGAACCGCTGGCTGATGCACTGTAAGGGCGTGTGAAATAATACCGCTGCAAGGGTGATTTTATTGCGAACGGAAATCCCAGGCGCGATACAGCAATTCGCGTTCGACTTTGGCAGCCTCGAAGTCGGTTTGTAAAGCGGCCAGTTTTTCGGCGCTGCGATAGACCTCATCAGAGCCGAAGCGTTCCTGCATTTTGGCAATCTTGCTTTCCAGTTCGGCAATCATCGTTTCGATTTGTTCTACGGTGAATCGATTGAAGCGTTTCAGTTCCGGCGGGGCGACAACACGCACTTTGTCAGGGCGGCTCTGAGCTGCGGATTTTTTCTGTTTTTCTTCGGCGGCGGTCTGTCGGCGCTTCTGCAGCAGCTCGGTATAGGTGCTCCAGACGCCTTTGTTCTCAAGGGGGTAGATCATTTCGCATCGACCCATCTGCTTGTCACCGAATTCATCGCACCCGACCACCATTAACTGGTCGGCCAGTCGATCCAGAAAATAGCGGTCGTGGCTGACAGCGATGACTGCACCGTTGAATCCATCGAGGGCCTCTTCCAGCATCTCCCGGCTTGGGATATCCAGATGATTGGTCGGCTCATCGAGGACTAAGACATCCGGTTCCGACAACACCAGCCGGAACAGGATCAGCCGATTTTGCTGACCGCCGGACAGATTGCCGGTCTTTTTGAAGACATCCTCGCCGGAAAATAGAAATGTGCCGAGTTTGCCGCGAAGCTGTTCGGGGGTCAGGTCGGGGCGGATTCGGGCTGCTTCCTGCAAGACCGTCGCCTCCGGGTCCAGGACTGTCGCGTGCTGATCCAGGTAGCCAATCCGTAAGTTTTTGCCGAGTTTGACCGAACCCTGATCCGGCTTTATTTGTCCCAGCGCCATTTTCAGCAGGGTACTTTTGCCGGTGCCATTGGGGCCGGTGATGCCCAGAAAACTGCCGCGATACAGATCGAATGTTAAATCCTCGAACAGCACAATCGGCCCGAAGGCTTTATATAAACCCTGTGCCCTGCAGATGATATCGCTTTGCACCTTGGCATCGGAAAATGAAAATCGAATCGTCTTCTGATCGGTCGGCTTGTCAAGATAGTCAGGATTTTCCTTAAGCATCCGCAATAGACGAGTTTTCCGCCCGCGAGCGGTCAATCGCATGCCTTCTTTATCTTTATTGCGGGCGATAAAGTCCAGCTCATGGGTCACGAATTCCAGTCGTTTCTGGTGCTGGCGTTCCAGTTGCAGCCGCAAGGTTGCCTTGGTATCGATGTAGCAACTGTAATTGCCGCGCCAGGACCGTGCCCGCTTGCCGTCGAGTTCGAGGATTCGCTCGGCCACTGCGTCCAGCAAAAAACGGTCATGGCTGGTCAGCAATACCGCTTTTTCGCAATTCAGGAGGAATTTTTCCAGCCATTGCGTCGCCTGCAAATCGAGGTGGTTGGTCGGCTCGTCCAGGAGCAGCAGGTCGGCATCGGCGATCAGAATCTTGGCCAGTGATAATCGAGACCTTTGACCTCCGGAAAGCGCCGAAACCTTTTGTTCGAACAGTTCCTGCGGCAATCCCAAACCGGCCAGAGTGCTTTTGACCCGCGTTTCATAGGAATACCCGCCTTCAATTTCAAATTGATGACAAAGTCGGTCGTATTCTTTCATGGCGGCATTGAGCCGGTCGCCGGACAGGGTGCCAAGCTCGTGTGATAATATCTCTAAACGCTTGTGCATGCTGAGGATATCGACGAGTCCTTCGTGCATTTCCTCCAGCACAGTGCGGTTTAAATCCAGTTCAGGTTCCTGGGCCAGGTAGCCGATTTTCAAATCTCGCGCGCGGTTTATTTCGCCCATATCCGGATGGGTTTGGCCTGTAATTAGCCGGAACAGGGTCGTCTTGCCGGAGCCATTGGGTCCGACAAAGCCTACACGCTGACGGGGATGGATTTGGGCATTCAGGTTATGAAAGACCACTTCCGGCCCGTAGGATTTATGGATATCACGAAACGATATTAACGTCATATTTGCTCTGTCGATTCATTTATAAAGCATCACAAAATACTCGACTGGGGCTGAAATTTCAAAGACATATTTGATGATTATAACTGTATATTCAAGACAGACTTACTATATATCGTCGAAGCTTTGCCAATCTATAAATTATGAATCCATAAAGCTGGGCAAAGCGACATTGCATTAATCCCTTTACTGCTGCTGGTTTTCTAACAATTTCAGGGTATAAATTTACGGAAAAACGGGGTAGAATGTTGCGTCTATAATAGGGATAATGTCGATATATATACGAAATAATAATTTAAGTCATTTAAGGATAGACAGATGGCATTTTCGTTGAATAAGTTTCTGGTCAAGATTTTCGGGTCGCGGAACGAGCGGCTGGTGAAGGGGTATATGCGGGATGCGGTGGCGGCGGGGGCCTTCGAGGACCAGGTCAAGGCGCTGGATGATGAGGCCCTCAAGGCCAAGACCGCCGAATTCAAGCAGCGTCTGGCTTCGGGTCAGCAGCCCGGTCAGATTTTGCCCGAGGCGTTCGCCGTCGTTCGCGAGGCCGCCCGGCGGAATAACAACATGCGGCACTTCGATGTGCAGCTTATCGGCGGCAACGTCCTGTTCGACGGCAAGATTGCTGAAATGGCGACCGGTGAGGGCAAGACCCTTGTCGCTACGCTGGCGGCGTATCTGGTGCACCTGACCGGCAAGCACGTCCACGTTATCACCGTCAACGACTACCTCGCCAAGCGCGACGCGGAGTGGATGGGGCCGGTGTATCGGGCGCTGGGCCTGACGGTCGGGGCGATTCAGTCGGACATGGATACCATCGGCGAAGAACGCCGTGCTCAATATCAGTGCGACATTACCTACGGTACCAACAACGAATTCGGCTTTGATTATCTCCGCGACAATATGAAATCGTCGCTGGCGCAGATGGTGCAGGGGCCGCTCGAATACGCGATCATCGACGAAGTGGACTCCATTCTGATCGACGAGGCCCGCACGCCGCTGATTATTTCCGGCCCGGCCCAGGATGACGTCACCCGCTATAAAAAAGCCGATGCCGTTGCCCGTCAGATCATCAGCCTGCAAAGCTCCTATGACCGCCTCAAAAAGGCCATCGACGAAGCGGAAAAGGCTGTCGCCAATGCCAGGGGTGAACTGGCCGAGGCCAAGCAGGCCAAAGACAGCGAGCGTATGGAAAAGGCCCAGCGGTTTATCGACCAGACCCTCAAGCAAATCGAGGAGGACAAGGCCCGCCTTGAAACGATGACTCAGTATTATGAAGTCGAATACGACCGCAAGGCCGCCCATCTGACGCATAACGGTATCGGCAAGGCCCAGGAAATCGCCGGCGTCGGGTCGTTCTTTACCGGCTCGAATATGGACTGGCCGCATTTGCTGGAACAGGCCCTGCGGGCGCATGTGGTCTACGAGAAGGAAAAAGAATATGTCGTCATGGACGGCAAGGTGATTATCGTGGATGAATTCACGGGCCGTCTTATGCATGGCCGTCAGTGGTCCGACGGTCTGCATCAGGCCGTCGAAGCCAAGGAAGGCGTTCAGGTCAAGGAAGAAACCCAGACGCTGGCGACGATTACGCTGCAGAATTTCTTCAAGCTCTACGAAAAAATCGCCGGTATGACCGGTACTGCCTCGACCGAGGCCGAAGAGTTTATGAATATCTATAAGCTCGACGTGGTCACGATTCCCACCAATCGCCCGTGTATTCGTCATGACCGCGACGATATGATCTTCAAGACCGTCCGCGAAAAATTCAATGCCCTGGTCGATGAAATCAACACTACCAGTGTGGCCGGTCGGCCCGTTCTGGTCGGTACCACCAGCGTTGAAAAGAGTGAGGCCCTCTCGCAGGCCCTGACCCGCCGCTATGGACTCGAACACGAAGTGCTTAACGCCAAGCAGCACGCCCGCGAAGCCCTCATCGTCGAAAAGGCCGGTTATCAGCACGCCGCCCGCGACGGCTCCATGCGGGGCAATGTCACCATCGCCACCAACATGGCCGGGCGCGGCACCGACATCAAGCTCGGCCCCGGCGTCAAGGAGCTGGGCGGTCTGCACGTCGTCGGCACCGAGCGTCACGAAGCCCGCCGCATCGATAATCAGCTTCGCGGTCGTACCGGCCGTCAGGGCGACCCGGGCAGCAGCGTTTTCTTTCTGTCGTTCGACGACGACCTGATGAGCATCTTCGCTCCGGAATGGACAGTCAAGGCGCTGTCGATGATCGGCTGGCAGGAAGGCGAGCCGATTTATCACCCCAGCATCAGCCGCGGGATTGCCAAGGCTCAGAAAAAAGTCGAGCAGCGCAACTTCGAAATCCGCAAGAGCCTGCTCGAATATGATGAAGTGATGGATTATCAGCGCAAGATTTTTTATACCCGCCGTCGAAATATTCTGGCCGGCAAAGACCTTCGCTCTGTCATCGAAGAAATGCTCCGCCAGGTTTCCGAGCAGGCCTGCAAGACGATTCTTAATCCCGAATATCCCTACCAGTGCATTATGGAGTGGGCCAAGACCGAGTTCGGGGTGGACCTCGAGATGCGCCGCATCCGCGGGCAGGAAGCCGAATACATCGAAGAGATGCTGCGCGAGGAGGCCAAAAAAGGCATCGAAAACACCATCTCCGTCTCGCTCGGGGAATACCTCGAAGATTACGAAGACCCGAACACATGGAATATCAGTGAACTGACCCGCTGGGCGATGAGTGCCTTCCAGGTCAGTGTCTCGGCCTCCAAACTCAAACAGATGAAGGCCGACGAGATTGAGCATCTGCTGATAGACGCGGCCTGCGGGCTGGTCGATAAAAAAGATTTGTCGCGCCTGAAGGATTTTCTCTCGGAAGATTTTGCCGTGCGGACGTTTGCTCAGTGGGCGGGGGCTAAATTTGCCATCCAGATTGATCCTGCCGAGCTGAAGGATAAGCCTATTCCGGGTGTCCATCAAAAGCTGCTGGCCGCCATCGAAGATAAATACAGACAGCGGGAAATCGAATACCCGGTTGAATTTGCAATGAGCATGGTCTTCGGGCAGCAGGGGCCTAATGCGTATGCCTTTAACTCGCTGGCCGACTGGGCCAATCATAAATATCAGACCAGCCTGACCGCCGAACGGCTGACCGAAATGAAGCCGGAGGCGATCTATCACCTTCTGCTGGAAGAAAGCCGAAGCTGGCGTGAAAGCCGGCTGGCCGCACAGGTCGAGCAATACGCCAAAGAAACACCCGACCGAAAGGCGCAGTTTGCCAGGGAACGTTTCGGCGTGGAGATTCCGCCGGCCGAGCTGGCTGATGCGGCCAAAGCACAGGAAAAACTGCTGGCCGTCGGACGCGAATTCATGCGCAGCGAGCTGAGCAACCTCGAGCGCTATGTGCTTATCCAGATATTCGACGTCGCCTGGAAGGACCATCTTTATGCGATGGACCATCTCAAGGAAAGCATTATGCTGCGGGCTTATGCCGAAAAAGACCCGAAGATTGAATACAAGCATGAAGGCTACAAGATGTTCACCCAGATGCTCAACGGCATCGCTGAGCGCGTGACGGATATTATCTTCAAAGTCCGCCTGCAGGCCGGCGAACGGGCGCGAAGCGTCTATCAGGTCAGCCGCACCAGCCATGACCAGACCGGCCAGTTCGAGGCCGCCCAGCGTCAGCGTGCCGCGGCGATGGCCCCGCAGGGCGAACAGACCGTCAAAACGATCCGCCATGACAAGCCGCAGGTTGGCCGCAATGATCCCTGTCCTTGCGGCAGCGGCAAGAAATACAAAAAATGCTGCGGGCAGAATGGTTAAGCTCGGTTTGGAATTCAAATGAAAGGAACCAACGAGTGAGAACGCTTTGGATTCCATTCAATCAATCGATGGGTAAAATCGGACGGCGTGTAATGTTCTGTCTTGCGCTGCTGCTGTTCGGCTTGGTGATGCAGGGGCTTGCTGCGCAAAGTATAGCTGCAAATGACGCAGAGAGGACCATTCTTGCCCCGCATGCCGGGCCTGTGCCTGAACGGGTGATGCATCAGATTTATGACGAGGTCAAGACGCCGTATAAATATGGTGTTATTCTGCGCGGTGAAGAAGGTAAGAAGGTGGATTGCCCCAGCGTGTTCCGGCACAACGATACATGGTATATGATTTATATCATCTTCGACGGCACCGGCTACGAGACGGCCCTTGCTGAAAGTGCCGATCTGCTGAACTGGAAGCCGCTGGGAAACGTGCTGAGCTTCAATGAAGGCACCTGGGATGCCGTGCAGAAGGCCGGCTACATCGCGCTGCAGGATACCACCTGGGGCGGCAGCTATGCCCTCGAACACTATGACGGCAAGTACTGGATGTCTTATATCGGCGGGGCTTTGAAAGGCTACGAGACCGACCCGCTGGCCGTCGGCATTGCCTATACCTCACAGAATCCGGGCACGCCCCACGCCTGGCAGCGTTTGCCTGAGCCGGTACTGAGCACCACCCAGTCCGATGTCCGCGACTTCGAACGGGTAACATTGTACAAAAGCAACATCATCCGCGACAAAAACCAGACGCTGGGTTATCCCTTTGTCATGTTCTATAACGGCAAGATCAAAGGCGGCTATGAGAAGATCGGGATGGCGGTCTCCAGCGATATGCTGACCTGGAAACGTTACGGCGGGGATGCAGTCGTCGCCAATGGACTGGACAAACAGGCCGGCATTACCGGCGACCCGCAGGTGGTTCGTATCGGCGACGTCTGGGTGATGTTTTATTTCGGGGCGTTCTGGAAGCCCAATGCGTTCGATACGTTTGCCTGCTCTTATGATCTGGCCAACTGGACCCAGTGGCAGGGGCCACACCTAGTGGAGCCGTCCGAGCCGTGGGATAAGCAGTACGCTCACAAGCCCTGGGTCATTAAACACGATGGTATAGTCTATCATTTTTATAATGCCGTCGGCGATCAGGGCCGGGTGATCGCTCTGGCCACGTCGAAGGATTTAAAAGCGAAACAACCATAAAGAATTCATGCTGAAATCACAAACACTTCATATTGATACATTGGTAGCTCTGCTGGCAGGGCATCAGCAGGCGTTTGATGCCCTGGCCGAACTGCTGGCTGAAGAAAATAAGCATACCAACCTGACGCGGATTACCGACCCGCAGCAGGTGCGCATCCGGCATTTTCTCGATTCCCTGGCGGTGCTGCCGATTCTGGATGCGATGGCTGCCGGCCGCGAGCGTTTTTCTGTGGTTGATGTCGGCTCCGGTGCCGGGTTTCCCTCGCTGCCCTTAGCAATCGTCCGGCCGGACTGGCAGTTTGTCTCCATCGAAGCCACCGGCAAGAAAGTGCATTTCCAGCAAAAAGTCGCCGCCCAACTGGGTCTCAAGACATTGATTGTCCTGCATGGCCGTGCCGAAGATGTCGCTCACGAGCCGCATTATCGCCAGCAATTCGATGCGGCACTGGCCCGCGCCGTTGCCGACCTGCGCGTGCTGGCTGAAATCTCGCTGGCACTGGTCAAGGTCGGCGGGGCGATGCTGGCCTTCAAAGGCCCGGACAGCGGGCCCGAATGCGCCGCTGCGGAAAAATCCATTGCAACTCTTGGCGGCAAACTTTCTCACACCTATTCATACACGCTGCCCGGTGTCGCTGATGCATTCCGCCTCATCGAAATTCGCAAAATCAACCCCACGCCCGAGGAGTACCCGCGCAGCTATTCGCTCATCACCCGCAAACCGCTGGCGTAAAACAACTTCAATCGCAATTCTTTACAGATCAATTTGCTGGGGCCCCACGATGTAAATCGGACGATCCATAACGGTCAATTTTATTACGCCGTCAGCCAGTTGAATCGACATCGTTTCGCCGAACACATCAAACGCCTCTGCAACTTGGCCCTGTACCTTCAGTGTCATCTCTTTGGCCGGTCCCGCATTCCAGACCGCCCAGGCCATCCGCCCATCCGGCCGCTTCCAGGCCGGCATAAACACCGTCCCGACTTGCCGTATATCGCCAACCGCCACTGACCCCGCTGGCCGCGCCCGGTTCAATGCCAGCATCGCCCGATACGCCGGCTTGGCCGACAAATCCCGATGCACCATCCCGAAATGGTCTTCGTTATACAACGGATTATTTTCGAACGCCCGGAAATTGTACCAGAACATCCGCTCGACGCCGCTGTGCAGCGCAATCAAATACGCCCGCGCCAGCATCAGGGCCTGCTGGTCTTCCAGCACGCCGCGATACTCCGCCTGCAGGGATGACACAATCACCGCGCCCTTCATGTCGCTGTTTAGATCAAACACTGCCGCGGCCGTCCCGACATAATCACCCTCAACCGCCTGCAGCAGCGGAATAAATCGATCCTGCGGCTTTAATTTCGCATCGGTCAAAAATCGCGTGGCCTCCGGAGCGTCTTTGGTGATTCGAATCTGACCGGCCAGTTCATCGGGCACTTTTAACTGTGCAATCGTCTTGGGTACGCCCTGTCGCGTCCACCACGCCTCCCAGCCGATATGCAGCCGCTGGCGGTACGATTCCCCCGCATCGCCCTGTACCCATCGCCCATCCTCGCCACGTTTTATGGTAAAATACAGCGGCACGCCCTGGCCTAAAATCAGAACCCCGCCGTCACGCACATACTGTTCCATCGCATCAAACCAGTCGGTGGGAAACGCCTCCTCCAGCGGCAGCAGCAGGGCATCATATTTTGCCGGACTCAGTCGCTCCATGTCCGCCATCTTCAGCCGAACATCCTTGCCTCCGCCCGGCAGCATGTTCTGCAATGCTTCGTCCGTCAGCGGCACCTGAATCACATACCCCGGATCGTCAAACACCGCCAGCGTCCCGTTGGTTTTCTTCGCATCAATCGCTTTTAAGCCCGCCCGCACGATATCGCCCAACAGTTGCGAATTGTTCCGATGTGTCGGCCAGCCGATCTCGGTGATCCAAATCCGCTTGTCGCCATCACCATATTTAGCCATCAATTGTCGCAGCTTCGCCAGATCGTCTTTCATCGGCGATCCCTCCGGCGTCTTCGGATACCGATACGGGTGCACATTCATGATATCGAAGTACGCCTTGCCGCCGGCTTTATAAATCCCCTCGATAAATTCAAACGGTATGCCCGACAGCCCGCCCAGCAGCACCTTTGCCTCGGGGTCCGCCGCCTTGATTTCTTCATACGCCGCTTTGAGCAGCGTCGTATAGTTGGCCGGGTCAGGCTTTTCTTTCCAGAACTGCTCCAGGTCCGGCTCGTTCCACACCTCCCAATACATCAGCCGTCCCTTGTACCGGCTGACCATATTCCGCACGTACTCCCGCCATAAGTCCAGGTGCTGGTATGCCGGGCACGCCCACGCCACATCATACGCCAGAATCGGCAAAATCGTAATCCCTGCCGCCTCCGCCTTGCGAAGCGTTTCGTCAAACATCGTATAATCCCACGGCCCGCCTTCACGCTGCTGCACCGTCGTCCAGTCAAAGTCTGTCCGTACCCACCGAATCCCCGCCGCCCGCATCAATGGGAATTCCTGCTCAGCCAGCTTATGATCGCTGGACCGCGACACATGGGCACATACGCCGTAGGGAGTATGTTCCGCCTCCTGTCCCGCCAACCCTGCCGTCGTCAGAACCAGCCATAATCCCGCTACGATTTGAATCCCTGTTTTCATAATTAATACCTGCTAAATTTTCCTACAAAAAACAACGTTCTTATCATCAGTTATCACCACATATCCTATCCCAGTGACTGGATTGTGTTGCAGAAAAAAGAGAGCACAACTCAAAAAAGCATGGATTATTTAGCGACATCAGTACCCTTGAATCCGCTTGGCGGCTGGCTGCAAAGATGGGTAAACAATTCCGCCACGCGCCTGCATTGCTGGTCATCGGCTCGCAGATGCCGGTGTTTCCCGTCTGCTTTCTCAATAAATCGTGTCACACCGCTGTCCGGCTCGACGACGATTTGCCCCGCAGGCGACAGACTGAAATAACTCCGCTCCGGCCGGACCGCGTACAATACGCTGGTCAAATCCCACGTCGGCCGGTCGTATGGGAATTTCATATACGATTCATACGCCACCCTCAGCGGATGCTGCGCGACATAGCGATAATCCAGGCTAATGCTCTGGGCAGGGTACAAAATGGCCTCGCCAATTTCAAAGCCGCTGGCCACAATCTCCCCCGGCCATTCCTCGAACAGCTTTTTTGCCGACGGAATATCCATCATTATATTGTATTCCCGCCACGGTTTGCCGTCTTTTTCCACAAATGCCCCGCCCATCAGCGACAGCAGCCGCACCTTGTGCCTGACCAGGTCCATCCCCGAAAGCGTGCTGGCCGCGTCGGGCTTGCTGTCCAGCAGCCGAGCCAGGTTGGTCGAAAATCCCACCTGCACCATCACCACCGACTGGTCGGCCTGTCCGGCCAGCGCCTGTCGCAGGACTGTTACCGCATCCGGGGCATCTTCGCCTTTTTTCAGGTCGTATGCAAACGCCGGCTGCCCGCCGGGAGCTTTGGTCTCCAGGGTCTGCCGCAGATACGAGCCGTCCTCGGGCGTCACGCCGCCGCGGACCACCCCAACCGGAATTTCTCCCCGGCCGTAAAAAGTATTAACCATATCCACAAACGGCCCCGCCCAGGTGTTGTCCTTGCTCAGCGTCACCGCCAGGAGCCTGCATTCCCCCCGGGTCTGCAGCGTATGAATCAGCCCCAGCGCCAGGGCATCGTCGATATCATTGCCCATATCCGTATCCAAGATAATCGCCACCGGCCCGGCCCCCGCCCCACCCGCCGCTGCGGACATACCAGCCATCCCCAGCACGATCACCACACTCCACAGCAGTGTATTCTTTACGTGTCTCATGTCGTCTCCTCAGCACGTTTTTTTAAGTTTCAACACATATGTTATGCAGACTTTTTTGTCTGCAATCATTAATAGTCCTCGAACGTTTTCATTTGACTTGAATCATATGAGATATGCGGTCCAAACCCATGAAATTTTATTATCGTATAAGCATTTTTACTGTCATCATAATGGTACGAGAGGGGGACAGCATCATTTCTGGATGGATTATCTTTCTGGAACATATTCTCAAAGTCTTCTTTGCTTTTTGGATACAGGCCCGTGTTTTTCCTGAATTCTTCCACCTTCAGAGCCGCCAATAAAACCTCTTGATGATCTCTTTCAATAGAAAGGTGTTCCTGCAGTTTCGGAACCCTGGTGATAATTGTCAAATTACAGATGATAAGCCATGCGGTAAACCAAATACAAATTCGTATTATATATCTGGTAGAAGACGCTGAAGGCAATTGTATTACAAAAATAACCATGCCTGCTGCAAGCAAAAGCAGTACTAAACCAACCAACAGAAATGGATTGCCAGAAGCACATAATACTGCAACGCTTAGCAGTGTTGCTACAAGTAAAAGGATTTTGCCTAAGTGCATTATAGCTTTTCCAGATGAACCTATTCCCTGTTCGGTTTTTCCCTGATTTTGTTCCATAGCTTTATCCATAACTTTATTCCCTCCTTTAAATTCTCATATTAATGCAATCACTGAAATCTTCATCGCTGATAATGAGGTCTTTAGCAATCAAAATACTTTCAAGGACTGGTATTAATCAATTGAGGTATATGTGCGGCTTAATCTCATTGTGCTGCCAAATAAACTCCCGCAGTTCATCCAGCGACATAGGCTGTTCTTTGGGAAGAATAACTTCGCAGCAAAAACAGCCTGCCATATAACACTCCTGACCACTGTACTATATATGGATATATCCTACAATTTCTATCGTTTATTTTCAAACCCTAATCATTCAGAATTACTTTACTGCAAAGCGTTACAAAATTGTAAGAAGCTCTTGTATAGATTTTAATGGAGAGGATTAATCATTTGCATGATATATCCGTATTTTTACTGATTTTTCATTGTACAGGTCGTTTTGCTGTGAAAAAGACTGGAATCGCTAAAGTCTATTGAGGACGCTTTACGATATCAAACAGTGGTATGAGGCCATCGATGATGGAGCATAAGCAATAGCCGGGCACTGTTAATATCCGTACCAGGGCTCTCTGGAAAATTCATTTTGTACTGTACGAAAGGGGTCACGATGTCCGTACAAATGGATGCATTTACCACCGAACAACTCATTTGCCTGATGTATGTCAGTTCTGAGGCAAAGTCATTCACCGATGATGAGCTTATCGATCTGCTTTTGACGAAGCGGCCGCGGTACCGTTCGATGGGTATTACGGGGATTCTGCTTTATCACGAGCAAACGTTTGTGGGGGTGCTCGAAGGGCCGCAAAGCCTGGTCCAGGGGGTGTATGAGGGGATTTGCGGGGATTGTCGATATAAAGACACGTCTATTCTGCATCTGGAACCGATTCATACCCGGCAATTTCACGACTGGACGATGGGCTTCCGGCCCAACGACTGGCTGATGGCGGAGATGACACCGGGGTTTAACCCCTTGATGCGAAATCCCAAATGGTCGCATGAAGATTTAGGGGTATGTTCGGGGCGGATGTTTCAGTTTTTAAGGAAGTTCCACACGGTTGGACAGCCGTGTATAGCCTTGAAATCGGAACAGGCATAACAACAGCCTCAGAAGACACAAGATCTACACGAACACAGTGTAAATTCCGACCCAACTTGTGTCCTTCAATAAAAAAGCCCACAGCACTATGCTGCGGGCTTTTGTTTTTCGCAAGGATTTGTTGTTTTAATCGATGGTGATTTGCCAGGTCTTATACGCAGTGTTGCCCAGATCATCGGCGACACTGACGGCCAGGACATGGCTGCCTTTCTTGAGATCGGACACGATAATGGAAATCTGCTCATCGGTCGTATCATAGACGCCATCCTCGGGCAGGCTGGATTTCCATGCGGTGTCGCTATTGATGGTGTACTGAACCTTGCCGATGACGGACAGTTCGTCAACGACCGACAGGGTCAGCTTGGCAACGGTGCCTTCGACGGTCAGGTTGTCGTTTTTGATTGCCGGGGCGGTGTTGTCGATCACGATGGGATCGCAGACGCGAGAGGCGGTCAGAGCCGAGACTTCATTGTTGCCGAGGCGGTCGGAGACGGTCACGCGGATTTCGTAGCGGCCGTCTTCCACGGTGCGGGTATCCCATTCGTATTTGGGCTGATCAAGTTTGTCCTTGATGAGAATCCAATTGCTGCGGCCGAGCCTGCGCATCTCGATAGTATATTCGAGCGGGTCTTTATTGTCGTCTTCGGCGCGGGTCTGGATGAGCAGGGCAAAGGGCTTCTGCTTATCGGCTTTTTGTGCGGTAACCGCCTGCACGCGCGGGGCGAGATTGGGGATGACCTGGGCGACGGCGACTTCGCGGACGACCGGCGTTGCGGCATCGTCATTGGACTGGAATGTCAGACGATACTGACAGAAACGTCCAACCGGACAGGCCGCATCCACAGGTGCGGTAACCGCGGTATCCTGTGACCACGCGGAGAACGTCGAGTCGTTGGGGTCTTTGACATTGCCGGAGCGGACCGACAGCAGGACCTTGCAGCCGTCGGGGATGTCGGCATCGAGCTGAATCTTGCCCCAGCGGGCGGGCTGGCCGGCATCGATGAGGTCGGATGTATAGGTGCCTTTGCGATTGAGTGCATCGCTGAGGCGGACGACGGAGGCGGGATTGGCCAGGGCCAGAATCACATCTTTGCCGTCCACGGCAGAGGCCGTAATCTGCGAACTGGTTTTGTTTTCATAGACAACCAGACGCTGTTCGGATACCGGATCGATAGAAAACAGCTTAGCTTTGGGGCCGACACCGAGAAGGAGCTTATCGTTTTTATCCAGCAGGGTATAAAAGACCGCCGGCTCGGTGAAGATAGCGGTGACAAATCCCTCCGGTGAAATTTTATAGACAAAACCCGCCGACTTGGGAGCGGGGGCCTTGGGGGCCTGCTGCTGGGGCTGTGCGGGCTGATTTTTCTGTTCGTCGGTGGCGGGGGTCTTGAGATTCAGACCGCCGTCGGTAGGAGCAGGGCTGCCCGAGGCGGGGGCATCGGGCTTGCCGGGGGCTTTTTTGAGAGAGGTCCCGGCCTGAAGCTGCTGGTTGGCGACATTGGCACTGGTGGCGGCGGCATAGATGAAGCCATCAGCGGCGACGCGCAGGGCGGTAATTTCATCCTGGTCGCTGTCGAACAGAACGGTGTAGTGGCCTGTGGCAGGCTCAATGCGATAGACGATGCCGCGGGTGTCGGAGCCTGCAAAGAGAGAGCCGTCGGCGCCGAAGGCCATTGATAAGACGTTTTTGTCTTTCAATTCGCAGACCAGCCGGGGGTTCTGGGCAAATGCATCAAGCTGCCAGATTTGCCCGTTGGGGCCGGTGGCCAGATAGATGTTGTTGTCTTTATCCAGCACAATCGCAAAGATGTACTGGACTTTTTCATTTTCAAAGACGGTCTCGGTGCCGTTTGCAATGCGGAGGAGTTTGCCTTTTTCGCCGCTGACTCCAGCCAGGACACGTCCGGCCACGTCGAGGGCCAGGGCATAGACATGCTCATTGGGCTGCGGGCTTTGCTGGACTGCGGCAGGGTCGGCGGTTTCCGGCTGTGCGGTTGGTTCAGGCTGCTTGGGATACAGCAGGTCAGCCTTGCCGTCGCGGAAGCGGACGATCTTGCCGGCGGGACTGGTGCCGAAATACAACGTGCCGGCTTTGTCGGACAAAACGGTGTTGACGCTCCAGATATCGTCAAGCAGGCCGGCAAAGCCCAGGGTTTCGGTTTTGGGAGCCAGGCGAATTTCGCCTTCGGAGTCCACCACCGCCGCATCGGTGGTGCCTTTGAGCAGGTCATCGCTGGTTTTATGGCGGACGATGACGGAGGTTACTGCGGAAGCCGCACTGGATACGACAAGGAGTGTTGCAATGGATACGAGACTGATTCTTTTAATCGTGTACATGATGATTCCTTATTTATTTTTATCCACGGTGAATTCGATGGAAGCCGAGCCTGAAGCAATCAGGCCGGTTTGAATGCTGGTTTCGATGAAATTGGTATAGGGGCTTATGGGCTGGATGCGTTTGGCATCGGCCAGAACCATCATCTTGGTGGCCGGCAGGTTGGGCAGCTCGGTATTGCGTACGGCAAGACCCGATTGCGAAATCGGCAGACACACATACAGGCGATCCTGCGGGATATTGAGAACCCTGTTGAATCCATCCAGAAGGCTCTGTGCATCAACCGCTGTGAACCGCTGCGGAGCGGTTTTACTCAGGAAAGACTGGTACGCATCCGAGCCGAGAATCTGAAGCTGATATTTGCCGTCGGGACAATCCTGCGGGATCGGCAGCTCAATAGTGAATGGAATCGGCTCGGAACGGAAGCCTTTAAGGGCGGCCTGAATCGTGACTGTCTGGCCGGGCTTGACGACATTGTCGGACAGCCTGGCATCCCACAGCGACACCGCCAGATTCTTGGGGGTGATTTCGATATCAAGGGCGATTTTGTCCGGGGGCATCTGCTGGAAGGGATTGTTCATCAGCGCCGCAGCCAGCGACATCAGTTCTGCGGCAGGAGCAGCTACCGAGTTGCCGGAAGAGATCCCTTTGAACTCGATGGTGCGGCCGTTTTCAAGCCGTATATTATAATGATATGAGACTGCATGTTCCTGGGGCAGATCACCCTGAAAGAGCGCTGCGCCGATGACCACCGAGCGCAGAACACGGGGCGTCAGACTGCGGTCTCGGACAACGTTGCAGCGGAGGGTCCGATGCTGAGGGTCATCAAAGCGTTTGACATTGACGGTAATATCGATGAGTTTGGGAATCGGCCCGGCATAACCGACCACGCCGCATTCCTGGTCATAACGCAGAGTTCCGGTCACTTCGCCTGCTGAACTCAGCTTGAAGGAATTGTCACGTGTGGCAATCACGGTATGAATTGTTCCGGCGGCCATCGGCAGTTCAACAGCACCGATACCATTAAACGGGTGGCCAAAACCATAGACTTTATTCCCAACGACCTCGGTGACTGTGCCGGTTACAGCCATGCGAATATCCCCGGAACACAAAGGCAGGATCAGAACACCGCCCGGCTCGAAGGTGGACTTCGTCTGGGAGCCATCACCGGCCTGAGCCAGGTCGCCGGCCTGCAAAGGCATCCAGCCGGCAGAGGCAAACGTCTCCGAAAGCTGACTGCAGGCCTGGGGTGATAAATTGGTTACCAGCGGCATTTTGGGATTGTTTGCCGTTGTGCGCGCCCAGTCGGCCATTGCTTTTTCTGCGATGGCATTTAGATTGAGGGGGGCCGCTAATTCAACGTAACTTGTTGTATTAGCTTGCGTTTCCGGTTTTTCTTTGCCTTCACCAATAGCCAGCATATACTCAATTGGCGTAACCAGATACAGGGGGTCGATAGAACCATCCCAGCCTGCGGCCAAAGCTCCCGCCATGCGACCGTCAATATATACCGGCGAGCCTGAACAGCCATGAACTGAGCCAACATGTTTGAAACGCTCATCGGTACCAATGACAAGGATCATGTGTCGGGCGGGATTAGCCTGTTTGACCACACTGAGGACTTTTAGTGGAAATCTCTCCACTTTATCGCCTTCAAAGACGGTCAAACAATACGCCTCCATCTCCGGCTTGACTTCGTCAACAAGGATGTAGCGGGAAGAATCCCAGTTTGCAGGGGGAGTTGCTCCGGAAACAAATTGTGTCCCCAACGAGCCAACCAGCATCATTGCTGTAATAAAATGTCTCATACAACCTTCCATTCTGGTAAAATCATCATGAAAAATCTGTTTGCAAAACTGTACTGTCGGCAAAGTCCTGTTGCAAGATAAAACTAAACTTTCTATAATGATACATCTTATCTTATTGTGAACTAATTGTATCGGGAATAAAGTTGCCGATAATCGGCCCAAAACAAAGGACATGGATATGGATTCAAAAGAACGTCACGAGCTGATGACTAATGAACTGGCGGAGTGGATTGGCAAGCTGCCGGGACTGATGAAAGAATACCGCAACCAGATTATTGGTGTTTGTCTGATTATCGTGGGACTGATCAGTTGGCCGATCCTGAATCGGTGGCGTGCGGAATCGGATGCAAAGGCTCAGGCAGAGGTATCCAGCGTCCTTGAGCAATTGGAAGTAAGCAAGTTATCCACATTGCGTCAACTCCAGGATGCAACGGCCTCGGATGCGGTCAGTAATCTGCTGGTGGCGGCTAATAATCTGGCAAAAGAAGCCGAAAAAGCCCCTAATGGCGATTTGGCGGCTATTACCCTGATTAAACGCGGCCAGGCTCTTCGCGCGGATTTGCTTTACCGCAAAGAACTGGCTGCCGAAGATGTGGCTTCCTCACAGATTAAGCAGGCACAGGAATCTTATCAGAAAGCCTTTAGTAAGGCCGAAATGCCTGTCATTAAAGCGATGGCCCTGTTTGGCCAGGGACTCTGCTCTGAAGAGCTTGGGCAGCTTGACCAGGCCAGGGATATCTATCAGAAGATAACCAATGAGGCTGCTTACACAGGCACACCGGTTGCTTCGCTGGCTCAGGAACGCATAAAGAAAATGGCGGAGAACAATGCCAAATACACGTTCGTGGATAAGCCCAAGGAACAGCCGGCGATAATTCAGCCGCAGGTTCAGATTCTGCCGTCCACGCCGGAATCGACTGCTCCCGCCATTCAGGCGGCACCTGCCGACCAGCCAAAAGTGGAAATTCCCGCCGCCACAGATGGCACTCCTGCTGAACAGCCTCAGACAGAAACCAAATAATCCCAGCCATGCCGTCTAAAAAACCGTCCAAAGACCCTGTTGGGCCGCAGGAAGACAATCTGCCCATAGAGCCGCAAGAGGATCTCCCTCTGGATGAAGAGGCCCTGCCTCAGGACGCCGAAACCGAGGAGTTAGCCGGCCAGCAGCTTTGTTTTCGCGTCGGTCAGAATCTCAAGTTCAGGCGGCTGGATCAGTATTTAACAGGGCGTTTCAGCAATTTCAGCCGGACCAAGCTGCAGCAATTAATTAAGGAGCAGGGGGTTAATGTCAATGGACATCCGGCCAAGCCCAGTTATAAACTCAATCCAGGCGATCAAATTGATTTGATTTTACCGCCGCGGGAGCTGCGGGAACTGATTCCCGAGGATATCCCACTGCATATTATTTATGAAGATGATGATATTATCGTTGTAAACAAACAGGCGGATTTGATTGTGCATCCGGCACGCGGGTATAAATGCGGCACGCTGGTCAATGCCCTGGTTTACCATTTTAAGAACAATTTATCGGCTGGGTTTGCCGATTACCGTCCGGGCATCGTGCATCGGCTGGATCGTCATACCACAGGTGTGATTATTGTCGCCAAAAACGATACGGCACATTGGAAACTATCCCGACAATTCGCGGAACGCACCAATAAGAAAACGTATCTGGCGGTGGTCCATGGTGCACCGGAACTGGATGGGGATTGTATTGATGTGCCGTTAGGCGTTCATCCTGTTATCCGGGAGAAGTATTCCATTCGGCCTGATATTGGCAAGCCGGCAGTCACTTTTTACCGTGTTCTGGAACGTTTTCGCGGGTATTCTCTGGTTGAGCTGGACTTAAAAACCGGTCGGACCCATCAGATCCGTGTCCACATGTCGTATATCAAGCACCCCATTGTGGCGGACGATATGTATGGCGGCAAGGTGGTTTATCCCTGGCAGATTGAAAATCGGGAGTCTGCGATTGAGCCGCCGCTGCTGAGCCGAACGGCTTTGCACGCCTGGAAACTTGAAATTAATCATCCGGCCACAGGAAAACGGATGGAGTTTACCGCCCCAATACCGGAGGATATTGGGCGTCTTTTGGATGCCTTACGAGTTCATCGCAAGCTGGTCTCTAAATAATATTGGTTATTTTAGACCATAAAAGAATAATATTTTTAAGAATTCTTGTATTTAACGCCCTATAATATATTTATTTTCACTGGTAATACACTCTGTGTTCTTGTGAGATAATGTGTGGATAACCTGTGAATTATCCTGTCAGGATTGTTTGATTTTTTGTGAGAAAAATCGCATTATCAGTATTGATAACACGGTTTCTTGTAAACACAACACCCTATCCAACAGGTTTTCCACAGTCCTTTATCCTTCGACTTCTATTATAACTTGTTATCATAGATAGTTTTAGGGATGAGGAAAAAAAACAATCTCACAAACTCACTGGACATATAACAAATACTGAGAAAAAGATTTTTATACTCTTATATTTGAAATAGACCTCAACCCGGTTCTCACAAAGTCACAGACAGCTTTGTTGAAAATCTTACCTAAAACGACTTTGCAAAATCCGTTAAAATCGAGTAGATTATGGGCTTATCAATTGATGAATAAAGAACGCTTAAGGTATTGAGCAGGATAAACTGCTGCTAAAAACAACGGAGGTTGCTTTATGAAAGTACGATTTAATCGGACTGCTTTACAGGATGCTTTGTCGCTGGTGACTTCGATTATTCCGAGCCGGACACCCAAGCCGATTTTGCAGTGTATGAAAATCGTTGCCGACAAAGATATCGTGCGTTTGTGTGCAACAGATATGGAGGCCGGGATTACCTATACGGTGACCCAGGTGGAAGTGGATAAGGCCGGTGAAGCCGTTGTGCCGGCGGATAAGTTTTCGTCGATTGTTCGCGAAAGTTTTGATGAGGTTATTGAGCTGGAGACCGATGAGAATTCCGCTCACCTGAAAGGGTCCGACAGTTATTTCACCATTTACACTCAGGACCCGACACAATATCCGACCGTGCCGGGATTCGATGGCAACGCCGATATCGAAGTCGGCCTGGACCGCCTGCAGGAAGCCATCGGGCAGACGGTTTTTGCCGCGGCCAAGGAAAGCACGCGATATGCCCTCAATGGTATCTTGTGGGAAGTGCACGGCAAAAAGCTGTCGCTGGTGGCAACCGATGGACGCCGGCTGGCAAAATCCACACTGCCTCTGGACAAGGCGTCGCGTGAACCCGAAGGACGGATTATTGCTCCGTGCAAGACGATGCTGCTGCTGGAAAAGATTCCCGCCCGCGATAAAGCAACCGTGTCGCTGCGGTTTGTGGATAATCATATCACGATTGCCTGTGAGCCGGTCGTGATCAGTTCCAATCTGGTGGAGGGCAATTTCCCGAAATACGATGATATTATTCCCAAGGATTATGACAAGAAGATGACGCTGCCCAAGGACGCTTTTTTAAGTGCGGTCCGTCGTGCGGCATTGCTGGCCAGCGACGACAGCAAAGGCATCAAGCTGTCGCTGAAGAAAAATAATATGGTCATTACCAGCCGGGCGCCGGAAACAGGTGACGCCCAGATTGATATGTCGATTGAATACGAAAATGAACCGATTGAAATCGGGTTTAATCCGCAGTATCTGATTGATGTATTGCGGGTGCTCAAATCCAGTGATTTTGAGATGCACCTGGGGCAGTCGGACCGTCCGGGCATGTTCAAAAGCGGCAGCGGATTTTTGTATATTGTCATGCCGGTGAATTTGTAACCGGCGGCGGGAGCGGTTTGTTTGTGAAGAAACTGAGCGAATCGCAGGAAGACCGGCTTTTGCGGTCGGCAACAGCCTGGCAGAAAAAACCGCCCAAAGGACCCCAGCAGCTTGGTGATGCATTGGGCAGTTATATGAAGGTTTATATTGATGGTCTGCGCCGCGGCGAAACCGTGGCGGCGGCTTTTGAACAGGCTATCGGCAGTGAGCTGGCTCAATACTATCGCGCCGATCAGTTTACGCGCGGCATTTTATATATTCAGTCACCGCCCGGGCCGTATATGCACCGGCTGAAGATGATGGAAACCGAGATTGTGGAAAAACTCCAGGCGATTTGCCCGGGAACAAAGATAAAAGAAATACGAATCAAAGTCAAAAGCGCCAGGCGCAGCATGCGCTGATGCAGGATAAAAACAAGATGACAGAGCAGGAAAATACAGGAACCACTCAGCAATCCCAGGCCCAGGTTTATGATGCCAGCAGCATCAAGATTCTGGAGGGACTTGAAGCGGTCCGCAAACGACCGGATATGTATATCGGCAACCGCCAGGAAGGCGGCCTTCATCACATGGTGTATGAAGTTCTGGATAACGCCATCGATGAATCGCTGGCCGGACGCTGTGACCGCATTACAGTGCATGTCCACGTGGACGGCAGTTGTTCGATTGAGGATAACGGCGTTGGTATTCCGACGGAAATGCATGCCGAGGCCAAAAAGAGCGCGCTGGAAGTGGTGCTCACGACACTTCATGCCGGCGGCAAGTTTGATAATAAAGCGTATAAAGTTTCCGGCGGTCTGCATGGCGTTGGTGTCAGTGCGGTCAACGCCCTGAGTGAATGGCTTGAAGCGGAAGTCTGGCGTAACGGCAAGCAGTATCATTTTGAATGCCGTCGCGGGATACCGACCGGGCCTGTGCAGGAAGTCGGCCCCACCACGAAACGTGGAACGCGCGTGACGTTTCTGCCGGACGATGAAATCTTTGAGACGACCGAGTTTAAATATGATGTGCTGGAAAAGCGCATCCGTGAACTGGCTTATCTGAATGCCGGCGTGCATATTACGTTTATCGACGACCGCTGCCAGCGAAAAGAAGTTTTTCATTACGAAAGCGGCATCAAGGCGTTTGTCCAGTATCTCAACGAGGGCAAGACGCCGCTGTGTGATGTGATGTATTTCAGCAAGGAAAATGTGGAAGACGGACTGGCCTGTGAAATCGCCATGCTGTACAACGACGGGTATAATGAAATCGCCCTGGCGTTTGCCAACAACATTCGCAACATCGACGGCGGCACACATTTGTCCGGATTTCGGACGGCGCTGACGCGAACGATGAATGCGTATGCCAAAAATGCCAACATGATTAAAGATATGGCACCCGGCGGCGAGGATTTGCGTGAGGGCTTGACGGCGGTCATCTCAGTGAAGGTCCGTGAGCCGCATTTTGAGGCACAGACCAAGGTCCGTTTGTCCAATCCGGAAGTCGGGACGTTTGTTGAAACCATGCTCAATGAGCAGCTTGCGACATACCTGGAAGAAAATCCGGGAATTGCGAAAAAGCTGCTGAGTAAGGCCATTCAGGCGGCGGCGGCCCGTGAGGCGGCCCGCAAGGCCCGGGAGCTGACGCGGCGCAAAGGTGCACTGAGCGGAGCCAACCTGCCGGGCAAGCTGTGGGATTGTGCCAGCAAGGATACAGTCAACACGGAAGTGTTTATTGTTGAGGGTGATTCAGCCGGCGGCTCCGCCAAAGGCGGACGCGACCGCAACCTGCAGGCGATCCTGCCGCTTAAAGGCAAGATTCTCAACGTGGAAAAAGCTCGCATTGAAAAGATGCTGGGGCATGAAGAAATTCGCACCATCATCAGTGCATTGGGCACCGGGATCGGCACCGATGATTTTAACCTGGAAAAATGTCGTTACGGCAAGGTGATTATGATGACCGACGCCGATGTGGACGGGGCGCACATTCGGACGCTGCTGCTGACGTTTTTCTTCCGGCAAATGCCATTATTAATTGAGAATGAACGGGTGTTTATCGCTCAGCCGCCCCTGTATGAGATTCAAACGAAAGGCCGCAAGCAATCGGAGTATGTACTCAACGAGACTCAGATGCGCAAGCGAATGGAGAATAACGGCCTTGAGGGGACTATATTGCTGGTTCACAGGCCTCATAAAGCACCGCTGACGATTGAGCAGGCCAAACTGGCCCTGCTGGTAAAGATTTTAAACGATGCCGAACGCAGTATTAATGTCCTGGAGCGACGCGGCATTTTGTTTAAGAAGTTTATAACCGACTTTTATGACGGTAGTCGGCTGCCGGAATATTTTATTCGTTTTGAGGGACAACCTGAGTTTTTCTACGACCGGGACAGTTTCGACCGGCGCGTGGCGGAACTGAAAGCAGCCCGCGGAGAACAAGAGGCTCAGGAAGACGGATTCGCCGCCGAGGAACTGCATGAAGTAATGCGGCTTAACGAAATTAACGCCCGCCTGGTGCAGGATTATGAGCTGGATATGCGGGATTACCTGACTCTGCCCTCTCAGAATATCATGGATGAAGATGCCGGCAGTCGTTTTGAATTGAAAAATGGCGACGAGCAGTATCGGCTTCATACACTGGATCAGGTTGGTCACGGCATTCGTCAGATTGGCGCCCGCGATGTGGAAATCAAGCGGTTTAAAGGCCTTGGCGAGATGAACAGTGACCAGCTCTGGAGTACCACCATGGATCCGGCCCGGCGGACGCTGCTGAAAGTGACGATGGAAGACGCCGGGCAGGCCGACCGGATGTTCAGTATTTTGATGGGTGAAGACGTCGAAAAACGGCGGAATTTCATCCAGGAACATGCCTTGGAAGTGCAGAATCTGGATATCTAAAGATTTTGGGCCGATTGTGCCGACATAATACAGGGGAAAGTATGTCCATTTAAGGACATGACGCTTCTCCTAAAGTGAGATTGGCCCATAATTGACAAAGGGAGTCGAAAATGGACACATTATTAAGAGTAACAATGATGATTTTAGTTCTGGCGGTCGTTGGTTGCGGACCTGAGAAAAAGCCGGTCGGGCCGGACACGGAAGAAAGCCTGCTGCTCCAGATCGATCAGAAATTCGAAAATCCGGATGCGCATTACAAGCTGGCCAAAATCTATCATTCGCAGGGACAATGGATTAAGGCTGAATATGAATACAATATTGCGATTGGTTTTGCTCCGCTCAACAAGTGGCCCGAGGCGGGATTGGTCAAGCTCTATGAAGAGACAGGTAAACCCGACAGGGCGGCTGCAGCCCGGGATAAAGCTATGCGGACCTGTAACACCGATAAAGAGCTGATTATGCTGGCCAAAGCCCTGCAGCGCGAAAACTTGAACGAGCATGCCAAGCTGGTCTATGAATATGCCCTGACGGTTGCGAAGAATAAAGGTGGTATCTATAAGGAAATGGGCTATTATTACCTGACAACCGGGGATAAAGTTCGGGCTGAAGATGCCTTCCGCAAGAGTCTGGAGATTCGACCGTACCAGCCGGACGTGTCGGCGGAACTGGGACGTATGGGTGTTAAAGTAGTGGCGCCGGAGATTGTCCACCAGAAATCTGCAGATAGTAATCCCGCTAATTCACAGTATGAAGAAGAAGTGCTGCAGAAGAAATAATCATATCATCAGATTGATAAAGGCGGGTTTCAAGCCCGCCTTTTTTGTTTGGGACCTGATTGATTTGAGTCTGAAGGGGTGGAATTATGATTGCATTTTTGCGTGAACTGGCTGCGGCGCCGTTTATGGTGCTGTATTTTGCAGCCAATTTCCTGAAGCTTCCCATAAGTACGGCCCTTGCTCGCGGGACCTGGGTCGTGAGCGGTCAGATTCAATGGGCTCAAACCTGGATTTGGCAAATGGCAAAAACACGCGGGCCCGGCCAGGCGGATGGATATGCCGACGACTTGATTCGCAAAACCAGAGATGCACGCATACCTGGGGCTTTGGGATTATATGAATATGCACTCAATCATAATTCCGAATCTGCTTATCAATGGGCACGCAAGGGGGATGAGTTGTGTACACACCACAAAGAAGCACTGTTATCCCTCAAAATGATGCTCAGCAGTCGGTATCAGGAATACAACACGGCGACGATTGCTGAGGCGATTTTACAGCGGAATGATTTACCCATGGATCAGAGCCGGATCGCGCTGCTGGTGCAAATTTTCCAATTATTGGACAAAAAAGACTGGTCCCAGGCGGATGCCCGGATATCCCATATGCTTTCGGTGGAAGAGATTCCGGTATTGTATTGCGCCCGCTGGACGGTGTATATGGCCCAGGGACGACAGGACGACGCACAGCAGCAATTGGCCCTGGCTGAAAAAAAACTTGCCAAATCAGAGATATTGCGACATCAGGCATCTGGATTTTATTTATTGGATCGTATTGAGGATGCCCGGCAGTATCTTAAGAGTGCGGTTGAACAGGGGTTAGATATTCAAAATCTTCGTTTTCATGAACCGAGATTGGCCGAATTGCTGTCTGAACCTGAGACAAAGGTGAATTCATCCCAACCGGAGGGGGTATAGATGGTAGAGAAGATTTTATTTTTTGTGCCGGGTTTTCTGGTGGGTTTTACGGTACATGAAGCGGCACACGCCCTGGTCAGCAAGTGGCTGGGCGACCGTTATGCGGAAAGTCAGGGTCGAATTTCGCTGAATCCGCTGCGGCATTTGTCGCCGATGGGGACATTGATGATGTTTATTGCCGGGTTTGGCTGGGGTAAGCCGGTGCCGGTCAATTTGTATAATTACAAGCATCCCAAGTTGTATTATCTGCTCAGTTCGCTGGCCGGGCCTGCGAGTAATATTTTGCTGTGCGGGCTGGCACTGGTCGGGCTTTATGGTTTAGCCTGGTTTGGCAAGCTGGAGATTGAGATATCCGACCTTACCCGTCGCTATATTATCTATTATGGCTGGCTGGCGTTGACATCAATCCTATATATTAATGCGATATTAGCTATCTTTAATTTAATTCCTATTCCGCCGCTGGATGGCAGTAAGATTTGGCCGTGCCTGATTCCAGGAATGCGGCCGGTGTGGACGGGGAAAGTGACTTGGCTATGGATTATTCTATTGGTAATTATGATGAAGGGGGATGTTACCTCCAAAATGATTATCAGCCCGGCCATTAATTACATAAGTAATTTGATGCCAATCAGTTATGTAGAAGATAAAATAGATTACGATATAGAGAAATTGCCTGAGGGATTTCCTCCCGAAATGAAGTCCCCAGAAGGGGCGGCTCATATTTTTTATGAGTCTGATGATGACACTACTGACCCAAACTTATTTTATACGTATTTCTTTATGGAGGAGCCATATCCAGCAACACAATTTCGAAGGCAGGTTGCTGAAAAATTATCTGGATTAGGCTGGTCTGAAACTAAACATACAAATGTGGACTCTAATGCTTGGAAATTGGGAGAAATTGTCCATGGAGAGCAAGAAGAGTATCGAGAGTTATCTTGGTTTCAAACTTGGGAAAAAGAGCAATATCGATTTCAAATTGTTTTGTCTTATTTTACAGATCCAAATGGGTGTAATCCGACAGATTCTTGGTTTTCTGTAGATTATATATATACCATAAAAGACCCAAATAATATATAAATATCAATATATAATCTCAATACGTATTTTCTCGCACAATCAATAAGAAAAGTCTTGCATTTATCTTCAACAATGCTACATTAGCCGTTTTATAGCCTATGTCGCACGGGGACATCCGGCGGTATCAGTACTGCCACGCGGGGCTGACAGATTCGCAGCATGGTCAGCTCAAGCCTCCGACAAGGCCCGGTCAATCTGTTTCTGAAACGGATTCTGCGACCAGCAAAAACGTACAACGACGACTTGCGGCAGACGGATGTTTTGTCTTCGCAAGTTCTATTATTTAAGACAGTGAAGCAGTCCATGAGGGACTGTTCAATACCCGGTGGTGTAATCGGTAACACTGGAGGTTTTGGTTCTCCCATTCCTGGTTCGAGTCCAGGCCGGGTAGATTGATTGTGAATCGTGAACATTGAATACAAGGCAGGTCATTGGAAAATGCCTGAGAAATAGAAAATGAATCATCATCCGACAACGATATTCAGCGGAACTGGGAATCCGCAACTGGCAGAGGCAATCAGCCGCTATTTGGGACTCGAGATGGGTGTCGCCAAAATCTGGCGGTTTCCGGACGGCGAGAAGTGTATTCGCGTGGAATCCGATGTCCGCGGGCATGATTGTTTCGTGGTGCAGCCGACCTGTGCCCCGGTCGATGAGAACCTGGTGGAACTGCTGATTTATCTGGATTGCCTGACTCGTGCCAGTGCGGCCCGTGTGACAGCGGTGGTGCCGTATTTTGGCTATGCCCGTCAGGACCGCAAGGACGCCGGTCGGGTGCCGATTACGGCCAAGATGGTGGCGAATCTGATTACCGCCGCCGGGGCGGATCGTGTACTTGCGATTGACATGCACGCCAAGCAGCTTCAGGGATTCTTTGATATCCCGGTGGATCATCTGACGGCTGAGCCGGTGATGATCAAGTATCTGCGGAAAAAGGCGATTCCGGATTTGACGGTCGTGGCGCCGGATGTGGGCAATATGAAGACCGCCAGCCGTTATGCGACGGCGCTGGGGGCCGAGCTTGCGATTATCCACAAGCGGCGCATCAGCGGCAATGAAGTGACGTTTGATGAGATTATCGGCAACGTCGAAGACCGCAATATCATCATGTGTGACGATATGATTTCCACCGGCGGCACGATTACCGGTGCAGCCAATCTGGTCCGCCAGCGCGGCGCCAAAAAGATTTATGTCGGCGCCACGCACGGCGTATTCTGCGGGCAGGCGATTGAGAAACTGCGGCAGGCGCCGATTGATGAAGTGATTGTCACCGATACGATGCGGCAGGATGAAAGCAGCAAGGCCCTGGCGAATCTGACAGTTTTAAGTGTGGCCGAACTGCTGGGTGAGGCGATACGCCGCATCCATGAGAATGAATCGCTCAGCGAGATGTTTGAAAAGCTGGGCAAGGCTTAAGCGATAAATGCTGTCGCAGTGCGGGCCGGTCCCGCGGTGCGATAACGAAAGCATAAGAAACAGCACGTGCGATGAGTATAGAACAGGCCGGGACCGCCGGCCGAAACCAGAACAAGTAGAGAGGTTCAGCTATGTCCGAAGTAATGTCATTAAGTGTGGAATTGAGAGAGCAGGTTGGCTCCAAGACGGCCTCCCGTCTTCGCGAGCAGGGTAAGCTGCCGGCGGTGATTTACGGTCACAAGCAGCAGCCGGTATCCGTGGCGCTGGATCAGCACAGTTTTGTGGAAAGTCTGCATCACGGCCATCGTATTTTTTCGGTCGATCTGCCAGAAGGCAAGCAGGCGCTGCTGCTGAAGGATCTTCAGTATGATTACCTGGGCAAGAAAGTGATTCATGTTGACATGGTTCGCGTGGATCTGAATGAACGGGTGACCGTGGACGTTCCGGTGGTTTTGCGCGGCACAGCCAAAGGGGCTCAGCACGGCGGCGTGGTGGATCAGTTGATGAGCAGCCTGGAAATCGAATGCCCGGTCCTGGAAATCCCCGAAAGTATCCCGGTGGTGATCAAGGAGCTGGAAGTGGGCGATTCCATTACGGTTGCCCAGGTTGCCCTGCCGGCCAATTGCGTGCTGAAAAGCGATCCGAAGGCCCTGGTTGCGATTTGCCACGAGGTGGCCGAAGTCAAGACGACCGAGGAAATGCTGGCCGAGCAGCCCGCTGCCCCGGAAGTCATCACCGAACGGGCACCCAAGGAAGGCGAAGAAGAGGCCCAATAAGCCTTTTCGGTTGGATGGGATTTTACGGGCTGCATGATGTCTGTGCGGCCTGATGAAATCAGGATGGTGCAATGACCGGGATGAAACTGATTGTCGGGCTGGGAAATCCCGGAAAGGAATATGCCGGGACGCGGCATAATGTGGGTTTCGATGTCGTGGACGGGCTTGCCCGCCGGCTTGGGGTGAGCGTCGAACAGAAGAAATTCGGTTCGCTGTTCGGTGAGACCCTCCTGGAGGAGTGCAAGGTGCTGCTGCTCAAGCCGCAGACGTATATGAATCTGAGCGGCCAGGCGGTGGCAACGGCGGCGGGTTTTTACAAGCTGCCGGCCGGCGATTTGATGGTGGTGGCCGACGATATGGCGCTGCGACCCGGATTGATTCGGATTCGTCCGGGTGGCTCCAGCGGCGGTCATAACGGCCTGCGGGATATCATCAGCAGGCTGGGGACCGAGCAGTTTGCAAGACTGCGGGTCGGCATTGGCGCCAGCGAATACCCGGATACACGCGATTATGTGCTGGGTCGTCCGGGCCAAAAGGACGGCGAGCTGATTGCGTCAGCAATCGCCAGGTCACAGGACGCCCTGTTGTGCTGGATCCGTGACGGCCTTGCGGCTGCGATGAATCGCTTTAACGAGCGGAATAATGCTTCCTCCGCGACGGAAGAAAATAAAAGTTAAACCGGGTCGAAATCCGTCCCGGCGGGAAATGAAAAAAAACGAAACAAGAATCAATCATTCTGTTAGTCTTTTGGAGGTATCAAGTTTGGAAACAAAACGAGTTTATGAAGCGCTGTTCCTGGTCGATTCGGCCCTGGCCGCATCGCAGTGGGATCATGTGATGGGAGTTATTCAGAAGATTCTGGATCGCGCCGAAGCGCGCGTGATTTCCATCCGCAAATGGGACGAACGCAAGCTGGCGTATGAAATCTCCGGTAAAAGCCGCGGGACTTACATCCTGGCTTATTTTGAATGCGGTTCATCCAAGATTCGTCCTTTGGAACGCGATGTGCAGTTGTCTGAAGAGATTCTGCGGGTCCTGGTGGTTCGGACTGACCGGATGACTCAGAACGATATGGACAAGCCCACCCCTGCGATGCTCGGTCATGTGGACAGCGAAGCGGCGGTGCAGCCTGCAGAAGAGATGGCTGAAGAAGCCCCGGCACAGGAAATTGTTGAGTAACGTGTACCCGCTTTCGCCGTCGGCTCGCGGATTTGGGCGGCCGGCAGGATGCAGCCGCGGCAAAAGCTGCATCGGCGAAGACACAAGAACATGGATGGCGTGCAGCCGGTGAAGAACCCTATTTTGGAATGGTGTAGATTATGGCAAGTTTGAATAAAGTGCTGCTGATGGGCAATATGACGCGGGATCCGCAGATGTCGTACCTGCCCAGCCAGACGGCGGTGGTGGAATTCGGCCTGGCGATCACCCGCAAGTTCAAAAAACAGGACGGCTCCTGGGCCGAAGATACCTGCTTTGTGGATTGTCAGATGTTCGGCAAGCGCGCCGAGACGATTCAGAAGTATTTCAAAAAAGGCGAGCCGATTTTCGTGGAAGGCCGGCTGAAATTTGATTCCTGGCAGGGCCAGGACGGCGCCAAGCGCACCAAACTGCGGGTGTTTGTCGAAAATTTTGAGTTTGTCGGCGGCGGCAAGCGTGCCGGCGGCCCCGGCGGCGGGCAGGAGATGGCCCCCGAGGCTCCCCCGGCGGACCTTGAGGCTCCCTTTGGCGCCGCAGGCGACGACGAGATACCTTTCTAAGACACAGTAGATGGATAAAGAAATCAGAAGCTAAGGTTTTGTGACTATACAGGATTGGATATGAAAAAAACAGCTCCAAACAAGAATTCGAACCGCAAGCGTAAAATGACCATGACCATTCGTGAGCAGACGCAGTGCCGGTTCTGTCGGGAAAAGAAGAAATTTATCGATTACAAGGATATTGACACACTGTCCAAGCTGCTGACCAACCGGGGCAAGATTTTTTCCCGCAAGCGCAGCGGTAATTGTGCCGGGTGTCAGCGGAAAGTGAATCAGGCCATCAAGCGCGCCCGGTTTATGGGGCTGCTGCCGTTTACGGCCTAAACTGTGCTGGGCCCGGAGGCTTGCCATTTTGCCTGAATGACAGGCGGATTCTGTGCGCCGCCCGGGACTGCGGAAGCAGGGCAAGCCTGACGTGGTGTGATTTGCGATTCAAAATAAAAAATTCATTTGAAGAAATGATGAAGCTGGAGAGAATATATGAAGGTATTGTTATGTGAAGATGTGGAAAGTCTCGGCTGGTACGGTGACATTGTAACCGTCAAGGATGGATATGCCCGCAACTATCTGCTTCCGCAGGGGTTAGCGGTGGTTCCGTCGGAGTCGAAGATCAAGGCGATGGCCGAGGAAAAGGCCCGTCGTACCGAACAGCGCCGCCTGGTGCGTGAACAGTTGGAAAAGGCCGCCGCCGCCGTCGAAGGCGCCGTGGTCGAAATTATTGCCAAGACCAACGAACTGGGACATCTGTTTGGTTCGGTTACCGAGCACGATATTGCCGAGAAACTGCGTGCCCAAGGTTTTGAGGTTAAAGATGCGATGGTTCGCCTCAGCGGCGGGCACATCAAGGAACTGGGAACCTACGACGTGACCCTGAAGATCGCAGCCGATCTGAAGTCGCAAGTCCAGGTTCGCGTAATCTCCGAGCAACAGCAGGAACAGCCCGTTGAATCCGTCGAGGAAAACAAGCAGGAAGCCTGATTCCGACGCGTCGCAGGCGCTGCCGACCACGCTGGACGGCAAGGCCCTGCCGGCTTCGATCGAAGCCGAAGCGGCGGTATTGGGGTCGATGATTCTGGATCGGGAATGCATCGGTCAGGTGGTGGAACAGCTTGACGGCGATGCTTTTTCGATGCCGGAACATCGGCTGTTGTTTGAATCCATTGTTGCCCTGTATGAAGCCAACAGCAAGATTGATTTAGTCCTGCTGCGGGCGGATCTGGTCAAGCGGGATCGTCTCAAGGCGGCCGGCGGCGTGGATTACCTGGTCCGCGTGGCCGAATCGGTGCCCACCGCCGCCAATGTGGACTACTACACGCGCATCGTCAAGGAAAAGGCGATGCTGCGGCAGTTGGCCCGGGTCAGCCAGGACATTCTGCGGCAGGCCTGTGATGAGGCGGGGGATGTCGGCGAAAAACTGGACCGGGCCGAGCAGCAGATTTTCGCCGTGACGGAAAAGAAGATTTCCGGCTCGGCGTATCCGATCAAGCATCTTCTGACGGAAACCTTTGAAAGCATTGAGTCCCGCAAAGGCTCGCATGTGACGGGTCTGCCGACGGGATTTACGGAATTGAACAATTTATTGTGCGGCCTGCATGCGGGGGAAATGATTATTGTGGCCGGCCGCCCGAGCATGGGCAAAACCAGCTTTGCGCTGAATATTGCCGAGCATATCGGGGCCGACGAAAACATCCCGGTCGTGATTTTCTCCCTGGAAATGGGTCGCCAGCAGCTTGTCGAGCGCATTTTGTGCAGCCGGGCCAAGGTGGATTCCCAGGCGGTTCGCAAGGGTATGGTCAGCGCTGAACAGCATGCCGAGCTGACGCGGGTCGGAGGCGAGCTGTATGAAAAGCCGATTTTTATTGACGATACGCCCGGCCTGACCCCGCTGATGATGCGGGCCAAGTGCCGGCGCCTGAAAAGTCAGCACGATATCCAGGCGGTCTTCATCGATTATCTGCAGTTGATGAGTATGGGCAGCCAGGTCGAATCCAGGCAGCAGGAAATCAGCGGCATTTCCCGCTATCTCAAGGCCCTGGCCCGTGAACTGGAAGTGCCGGTGGTGGTGCTCAGCCAGCTGAACCGGTCTCCGGAAGGCCGTGAAGACCACCGTCCGCGCATGAGCGATTTGCGTGAAAGCGGCAGCATCGAGCAGGATGCCGACGTGATTTTACTGCTGCATCGTGAAGATTATTACAATCGCACGAAGGAAGATTTTGAAGAAACCAACACCGCCGAAGTCATCGTGGCCAAGCAGCGTAACGGCCCGACCGAGACGGTGAAATTGTATTTCGACGGCCGCTATACGCGGTTTGACAATCTGGCCCATGTAAGCGAACCTTTTTAGGAGCAGACAAAGCGATGATTCATAAGGATATGAACCGAGGGACAGGGTCTGTGCCGATGCTGGCGGCGGCGATGGTGCTGGCGTTCTGTACGTTGTGTTTTGCTGAAGGCGAAGAATCCAAACTCATCCGTTCAGTCGAAATCACCGGCCAGACGACCGTGACGCGGGCTCAGATTTTTTCGGCGATACGAGCCCGGGCCGGACAGTTGTTTTCCAAGCAGATGGCCGTCGAAGACGCGGCGCGCATTGCCCGGCTCGAAGGGGTGGAGTCTTCCTATTATACCACCGTGGAAACCGAGGGGCAGATTATACTGACCTATGTGGTGGTGGAAAAACAGCTTGTCCGCGAACTGATTTTCAAGGGCAACAAGAAAATGTCCGATGCCAAGCTGGCCAAGGAACTGTCTTTTAAGCTGGGGGACCACCTGGATATTCTGGGGGCCCGGGCGGGTCTGGATGCCATCAAAAAACTGTACCTTCAGAAAGGGTATGCCTGGGCAACGGTGACCCTCGATGAAGCGGGCCTGATTATCGGCAGGGTGGAATATACGATCGATGAAGGCAGCAGACCGAAAATTGTTTCGATTAAATTCAAGAACAACCGTGTTCTTAGCGACAGGGAACTGGGCGGAGCGATTAAGACCAAGACCAAAAAATTCCTCTTCTGGTCGGTCTATTATAATGAGGAACAGGTCCAGAAAGATGCCCTGAAGGTGCAGGAAGTGTATCAGAAGCGTTCTTATCTGGATGCCAAAGTCGAAACCAAAGTCTCTTTCGGCGAAGACAAATCCAAAGCCTATCTTGAATTCCATGTGACTGAAGGCCCTTCTTATACCGTCGAATCCATCCTGGTGTACGGCAATAAATTTTTCGATGTGGTTCGTCTTCGAGAGGACATGAAACTAATCGAAAACGGCCCGTACAGCGACGACCGCGCGGATTTCGACGCCAAAAAAATCCGCAGCAAATACCAGGAACAGGGATTTGTGGATGTGCGAAACGATATGAAGCGAACGTTCCTGGACGGGGCGAGGGTCCGAGTGGAGCACAATATTACCGAAGGCAGCCGCTTTCGGATTGGCCAGGTTGCCATTACCGGCAATACGATAACGCATGATAATGCGATTCGCCGGGTTCTGGACGAAGAGAAATTTACGCCGGGCACCTGGTATAATGCCGATACTGCCCGAGGCAACGGGGAAGGGGAACTCGAAAAGACGCTCAAGGGCACGGTGTATTCCGAATCCGCGACCATTGCCGCGATGTCTTCCAGTGATCCCAACCGCAAGGATGCCCTGGTGACTATTTCCGAAGGACAAACCGGCTCGATTATCCTGGGCGCCGGGGTCGGCAGCGACAGCGGTGTCATCGGCCAGATTGCCTACGATCAGCGCAATTATGATATTGCCGACTGGCCGGAAAACTGGAATGAACTGATTACCGGCAAGGCCTTCCGCGGCGCCGGCCAGCGGTTCCGTGTGTCGCTGAATCCCGGTACCGAGCAGAGCAGCTATATGATCAGCTTTACGGAGCCTTATTTGTACGATAAGCCCGTATCGATGGAAGTCGCCGGCATGGGTTTCGAGCGCGAATGGGAATCCTATACCGAAGAACGCATGGGCGGCAGACTGGCTTTTGAAAAACGCTATAGCGATGACTGGCGTCGTGGGGTGTCATTCCGCCTGGAAAATGTGGATGTGACGGACCTGGAGTCGGATGCTCCCAGGGAAGTCCTTGATGTCAAGGGCAGTAACGCGCTGTTTGGAACGCGATTGTACGTCGGTAAGAATACGACCGACAGCCGGTTCCGCCCGACGAAAGGCTATAATTTTGATTTCGGCTATGAGCAGGTGACGCTGGATCATAATTTCGGCATTATGAGCGGTACCCAGCGATGGTATCATACCCTGTATGAAGACCTGTCGGAACAGAAGACCGTGCTGGAGGCCAAGATTCGCGGCGGCACCATCGTGGGCGATGCACCGCTGTTCGAAAAATTCTATGCCGGAGGCACCAGCACCATCCGCGGTTTTGATTATCGCGGGGTCAGCCCCCGGGCCACCAACGGCGACCCCATCGGCAGTGACTGGATTGTCAACGGCAGTCTCGAAGTGGCGGTTCCGCTGGGCAGTGAGGTCTTCTCGTGGCTGTTCTTCACCGACGCGGCTCTCATCGAAGAAGGCTGCCCGCGTACCTCGATTGGCACCGGTATCCAGATTCAGATTCCGCAATGGTTTGGCCCGGTCCCGATGCGGTTTGAAGTGGCCACGCCGGTTACCAAAGAAAGCGAAGATGAAACCCAGATATTCAGCTTTTCGGTCGGCGCGCTGTTCTAATCATAAATACCCTCCGATTGGATTGGATGGGCAGGTTGATATCTCAGAAAAATACACAAGAAAGGATTGCTGATATGAAACTCAGTAAAATGCTGCTGGCAGGTGCTATTGTTGTCGTTCTGTGTCTTTCATTTGGATATCGCCAGGGCGTGGCTGCCGGCGAAAACCAAATCGCTCCGGCCAAGATTGCTGTGGTGGATGTGACCAAAGTCCTGCAGAACAGCAAAAAACACAAAGCCTGGCAGGAAAAAATGACGTCCGAAGAAACGGTCATGAAAGCCGAATTCCAGAAGGACAAAAAAGCCCTCGAAGCCCTGCAGGCCAATATGGACCTGCTCAAGGCCGGCTCCAAAGATTATGTCGATGCCATGAAGGATTTTCTTGATAAAAAAGGCCTCCTCGAAGCCAAGGATAAGTTCTATCAGGAAAAAGTGAACATGGAAATGCAGCAGTGGACCGAAAGCCTTTACACCCAGATGCTGACGATCATCAAGGATATCGCCCAGAAAAAAGGCGTGGATATTGTTCTGGCTCAGGAGCAACTGGATTTGCCTTCTCCCAGTCTGCGTGATTTCATGCTGAGCATTCGTACCAAAAAAGTCCTTTATTGCGGCGACCAGGTGGATATTACTGATGAAGTGATGTCGGCGCTGGATGCATCGAAATAAGCGGTGATTATGGATTGCACCGAAATCAAAGTGTCATTGTCTGATTTGGCAGACCGTCTCAATGCCCATCTGATTGGGGATGGTTCCCGGCTTGTTACCGGGATTAATACAATCCAGGATGCCGGGCCGAATGAAGTTTGTTTTCTCAGTTCCGCCAAACATATCGGCAAACTATCGACGTCGCGAGCTGCGGCGGTGATGGTTGAAAAAGCGATGCCGGATTGTACGATGCCGCAATTGGTTGTAAGCAATATCAACAAAGCACTGATTGCTGGGTTGAATCTGTTTGCCCCCAAATTAACCCCTCAGCAGGGAATTCATCCGCGGGCGGTCATTGAGACGACGGCGGTCATTGACCCCACGGCCTCAATCGGGCCGGGGGCTTACATCGGCCATTCCGTAAAAATCGGACCGGGAACAACCATAGGTCCGAATTGCTCCATTGGTGAAAATTCAACCATTGGGGCCAATACGCGGCTGGATGCCAATGTCACAGTCTATCATAATTGTAAAATAGGCAATTTTTGTGTGATTCAATCCAATACAACCATCGGGTCGGTGGGCTTTGGATATTCATTTATTGATGGGCGACATCAGTTAATTCCTCATAATGGCGGTGTGATTATCGAAGATGGCGTGGATATCGGGTCCAATACCTGTATCGACCGAGCAAAATTCGGCAATACCATCATTGGCGCCGGGAGTAAGATTGATAATTTAGTCCAAATCGCGCATAATGTGACCCTTGGCCGGGCGTGCCTGATTACCGGACAGGTCGGGATTGCCGGCAGTGCCCGCCTGGGCGACGGTGTCGTGATGGGCGGTCGTTCGGGTGTGTCGGATAACATCACCGTCGGCAGCGGAACAATTGCCGGGGCGCAGGCTGTGATTGTCAGCGATTGCGAACCCGGACAAAAGCTCTGGGGTGTGCCGGCGATAGACTGGCGACTGCAAATGCGGTGTGTGAATGTCTTTAAAGAACTGCCTGACATGGCCAAAGAACTAAAAAAACTGTCAAAACGAGTGGAACAGCTTGAGTCAGCAAAAAACAATCAAGTCGGAATGTAAATTGTCCGGCAAAGGACTTTTTGGCGGCAAAGAGGCAAAGGTGATGTTCAAACCTGCCGAGGCCGACAAGGGGATTGTCTTTGTCCGTACGGATCTGGACACACCGGTTGAAATCCCGGTGCTGCCGGAGTATATTTCGCAGCGCGACCGACGCAGTGCCTTGCAAAACGGCGATGCCTACGTGGAAACCCCCGAGCATTGCCTGGCGGCAATTCATGCACTGGGCATTGATAATATGGTTATTGAGATTGACGGCTCTGAACTGCCCGGTCTGGATGGCAGTGCCGAGGATTATTTCGAGGCCATTTTTAAATGCGGCATTGTAGAGCAGTCCGCCTCGCGCCGGGATATTGTGATTACCGATTCCATTTGTATTACCGAAGGGGACAAGTCGATTTATGCTCTGCCCAACGGCGGCCAGAGTCTGAGTATCACCTATGACCTCGATTATACCCAGTTCACCGGGATTGGGCGGCAGGTCTATTCATGTGAACTGTCGGAGATGCATTTTAAGCAGCATCTGGCCTCGGCCCGCACCTTTGTTCTGGAGGCGGAAGCCCGTCAGATGCAGGCGATGGGAATCGGCACCCATCTGGGTCCCAAGGATATCCTGGTCATCAGCTCCGACGGCCCCATCAAAAACAGCTATCGATTCGATAATGAATGCGTCCGGCACAAGGTTGTGGATTTGATTGGCGATCTCAAACTGGCCGGCCGGCCGATTCTGGGACGCATCGTGGCTTACAAGACCGGCCATAATCTGAATCAGAAGCTGGTCCAGAGCATTGTCGAACAGGCCCGCAAAAAAGAAAAAAAAACAGCCCAGGGTGACCGCCCCCTCCTGGATATCCGACGCATTCAGAAAATCCTGCCGCATCGATACCCTTTTTTGCTGGTGGACAAGGTGATTGAGATAGAGGGCGATCACCGCATCAAGGGCATTAAAAACGTAACGATTAACGAACAGTTTTTCCAGGGACATTTTCCGGGAACGCCCGTGATGCCCGGCGTGCTGATTGTCGAAGCACTGGCCCAGGTATCCGGACTATTGTTTTCACAGAAACTGGAAAATACCGGCAAGCTGGCTGTACTGCTGACGATTGATCACGTCAAGATTCGACGCTCCGTTGTCCCCGGTGACCAGCTTATTTTAATCGCAGAAGCGGATAAGGTCCGCAGCCGGGCGGCCAAATGTAATTGTCTGGCGATGGTTGGCGATGAAGTCGCCGCCGAGGCCCAATTGAAATTTATGCTCGTGGACGACGAAATGGTTTGACGTTCGCGGCGGAATTGATTAAGGGAGGTTTATTAACGAGTATGGCTTCAGAAATACACCCGAGTGCGGTCATAGATAAAACTGCAAAATTGGGAAACGATGTGGTAATTGGCCCGTTTACGCTGGTCGATGCCGGCGCGGAAATCGGCGACGGTACGATCCTGGATGCGCATGTGGTTGTTGGCAAAAACGTCAAGCTCGGTAAAAACAACCGGCTGTTTGCCAACTGCGTCATTGGTCGTCCGCCGCAGGTGCTGAATTTCAACCGGCCTATGGGCGGCCTGGAAATCGGCGACAATAATAATATCCGTGAGTTTGTGACCATTCATCCGAGTATGTACCCGGATCATAAAACCATAGTCGGCAGCAACAACCTGCTGATGATTGGCGTTCACCTTGGACATGACTGTGTGCTCAGTGATAATATCGTGATGAGCAACTATACCCAGATCAGCGGTCACTGCCATTTGCAGACCGGCGTCTGGCTGTCGGGCATGGTGGCGGTCCATCAGTTCTGCACCATCGGCAAGTGGTGTTATGCGGCCGGTTACACGGGCATTGCTCACGACATCCCGCCCTATATGATTGTCAGCGGCCACTATCCTTCCGAGGTGCGCGGCATTAACAAACGCGGCATCCGGCGCGCCGGCCTGAACGAACAGCAGCAGGACCAAATCGAACAGGCGTATCGGTTTATCTGGCGATCCAAAAAACCCGTGCTGGAACAGGTTAAAGCCCTGGCCGCACAGGATGGATTGGATGACAATGTTCGCGCCATTGTGGATCACATGCTGAACATGGGTAAGCAGCGTTTCGGACGGCATCTGGAATTGTTCCGCGATTAACGAAGTTGCATAGTCGCCGCGACGCGGCAGGAAACAGCGATGGATACAATCCGTACAGCGATTATCGGCGCCGGCAAGATGGGCGGCATTCATGCCAAAGTCTATGGCAAACTGGAACAGGCCCGGCTTGTGGCGGTAGTGGATGCCGACCCGGTCAAGGCACAGAATTTGGCCAAACAGCACAACTGCAAGGCCCTGACTGACCCCAAAGACCTTATCGGTCAGGTGGACGCCGTGACGATATCAGCACCTACCGTGGCTCATAAGAGTTTGGCTGAGCTGCTGATTTCCAATCGGATTCCGGTGCTGATTGAAAAACCGCTGGCCGCCAGTGTCGAAGAAGGCCGGCGGATTGTTGAGTTATCCAAACAATACAATACTGTCGTTGCCGTAGGGCATTCCGAACGGTGTAATCCCGTCGTGCAGGCCATGAAGCGGCTGCATATCGAGCCGATGTTTATTGAGGCGACGCGGGTCAGCCCGTACCCGTTCCGGTCGATGGATATTGGTGTGGTGCTCGATGTGATGATTCATGATATTGATATTATTCTGTCGCTGGCCAACAGCCCCGTCAAAAATGTCGAAGCCGTCGGCGTCAATGTTATCGCCGACCATGAAGATATCTGCAATGCCCGCATTACGTTTGAAAACGGCTGCATTGCCAACATCACTGCATCCCGGCTTGCTTTGAAGACCGAACGCAAAGTCCGCATCTTCAGCCGACAGGCGTATCTGAGTCTGAATTATCAATCCAAAGAAGGTATTGTTATCAAAACCGATCCCAATGTGGATATGGTCAAGTGGATTCGCGAACATCAGGCCGCTCAGGATTTTGATTTTTCCACCGTTAACTGGACGGAAATGCTGCACATCGAACAACTGGATATTACCGATGCCGAGCCGCTCAAGGTCGAGCAGCAGGCGTTTTTGAAAGCGGTTGCAGACCCCTCATGTCGCCCCGAAGTAACGGCCGAAGAAGGCCTGGCGGCGCTGGAGTGTGCGGAAAAAATCCTGGCCGGCGTTTGCCAGCACCAGTGGAAATAGATTTATAACGTTAGAGACATCACCAATTCATCCATAATACTTCTTTGCGTAATTGCCCTGAATTGGCGATATGCGATTTTCCTTCTATTGAATCCATCCTCCAACCTTGTAACTTCATATCATAGAGGTCTGAATGATAGCCGCTAATAATGACATGTGATTTACAGTCATTGAGAGCATTTAACAATGCCTCATGATCTTCATAGCTCATTTCAAAAGCATATGTATTGGCATTCGCTCCATATCTTGTTTCGGGAAGATAGGGGGGGTCACAATATATCAAAGCTTCCTGACAATCATATTTTTTTATTAATTTTATCGCATCCATATTTTCTATCGCTACGGTTCGAAACCGTTCAGCAATTTCTTGAATGCCTTCTATCGCAGATAAATACTTTGAAACAGGCTCTGCCATTTCCCTCCTTGTTCTTAAACTCATTGCCCAGCTTGACACGGTTAACTTAGACATCCCAAGTCCGCCAATCGCTTGACGGCATGTGACAAAAAAACGCCATGCATTTTTGACAGGATCATCGGTTTCTTCTTCAGTAATAATATCTTCGAATTCTTTCCTGCTGTATGGAGTAAGATTCAATAGCCTAATTAATTCGTTGAATTTTTTCTTGTCTCGAAGTACTCTGAAAAAATTGACAATTCGATTGTCCAAATCGTTGAATATTTCTACTTCACTATGATTTTTATTTAACAGGATATTTGCTGCACCCCCAAAGGGCTCAATATATACTCGGTGGGCACAGAAATGGTCTATGATCCATTTTGCATAGTAAAATTTGCCACCATACCAAGCAAAAGGGGCTCTCGGGCCTTTTTTATATTGAGTAGGCCCTGATGATATGTCATCAAATAACAGGTTTTTGTCCATTATTTTCCTCAGAAAAAAGATCAATATATCCGATATTAACATAATATTACGACTAAATCAACAGTCATTGATTGGCTTTGCTTTGATTAATGTTGTGCTGTTTGTCTGTAAAGGAGAGATTTATGACACGTTCTGGTTCAAGACGTCTGGGGTCTAATACTGCGCGGTGCGGTTTTAAAAATGAACATAAGGTGATCGCGCGTTTCAATCTGTGGCATAAAGACCTTGTAGCACAGAATTGGCTGGTTTTATTAGGACACCGAGTTGAAAGAATAGTTTCTGTCCGCGCAAAACAAATAACTGGTTCATATAAAGCTGATATTTCAGTCGAAGTAGAGGAGGGGAGTAGGTCATATCTTCATTTTATTCAGGTTAAGCTTGTAAGTAATTTACGGGGATATAATCAAATTGATAAAAGATGGGTTGATCGTTATTCTGAATTGTGGAATATCCCTTCTGACATTGAACACCTTCTCAAGCTATATACTGGTTATTCGCACCCAACCATAAGAGGGCGTGACCCCCGAAGAATGTTTGCGGATGAATTTTCTCTTGATGAGCAGAAAAGGCTGGTTAGCTTTTTCTATGACAATAGGGCTACCATTTTGAGAACCATTTTTGCTGGAGAAGATGAACAGGCTGCTCAATGGTGGCTTGTTATTCAAAAAGCAAATAGTGATCAACAGTGGTCCCTGTGGCCAATTGATCGAGTTATTAGTTTTTTTGCTGAAGGTGAAATTATTATAACCGAGAGAGGGAATATTAGAATGGGGAAAATAACAATACAGCGAAAAGGAGGAGATGGGGGTCGAGAAACATCTAAAATGTTACAGTTCAAGATAAATCCTGCGGAAATACTATTAGGCAAGAATTTATAGAGAAATTGCCCCGGCGAAGCTGCGAACCAGCTCTTCGGTTTCTTCCCAACTGATACAGGAATCGGTCAGGGATACCCCATATTTAAGCTGGCCCACCGAGCCGATGCTTTGCCGGCCTTCCTTGATAAAGCTTTCAAGCATCACACCCGAAATGACCGTCGAGCCGCTGCGAATCTGGTCGGCGACATCATACAGGGCGTCTTTTTGCCGTTTGTGGTCCTTGTGCGAGTTGGCATGACTGCAATCGATAATAATACCATTGTCGATGTTGGCCTTTTGCAGCAGCACCTCAGCAAACGCGACAAATTCACTGCCAAAGTTCGGTCCGCCTGTTCCGCCCCGCATGACCAGGTGGCCGTATTTATTCCCTTTGGTTTCGGCGACAACAACTTTGCCGTCACGGTCAATCCCCAGGAATGAATGCGGGCTGGCCGCAGCTTTGATGGCGTCCATTGCTACGGCAAGATTGCCGTCCGTGGCGTTCTTGAAGCCAATCGGCATCGAAAGTCCGCTGGCCATCTGCCGGTGAATCTGGGATTCGCTGGTCCGGGCGCCAATCGCGGCCCAACTGATCAAATCACACAGATATTGCGGAATAATCGGCTCCAGGATTTCCGTGGCGACCGGCAATCCGAGCTTGGCAATCTCAGAAAGAATGCTGCGGGACTGCCGCAGGCCGAATTCGATATCGTACGACCCGTCTAGATGGGGATCATAGAGCATTCCCTTCCAGCCCAGTGTGGTACGGGGTTTTTCAAAATAGGCCCGCATGACCAGCAAGACTTTCCCGGATAGCCCCATCTGCAGCTTGTTCAGCCGTCCAGCATATTCGAGAGTCGCTTCGCGGTCATGCAGGCTGCAAGGTCCAGTAATCACCAGTCGGCGTTTATCTTTGTTGGTCAGGATATTCTCGATAATCTTGCGTGAGGACGCAACCAGGTGCGCAGCCTCTTCGGTTTGCGGAAATTCCCGCTTCAGTTCTTCCGGCGTGATTAATGGCCGGAAACATTTGATATTTAGATTATCCGTGCGTTCCATAGAATCCGATAGGATTACTCTGTTTTTGTTTATAGAAACAATTATTATACTCGAATTCTAAAATGAATGCAAATCTTTAAGCCCGCTGGTCCTGCAGCAGTCAAAAATCTTCTTGCAAAGACGGGGGCTTTGGACTATATAAATCTCATTACTTGTGAAAGCGGAACAATAAATGGATAAGCATTGTGCCGGCTGCGGGCAGCAAGATACCTGCAAAGAGGTCTATCAGAAACTTGGCCAGTCTCAAGGCCCGAATATTACTTGGAAAGCAATTCAGGCTTTCGTTCTACCCGTAGCGGCGTTTGTGTGTGCCGCTGGTATCGCCCAGACCTGGTTAAAAAGTCGAATTGAAAGTCCAAAATTGCTTACATTGGCTTTGTTTGGCATTGGCTTGGTTGTAGCCTTCATAACAATTTTGGGTGTTCTATTTTTTACGCGGAATAAATCCGGACAAACAAGATGTCCTAAATAGGAAAAGCGTGATGGAAACACGAGGAAAATTCAGCTTCCCCGGCGGTGTTCACCCGCCGGAAGGCAAGCAGTATAGTCAGGGACGACCGATTGAGGTTATTCCGAATCCAAAACAGGTTGTCGTTTTACTGAGTCAGCATTTAGGTGCTCCGTGCAAACCTGTTGTCAATAAAAAGGATATGGTCAAGGCAGGTCAGGTGATTGGCTCCTCCGATGCCTTTGTCTCGGCGGCCATTCATTCCCCAGTCAATGGTACGGTCAAAGATATTACCCTCGCCCCTCATCCGGTTTTAGGCAGGACAATGGCGGTAATCATTGATGTTGATCCCGCGCAAAACGAACCCAAATTGCCGGTGGCCGGGCGGTTTGATGCCAAGTTTGACCTGTCGAAATGGACTTCCGAGCAGATTTGCAGGGCGATTAAGGATGCCGGTATTGTCGGTATGGGAGGAGCGGGCTTCCCGGCTCGGGTTAAAATCGAACCCAATCCCGCGATGCCCAAGACCATTTTGATTGTCAATGGCTGCGAATGTGAGCCGTTTTTGACCTGTGATTACCGTGTGATGCTCGAATGGACATGGCAAGTGCTTGCCGGTATTCGACTTACCGCAAAAGCGGCCGGCGTTGACCAAATCCGAATCGGCATCGAAGACAACAAACCCGAAGCCATTACCATATTTAACAAGGCGATAGAAGCTCTCGGAAATGATGAAGACATCCAAGTCGTTCCCGTCAAAACAAAGTACCCGCAGGGCGGCGAAAGACAGCTTATACGTGCCGTTTGGAACAAAATCGTCCCCACAAACAGTATTCCGCCGGTTATTGGGGCTTGTGTTGTGAATGTCGCTACGGCAGCGGCGATTGCCGAGGCGGTGGTCTTCGGAAATCCGCTGACGCACCGCGTGGTTTCTGTAACCGGCCGGGCGATTTGCAAGCCGGGCAATTATTATTGTCCTATCGGGATCAGCGTCCAGGAATTGATTGATTATTGCGGGGGTTTGACTGAAACCGCGGCCAAGGTGGTCATGGGCGGGCCGATGATGGGATTTGCGATTGCGGACTTTTCAACTCCTATTACCAAGACCAACGGCGGCCTGACGTTTCTGACCCGAAAAGAAGTCACCGAGGCCAAGTTTAACCAGACTCAGACCGCCTGTATCCGCTGCGGGCGATGTCTTTCGGCCTGTCCGGAAAATCTCAATCCCACCAGGATTGCCCATGCGGTCAAGGCGAATAAACTGGATGTTGCTCAGGAGCAATACTTCATGTCCGCCTGTATCGAGTGCGGCTGCTGCAGTTATGTGTGTCCAGCCAATATCGAATTGACCGGATACATTAAAACCGGAAAGTTATTAGTCGCCCGCGCCAAAAAGAAGGCATAGACGACAGTTGCAAGCATAATTGAAAGGACTCTGTTTCCATGCTCAGTAAGATAACTGTTTCGCCGGCCCCGCATATCAGCCAGCCGCTGTCCACTCAGCGGGTGATGCTGGATGTGCTGATTGGGCTGGCGTTTCCGATGGCAGCATCCATCTGGTTTTTCCGCCAGTATGCCGTCGTTTTGCTGTTGTGCTCGGTCGGTTCCTGTTTACTCAGTGAGTGGCTGGTGAATGTCGTTCGCAGGAAACCCAATTCGTTAAGCGACCTCAGTGCGGTTGTGACGGGGGTGATTCTTGCGTTTTCCCTGCCGCCGGCGGCCCCGTGGTGGGTTGCGGTCATTGGCGGGGTTTTTGCCATCCTGATTGTCAAGATGCTCTATGGCGGCCTTGGCTATAATGTATTCAATCCGGCGATGGCGGCCCGTGTGTTTCTGGCGATTTCCTTTGGAACCCTGATGACCTCCTGGACTGCTCCGGCGACCGTCAAAGACGAAGCTCTCAAGACAATGACCGCCGCCAATACCCATGCCACCACACAGGCCACGGCGATGGCCTGGAGCAAGGCGTCGCTCAAAGGCCAGGAAAATGCCGTGGAGGTCAGCAAGTTTTACCGGGATTCCTTTTTTGGTACTGAAGGCGGGTGTCTCGGTGAAACCAGTGCCCTGGCGATTCTGCTGGGCGGCGTCTATATGCTGTTCCGTAAAACCATCACCTGGCGCATTCCTGCGATGGTTCTGATTTCGGCTGCCGTGGTTGCCTCTGTTGGATGGCTGATTAAGCCGGAGGTCTATGTCAGTCCCGTCTATCATCTGGTCGGCGGCGGCATGATGCTGTGTGCGTTCTTTATAGCGACTGACCCGGTGACGTCCCCCTTGACATGCAAAGGCGAGTTTATTTTCGGCATTGGCGTAGGTGTGCTGATTATGCTGATTCGCATTCTCGGTGAATATCCCGAAGGCGTGATGTACGCGGTCCTGATTATGAATGCCCTGACGCCGTTGATTGACCGCTTTACCCGGCTGATTCCGGCAGGAGGAAAACCCCATGTCCAGTAAGATTGCATTGTTCTTCCGGGAAAGCTGGCTGCTGATGGTCTCGTCCGTGTTTTTCGGCGGACTTCTGGCCGTGACCAATACGGCCTGGGCACCCAAAATTGCCCAGAACGAAATTAATAAATTCAACAATCTGGCCCGGTTGCTGCTGCCGGCGGCGGAAAAATTTGAACCGCTGCAGGACAACATCACCCTGGAACTCCAGGGCGGGAAAAGCGTTATGGATTTTGGCGGCGGCAAAAGCATCAGGGCCGATGTTCGCAAAGGTCTGGATGCCTCGGGCAATTGTGTCGGCTGGGCGTTCGTCTGTGAGGGCAGCGGATTCGCCGACAAAATCAAATTAGTCGTTGCCGCCGATGCCCAATTCAAGACCCTGCTGGGCTTTGGGGTATTAAGCAGCAACGAAACCCCCGGCTTTGGCGATAAAATCAATATCAAGGACGGCTTCTATCAGGCCCAGTTTAAAGGCGTCCCCGCTGGGCCGCTGACGCTGGCAAAATTCGGGGATGATAAAAAAATCGATTCTGAAATTATTGCGATTACCGGCGCGACTGTAACCAGCCAATCGGTAATCAATATCCTGAATCAGTTTATTGAACCGATTCAAAAACAACTGACCGAAAAAAAACTGATTAATCCTTAAGGTTACACACTATGGCAGATAAACAATTAACCATCGGCAGTACCTTTACCGCCGGCATCTGGTCGGAAAACCCCGTGCTGCGTCTATTGCTGGGGATGTGCCCGACCCTGGCAGTAACTACCGGCGCCAAAGCAGCCCTGACCATGGGGCTTAGCGTCATCTTCGTTCTGATCTGTTCCAATCTGGTGGTCAGCCTGATGCGAAACCTGCTCAAGCCGCATCTGCGCATCATGATGTTCACCCTGACGATTGCCACGTTTGTGACGATCGCGGATTTATTCCTGAAGGCGTATCTGCCGGAGATGAGTGCCAAATTAGGCCCTTATATTCCGCTGATTATCGTCAATTGCATTATTATCTGCCGGGCCGAGGCCTGTGCCAGTAAAAACGGTCCGTGGATCAGTGTGATTGATGGTCTGGCTTATGGTATCGGTTTTACGGTGGTGTTGTGTATCCTGGCTTCTATCCGCGAAGTCCTGTCCACCGGCAGGATTTTTGAGACCGTGCAGGTGATGCCCGGCGGTTTTGTCCCCTGGGCGGGAATGGCAATGCCGGTCGGCGCGTTTGTCACGCTGGGACTGATGCTTGGATTGGTCAATCTGGCCACGAAGAAAAAAGCCTGATGACATCGGGCTTTTCTGGAGTAATGGATTATGGAATATTTGGAACATATCGTCTTAGTGTTTATCAGCATCGTTCTGATTAATAACCTGGTCTTCACCAAGTTTCTGGGCTGCTGTCCGTACCTGGGTGTTTCGGGGCGGCTGGATATGGCCTTCGGCATGGGGCTGGCCGTGACCTTTGTGACCACCCTGGCCGGGACATTGACCTGGCTGATTGATCACTTGTTTTTGCTCGGAACGGCGCTGGAAGTCACCCGTTATGTCTGCTTTATTCTGGTCATTGCCGGGGCCGTCCAATTGGTGGAAATGTATCTGCGGAAATTTTTCCCGACACTGTACGAGGCCTTCGGCATCTTTCTGCCGCTGATTACGACCAACTGCGTCATTCTGGGGTTGTGCCTGTTTTTGAACCTGTGGCAGGTCAACGATATCCTGATGGCGGTGGTGCTGAGCTTCGGCGCCGGGATTGGATTTACCATGGCCATCTGCATTATGGCGGGTATCCGCGAAAACCTTGCCCTGGCGGATATTCCTGAGTGCCTTAAGGGGGCGCCGATTACCCTGATTACCGCGGGATTGCTGACGCTGGCATTCATGGGTTTTGCGGGAATGATTAAGTAAGCTTGTTATTGGATCTATGGAAGATTAAAACATGGAAAATTATATTCTTTCGGCTTCTGCAATGGATTTCTTTCAGGCCTCATGGCCGGCTGCCTTACTGATGCTTAGTCTTGGAGCTGGTTTTGCCGTCGTCTTGCTCATTGCCAGCATCAAACTGCGCGTTCAGCAGGACCCCAAGGTTGAAGAGGTCTATGCGGCGCTGCCGAAAATCGACTGCGGGGCCTGCGGATTTGCCGGCTGTGCATCCTATGCCAAAGCCGTCGCGTCCAATCCGGAACTGCTGGGTCGCTGTTCTCCCGGCGGTGCGGATGCGATGAATAAAATCGCTATTGTTCTGAATCTGCAAATCAGCGGTTCGGGCGCCCCGCAGCGGCCTATCGTTCACTGCCGCGGACATAAAACCGACAAGACGTTCTATGCCCGGTATCGGGGCATTCCGGCCTGTACGGCCGCCAATGCCCAGCCGCCGGTGCAGGCGTGTGCTTTCGGGTGTCTGGGATTTGGCGATTGCGTTCGGTCGTGCAAGTTCGACGCTCTGCATGTGGTGAAAGGTCTGGCAACGGTGGATTACAGCAAATGCACCGGCTGCGGTGCCTGCAGCAGGGCCTGTCCCCGGTTTTTAATCAAAATGGTTCCGTTTACCTGCGAGCCTATGGCGGCGGTGGCCTGCAGCAGCCGGGAAAGCGGCAAGAATACCCGTGCTTTCTGCAAGGTCGGCTGTATCGGCTGCGGCATTTGTGCCAAACAGACCGATTTATTCACCGTGGCCGATAATCTGTCGCGGATGAATTATGAAAAATATGCCCCATCCGAGGCCGTGACTACGGCGATGACCAAATGCCCGACCAAGGTAATTGTCTATCGCGGCAAAACCGCCCCGGCCGATGTCAATCCTGAGGAAAAGCAGACCGCGGCGGCATCGTAGTCAAAGTGTTCCCTTTGCGATTCACGCTTTTTTGGCGTTGACTTTTCAGGGAGATGCTTTACAGTGGCTGCCTTTGGGGATTGCCCCGCAGAACAATATTAAATTCATATAATGATAGCGTAGTGAATATTATGGCACAGGAAGAACAGGTATTAGTTATCCCGCGTAAGGAACTCGAAAAAGTCGGGATATTCCACGGTCTGATGATGGATACGGACAAGTATCTCAAATCGATATTTGCTCCCGGCGTGCCGCGTTTTATGCCTCGTTCTCTGGCCGAGAAGGACCCCTCGTTCAAGCAGATTATCCCTTACGTGCTGATGGCCTGCGACGGGCGGTATCTCAGTTATGTCCGGGGCAAGCGGGCCGGCGAGACGCGGCTTGTCGGCAACCGTTCCATCGGTATCGGCGGTCATATCAATCCCACCGACGACATGGCTTTGTTCGGTGATTTTTATGAAACTTACCTTAATGCCGTCAAACGTGAAGTGGAAGAAGAAGTGACGGTCAGCACGAAATTCACCAATCAGATCGTCGCGCTGCTCAATGACGATTCCAATGAAGTCGGCAGTGTGCATCTGGGCGTGGTTCACCTGTGGACGCTGGATGCTCCGGAGGTTGCCCGACGCGAGCAGATGATTACCCAGATGACGTTCATGTCGCTGCCCGAGTTGCGTGCGGCACAAAATACGCTGGAAACCTGGTCGGCCCTGTGCCTGGGATATCTGGATACCCTGGCAGCATCCAAGTAATACAAAATAGAGTGTTATCCCAGGCATGGACTATTGTAGGGCAAGCCTCCGTGCTTGCCAATATTTGAGTGGAATGACTGCGGCATGAAATTTAACCCCAAGCTCAGAGGCTTGGGCTACTGTTCAATGAATAGTTTGGCGCCGGGGGTTTCAATCCGCTGATCCGGCTGGGCCGAGGTCATCACAATCGCCTCGACACCTTCGATTTTTTCAATGAGCGCCAATCCTTTTTCTTTGCCCAGTACGCTGACTGCCGTGGATAAGGCATCCGTTTGTATCGCTGTGGGGGCAATAATTGTGACACTGGCCAGTTCCTTGACCGATTCGGAGGTTTTGGGATTAAGGATATGGCTTTGGGACTGACCGTCCACGAGGGCGTATCGTTCATAGTCGCCGCTGGTGGCAACGGCCATCTCGTTAAGCCGCAGTTTGACCGTATAATTTTCGCTGTTACGCGGGTCGCGCAGGCCGATGTACCAGTTGCCTCCCGCCGGGCCGGGGCCGAAACAGCGGACATTGCCGCCCAAATCGACCATGCCCGCGACAGCCCCCAGTTTTCGCATGGCCTCCATTGCGATATCGACAGCGTACCCCTTGGCAATGGCTCCCACATCCAGTTTCATCCCTTCGACGGCAAATTGAACGGTCTTTTCCGCCGGGTTAAGTGTTATCTTTTCATAGCCGACTTTGGCCCGGGCAGCGGCCAGCTCATCGGCGGACGGCCTTCGTCCGGTTTTTTGCATCTGCCGCCAGAGCTGGGTTTCCGGCCCGACAGTGATATCAAAGGCCCCATCGCTGAGTCTGCTGTAGTCGATGGATGCGGCGATGACCTCGAATAATTCCGGGCTGACGACTTTGGGTTCAGGATATGCCGTCTGGGTCAATTGCGAGATTTCGGAATTCGGATCCCAGTCATTCATGATGCGGTTGACCTTGTCCATTTCGGCAAAGGCGGCGGTGATAAAACCTTGTGCCTGCTCCTCACTGCCGGCCGCGACGGTAACCTGGGCAACGGTTCCCATGATGGACCGATAGCCGCTGTTGTAGTAACTGCGGTGCTGGCGCGACTGGTACCACATCAACCCGCCCAGAACGCAGAGGAAAACGGCTGGGGCGACATATTTTCCGACATTTTGCAGCTTGTTTGTCATCGTGTTAGCCTGTACAAAAACGACTTTTTGTGTATAATATCGGAATGAATCGAAAAAATCCAGAGATACTAAAGCCCCGGGTGGAAACGGAATTCCTGCCGTTTGTGCGTAAGCCGGGCCGCTATATCGGCGGCGAAATCAACCAGACACGGAAAAATCCGGCCGACTGCGATGTCCGGGTGGCGCTGGCGTTTCCCGATGTGTACGAAATCGGCATGAGCCATACGGGTCTGGCAATTGTGTATGACCTGCTCAACCGCGACCCCGGCGTGGCCTGCGAACGGGTCTTTGCCCCATGGCTGGATGCCGAGGAGCTGATGCGAAAAATCAGCCTGCCGCTGTTTACCCTCGAATCCAAAGCTGCGGTGCGGGATTTTGATATGCTGGGATTCAGCCTGACCAACGAGCTGTGTTATACGGCGTTTTTGAATATGATTGATCTGGCCGGCCTGCCGGTGCGGGCTTCGCAGCGTACCGAGGCCCATCCGCTGATTGTCGTCGGCGGCCAGATTGCCAACTGTGCCGAGCCGCTGGCGGATTTCGCGGATCTGTTTTTCCTCGGGCAGGCCGAAGAGGTACTGCCTGAAGTAATAGCGCTTTATCGACAGCATAAGCAGCAGGGCCGTTCCAAGGCGGACTTTCTGCTGGCCGCGGCTAAACAATTCGATTGTCTGTACGTGCCTTCCCTGTATGCGGTGGACTATGACGGCGAGGAATTGAAGTCGATTCGTCCCAAAGCCGATGGCGTTCCCGCCCATCTGGAAAATGCCGCCGTGGAGGATTTTGAAAACGCCCCCGTCCCTGCCCGGCCGGTGGTGCCGTTTGTCGAGGCGGTCCACGACCGTATCAGCATTGAGATTATGCGGGGCTGTCCGGGGCGATGCCGGTTTTGTCAGGCGTCATTTTGCCGGCGGCCGATTCGGTATCGCAGTCCCGACCGGATTTTGGATATTGCCAAACAGCAATACGCCGCGACCGGCTACGATACCATCAGCCTGCTGTCGCTATCGACGGCGGATTATCCGCATCTGGAAGAATTAATCGATAAGCTCACGGCGTATTTTGCCCCGCGGCATGTAGGTCTTTCCGTGCCGAGTCTGCGGGTGCAGGAGCAATTGCAGCTTTTGCCCAAGATGGTCACGGCGGTTCGCAAAAGCGGACTGACCATTGCCGTAGAAGCGGCCAGTCCGGCCCTGCGCAAGATGATCAATAAGCCGATTTCGGATGAAGATTTGTTTGCCGCGGTTCGAGCCGCGTATCAGGCCGGATTCCAGAAGGTCAAGCTGTATTTTATGGCGGGCTTTCCCGGCGAGACCGAAGCCGACCTTGCGGCAGTGGTGGATTTGTCGTATCGCATTGCGATGCTCTCGCGGGAGGTTCGCGGGCGTCTGGCCAGTGTCAATGCCGCCGTCAGTTGGCTGGTTCCAAAGCCGCATACACCGTTCGGCTGGCTGGGGCAGGCCTCGGCGGACTATTTCCATCGCGCCAAACAAGTAATGATCGACCGCAAGCGGCAGCTCAATGCCCGCTGTGTGTCGCTGAAGTTTCATCATATCGAATGCAGCGTGCTGGAATCAGCGCTGGCCCGCGGCGACCGCAGGCTGGGCAGGGTGATTGAATCCGCCTGGCGGGCAGGGGCGAAGTTCGATTTGTGGGATGAGTGTTTCGATATTACACTGTGGCAGAAGGCCTTTGCCGACAACGGTATGGATCTCGATGCCTGTGCTCAGCGGGCCTATACGCCCGGCAAAGTGCTGCCGTGGTCCCATCTGGGCGGGCCGAAAGAGGATTATCTGATAGAACATTATCATGAGGCGATGACCAATCGATAAACAACATTCAGGAGAGTAAATAATGCGAACACGTACAGCAGTGGTGTGTTTGATTGTCGTCTGTGGGGGGCTCTGTGTCAATTTATTTGCGGCATCCTCGAAGCCGTCTGCGGCGGATATTACGGTAGCAGCTTATTATTACCCCTGTACGCACCCGCATCCCCGCTGGGATAAGACCAAATATCCCGGTTTTACCGAGTGGGATTTGATTCGCAAAGCCAAGCCGCGATTTGCCGGGCACAAGCAGCCCAGAGTGCCGGTCTGGGGGTATCAGGACGAATCCGACCCGAATGTGATGGCTCAAAAGATAGATGCCGCCGCCGATTATGGCGTGGATGCCTTTATTTTTGACTGGTACTATTATGACGATGGCCCGTATCTCGAAGGCGCTCTGGATGAGGGTTTTCTTAAGGCTCGCAACAATAATCGCATCCGGTTTGCCCTGATGTGGGCCAATCACGACTGGTATGATATTCAGGGATACAATCCTGCCGAACCGATTAAACTGCTTTATCCCGGCAAAATCAAGTCCCAGACATGGGAAACGATCACGGATCTGGTCATCAGCCGTTATTTCAAACACCCCAGCTATTGGAAAATCGACGGCAAGCCTTATTTCTCGATTTACGAGATGCAGTTGTTCCTCAATAGCTTTGGTACGGTTCAGGCCGCACGCGAAGCACTTGACCAGTTCCGTAAAAAGGCCGAACAGGCAGGTTTTCCCGGCCTTCACATCAATGCAATCCTGTGGGGGCTGCCCAATCTGCCCGGCGGTACCACGCCTGCTGACTGGTCCAAATTGTGCGAGGAGCTGAAATTGGACAGCCTGACCGGCTATACCTGGGTACATCATGGCGCTCTTAACTACGGCACCTTCCCGGTTTCCGATTATGTATGGGGACGCGACCGGTATCTTGGCTTTCTCGATGGGGCGCTGAAAAATTATCCCGTGCCGTATTTTCCCAATACGACCATCAACTGGGACAACAGCCCGCGTGCTCATCCCGATGCCGACTGGTCCCGACCTGCCGCCCATGTGGTTAATCCCGTCATGCAGGGCAACACCCCCGCAGCCTTTAAGGAAGCGACACAGATGATTATCCAGCGGCTGCTGGCCTCGTCAGTTGAGCCGAAGGTGATGACCATCAATGCCTGGAACGAATGGCCGGAGGGAAGCTGCCTCGAGCCGGAGCAGGAATACGGATACGGCTACCTCGAAGCCGTCCGGGAATTGTTTACTGAAAAAGTGTCATCTGCTTTCAAAGAGAAACCATAACACAGTATTACGCGACCTGGGCGAAGACGACGACGTAGTTGTGACCGTATTGTTTGGCGCACTTGGGGCAGGTCGTGTAGTAGAAGTAATATTGGGATGCCTTTTTATTCTGGCCGGCCAGATAGTGCTCTGTCTGCTTGAGCCACTTGGGAGCGTCGCGGTACGGCCCGTCGAAGACTTTGGTCAAATACGTCCCTGACAGTCGGACCATCTTGGCCCCAGGCACGTCTTTGGTCACGTTGAAATACAGTTCCGTCTTCCACGGGGTCGGGTCGCAGGCCAGCATCACGAAGTCCTTCACGGGTACCGCCGCCTGAGCCCCCTGTATCTGGTTCCACATCCGGGGAATCACCGTGCCCATATTGAGCGGAATATGAAATAATGCCCGAACGTTATCCTGCATAAAGAGTTTGTCTTGCCAAATCCAAGTTTTGCCATCCCAGCCTTCGGGATTGAATTGCGGGCAGCATTCTGCCGATTGTGTCTGTGTTAAATCCATAATCACCTCCTGTTTTTATCAATTTTTCCTTCACTGTCCGGGAAGTCAGTAAAAATTTAACTATATCACTTATTCCGCCGGTCGCAAGCATATTGCGAATACAAACAAACATGTAATTCCGTCAAAAACATGAAAAAAATGAAATATCTATTTCATCTAAGGCGTCTTTAATCTATCTATCATTATAATTAAGGTCAGGACATGGAGTATCCAAATATAGACAGACATGCTCGGCAATGTAGTCGGGTGCATATCAAATCAATCAGAGTGTAAGGAGAGTGTAGCATGAAAAAAACAGCATTACTTACAATCGCAGGGCTGATGGCAGTGTGTTGGATGGTTCCTGCAGCGGTTGCAGCCGAGGCCGATATCGTCGGCATCTGGCAGGTCAAGGCGGACTTTAACGGACGTCCGATGGAATCCCTCCTGTCATTTTCAAAAGACAAAGAGGGCAAACTCGTCGGCAAAGCGATCAGCTTTTTTGGTGCCAGTGAATTAAAGGACATTAAGCTGGATGGCGACAAGCTGACCTATTCCCAGATTAACCGGCGGGGCGGCGAAGAATCTGTATCGACTTTTACCGGCACAATCAAAGACGGCAAGCTCAAGGGTGCGACTTCCAGTGATTTTGGTGATTTTGAACTCGAAGGCGCATTGATGAAAGCCAAGCCGGCGATTGTGGGCAACTGGGAATTCCAGACCCAGCGCGGCGACCAGACAATGACCTCAACGCTGATGGTCAGTCAGGATAAAGACGGTAAGTTTGCAGCGATCTGGAAGACCCAGCGCGGCGAAACACCTGCGACGGACGTGACTTATGCCGACGGCAAGCTGACTTTCAAACGCACCATGCCGGCCCGCCAGAGAGAAGGCCAGGATGCCCAGGCCCAGCCCGCCCAGGCGCGTGAAATGACCTACGAACTGACCGCCAAAGGCGATACCATTTCAGGCATTATGAAAACCCAGCGCGGTGAAAATCCGATCGAAGGCAAGCGGATTGGCGGCGCTTTGATCGGAACCTGGGAGCTGACCATTGCCTCAGAACGCGGTGATCGGACCCAATGGCTGATGGTTATGCCGGACATGAGTGCTCTGTATGGCCCGGTTGTCGTGGACAAAGTGGTGGTGGAAGACAAGAATGTCAGCTTCACCGTCAAGATGAGCTTTGGCGAAAGAAGCTTTGAAAACCAGTTTAAAGGCCAGCTCGACGGCGATAAGCTGACCGGCGAGATGACCAGTCCTGCAATGGGACGTCCGGGCGAAGGCACAGATACCCCGGCCACGGTCACCCAGAAAGTCACCGGCAAAAAGATTTAGTCATAATTTCCGATAGAAATGAAAAAGGCTGTCAGGGTTTTGTCTCTAGCAGCCTTTTTTGATGGGCGTGTGTTTATTGAAATCCGTTCCAGGTGCGTTTGATGCCCGGCGGCTGTTTGAGGCCGCCGCGGCCGTTGGCTTTATGGAAATCGGTGATAATCTTAACCGCTTCCTGGGGATCATCACACAAGGTAAAGACGTTCATATCTGCTTCATCAATGTAACCGTTCTTTTTGAGCATGGTCTTGTCCACCCACTCAAACAATCCCTTCCAGTAATCACTACCCATGCAGATAACCGGAAAATAGGCCTGCTTGAGGGTCTGAATCAGGACCAGGGCTTCAAACAATTCATCCATGGTCCCGTATCCGCCGGGCATGGTGATAAAACCGTGGGCGTATTTGAGGAACATAACCTTGCGGCAGAAAAAGTATCGGAAATGCAGCGACATATTCTGGAATTTGTTGGGTACCTGCTCGTGCGGCAGCTCGATGTTAAGCCCGACGCTCTTGACGCCGGCTTCGCGAGCGCCTTTGTTGGCGGCCTCCATGATTCCGCCGCCGCCGCCGGTGATGACGGCAAATCCCGCCTGGCCGCAGGCCCGAGCCGTCTCGACAGCCAGCTCATAATACTTCGTGCCAGGCTCAGTTCGAGCGGAGCCGAATATGGATACCGCAGGCCCGATTTGGGACAGCAGCTCAAATCCTTCCACAAACTCGGCCATTATCCGGAACACGCGCCAGGTTTCTTCAGCAGCAATCTTCGAATAATCAGTCATAAGCACCTTTTTATCGGACAATATGTCGATTGTTTCACAACAGTTACAGATATATCGACCAAAACCAGTCGCGTATTCACCATAAGTTGGGCTGATTTGCCGCCGGGCAGTATTGGGCGATGGGGCAGGCAGGGCAATCCGGCTTGCGGGCCTTGCAGCAGGCCCGTCCATGAAAGACGATACAGTGGCTAAACAATGTCCAGCCGCCGTATTGTTCTTTGGGTACGATATCCATCAGGTCGAATTCCAGCTTGACCGGGTCGCTGTTGGCGGATAATCCCAGTCGCCGCGACAGACGAATCATGTGGGTATCGCAGACAATGCCCTGAATGCCGAAGCAGTTGCCCAGAATTACATTGGCGGTTTTGCGCCCCACGCCGTTGAGAGTCAGCAGTTCCTCCATCGTCTGGGGGACTTTGCCGCCGAAGTTGTCAATCAGGGTCTGGCAGGCTTTCTGGATGCAGGCGGCCTTGTTGCGATAGAAGCCGGTCGAGCGGATATCCTGTTCGAGTTCTTCGCGGCTGACCTTGACCCAGTCTTCGGGCTTGCGGTATTTCCTGAACAGGTCTTTGGTGACGATATTGACGCGGGCGTCGGTGCACTGAGCCGCCAGGATGGTGGCAATCATCAGCTCCAGCGGGGTGTTGAAATCCAGTGAGACTTTGGCCTCCGGATAAGTCTTCCGCAGGATGGGGAAAAAGGCCAGTATCCGCCGGCGGGCATCGTCTTTGTCGATTTTGATTTTCTTGGCAGCCATAATACCGGCCTATTATGCCCATTTTTCCCGGGAAGTCAATTCCCTGCAGGGCAATTCGGGCCGGATGAGGTACTGCTAATTGTTGGCTAATATGTTTTCGACCGTATTGCGACGGGCTTTACGGATAGCCTCGATACGCTGTTTGCGGACGCTGAAGACATCCACCAGCCAGCCGTAATAAATGGCCATCCCGCTCCAGCAGGCAATGCAGGTCGTGACCACCCAGTTGCGGAGGTCATGCAGATGTTCCAGGCGTGCACCGACCATCCATTTCCACACCGGATTATCCAGCCGGAACGGCCAGAGCAATTGCACGTCTTCATGATGGATACAATCCACCGCGATATGAGCCCAGACACCGAGGATGCCCGACAGAATCATCCTGGTCAGGATGGCCCGATACGGCAGACCTGACCAGCTCATGCTCCACTCACACAATAGACGCAGCGGGCGAATACCGTACATGGCTGCGCCATACACCGCCCCAAAGACCGCCCCGAAAATGAGGGTGTGGAAATGCGCAGCCTGATGCACCGGCCAGCCGGGCTGGAATATCCAGTCCAGAATGACCTCGCAGTCAATCGCGACATTGGCCAGCACAAACACCGGCACATCGATCCATCGTCTGAACGCAAGGGCCGCCAGTCCACTGGGGCCAAAATGATACGGCGTATAAGGCATAGACGTACACTATCCCGGGTTATTTTATCGTTAGTATTGCCCTGGAAAAAGTTTATGCTGATCCTGCTTGAAAATTTCCGGTTCGTCGCGGCTAAAAAGCTTTCAGCCGCCAGCTTCCAGCAACAGCTTTATCCCCGCGGCTGCGTAGGGTAATGTTACCCCGTGACTACGCGCGGCATAAAACGGCCTGTGGCCGTCGTGGAATCAGCATACCCGTTGGGTATACTTATGAATCCAGAACTCTATCGATTCAAAAGACAGTCCACACTGCAAGCGTCATATCTTCTGAATGAATCCTATCATAAACTGGTTGGGTATCTCAGTCATAGCCCTGAGATCATTTAATATTCAAATCATACCAAATTTTGTCTCGAAATGCAATAGGCTTGCTGGTCAGGCCACCGACATGCTTTTTAGTACATACAATAATAGCTTGTAAATATCCATATATGCGATTTAATACAGACGCACCTTCGTTTTATTGTGAAAACGGAACGACTTTTGTCAATCATCATCAGGGTGTAAGGGGTGTCGGGACTGCTGGGACTGCCGGGACTGCATTTTTGAGCAAATAATCCAGTCATTGCTATTATTATATATATAAGACTGATTATTTTAATAATAATCCAATCTCGGCAGTCCCGTGCATCATCACTCCCTGGGGGGGGATGGAAATGTTTACAAAACTCGTGAAAAAGGTGCAATAAAACCATCCCTGAGAACCTGCTGTATCTGCTGGATATTATTGCATTGCAGGATGTCTTCCAGCAGCCGCTTTTGTCGCGGGGTGAAGGCGACCGGCTCGCCGGGGGGGAGGTCCTGTGTGCCAAGGGTTCTGGTGATGGCCTCCAGCAGGGTATCGATTCCCCGGCCGGTTTTGGCACTGAGATAGACATGGCCGGGCTGCGGCTTTGGCTGGGTGAGGTCGCATTTATTCACGACCCGAACCACAGGTATCGATTCCGGCAGGGCGAATTCGGGAACAGCAGGCTGGGTCGCATCCTGCAGCAGGATGATACAGTCGCAGTCTCGCAGGAGGTCCCGGGTTATCTGCTGAGCTTTAGCGTCCGGGGACTGGCGGATGGCCTGCGGGTCCAGGCCTGCGGTGTCGATGATTTCGGCACGAAAAGGCCCGATTTTGATTGTGGCGCTGACCCAGTCGCGAGTCGTGCCGGCGGTGTCGGAGACGATGGCTTTCTCGCTGCCGGCCAGGGCGTTGAGCAGGGCACTCTTGCCGCTGTTGGGCGGACCTGCCAGCACAATCCGCACACCGTGGATAATCCGCCCGGCGATGACGCTGCGGTCGAGGATGTGCCTGCATTGCTGATGAATGGTATCGACAGATGTGGTGTTATCTTCGGCAAGCCAGCCGCGGACAGTCTCGCTCAGGCCTGCGTCAATTTGCGATTGAATGATTCTGACACCATCCAGCGTTACGGCGCCAAGCTGCGCGATAGAGGCTTCCTTTTCAATCCGTGTTGCATTGGGGGCGGTGTTATCGGGGATGGTTTCCAGGGGGCCCTGTCGCGCACCGCTGGCCAGACACAGGCGGACGATCTTTTCGAGCAGGATAGGGTTGCCGTGGCAATGGATGACAAACTGATGCTGCCCTTCGCATCCCACGACGACATCATCGACGAGATTGTCCGCGTCGGCGATGTGGCCGTGATAAATCCCGCCGGGTCGAAATCCGTCGAATTTGCCGGACGGTCTGAACACGCGCCCCAGTATCGTCTCCGCCTGCGGCCCCCACAGGGCGATGCTGCCGATGGCCGAATGCCCCTTGCCCGTCAGTACGCAGACCGTTGCCGACACGATTACTGCTCCTTCTGGTTGTCGGCGTCCAGTTCGTCGATGTGCTCTTTTTCGTAGAAATGTTTCTTATAGGCAATCACGATACCACGCACCGCCAGTTCCGGCACCCACGAATCGACGAACTCGCACTCGTCTTTCAGGATGGCCGCGGCGTTTCCGGTCACAACAACATGGGGCCACTTGCCAAGCTCTTCGGCGTATTTGCGGGCCATGGTTTCCAATAGACCCGCCGCAGCATAGAAGATGCCGGCGGCGATGGCCTTGCGGGTGTTGGTGCCATAGACGCTGTCCGGCCGGGCGATATCCACCTGCGGCAGTTTTGCCGTGGCCGTGTGCAGGGCGTTAGCACCCATGGCCATGCCCGGGGCGATGATGCCGCCCATGAACACGCCATTGTCGTCCACCAGGTCAATGGTGATGGCCGTGCCGAAATCGGCGACCATGACCGCATCTTCCACGACGGAAAAAGCCGCCGCCGCGGTGACTAATCGGTCCGTGCCGACTTCCTGCGGATTTTCCACGCTGGTCTCAATCGGCAGGGGGATATCCCGCCCAATCAGGCAGATGCGTTCCGAGAGGGTCTCTTTGACGGTGTCTTCAACCAGCTTGGTCCAGACTGGCTTGACGGAACTGACCACGATGACCCCATCCCGCACGGGGATGGCCGCGCTGGGGACTAAGGGAATCTGATTCCAGCTTTCCTTGAGCACGGACGCAAGCTGCTGTTTGACGTCTTGGGCATCGCCTGAGATGACTTTCAAATATTGCTCGGTATCATTCAGGTATAAGGCCAGCTTGATGTTGGTATTGCCGATATCAATTGCGATGATATTCATATAGTGCCTGTTTCGTTTCAGGAGATGGAGGCGCCGTCTAAGATGACCGGTTTTTCTTTTTTTCCACCATCTCCCAGAGTTTCTCTTTCAATTCATCCAGACCTTTGCCGGAGACAGCGGAGATGGTAACGACCTTTTTGCCTTTGAGCCGCTTTTTGATGTCGCTGATGTAAATGGCATCCGGGTCGAGGTCGGCCTTGTTCAGCACAATCAGTTCCGGCTTGCGGGTCAGGCTGGCGCTGTACAGCTTCAGTTCGTTACGGATTTTCTTGTAATTGTCCACCGGGTCGCTGTTGTCGGTCGGCATGATATCCAGCAGATGCACCAGAATCTTGGTGCGTTCGATATGCCGCAGGAATTCGTGTCCCAGCCCGGCGCCATCGTGAGCGCCTTCAATCAGTCCGGGCAGGTCGGCCATCACAAACCGCCGGTTCTTATCCAGTTCCACAATCCCCAGCACGGGGCTGAGTGTCGTGAACGGGTAATTGGCAATCTTGGGTTTGGCTCTTGAGCAGTGCGACAATAGCGTACTCTTGCCGGCGTTGGGCATCCCCACCAGGCCGATATCGGCAATCAGCTTCAGCTCCAGCCGCAGGTGGCGTTCCTGTCCGGGCTTGCCTTTCTGGGCGTAGCGCGGGGCCTGCCGGGTTGAGGTAGCGAAATTGACATTGCCCATGCCGCCCAGCCCCCCTCGGCAGATGCAGACCTTCATCCCCGGCTCGTTCATGTCTTTAAGCAAGATTCCCCGGTGCAGGTCGAAAATCATTGTGCCCGGGGGGACGGGAATCACCAGGTCCTCGCCGTCTAATCCGAATTTCTTTTTGCCTTCGCCGGGCATCCCGTTCTGGGCTTCCCAGTCATGTTTGCCGGAAAAGTCCAGCAGGGTATCCTTGGACGGGTCCACGACGAAATACACACTGCCGCCGTCGCCGCCGTCGCCGCCGTCCGGCCCGCCCCTGGGGATGTATTTTTCGCGTCGAAAACTCACGCAGCCCGGCCCGCCGTTGCCCGCCTTGACCCGTATTATGGCTTCATCAATAAACATAGATTCCGTATCAATAGAGATATATCTTTGTGCTTTTTATCCACAATCAATAAAAATTATACTCGATTTCGCACCAAAACACAAGAGAACCTGTCAATCCGGTATTGGCTGGATTGGGCTATATATGGCTATATGTAATGATTCTGTCTGTAATTTTCCGTTTTGGCGCGTCTATAGAAAGTTGGGCCGCCGCGGAATTATCATACCCGTTGGATTTATCTCGTTTCAGCGGTCTGGAACCGATAATTGAATCGCCGATTCGGTGCGCTGTCGCCGTTGATGGCAAATTCGGTGATGTCTTCGGTGTTTTGCATATTGTCCGCCCAGTGGAAATCAAATTGCAGCGGATTACTCTGCAATCCCACAAGCCCCCGCTCGACGGCAATTTCCATCTGGTTGTCTTTGGTCCGATAGGCTGCCTCGGCGTGCTTTGTCCATTGCGTTGAATCCCAGCGATATACCGTGGTCTTTCCGTTATCGGAGACCTCTCGATTCAGGACATAATCATACCCATTCCATCCGGTTTTGGCATTTTGGTCTGAATCGATAAACAGCAGCATCCAATTTTGTCCTTCCGGTGTGGTGATGGATTCTTGCGTCTGGGCATAGAAATAGACATTCTTTGCATCGTAAGCGACCTTCATCGCAACAAAATCATTACGTCCGGTCGTGTTGGTGTATCGCAGGCTGCCATAGCCGGCGTGGTCCCGATGGGCTGTATCGCCAATAGTGTCCCGATATTCAGGCCCAACGGACTCCCATTCCTCAAACTGACCATCCACGGCGATAGTCTTCGGCCCATTGCTGGTCGGCAGCGGTCTAACCCCTTTAAATCGACGGATATTGGCGACCATCTGATAATAATAGTTATCCCCGTGGCCGCCTTCCATCGGCTCGACATCCCGACTGTATTCCTGACTATACTGGTCCACAAATACGGCGTCCGGGTAGTAGGTGTCTTTGCCGGTATAGCCCGCCCATTCGGTAAAGCGTCCCGCTACCCACTCATTCCAGCCGGTGATAAAGATAAATGGCGGGTCAAGCTGCAAAGCCCGATCCCATTGTTCCTGAAAATTGTACCCGTGGAGCACCGCATCCGGGGCCGGGTCTTTTTGGCCGTTGTGCCGGCTGCGTCCATAGGCCCCGTCTTTGTGGCTCATCGGCCCGAGTTTTTCATGGACGGCGTTTTGTGCGACGCCGACCGTCACCTGCTCGATTTGTTCCGGCTTGTTTCCATAAAAGGCATGCTGCGGAAAAACCTCCAGCCATCCCCACTGATTCGGCCCCATGGGTCCGTCAAAATAGGTCGGCATGGGTTTGCGGAAGGTAAAAAAGGCCTTTATTTTCGGGTCTTTGAGGTAGGCCGGGTCGGCCAGAATCAGCGGTTTTCCTTTCCACTGAAACCATAGCGGCTGGTACAATCCAGGTTCGTATAAATCCCGATAGACCTGCTCCACGACCGTCGTCGGGTCGCCAAACGGACAAATAAAGGCAATTTGCGGTACTGGATTGCCCTCTTTTTGCACCTGCGTAAAAACCTCGCAAAGGGCCATATACGATTCCTTGAAGGTAAATGGCGGATTGGTGGTATCAAACAGGACCACATCCACCCCCGCATCGGTCAGCATCGCAGCATGTTTCCGTAAAACAAACGGGTCAGTGGAAATATAATACCCCAGTTCAGGTTTACCCCAGTGGTGCGGGGCGTGGAGCGGCCCGAATTGAGGATGATTCGGGTCGGCTGCGATAATTTGGGTATTGTCATAAGGGCCTTGTTTGCCGTGCATGGTGTGCCAGGTCCAGTAAAATATTCCTACCCATTTATGGGGTTTGGGCTGGCCAACCTGTTTGGCGTCCGGCAAAGTCCGTCCGAGGCTGTCGGTTGCTGTCCAGGTATCCGAATACAGGTCCTGTGCCGACGGGCTGATTTTACACATCAAGCCAAGCAAAAGAATGAGAAAAATTGATGGTTTTAGTACCAAACTGGAGGATTTTCTGTCATTCATTCTGTTTGCCTCATTTGTTTTGTCAAGGGTCAGAGTCTGTTGGCCGACAGGTTTTTTATATTCTATCTAAGTTAAGCTGTTTCAAGAGCTTGTCAACAGTACTGTAATAGATTCTTATCGCATTTAAAATGTTACACCGTAATTTATTTGATGATTTTACTGGCTGCTGATGTTGAAGAAAAGCCCTGGGATAAGGTATTCGGTATGTCTAAATCGGGTGCGAAAAAGTCTGTTTTTTGGTTTGCGATTACAGGGGGTTGTTCTTATAATTTTCGCTGTTTGGAACAAATGAAAACCCCTGTTTAAAAAGAGAGGCGTAAAATGAGAAAACAAATTCCCCTGCTGTGTCTCGTGTTATCGCTGTTCGCCTGCGCAATCCTGTTTTCCGGCTGTTCCAAGAAGCCTGAAACCATCGAACTGACGTATAGTGTTTTCTTTCCTCCGACCCACATTCAGTGCAAAACCGCCGAAGCGTGGGCCAAAGAAATCGAAACCCGCACCAATGGTAAAGTGAAAATCACGATTTTTTCGGCCGGCTCACTGACCAAAGCACCCCAGTGCTATGAAGGTGTGGTCAGCGGCATCTCCGATATCGGGATGAGCTGTTTTGCCTATACCCGCGGACGTTTCCCGCTGCTGGAAGGCCTGGATCTGCCGCTGGGCTATCCCAATGGCATGGCGGCCAGTACGATTGCCACCGAGATGGCAATGAAATACCAGCCGCAGGAAATTGCCGATACGCATCTGTTTTATATTCACGCCCACGGCCCGGGGATTCTGGCCTCCAGAAAAGCCGTTGCTAAACTGGAAGACCTCAAGGGCCTCAAAGTGCGTGCCACAGGGCTTGCCACCAAAATCGTCGAATGTCTGGGCGGCAATCCCGTCGGCATGAGCCAGCCGGAAACCTATGAAGCCCTCCAGAAAGGCGTGGTCGAAGCGACACTCTGTCCGGTCGAGACCCTCAAAGGCTGGAAGCAGGGCGAAGTCATCAGCTCCGTGACCGATTCGTCGGTCATTGGTTATACGACGGCCATGTTTGTCGTGATGAACAAGCAGAAATGGGAGCAGTTGCCCGCCGATATCCAGCAGGTCTTTACCGAGGTCAGCAAGGAATGGGTTGCCAAACACGGTCAGGCCTGGGACGAAGCCGACCAGGAAGGCTGGGAGTTTATCAAGGGACTCAATAAACAGATTCTCTCTCTGGACGATGCCGAGAAACAGAAGTGGGTCGATGCCGTCAAGCCGGTTCTGGACAGCTATGTCACCGAAGCCCAGGGCAAGAATCTGCCGGGCAAGGAGTTTCTGGCCGATATTCAGACCAGATTGAAATCAGCTCAATAAAAGAATCAGGGTGGGTGCAGTGTTGATTGCAGTATATGAAAGAATAGTGTATTTCATCGTTCGATTGCTGGCGATCGTAGCGGCCATGGCGGTCATGGCCATGATTGGCATTACCCTGGTCGATGTGGTCCTGCGGCTGTTTCGCCACCCGTTTCTGGGTGCTTATGATATGGTTCAGATTGCCACGATGACTGCTATCGCCGGGGCTTTGCCTTATACCACGGCGGTCAAAGGCCATGTTGCGATTGAATTCCTGTATCACCGACTGTCTCACACCGGGCGGGCTATTCTGAACACCTTTGTCCGGCTGGTGGGAATCGCCTTGTTTGGATTTGCCGCCTATGAGTTCATCTTTTACGGGTTTGCTCTGCGAAAAGTAGGCCAGGTGACCCCAACCATGCAGGTGCCGGTCTTCTGGATACCCTGGATGCTGGCCTTTTCCTTTGCGGTAGTGGTTCTGGTGTATATCTATGAGTTTTTACGCCCCGGCAAGGAGATGATGAAGTTATGAGTCCCACCCTGGTTGGTATCGCAGGTTGTGTCGCACTGCTGGTGCTTTTGTTAAGCAATATGCCCGTTGGTTTAGTGATGGCTGTGGTCGGCGTGGTCGGCTTTGCAGTGGTCCGGAGTCCGTCGGCTGCACTGAGTGTGCTGACTGCCGACATCTATGATACGTTTTCATCACAGACCTTAAGCGTGATTCCGCTGTTTGTCCTGATGGGCCAGGTTGCCTTTCATTCCGGCATCAGCCGGCGTCTGTTTGCCGCGGCGTATTCCTGGCTGGGCCAGTTGCCCGGCGGCCTGGCCATGTCCACGGTTGGGGCGTGTACCGCATTCGGCGCTATCTGCGGCTCAGGCCCGGCAACCTCGGCAACCATGGCCGCGGTGGCCCTGCCCGAGATGAAGCGGTATAAATATAATATGGAACTGGCTGCCGGCACCGTGGCCGCCGGCGGAACGCTGGGCATGATGATTCCCCCGTCGGTGGTATTTATCGTCTATGCCATTTTAACCGAGCAGTCCATCGGCGATTTATTTCTGGCCGGTGTGCTGCCCGGCCTGCTGACCGCGTCGCTGTTTTGCGTAACCATTTTGATTCAATGTATGCTGCGCCCCGGTTTTGGCCCGGTTGCCCCGAAAACAACCCTCGCTGAAAAAACACAATCCCTGCTGGGAGTGCTGGAGACGCTGATTCTGTTTGCCGTTGTGATGGGCGGCATGTTCGCCGGGTTCTTCACCCCCACCGAAGCGGCGGCGATTGGCGCATTCGGGGCACTGGTTATCGCCGCATGCCAGAAAAAACTGACCGCCAAAATGCTGATGCAGTCGCTTTATGAAACTATTCGTACCTCATGCATGGTGATCATCATTGTTGCCGGCGCCATTATCTTCGGGCATTTTCTGGCCGTTACCCTGCTGCCGCTGAAGATGGCCTCCGGGCTGGCGGGATTGCCGCTGCCAGGCTGGATGATTATGGCGATTATCCTGATGTTTTATCTGGTGGCCGGCTGCTTTGTGGATGCGCTGGCGCTGATTATTCTGACGATTCCGATTTTCTACCCGGTTGTTCAGAATCTTGGCTATCATCCCATCTGGTTTGGCGTGGTGATTGTGCTGGTCACACAGATGGGTGCGATTACCCCGCCGGTCGGCGTGTGTGTCTATGTCGTCAGCGGGATGGAACGAGATATTCCGTTGCAGACCATTTTCAGAGGGGCCATGCCGTTTCTGCTGGCCCTGGTTGCCGCGACGGCATTAATGATGATATTTCCGCAGATCATTACCTGTCTGCCGGAGTGGTTTAACCAGATACAACCTGTTTCAGTTCCCCTGGAGCCATAATGATGAATGAAACGCTGGATCTGAAAACGCCGTTTAAACGCATTCTGTTCTGTACGGATTTTTCCGAGGATTCAGATTTTGCGTTTGAATACGCCCTCTGGCTGACGATGCGAAATCCGGGTTGCCAACTGACGCTGCTGCATGTGGTTCCCGAATCCGATGCCCAGTTCTGGAAAACCTATATCTACGAAGCCGACAATGTGGACCAGAAGGCCAGGCAGGATATCGATGATCGGGTCAACCAGTGGTATCGCAGCCGAATCCCAAAGGATATGGAGTTTAAAGCTGAATTTCGTGTCGGCAGGGATTCGCTGGAAATTCTTGACTATGCCCAAAAACAAAACATTGACCTTATTGTGATGGGGCGTCACGGTAAAAGCTCGTTTCAGAAGACCTTTTTCGGCAATGTGGTCGAAAAGGTCGTCCGCAAGGCGTCCTGTTCGGTCCTGGTTGTGCCGATGATCCGCAAAAAAAGCGAATAATACTCAGGCTCAAAAATCGTACAGGCGTGCAATGACGCCTGTTATGTGATTAGTGTTGTTGTAAACCATCAATACGAAAGGGAGTGGATTATGGGTTGGGCGCGTACCTTATTTTTAGGCGATGTCGGCAATCGACTCGATATTCAGGATTGCGAAGAAGACATCAGGATATTAAAGGCCTCGCTGATGGAGATGCATACAGACTCACAGTCGCAGGATGAAGAACTGCTCAAGCTCCGGCGAGAAAGTGATCAACTTAAGCTCTATCTGGCGGCAGTTATTCGACTGCTGGCGGCCAGGAATGTTCTGACCGTCGAGCAGCTCCGGAAGATGGTCAATATTATTGATTCGGAAGATGGAGCAATGGATGGGAAAACACGAAACAATATCGTGTAAAATATCAGGAATCCTGCAGGAGACAGGCACATGGCTAAAAACAGGCTTACATGGATATATATTATATTGATGGGTTTTTTGTTGGGTTTATCCTGCACAGGATGTGCAGCCATGTCGGATTTCGTATCCAGCCCGGACGCAAAGATTCAGGTGGCGTTCAGTCTGACTGACGAGGGAAAACCGGTCTATGCGGTTCGGATGGACAACAAAGAGGTGATAAAGCCTTCATCGCTGGGGCTGGTTCGGGATGACCAGTCGTTTGCTGACAAGCTGACTCTTGCTGAGGTCTCAAAAACCGAGACCGTCAGGGACCAGTATGATATGCTTGTGGGCAAGAAGAAGCACTGCCTGTATCAGGCCAATCGCAAAGTCTTTACCCTGAAAAATCCTCAGGGTAGTGCCATGCAGGTTATCTTTCAGGTGTCCAACGACGGTGTCGCATTCCGCTATGCGTTTCCGGATAAATCCGATAAGACCTGTAGTGTAACGCGGGAACATACCGGCTTTGCCTTTGCCCCGGAAACCGTGTCCTGGCTTCACCCCATGCAGCCCGGCCAGTCCGGCTGGTCACGTACCCAGCCATCTTACGAAGAACATTATGTCATCGAGCAGCCGGTCGGCAAACCTTCGCCCATAGGAGAAGGCTGGTCTTTCCCTGCTCTGTTTAAAACACCGGACAATGTCTGGGTTCTTCTGTGTGATACCGATGTCGATGGACAATATTGTGCCGCAAGGCTGGCCCATGATTCCACAGGAGGGATATATCATATCGCCTTTCCGCATCCCAAAGAACATCGCGGCGAACAGGACCCCGTCAGTCCGGTAATTCAACTGCCGTTTGTCTCTCCCTGGCGGATTATCGTCATCGGCCGGACGCTTGGCCCCGTGATAGAGTCCACCCTGATGACCGATGTTGCCTCGCCGTCAAAACTAAACGAAGCCAATTTTGTCAAACCCGGCAAAGCCGCCTGGCATTGGCTGCGATACAGCGATGAAAGTTCTACGCTGCCGGTGGCCGAGCAATTCCTCGATTTTGCCGCCCAAATGAAATGGGAGTATATCCTCATCGATGCAAACTGGGATACCAACATTGGTTATGAGAAGATGACCGAGTTTGTCCAGAGGGCTAAAGCTAAGAATGTGGACGTAATCCTGTGGTATAACTCCAATGGACAATGGAATGATGCCCCCATGTCGCCCAAAAACAGGATGCACGAGAAGTCGGTACGTCGGGAGGAGTTTGCCCGGCTGCAAAAGATGGGCGTAAAAGGAGTTAAGGTGGATTTCTTTGGCGGCGACAAGCAGGCCACCATGCAGCTTTATATTGATCTTTTCAAGGATGCCGCGGATTTTGGGATTATGGTCAATTGTCACGGGGCAACGATCCCTCGCGGCTGGCAAAGGACTTATCCCAATCTGGTGTCGATGGAGGCGGTCAAAGGGATGGAGTATTGCACCTTTGACCAGCGGAATGCAGACCTTCAGGCCCAGCATTGTACCGTGCTGCCGTTTACCCGAAATGCGATAGGGTCGATGGATTTTACGCCAATCGTCTTTAATCCCAGAATCCGCGGGGTACGCCTCAAGACCACACTGGCCTTTGAATTGGCTTTGTCGGTCGTTTTTGAATCCGGAGTCCAGCATTTCGGGCTGGTGCCGGAGGAGTTCAAGCTGATGCCGGAGGTTGTAGTCGAATTTCTGCAAACTGTCCCGGCCGCATGGGATACGACGCATTTTGTGGACGGCTACCCAGGTCAGTATGTTGTGATGGCTCGCAAGCATGGCGATACCTGGTATATCGCTGGAATTAATGGTACTAATGATAAGAAGAGTATCTCTCTCGATTTGTCTTTCATCCCGGGCAATGCCAAAGGAATCCTGATAACGGATGGTGCAGAAAGGACTTTCAGTCAGAACACGCTGGAAAAAACTGCCTTACGAAAGGCAACGATTGAGATGCAGCCGCGGGGAGGGTTTGTGATTGTTGCCAAGCCTTGAAAATCTTATTAAGAGATGAACAGGATTGACAATGTAGTTTTACATCTATAAAATAGATGATGTTGGTAAACATTGCGTAAAAAAACGAAACTGAAAGAACTTTCGTGTGTCTATTGATATAGATATTGATAGGTACCGGCATATAGAGGAGTTTATTAAAAGGGAATAGCAGTGTCGAGGGAGCTGGAAAAGATACTGAGTCGGGTTCGGATGAGACGAGCGACGGGTTTGCTTGTTTATCTGACGGGCTGGTGTTTGTGTATTGGGGCGTTTGGATTCATCGCGGGAATTCTGGTCGAAAAATTGCTGGCTTATCCTATCCTGATTTCTCCTGTCATCTGGTTTTCAATTGGCTGTGCAGCATTGGGTATTTTGATTATATGGATAAGTCGATTCCCCCGGCGGATGGAGACAGCCATTCTGATTGATCAGCGGCTTCAACTGAAGGAGCGAGTCAGCACGGCTTTGGCCCTGGCAGCTTCGGAAGATGAATTTGCACAGGCGGCATGTGCTGAGGCGAGGGATAAAATATCCCAGATTAACATACGAGGCCATTTCCCATTATTCATTGGCAGAGGCTGGTTTTATGCGATGGGGGCATGGTGTATTTTTGGTCTTTTGCTGACATTTTTGCCGCAGTACGATGTATTGGGGGTTTTGAAGAGAAAAGAGGAACAGCAGGAGCTTGTCCGGCAGCTTCAAACCGCTCAAAAACAGATTGAGCAAACCGTCGGTCAGGTCAGCACGGTCGTCAAGCAATTGGGCAATTCGGAATTGTCTTCGGAACTGGCCAAGTTTGAACTGCCGGCGGCCGGGACACTGCCGGAGGATGCCAAGCGGGATGCCATCAAAAAACTGGGGGATTTATCCGATCGCATCAAGCAGATGCAAAAAGACCAGGCGGCGGAGTCGCTGGCCAGCCTGGACAAGATGCTGAGTCAATTAAAAACCGATTCCGGCGACAATCCGCTGAAGGATTTTGCCAAGGCTTTGTCGCAAAGCGATTTTAAACAGGCGGCATCGCAATTGCAGCAGATGCAGAAACAACTGGCTGAGGGGCAAATGTCGGAACAGCAGAAACAGGCGATGCGGGAGCAGTTTCAGAAACTTGCCAAACAACTGGAGCAGGCCGCGGCTCAACGAAAAGAACTGGAGCAGGAGCTTCAGAAACAGGGACTGGATAAGAAACTTGCCAGCATGGATCCCGAACAGCTTAAAAAGCTGCTTGAGAAACAGGGTCTTAAGCCTGAGACCATCCAGCGGCTGGTGGATAAAGTGAAGGCCTGCCAGGCGGCGGGAAAATCCTGTTCAGCTCTGGCGATGGCGGCGGCCGGGATGGACGGCAGCGGTTCCTCTATGGAAGGGATATTGAATGAATTGCAGTCGCTGGAGGAGTTGGCAGAACAGGCCCGTCTGAGTGAAGCGGCTATGGAACAGATCGAACAGGCGATGGCGGCTCTCGGCGAGGGCATGGGGCAGTGGAAAGTATCTGTTGGGGAGGACTCTTCGCTGGAAAATGGCAAGGGGATTGGCCGGGGTGCTCGGGGATTGGATGAACGGGAAAGTCAGGATGTGGAAGACACCGCAGCCAAGTCCACCAAAATCAAAGGCCAGACGATTGAGCAGGGTCCCGTGATCGCAAGCTGGTATTTCAAGGATACCCAGGAAAAAGGAGCGGCAACCCGTGAGCTTAAGGAGGTCATTCAGGCCGGTCGTGATTCGGCGGCACAGGCCATTGATGAGAACCAGATTCCCAAAAAATATGAGAAGGCGGTCAAAAGTTATTTTGGAAATCTGGAACAAGAGGGGGACTGATTTCGCGTCAAGGCAGGTATCTCCATTTTTGTTTTCCATTTTTTTTGGTGATTTATTTGGACTTCTCTGAGGACAGGGTTGTCATTGACAGAAGATTGCAGGTGGATTTATGGATAGAACATAAACGGGCCATGTGGTGACGGACATAACAACAACATCGTTTTATTTTGCACAGCCGTGGGGTTTGGCGGCGCTGCTGGCGCTGGTGCCGGTTCTGTGGCTGGCCCGGCACAGCTTAAGCTCGCTGGGGCGAGTGCGGCGATTGTTTGCATTAGGCTGGCGGATTTTACTCATTGTGCTGCTGGCGGCTATGCTGGGACAGTTGACCCGGGTGCAGACCAATAAGCAGGTTACGGTGGTTGCGGTTCTGGACCGAAGCCTGTCCATTCCTGCCGAGCTGGGCGCGGCGATGAAAGATTACCTCGACAAGGCCCTGAAGAAAAGGCCTGAAGGCAGTCAGCTTGCCGTGGTGGAGGTGGCGGAAAAAGCCAGTATTTCGAAACTGGCCGGGCCGGGGATGGAGCTGCGCGAACGCAATACGGCGCTGCGCGGGGAACAAAGCCGTTTGGCGGACGGCATTGCCGCGGCGATGGCGATTGCACCGCCCAATACCGCGGTGCGGATTCTGTTTGCCAGCGATGGCAACGAAACCGAAGGCGATGTACGGTCGGCGGCTCAGCTTGCCGCGATGAACGGCATCCCGATTGATGTGCTGCCACTGCGATATGTGTATGACCGTGAGGTGGTGTTTAAAAATCTTGCGACACCGGCCACCGCCCGCAGCGGACAGACGATTGCCCTGCGATTTGTTCTGGACAGCACAACCACGGTGGCGGGCCGCTTATTCCTGTCGATGAATGGCCAGCCGGTGGATCTGGATGCGGCATCTGCGGAGATGGCGGTGATGATCGAATTACAGCCCGGCATCAATGTGAAAACCATCTCGGTGCCGCTGGGGACGCGGGGACTGCATGAATTTGAGGCGGTCTTTGTGCCGGAAGGCCAAAATCAGGATCGCATCAGTCAGAATAATCGCGCCTCGGGGTTGACCTATGTGGCCGGTCCGGGGCAGGTGATTGTAATGGACAGCGACAGTCAGGCCGGCCCGGCGCTGGCCGCCGTGCTGCAGAACAGCCAGATTCAGGCCCATTATATGCCGATTGCCGATATGCCCGACAGCCTGACCCGGCTGATGGATACGGATGCGATTGTCCTGGTGGATATGGATTGCAGTTTGTTCAGCATGGAACAGCAGCGGATGCTGTGTCGATTTGTCACCGATCTGGGCGGCGGATTGATTATGGTGGGCGGCCCGCAGGCATTCGGGGCCGGCGGCTGGATTGGTTCTCCGGTGGCCGGGATTCTGCCGGTGGAGCTGGACCCGCCGCAAAAGAAGCAGATGCCCAAGGGGGCGCTGGTGCTGGTCATAGACCGCAGCGGCTCCATGGCCGGCGATAAACTGCAGATGTCCAAGGTCGCGGCGGCGGCGGCGGTGCGTTTGCTGAGTCGTCAGGATCTGGTCGGTGTGGTGGTTTTCGACGGAGCCAGCCACTGGCTGGTGCCGATGACTTCGGCAGAAGATAAAGAGGCGATTGTCGGCAGAATCGGCAGCATTGAATCCGGCGGCGGGACCACGATGGGGCTGGGGATGGAAAAAGCCTATGAGGCCCTGACTGAGGCTACGGCGGCGATCAAGCATATTATTCTGCTGACGGACGGGCAGACCTCCGATCGGGAATTCTGCATTGAAATGGGGGAAAAAATTGCACAAAGCCAAATCACCATTTCGACGGTTGCCGTCAGTGAAGAAGCGGACGGCCCTTTGCTGTTTAATATTGCCAAGGGAGCCAAAGGGCGATTTTATCAGGTGGTGAATCCCGGGGACATTCCGAAAATCTTTGTCAAAGAAGCCCAGGTGGTTCGTCGCCCGCTGATTATTGAAACCAGTTTTGTCCCGCAGGTTACATTCGGCCTCAGTGAAATCCTGCGGGGATTGTCCGGGCCGCTGCCGGGACTGGACGGGTATATTCTGACCGGGCCGAAGGCGGGTCTGGCGCAGACGGTACTGAGCAGTCCGGAGGGGGACCCCATTCTGGCGACATGCCAGTCCGGCCTGGGGCGCTGTGCAGCGATGACGACGTCGGCGGATGCCCGGTGGGCGACGCAGTGGCTGGCGTGGAGCGGATACGAGCGGTTCTGGGAACAGCTTGTGCGATGGACGGCCCGGCCGGCGCAGCCGACGGATTGCGAAGTGATCACCGATGTCAGCGGGCGGCAGGTTACGGTGTATGTGGATGCATCGACCGGCAAGGAAGGTGCGGCGCCGATGACGAGCCTGGAGGCGACGGTGATTGGGCCGGATATGCAGAGCAGACCGCTGCCTTTGAATCAGGTTGGGCCGGGGCAGTATCGCGGCAGTTATGAGGCGGGGCCGGCGGGCAGCTACCTGGTCAATCTGCGGTATCAGCGGGCCGGTGGGGAGGGGAATCCTGTTCGACTGATGCAGACGCCGATTACGGTTCCCTTTGCGCCGGAATTCAAAGACATGAAAGATAACGCGGCGCTGCTCAATGAAATCTGCTCCATCACCGGCGGCAGAATGCTGTCGGCGGAACCTGCCCGGGCGGATTTGTTCAATGCCGAGGGCCTGAAATTTCCGCGGACGGAAACCTCGCTGCTGGAACTATTGATGCTGATCTGGGTGGGGGTGTTTCTGATGGATGTGGCGACGCGCCGGGTGTCGCTGGATTTTGCCGCGATGGCACGACGCACACTGAGTTTCTTCAAACGCAGCAGCAAGGCCGAGCAGGCCGATGCTACCCTGGCCAAGCTGAAGGCCAAGCAAAAGACCGTTCATCAGCAGTTGACGGTTCATGCCGCCAAACGGTATCAAGCACCCAAGGATACGCCCGCACGGGAAGTCCCCAAAACAAAGGTTGTACAGGAAGAGAAACCGGTCGAAAAGCCTGCGGCGGCTGAGACCAAGCCCAAAGCTGAGCAGCCCGCCCCGGACGGACATATCGATCAATTATTGAAGGCCAAGCGGAAAGCCGCGGGCAAAAAGGAACAGGAATGATACGAATTTTGACAATATGCATAAAACGGGAGGCATAGTATGGCGCCGATAGAGGAAGTACAGAAACAATGTGAACACTTTCGCAGTACGTTTGAATCGCTTGCGGCGGAAGTCGGCAAGGTGATTGTGGGACATCAGACTATTGTGGACGATGTGCTGATCAGTCTGTTTGCCGGCGGGCATGTGCTGCTGGAAGGGGTGCCGGGACTGGGCAAGACGCTGTTGGTGCGGACGCTGAGTTCGGCGCTGTCGCTGTCGTTTCGCCGCATCCAGTTTACGCCGGATTTGATGCCGGCGGATATCATCGGCACGCATATTATTCTGGAAGACCCTGCCTCCGGCCGGCGGGCGTTTGAGTTCCAGCCGGGGCCGGTGTTCGGGCAGATTATCCTGGCCGATGAAATCAACCGTGCCACGCCCAAGACGCAGTCGGCGATGCTGGAGGCGATGCAGGAACATTCGGTCACCAGCGGCGGGACGATTCATCGCCTGCCGGAGCCGTTTCTGGTGCTGGCGACACAAAATCCGATTGAGCAGGAGGGTACGTATCCATTGCCGGAAGCCCAGCTTGACCGGTTTTTCTTCAAGCTGCTGGTGCCTTACAGCAGCCGCGACGAATTAAAGTTTATCCTGGACCGGACGACAACGGGGCATACGCCGCAGGTCAATCCGATTCTCAATGCCGAGCAGATTCTGGAAGCCCAGCGGCTGGTTCGCAAGGTAGCCGCGGCCGACCATGTGCAGGATTACGCCATCCGGCTGACACTGGCGACGCATCCGAAAGGACAATACGCAACCGAAAAAGTCAACCAGTTTGTGCGATTCGGCTCCTCGCCCCGCGGTGTGCAGGCCCTGATGCTGTCAGCCAAGGTGCGGGCCATGATGGACAAGCGCTACCATGTCAGCTTTGAGGATATTCGCAAATCGGTCCTGCCGGCCCTGCGGCATCGCATTCTGCTGAACTTTGAAGGGCAGGCCGAGGGTATGACCAGCGATGATATTCTGGCTGATATTCTCAATCAGGTACCGACGACCGGCCCGGAAAAGTCATAAGTGGCAAGTATGGAACCCATCACGCATACAAAACGGAAATTGACGGATCTGCTGGACCCTCAGTTCATGGTGCGGCTGGATGGACTGGATCTGGCCAGCCGCCGGATGCTGCGGGGGCAGACCCAGGGCCAGCGGCTCAGCAAGCGTCGCGGGCAAAGCGTGGAGTTTGCCGACCATCGGCAGTACACCACAGGCGATGATTTGCGGTTTCTGGACTGGAATATCTATGCCCGCCTGGAGCAGTTGTTTTTGAAGCTGTTTCTGGAAGAGCAGGATTTGACGCTGCATATTCTGATGGATGTCAGCGAATCGACCACCATGGGCCAGTCCAGCAAGGCCCTGTTTATCCGCAAGATGGCTGCGGCGCTGGGCTATGTCGGCGTGGTGCATCATAACCGCGTTGCCATCAGTGCCTTTGCCGACGGTGTTACCCTGCAGCTTGCCAACCAGCGCGGGCGGGGATGCATATCGCGGCTGGCGGAGTTTTTACTGACGGTCGAAAACGGCGGCCCGACGGCCTTTGAGAAGGCCTGTAAACAGGTGGTTCAGGATCGCATCGGGTCCGGCGTAGTGGTGGTGCTGTCGGATATGCTGTTCAAGGAAGGCTACGAGGCGGGATTGAAGCGGCTGTTCAGCCGGCATTATGATGTGTATGTGATTCAGACGCTCAGTCCGGAAGAACGCCAGCCGACGCTGAGCGGGGATTTGAAGCTGGTGGATGTCGAGGACGCCGATACGGCGGAAGTGACCATGAGTGCGGCATTGTTGAGTTATTACCGCAAGACGCTGGCGTCCTATTGCGACCAGTTGCAGCAGTTTTGTACGCGGCATGGGGCCGGGTATGTACTGGCCGGCAGTGATGCTTCGGCGGAGCGGCTGACGCTCAATACGCTGCGAAAATCAGGATTATTAAAATAGATAGAATATAATACGATGGAATGGCTTAGTCCAATGATGGGAATCTGGGCGGCGGCAGTGAGTGTGCCGCTGCTGGTCCTGCTGTATTTCCTGAAGCTCAAGCGTCGGGAGCAGTTGATCTCCAGTACGCTGCTGTGGAAAAAGGCGATTCAGGATCTGCAGGTCAATGCGCCGTTTCAGAAAATACGCCGCAATATTCTGCTGCTGCTTCAGTTGCTGGCACTGGGGGCGATTCTGCTGGCGCTGGCCGGGCCGGTGCTGCGGATGATGGGTACAGGGCCTAAGCGGTATGTTTTGCTGATTGACCGTTCGGCCAGTATGAATGCGACGGATGTCCTGCCCAGCCGGCTGGCCGAGGCCAAGCGGCAGGCCAGGGTTTTTATCGAGTCGCTTCCCAAAGACAGGCTGTTTTCCCTGAATCGGGCTCAGACGCAGGTGATGGCGATTGCATTTGACAAAACGGCCAGGGTTGTCTGCAATTTTACCTCGGACCGCCAGCAGCTTCTTCGGGCAATCGATGCCATTGAGCCGGGAGATGGGGCCTCGCAGATTGGGCAGGCCCTTGTTGCGGCGCGGGCGTTTGCTCAGCCGGTTGAGGCCGATGCCAATAACCAGAGTGCAGAAGCGCCGGCCCGTCTGCTGCTGTTTTCCGATGGGCGGATTGAAGACCTCGCGCAGCAGGCTGTCGGTCAGGATGAATTGGAATATTATGCGATAGGACAACACCCGGATAATCTGGGGATTATTGCCATGCAGGCCCGGCGGGATTTTGAAGATACCCAGCGCGTGGATGTCTTTTTGACGCTGGGCAATTATGGCCCGAATCCGGCGGCGTCGGATGTGGAGTTTGCAGTCAATGAGACGGTGGTTTCCGTCCGTCCGGTGAATGTGGACAAAGAAAGCCTTGCTTCGGATGGCCAGACGATGCTGGCGGGCAAGATGTCGATGGAGTTTTCTTTCCGCAGCGACGAGGCGGCGGTGGTCCGTGTGCGGGTTTTGAAGGCGGATGCCCTGTTGGCGGATAATACGGCCTATGCGGTGGTGTCGGCACGGAAGAATCTGTCGATTGCGCTGGTGTCGGCAGGAAATGCGGTGCTGCGGTCGGCCCTGAAGGCCTGCGGCCCGGCCCGGCTGGATGAAATGACCGCGGCGGAGTTTGAAGCAAAAGCAAACACGGATTTTGTGGTCCAGCAGCCTTATGATGTGATTGTGCTGGATAATGTCACGATTCAGACGCGGCCGCGTGCCCGGTACCTGGTGTTCGGGCAGCCGCCGACCGGAATCGATGTCTCTGTCGGCGGCGAGCTGGAAAGCCAGTTTGTGGCCGACTGGCGGGCACGTCATCCGGTCTTGCAGTATGTGAATTTGAATACCCTGTTTGCGGCTCGGGGGCTGATGCTCCAGATGCCGCGGGATGCGGAAATCCTGGCTGAATTTACCAAAGGGCCGGCCATCAGCGTGCTGCGGCGTCAGGGCAGTGTGTTTATCCTGACGGCGTTTGATGTGCTGGCGACCAACTGGCCGTTTGAACCAGGCTTTGTGCTGTATTGTTATAATGCGATGCAGTATCTGGCCGCCCAGGCCTCCGCCGAGACCGATGGCTCGCTGCGGCCGGGCGAGCCGATTATCGTCGAGGGATTGCCGGCCAGGATGGAAACCACCGTGACCGGGCCGGGAATAGAGTCGCTGAAGCTGACTGCTACGGATGCCAGGCTGGTCCGGCTGCCGGCGGCGGAACATGCGGGATTGTATCGGATGGACTTTGCCGGACGCGAGGCAAAGTATTTTGCAGTCAATCTCAACGATGAACAGGAAAGCCGGGTTGAGCCGCTCAAGACCCTGACCTTGTCGGGACAGGAAGTCAAGGCGGAAACTAAACCCTTGTCGCGGGCGAATCTGCCGCTGTGGCCGTACCTGGTGCTGGCGGCGCTGGGGTTGTGCCTGCTGGAGTGGTGGGTTTATACGGGTAAAATGAAGTTATAGATAGTGTTAAGGAGCGAAGACAATTAAACGATGCTGGCGGCAATGGATACATTCCGGCTGCGATTCAGTGAACGGCTTTGGCGCATCAGCCCGATGCGGCTGGCGGGGCCGTCTCTGGATAAGGAGCTTCGCACGGCCAGCCGGCGCAAGCGAACCTATGGCTATCGTCTGCTGTATGTGATCGGGCTGCTGCTGATGGTTCTGCCGTACTGGACGGATGCGTTTTATGTCGGACGGACGCCCATCCCGCTGCAGCAGGCCCGTATGGCCGAGGGAGTTATCCATATCACATCCAGAGTGATGTGGTTTCAGTTTCTCACGCTGCCGATGGCCTCGGTGATCCTGCTGTCCGGGGCGTTCAGTGAGGAAATCGCCAAACGGACGCTCGGGGTGCTGATGACTACGCCGATTTCGGGCTTTCAGATGGTGGCGGGCAAGCTGCTGTCGGCATTGTCGCAACTGGTGATGCTGATGCTGCAAAGTGTGCCGATTCTGATGATGATGGGTATTTATGGCGGACTGGACTGGCGATTTATTGCCGCGGCAACGGGGCTGACGTTCTGCTGTTCGCTGACGGCGGGCCTGACGACAGTGTGGGTTTCGACCTATTTTAAGCGAGCCACCGTGGTCATGATTGTTACACTGCTGCTGTTGACGATGGCCTATGTCGTAGTCCCGCAGTGTTTGCCCAGAGGCCATTGGCTGGGGTATATCAATCCACTCAACATTTTCGTGTTGGTGGAAACAGCCCTGTATCAAGGAAGATATTTTGATTATCATGATTTAATTGTTAAGCTGGTTGATTTTGCATTATTGGAGCAGAGGATATTGCATCAGAGGATTTCGTATCCTGCGGCTGTTCCTTATGGGGTGTTGTGTATTTTTCAGCTAATTGTTTCATTCGGTTTATTGATCTGGTCTGCAAAACGTGTACGAAAAAAAGGCTATCAGTTATTTTCAGGTCAAAGCCGGCTGACCCGGTGGTTTACGGAACCCTCTGAAAAAGCCCAGCGGCCCATCGGCGGAAAACCGATTGAACTCAAACCGCTGCGGACGGTAACGGGCAACGCGATGGTCTGGAAGGAATTGCGAACCCCGATGCTGCGGCGGCGAAAGCTGAAATTGGCTGCGATTGTCTCTCCGCTGGCTTTAATCAATCTTATATTATTGTTGTCGATTGCCGGAGAGCAAACCTCCATGAAATGGATTGAGGTGCTTATTCCATTGCTTATGTGTTTAATCGGCTTGTCCCCATTTGTCCTGACCTTGCTGTTTTCCGCCGGAGCGATTAGTGCTGAAAAGGAAAATGGGACCTGGCCGATATTGCTGGCGACGCCCTTGTCGGGATGGACGATACTTCTGGGCAAGGTCGTCGGCATCATCAAAAAAACCTGCGTTTACTGGCTTTCTGTACTGGGGCTTCTGTGGGTTTTGATTTATGTCAGCCAATGGCACCCGGTTACATTTTTGCTTGTTTTACCGATTGCCGGCCAACTGTTTATTTGGATTTGTGTATCAGGGCTTTTCTGGGGCAGCCTGGTCCGCAAAACAGCCACATCGGTCGTATTAACAACCCTTTCTCTGGCAGTTTGCTGGGGACTGGGAATATATCGTTTGATAAGTTCTAACTATCCCTGGCATTCCTACAATAGTTTCTTCGGGTATTGCATGTGGTTTTTTGACTGTTTGCTTTGCCTGAATCCTTTTGTGCAGCTTGATGCAATCTTGCAGGATGAGTACAGATGGCCAATAGATAGTTTGAATGGTGCAATTCCTTCGACAATATTTGTGTTCGGGGCATTGGTGTTATATGGTATCGTGTCATTCGTGCTTCTGGCGATAACTCAACGCCTGATTCGACGGCGAATATTTTAAAACGAAATAACTGAAATGAATATAAGGGGCAAAGTTATGTATCGATGGTTAAAAGTAATAGTGTTAATGTGGTGTATGGCCGGGGTGGGTTTTGCGGCCAGGGAGTCGCCGCTGAATGTGGATGTATTTTTCGGCTGGGACGGCTGCTACAAGCCGATGGAATGGATGCCGGTGGAAATCAATATCTCCGGCACACTCAAAGAGCCGTTTGCCGGTCGGATTGAGCTGTCCGGCCAGCAGGACGGCCTGAACCGGCTCAATGTCGCCCATGAGTTTGTACTGACGCCGCAGATGCCGCTGTATGTGCCGCTGTCAACCAAGCTGACGTATGCCGCCGATAGTTGCACGGCGCAGATTAAAGACGACCACGGCCGGGTGGTCTGGTCCAGCGACTTTATGTTATGGGATTATTCTCAAAACAGCCGCGGCCTGATGGCCGTCAACCAGCAGGATTTGCTGATTGGCCTTGTCGGACGCGGAAAATTCGGCCTGGTGATGCTGCCGGAAAAAACCGCGACGATTTGCGGCGAGGGAACCGGCGAGGTGTACCTGAAAGATAAACTGCCCAGAGCCATGCCGTGGGACTGGACCGGCTATGTCTGTCTGGATGCGCTGGTTCTCTATGACCTGCAATGGGACAGCATCCGCGCCGAACAGTGGAAGGCCGTGACCGAGTGGGTCTCCAACGGCGGCCGGCTGATGGTGATTCTGGGGTCCAACCCCATGCCCGTCGATTGTCCGCTGCTTACGATGCTGCCGCTGGATATTGCCCAGCAGCAGCAGATGAACGTCGATGCCGCACTGGATAAAGCCGGCACTGGGGCAATCGTGCCTGCCTGGCCCATCACACTGCGGCCCGATGCGGTTCTGTGGAAACTTGAGTCCGACAGCAGCGGCCAGGGCGTTTTTGCCTCGGGCTGGACGGGCTTCGGCAAGGCGGCGGTGCTGGGATTTGACCCCGACCTGCTGGCCGAGGCTTTCAAAAAAGAACCGGAAAGACTGTGGATTCGCTGGCTGGGAAAGATCCTGGAAGAGCCCGTGGAAGAAGCCTTGGACAATGCCGGAAACAAGATTCTTGAAAGTGAGGATTCAGCATTGATGGGTATTAAGCCTGGGGCATTGTCGCGAAAGCTGGTATGCAAATCCGACCTGCCCAGTGAAAAAGATGCGAATACAGGCAATCAATACCGCCGTTCCTATAATTATCGTGTCAATCCGGGCCTGTCAGCGGCCAACCGGGTGATGGAGTTTCTCTATGATATCCCGCAGATGCGTCCGCTGAGTGTCTGGTGGGTGGTGCTGCTGCTGGTCCTGCTGGCGGTGCTGCTGGGGCCGGTGGATTATCTGCTGCTCAAAAAAATCGATAAACTGCCCTGGACCTGGGTGACCTGTGCGGCCTGGATCGTGATTTTCTCGGCAGGCTCCTACTGGGGTGTCCAGGCCCTGCGTGCCGGCGATATGCAGGTTCGTGCCGTATCCGTCAGCGATGGATTTGCCGGCGGCGCCGGCTGGAACACGGGCTATTGCGGGCTGTTCTCCCCCGGCAGTGAATCGTATGTGCCCACCAAATTGAAACCCAGGCAATGGTGGTCGGCGGTGGCGCCCTCACAGGACTATATGTATTCCTATTCGCGTCAGAAGGCGATGCGAACCCTCTATTGCAATCAATACGACGGCGGAAATCTGCCGTCTTTAATACCGGTTCATATCTGGACGATGCAGTGCCTTCTGGTGGAAGAGCCGATACCCTCATTGCCGATGAAAGCGACCATTACCCAAAACGGCGAAGCCATCAGGGTGGTGGTTGAAAATCGGGGTTTGCAGGCCATCCTTCGAGGCGTTGTCCTGCTCAGGGATGGACGGCTGTTGGCGTTTGACCGTGTCGAAGCCGGGGCCAGCCGTGAATTCAGCGGCTCGATTACAACCGGAGATAGCTGGATGAACTGGGGAGGCTCTACAAGAGCCATCAATCCGTATTATTACGACAGCCCAGAGCAGCAGCGGCCGGATTATCTGGCGGCGGTATGCTGGTCGCAGGGTGCCCGTCAGCGGAGCGAAGCGATGGCAGCCTATCTCCAGACCGGCACGATGGCGGTGGTCTGTGCCGAATACGACCAGCCGCCGATTCCATTGGGTCTTAAAGACCGGACATTCGGCCAGAATCATTTGCAGTATGTACGACAAGTAACCAGAATCACTCAGGATAACGGAAGGTGAATTATGATTGAGACCAAGGGTTTAACCAAGCAATATGGAGCTTTAACCGCATTGTCGAATCTGGACCTGACGATTGCGGCAGGGGATATCTTCGGCTTCATCGGCCCCAACGGCGCCGGCAAGACGACCACCATGCGTATTCTGGCAACACTGCTGGAACCGACATCGGGCAAGGCCTACATCGACGGGATGGACGTTGCAACCAGCGGCCAGAAGGTCCGCCGGGTGGTCGGCTATATGCCGGATTTCATGGGCGTCTATGACGACCTGAAGGTGTTTGAATACCTTGAATTCTTTGCCGCGGCATTTGACATCCCCCCGGGAAAACGCAAAGGGATTGTCGAAGGCGTTCTGGAATTGACCGATCTGGTGGGCAAAAAGCACGCCACCGTGGACAGCCTGTCCCGCGGTATGCAGCAGCGGCTGGGGCTCGCTCGCGTGCTGATTCACGACCCCAAGGCCCTGATTCTGGACGAACCGGCCAGCGGTCTGGATCCGCGTGCCCGAATTGAAATCAAGGAACTGCTGCGGGAATTGAAACGCATGGGCAAGACTATTATGATTTCCAGCCATATCCTCAGCGAACTGGAGGAAATCTGCGACCATGTCGGCATTGTCGAGCAGGGCAAGCTGGTTTTTTCAGGCACGATGGAGCAGATTCGCCAGAAGCTGGGCGTTCACAGCAAGGTTCGCGTCCGTGTCGCGGCCAATACCGAGCAGGCCGCGGCATTGCTGGGGGCGCTGCCGGAAATCGAACAAGTCCAGCAGATCGGGGATGCCTTAACCGTATCCTGCAAGGACGGCAACGCGGCCAACGCCCTGATTGCCCGAACGCTGGTGCAGGCTGGGCTGGATTTAATCAGTCTTGAGCCTGAACAGGTCAAACTGGATCAGGCCTTCCTGCAATTGACCCAGGGCCTGGTGCATTAAGGAACCGTCGAATGAGTTCGACCATACAGACACTGAATGCCCTGGCTGAACAATGGGAGTATCTGGCCGACAGGCTCGGTTTCTATCGCGTCGTGGGGCCGATTCTGGACAAAGAGCTGCGTGTTACCAGCCGTCGCAAGCGGTATTATTTTCTTCGCACCGGCTACATTGTGCTGCTGACGCTCATCCTGGCCCAGGTCTGGTTTTTGGCTGTGATAGGCCCGGCAGCCGGCGGAGCGGCTCTGTATCAGGCCTCCCGCATGTCGCAGGTGGCGCTGAGCACGACCATGACGATTTTCTGGTTTGAATTTATTGTTCTCCAACTTCTGGCGGTGGTGATGCTCAGCAGTGCGATATCGGATGAGATTCGCAAAAATACGCTCGATTCGCTGCTGAGCAGCCCGGTGACCTGCATTCAGATTGTCCTGGGTAAGCTCTTTGCCCGACTGTGGCAGTTGATGCTGCTGGCGGGAATATCCATGCCGATTCTATCCATCCTGCGCAGCATGGGCGGTGTGCCGTGGAATTTTCTGATCGCCGGGACCTGCATCATCCTTACCGCGGCAATGACCGCGGGGCTGATCAGCCTGTGGTATTCGATTTCCCGCCGACCCGCTTATCAGGTCATTTACCTGACCCTGCTGACCTGCCTGGTATTCTATGTGGCATCACCCCTGCTTCTGACCGGACTTAAAGGGCTGCCTGTTCAAATTCCTGACTGGGTTGAGGCCGTACTCGTTTTGTTAAATCCATTTGTGGCTTTTACAGTGGTCAGCAAATCCCTGCTGGGTGCCCAAAGCTCGGCGTCTGCGGTCTATCCCTGGCCGGTGCATTGTCTGTCCATGCTGGGATTTTGCATCGTGCTGATGGGATTGTGCATACGCAAAGTACGCACGGTCACGACCCGGCACCAGGTCGGTTTCGCACAGCGATGGCTGCGGCGGCTGCGCAGCAGGCCGTCTCCAGCCGCTGCGGAAACGGCAGCGCCGCTGATGACATTCCCCGAAGGAATGAATCCGGTGACACGCAAAGAACTGTCCAGGGCGGGTTTGTGGGGGTTTGGGCATCAATGGATGAACATTGTGATGGCACTGACGATCTGCGGCCTGTATGGCGGGGTTGCCTATTGCGGCTGGCTTCGCGAAGAAGGATTTCATATTGCGGTCATCGAGCTGCTGATTATATGGGCCATGCTGCAGGTCATGTCGCTGTCGGCCCGCGCCATCGTGGTGGAAAAAGAGGCACGCACCTGGATATCTCTGCTGACGACGCCGCTGGATGACCGGCAGATTCTGATGGGCAAGGTCTGGGCGGTGGTGCGGCGAACCATGCCGGTGTGGTTGTGGATCGGAATTCATCTGATTGTATTCACCGCCGCCGGTGTGCTCAGTCCGCTGTCGCTATTGACGGTGCCGCTGGAGCTGGCCGGCTGTGTCTATTTTCTGCTGGGCCTTGGGATGTATTTCAGTGCACGTCTGAAAAGTTCAACCGCGGCGGTCACGGCAGCCTTTGCCTTGCCGATTGGCCTGAGTATGGTCTGTCCATGTGTTGCCTATTTGAATCCCCTGATTATTATTCCGGCGGTGATACAGACTGATTTTAATGAGATTGTTATGGCGATGGGATTGGTCTGGTTTGTTCGTCTGATTGTGATGACCTGTATCGGAATGGCATTCATGGCTTCGGCGGAAAAACGAATCCGAAACAAAATATTTGATACCTTTTAAAAGGACTTATGCTGTTATCCAGGCTAAAACATAGTTTTAGATTTATCAGCCCCCGCTGGCTGGCCGGTCCGATTATGGATAAGGAATTGCGCGTTATGGCCCGGCGGAAACGCAGCTATCTGGTTCGTTTCCTGTATCTGGTTGTGATGCTGCTGGTCGTGGCTGTACCGTGGGCGCAAATGATGCGAGGCGGCAGCGCCAATACAGCCTGGCGCGTCTCACAAATGTCTCAGATAGGCATTACACTGACGATGATACTGACCTGGATGCAGTTTCTGTCGGCCCAACTGCTGGCGGTGGTCTTTTTGAGCAGTGCCATCAGTGATGAAATCTATCATAAAACACTCGGCGTCCTGATGACCACGCCGATTACGGGATTTCAGATAGTCTTCGGCAAGCTGGTCAGTCGCCTGCTGTCGCTGATGATATTAATCGGATTGTCCCTGCCGGTGCTGGGGCTGATCAGCCTGCTGGGCGGCGTGCCGTGGGGGTATGTCATCAGCAGTTTCTGCATTACGCTGACGGCGGCCATTTTTGCCGGCACGCTGAGCCTGTTTATCTCCATCTTCCAAAAACGGGCTTACAGCGTCATTGTTCAAACTATTTTGGCGATGATTATCTGGTATCTCGGCGTGCCGGTGCTGCTGGGCTGGCTGAGCAGTTGGAAATTTTTTATGGACTCCCAGTTGAATCAGAAATTCCTGATCTTCCTGTCCTTTGTGAATCCGTATGTGGGATTTGCCCTGAATCAGTCCTCCGCCATGCCGGTCGGATTTCATGTCCCGATGTTCTGGCCGTGGCATTGCGGAATTGTTCTGGCTGAATCCATTCTGATTTTGCTGCTGGCCGCCAAAATCGTTCGTCGTGTGGCCCTGTCACAAATCGGCGGACAGGTGGACCGCCCCATTCTGGCCGGGTGGTGGAAATTCAGGAACGAATCTTCTTTTGAGCCTGAGTCCAATGTAAAATTGCGGACCGTCACCGGTCCGCCCGTCTTCTGGAAGGAAACCCGCGAACCCTGGCTTCAGGGCCGTCGGCGCATCAAAACGATTATCACAGCGATTATTGCGGCCGCAGTTCTGGTGGCTTCGTATGGGATCGGGATCAAGGAGCGGTATCTGGACGAAGATTATACGCAAGTGATTTACGGTATTGTCCTGTTTCTGGTGGGCATTGTAGAAACGATATTACTGTCTGCAACAATGATTACGACAGAACGTGAAGCACAAAGCTGGCCGATTTTAATGGCAACCCCGCTGACGGCAGGGCAGGTTCTGTTTGGCAAGGCCGCCGGCGTGGTTCGCAAGAGCATCCCGGCCTGGTTTCTGCTGGCGGCGCATCTGCTGATTTTCACGCTGGTGGGATATCTGCATCCTGCGGTCTCGCTGCATCTGTTTATCATTGGGGCAGGCATTGGATTATTCACGCTGGGCTCGGGACTGTTTTTCAGCAGTATGTGCCGCAAAACCACCGCCGCCGTGATGGCCAATGTGGGGCTTGCAGGGGGACTGTGGCTGGGCATCCCGATATTTGCCGGATTAACCGGCGAAGGAGATTTGATTGAGCTGGTCTTGGCCTTCCATCCGATTGCGCATGTGAGCATTGCCCTGGCCGGCGGAGGCGGGGAGGTTCATGCGGCCCGCTCCTTTGCATCGCTGAATTATGACTGGCCGCCGATGGCTCAGGTGGATTGGTCGGGCTTTATGGCAACGACAATTGTGATTGCGATTACATCGCTGGTGTATGCCTGTGCGGGACTGGGTTTTTATAAAATGACCAAAAAAACATTGCGTGACAATATTTTTGGCTGATGAAAATGGTTTTGAATAACATCATTGAAATTGCTGTCAAGTTAATCAACCCCGTGCGGCTGATCGGTCCTGTGTTTGATAAGGAAATGCGCGTCTCCAGCCGCCGCAAACGAACCTATGTGCTGCGATCTCTGTATCTGCTGCTGCTGCTTTTATTTGTAGTCCTGATATGGATGGAGCAAATTGATAGAACCAGTTATGCAAATCCAATCTATCAGGTATCGCGAATGTCCGAGGCCGGGTTGATTATTTCAACTCTGATTGTCTGGTTTCAGTTTGTTGCCGCTCAGATCGTCCTGGGCATCTCGCTGAGCACCGCCATCAGCGACGAAATTTACAGCCGGACACTGGGTGTGCTGATGACGACGCCGATTACCAGTGTCCAGATTGTGCTGGGTAAATTGTTCAGCAAGTTCTTGATTGTGCTGCAGCTTGTCCTGATTTCTGTTCCGATGCTGGCGATTGTCCGTATCTTTGGCGGCATCCCCTGGATGTATATCCTGAGCAGTCTGTATTTGACGATTACCACGGCCCTGGTGGTCGGCTCGATTGGCCTGCTGTGGTCCATCTTCTGCCGGCGTGCCTATGTATCCATTATTGCAGCGATTCTGACGGTCGCGGCGATATTCGGCCTGTCTGCCCTGTTCTTTATTATTATGATTGAGATTTTCGATTTAGACAAAACACTGGGAGAGCCGTTTATCTTCAACTTTTTCTATGCAACCAATCCCTATGCGACCTATATTTTCAATAGCATTCATTATATCGAGCCGGGCGGCATCGGCCAGCAAATCGTGCATCACTGGGTTTTGAATGGAATCGTCATGCTCTGTCTGGCAGCGGTATTGCTGGGCCTGGCCTTTATTCTGGTGCGCAGGGCGGCCCTGGCCCAGATTGCCGGCGACCGAGCGGCACAATCCGAGGCAAAACAGCGACGCAACCGTTCGCCGCGGGAGATTCCGCTTCGCATGGTGGCCGGCAACCCGGTCCTGTGGAAAGAATGCAGTGCACCGCTGCTGGGCAAACGCAAAAAATGGATGTTCGGCCTGATTCTTGCCGGATTGGCGATTGTCTTGTTAAGTTATATTTTATTGGCGTGCATGTCATTTAAGCCGCTTCGCCAGGAAGAAACTCATCTGTTCTATGTCTGTGTGTTTATGGGGCTTGGAATGTTGTTTACTCTGGTTATTCCGGCCACGACTATCAGCTCGGAAAAAGAAAGCAATAGCTGGACGATCCTGCTGGCATCTCCGCTGACAGAGCGGCAGATTGTATGGTCCAAATATATCGGCAGCATCCGGCGATGTCTGCCTGCATGGATGTTTTTGTTCTTGCATCTGGTGGTGTTTGTCTCCAAAGGGACGATTCATCCTGTTGCTCTCCTTCAGATCACGATGCTTAGTATCGGAATGATTGCGTTTTTAACGGGAACGGGGGTCTATTTCAGCCATCGTTTCCGACATACAACGACTGCGGTCATCTGGAACATATCATTTGCGGCAGTGATATGGTTATTAATACCCTTTATCAGTATATTCTTTTTCAATATCATACGCGGGAGCGTGGACGATGATCTGGCTGAAATCTATATGGATACCAATCCATTTGTGCAGGGTGTTACAGTGGTCGGGGCCACAATTCACAGCGAATGGGAGTCGGAACCGTTAAGATACTTTTGGATCAATTCCGCCTTACCCTCCAATGTGTGGGCGGCCAATCTCTGGTTGTTCTTTACCATGCTGGGTTATGTGATTATCGGCTGGGCCTTCGTCTGGTGGACGTGCCGACGATTGAGAAAACGAATCCTATGATGTGGATGAATTATCACCAATAAATGATATAAACTTATGCTATAGCGTTTTTGTATGTTTCTTATTCCGGAGTTGCGGGAACTTTTTTAACGAAAGCCCTCCTTTTTACCCGATAAAAGAAGCAGACTATTTTCTTTATATTAACATTTATAGACCCGGAATTAATAAAATAGTGGGGGCGGGCTTTCGCTTGACAGGGATTCCTTTTCTGCGATACTGACGGAACTCTGCAATAATATTGGATATATGACTAAGAAAATCGCCATTTTGGGTTCAACCGGCTCGATTGGACAAAGTGCCTTGAGTGTAATCGAGGCTCTGGGTCCGGAATACGAAGTCTTTGCGCTGACAGCACATAGTAAAGTCGAAATACTGGCCACACAAGTCAGTCGATTTCGTCCTGCTGTTGCTGCGCTGACGAACTCAATAGGCACTGCCGGAGTAGATTACCTGAAAAATCGATTTTCGGGTACCATTCTGACCGGCGCTGGGGCCTTGGTTGATATTGCTAAAATGCCAGAGGTCGATATTGTGTTGTTTGGTGTGGTTGGTGCGGCGGGATTACCTGCGGTGATGGCGGCGGCACAGGCCGGGAAAATCCTGGCGATCGCCAACAAAGAACCGTTAGTCATTGCTGGCCAGATACTTATGGAAACAGCTCGCCGGCATAGTGCGACAATTCTCCCTGTCGATAGTGAGCATTCGGCCATTTTCCAATCGCTCCAGGCAGGCAAGGCCAGTGAGGTCAAAAAGATTATTTTGACAGCCTCCGGAGGCCCTTTCCGCAAAGCAACCGCAGAAACCTTTGCCAATGCCACCAAAGAGCAGGCACTGGCACACCCGACATGGGCGATGGGGCCGAAGATTACGATAGATTCAGCGACTATGATGAACAAGGCCCTGGAGGTCATCGAGGCTGTGCGTCTGTTTGAAACACCGCCCGAAAAAGTGGACGTTCTGGTCCATCCGGAGTCCATTGTTCATTCGATGGTGGAATATGTCGATGGCTCGGTTATTGCACAACTGGGTACTCCGGATATGAAAACTCCGATTCAGTATGCATTAACCTATCCTAAACGTGTTCCGGGAATCGCCAGGGGATTGGATTTAGCACATTTAGGCAAATTAACCTTTGAATTGCCCAATCGGTCGATTTTCCGTTCGCTGGATCTGGGATTTGAGGCTGCCCGCGTAGGGGGATCGGCTCCCGCGGTATTCAATGCTGCCAATGAAGCGGCGGTGGAGCAGTTTTTATCGGGTCGGATGCGGCTTGGAACTATTCTCGAATTGGTCGAACATTGCCTGCAGGTTCATACCGTCAGGCAGGGATTGGGGCTTGAAGAGCTGATCGATGTGGATCGCTGGGCAAGAGCTGAAGTGGAACAGGTATTGAAAAACCGCCGGCAACTGATGGTATAACCTCAGAGATGGCATATATTTGGAGAAATTAGCATGACGGAACAAAAACCAACACAGAACCAGACTCAACCCGTCCAGAAAAGTCAAATGGACAAGATTTTTAATGTGTTTCTGGTTCTGATTATTGTTGCAGGCATCCTGTATCTTGTAATGCAGCATCCGGCGATGACCTGGAAAATTCTTCTGGTGCTGGTGGGTTTTGGTGCCGTGGTGATGATTCATGAACTGGGGCACTTTTTGATGGCCAAGTTTTGCGGCATCAAAGTCGAGATGTTTTCGATCGGCTTTCCGCCCATTCTGCTTGGCATCCGAAAAACCAAGAAAGGCTTCCGTTTTCGCCTGCTGCCTCAGTCCGGGGCGACTGAAACTCTTGAAGAAGGGGATTCCGATACGGAATATTGTATCGGTGCGGTGCCTTTCGGAGGCTTTGTGAAAATGCTGGGTCAGTCCGACTCCGGCCCGGTGGAAAAATCCGACGATCCAAGGTCTTTTCTGAACAAACCCATCTGGCAGCGCATTGTCGTGGTGGCCGGCGGTGTCGCATTTAATGCTATCGGTGCGATGATTTTATTTATGGCCTTATTCCTGCATGGATTGGAGCTGATGCCAGCGGTGGTGGGTAATGTTATCCCCGGTTCCCCGGCTGATGTGGCCGGGCTTAAGGCTGGGGATCGTATCGTTGAAATTGAGGATGAAAAATTTATTGATTTTACAACGGTCATTCTTTCTGCGGCTTTGTCGGATAAAGACCGCGGCGTCAAAATCAAGGTTGATCGGGCCGGCAGTCCTGAATTTGAAACCCAGCTTGTCGCGGCCAAGATGGTTAACGATACCACCGGCATCCGAGCCTTTGGGATTGGTCAGCCGACGACATTAACCATCAGCCCCGAGATCAAAAATCCGGAAGATATTGACTATTTATATAAACAATCGGGATTTCGTCCCGGCGACACGATTACCGCGATTAATGGAAAACCGCTTACCAAGGCATGGCAGTTCGACCAGCAGATCGCTTCGTCGTTAAATCCCAAGATTGTATTTACCGTATCTCGAACATATCCGGCCGGCAGTGCCCCGACGACAGTCGAAGTCGAAATGTCGTTACTATGCGGCCCTCTGCTGCCCAATTTCCAGAACGAGTTTGATCTGGCCCATATTTACTCCATGGTGCCTCGTTTGAAAGTCAAGGATGTTTTATACGAGACCGGCAAAGGCGGGCTGCAGAAAGGCGATATTATTCTCAAGATTGCCGATATTGAAAATCCCACTTACAAAGACCTCCGCGACAAAACGACCGCTTATAAGGATAAAGACCTCGAAATGGTTGTCTTGCGGACAAACGCCGAGGGGCGTGAAGTTACTGAAACACTGAAGGTGCAGCCTAAAGTTCGTTCAGGGAATAAAGGACGCGCTACCCTGGGAATCGAGGTGGAACTGGATATGGAACATGCCGTAGTGGCGCAGACGATTTACTCATCGACTGGTCCAGGTGCTCTTGGTATTCCTTCGGGAGCAATTCTTACAGCGGTGGATGGGCAGCCGGTGCAGAGTTTTTATGATGTGATTGCACTGATTCGCAAGAACAGCGGGCAGCATATCAGTATTGATTATCGTTCGGGCCAGGATGGCGGCGGCACGGGGCTGGATGTGCCGGAACAGGACGCGATGCATATCAGCTCAACACTGCGTGCGGCGGATGTCATGCAATTTGAGACATTGCGGGAAACGTTTAAGGCTTCCAATCCCGGCACAGCTGTTGTCTGGGGTGTCAAACGCACCAAACAGTATATTATGCAGTCCGTGATGACCTTGATTGGCTTGTTTACCGACACGGTGCCGGCGTCTTCGCTCAGCGGTCCTGTGGGAATTGCATCCATCAGTTACCGAATGGCCGGACAGGGGATTCTGGATCTGCTGAATTTCCTGGGGCTGGTCAGTTCATGTCTTGTTGTCATGAACCTGCTGCCGCTGCCGATTGTCGATGGCGGTCTGATTGTCCTGCTGATTATTGAAAAGATTCGCGGTGTTCCCCTGGCCCAGAAAACCCAGGAAATTATCACCTGGATCGGGCTGATTTTGTTGTTGAGTGTATTTCTGTGGGTGACCTATAATGACATCCTGCGCTGGGTCTTGCCCGGCAGATAAGTCGGCTGACAGGATATGAAAATCAGCGTTATCATCGCGGCCTATAATGCAGCGGCAACTATCGAACGAACGGTGCGAAGCGTGCTTGCCCAGACGCATCCGGCCGATGAAATTATTGTCGTGGATGACGGTTCCGGAGATAATACGGCCGAGATTGCCGGGGGCATTGACAAACGTATTCAGGTAATTCGGCAGGCCAATGCGGGCTCCAGTGTGGCTCGCAATACGGGAATTGAAGCAGCCTCGGGCGACTGGATTGCGTTTCTGGACGCCGACGATGAATGGTTCCCGGAGAAACTTCGATTACAGGAGGCACTTTTACGGGCTAATCCCGATTTAGTTTGGGTTTATTGCAATATGTATTCAGCCTATTCAGAACGTATTTTTAAAAAGCCCATGCTTCCGCATCACACAGCCAATAATTGCATTTTTGATGATTATCTTATAGCCTATTGTTTTGGATATTTTGCAAGCACTATCACGTTATTAATCAAACGGGATGTGATATATCGCGCGGGTCTTTTTGTGCCGGGGATGAAGCGGGGGCAGGATACCGATTTGTGGTTTCGAATCGCCTATCTTTATCCGCGCGTCGGATATGTTTCGACACCTTTGGCCGTCTATCACCGCGATACACCAAACAGTTCAACCAAGGTCAATATTCATTATCAGTTTATGATTGATCACATCGAGCGGCATATTCAACTGTCACAGCAGGCGGGCAGAAAACAGGCATATCTGGCTTGTGCCTCCAAAATGCTTCAGGATTGGATTCGCGAGCTCGTTGAGCAGGGACAATTTACCCAGGCAAAGGACTTGTTGACGCGATTTGAGCCGATTGTTCCAGTGCGATTCTGTCGGGAAATATTCTGGCGTATAAAACTGCCCTGGGCAGGCAGCCTGGTCGATTTTTATCTGAAAAGCAAAGACTGCCTCAAGACCATCGGCCGCAGGAGAAGCATTCCATGGTGATCAGCGTCATCATCCCCGCCTATAATGCCGCCCCTTATCTTGAACGTGCAATACACAGTGTCCTGGTTCAGACCCGTCCGGCCGATGAGATTATTATTGTGGATGACGGTTCGACCGACAATACGATTGAAATTGCGGGTCGATTTGACGCGAAAGTGAAATTGATTTGTCAGGCCAATGCCGGAGTCAGCGCCGCCCGTAATGCGGGAATTCGCGCAGCCAAAGGCGACTGGATCGCATTTCTCGATGCGGATGATGAATGGCTCCCGGACCGACTGCGTCTGCAATGCGAGCTGCTTGAACAGCAGAAGGACTTAAGCTGGGTGACGGGCAATTTTCTGTATTGCCGCTGCAATCAGGGGCATAAGACATATCCGGCATTGAAGGACAATAAGCGGTCTGATGTAATCAGGCTGCTGGGGCCGACGCAAACCTTTGACTCTTTTTTTCAGGCGTATGCACTGCGGTCGTCCGGCCACATCGATGCCGTATTGGTTCGCAAGGATAAACTGCTTGCGGCAGGTCTGTTTGCGGAAGGCCAGCGAATCATCGAAGATGAAGATCTATGGCTGAAGCTGGGCTATCTGGGATTACGCCTTGGATTCATTCCTGAACCGATAGCGGTGTATCATATCCAGGTGCCCGACAGTGCCATGCAAGCCGTTCCGGATTCAAATGAGGTCGAGGTTTTTTTAGAACGGCATTTGGATCTGGCGAAAAAAGCGGATTATCCGCAGGGCTATGATTATTGCCTGAAAACCATTCTGGGATACTGGATATACAGGCTGCTGATGGCAGGCAAAACCAGGCCGGCCAGGCGATTATTGCGAAAATTTGGGTTTTTGCTGGGATTTTATTGCATGGCGACGTCCTATATCGGCTCATTCTGTCCGTCGCTGTGGCAATGGAATGAAAAACGAAAACATCAGGATCGGGACAGTTAATGGCATCCGTGGACATTATCATCCCGCTGTATAATAAACAGGCAACGATTGAACAGGCCGTTCGTTCGGTTCAATCCCAGACGGTGACCGACTGGCGCCTGATTGTGGTGGATGATGGTTCAACCGATGGCGGTGTCGATATCGTCCGGCGGCTGAAGGCCCAGGATCCGCGAATTGAATTGATCCAGCAGCCCAATGCCGGCCCCGGTGCGGCACGCAACACCGGCGTTCGAGCAGCCACGGCGGATTATGTTGCGTTTCTGGATGCCGATGACCTGTGGTATCCTGAGCATTTAAAGACCGCCCTGGATGCGATTACACAAAATAATGCTGCCATGGTGGGGACGATGTATTATCAGTGGCCCCGACAGATCAGCAGTCAGACTCAATGGCTTGAGCGAGGCATCCAGCCCGGCATATACACGCTCCATGGCAATGAAAACCCGGAATGGGTTGAGGCGTTTATTGTCCTGTTTCATGTGAATACAACGTTAATCAAAACCGACATCGCCCGCAGATACGGCTTTTATGAGAAAGGCTGTAAATACGGGGAAGATTTGATATTTTTCGCCAAAGTCATTTTTAATACCGCGTTTATGCTGGTTGGCGGACAGCCGACCGCCCAGTATAATCGACAGCACAGCGAACTGACCGGACATTATGCCTTTGCTTTGCCTCCGATGCTTGTCGATCCGGATATTCTGCTGGCAGACTGTCCGCCGGAAAAGAACCCTCTGGCCCGGCGTGTTCTGGCCCGTTTGGCTCTGCGGACAGCTTATCACAAGGCCCGAAATGGCTACAAAGAGGATGCCCTGAAACTGATTCAATTACATCCGTTAATGAAAGAATTCGCACCGGCCTGGCGGCAATGTCAATGGGCTTTGCGTCTGAGCTGGATCTTGCCGTACTGGGTCCGCTTCAAGTGCTGGCTTGAACCCAAAGTGCGGTCGATGATCAAATAACAGGATAATATCGATGTCTCGATGAACTCAGCAGTCTGAATAATGGAAAACACGTTTCACATTACAGTCGTGATTCCGGCCTACAATGCCGCCCGTCATATTGAACGGGCGATTCGCAGCGTGCTGGCTCAGACATCCCCGGCCCGGGACGTCATTGTTGTCAATGACGGCTCGACCGATCATACATCTGAAATTGTGCGTCAATTCGGCAGCCGGGTCAGGCTGATTGAGCAGGCCAATGCCGGGGTCAGCGCCGCCCGAAATGCCGGCATTCAGGCCGCTTCGGGCGAATGGATAGCTTTTCTCGATGCCGATGATGAATGGCTGCCGAATCATCTTGAAAAACACAGAACACTTCTGTCGCAGAATCCTTTTCTGGTCTGGAGCACTGGCAATTTTCTGACCTGTTCCTGTCTGGAACAGCGGCAGGCGGCATTTATTACCCCGCAGTATGCAAAACAAGTATTGGGGGCAAAACAGTATCTGGAGGATTATCTCGTCGGCTGCCAAAAAGAGATGGGGGGGTGTTCTGACACCATGATCATTCAGCGACGCATTCTGATGGAAGCGGGGCTTTTTGCCGTCGGGGTTGCACGAGGAGAAGACCTGGATTTGTGGTGGCGAATTGCCTATCGCCATCCGCAAGTTGGTTTTGTCGATGAACCGACAGCCATCTACCATGTTGGAGTGGCCGGAAGCTGTACAAAAAAGATGGGCGAGGTTGCAGACTATATCAATCCCATCCGGCGCCATCTCGAATTATCCGGCCAGGCCGGACGGCAGCAGGCTTTCGTGCCTGTGGCTCAAAAATATACCCGAGTGTGGATTCGAAGTCTGCTATTTGAGGCCAGGGGCGAAGATGCCCGCCGCCTGTTAAGGGAATTTCCCCGGTTATATCCTGTGTGGTATCGTGTCTGGATGAGTTTGCTTGCAGCGTTTCCCGGACTGACCGCCGCCGGCTGTCATGCGATTTCCTTTGTTATCCGTCGTTTGAAACTTCGTCGGCGGGTGGTGTCCCCTCCAGCCAGAATATAGCATTAACCCGGACTGATTTTCTGATGGGATTGGGAGTTTGTTTCGCCTGCGGGCAAAAACAGAATCTTGTATTGTTCAATAATCTGGCGGATATCATGGTGTTGGCGGACATAGTCCAGCCCATGCTGCCCCAGTTGACCGGCAACGTCCGGCTGCAAAAGCGCTTTGAATAAATCGATAAAATGCTCCCAATTGCCGTTGGCACATCGGCCGCAATCGTATCGATCCAGAAACGAATCCGGATTAACATTCAGGCTCAGGATCGGCGTGCCGGCTTTGCAGGCCTGAACAAAGGTATTCGGGTACCCCTCGCTTTGGCTGGTACTGACAAACAAGCGGGCTTTTTCGAAATACACATCCGCCTGTTCAAACGGCAGGCCCGGAATGAATGTCAGGTTGGACACGGACTGAGCCTGTTGAACCAGCGTGTTATACTCTGCATCTTTGTCTGCGCGGGAACAAATCATCGTAAAAGTGTATTGAGGAAATAGTCGTGCCAGTTGAACAAATAAATGCGGCCTTTTGAAAGAGTCGCTGCGTCCAACCCATAGGATCATCTCCCGCGGATGATTCTGTATTTCCTTCAAACGGCAGGCGTTGCGTATCACGATTGAATCCAGACCCACTCGCTGCTTGAGCCGCTGCTGGTCTTCATTGTTTTGAACAACTAATCGATTAGCGCTGCGAAAGGCCCATTCCACCAGACGTCCCCGAATCGGATGACGCCGTAAATAGGTCCCGTCGGTCTCATCGGTATGCGCGGTGCGGTAGATAAATCGGCGATGATGCAATTTGCAAAACAAGGCTATCAAGGGAGTAACCAAAGAACAGGCCGAATGGAGATAAAAATCGGCATCAGTCGTTTTAAAGGCTTTCCAAAGTTTGCCGGTTTGAAGCAGATAATTACACGTCGTATCCAGCGATTTGATAAGTCGGATATTATGTCGGATTTCAATGTTCGGCTGGGCATAATCACCGACAATCATAGAGACGTTAAATCGCGGATCCGCTGCTAATTCCGTTGCAAGCAGAGATAACACAACTTCAGTGCCCCCGAAACCAACCCTGCAATTCGTATTCAAGAGTGGGTAAGCCCTGAGACAGACAAAGCAAACGGAAATTTTAGCAGCCGGTTGGGCTATCATACCATCCACCGATTATACCATAGTTTGTACATCATGACCGACCAGAATATACGGGAATAATCCGACAAACCCGCCTGATGCCGATACCAGTAGTGTTCGAGGGTCTTGCGGTCCAGAAACTCCTGTCCGGAAGAATCAAAGACTATCTCTTCCGTAAAGGTCTTGAGTTCTTTTCGGAAATAGTGAATCAGCGGGACGCCGAAGCCGCGTTTGGGACGGTACAGAATTTCCGATGGAAGAATCCCCTCAAACGCCTTTTTCAGGATGTATTTGGACCGCCCCAGCGACAGCTTGAGGTTGGCCGGAAGACCGCATGCAAATTCGACAAATTCATGGTCCAGGATCGGGACGCGAACCTCAAGGCTGACAGCCATGGAGGCACGATCCTCTTTGACCAGCAGGTCATCAGGCAGATAGTGCTGCATATCCATATTCAGGACGTTGTTTAATCGGCATGGATACTCAAACCATTGCCTGAATGGCTCAAACCAGTCATCTGCCTGCTGCCTGGCTTCCTGTTTTGTTCGAAACATATAACTGAGCAGAATCGGATAGAGCTGGTGGTCTTTGAGCGGCTGCTGCATAAATACACGCCACTTATTCAGTTTATCATATTTCATAAGACGATTCGCCGCACCAACCGACCAGTCCAGCATCTTCCGCAGCGGCGGGGCCAGATGATTGAAGGTCCTAAGTATTCCAAATTCCCGATGGCGTGGATACCCGGCAAACAGTTCATCGCCCCCCGTGCCCGACAAAGCCACCGTCACATGCTGCCGGGCGACCGTACAAACCAGGTAAGTTGGTATCATCGACGGATCCGCATAGGGTTCGTCGTAATAATCTGGAAATTTCGGAATAAGACCGCGGACATCATCAGCATTAAAGGGAATTTCATGATGTTCTGCCCCGAATTTTCGTGCTACCAGCTCAGCCCAGTGGGATTCATTAAAATCCGGGTAGTCAAACCGCACCGAGAAGGTCTTGAGCTGCTGCTTATGTTTGGTCATCAGCGCCACAAGGATGGAACTGTCCACCCCGCCGGATAAAAACGCCCCCAGCGGAACGTCGCTGATCATCTGCATTTTTACACTGCGTTCGAGGCGTTCCACCAGTTCTTCCCGAAGATGCCGCGTATTCCGTAGGGGCCGCTCCTCAAATCGAAGCTGCCAATAGGCTTCTTCCCGCTGGATTGACCGACTCTTGAGGTCATAAACCAGAAAATGACCCGGCAAAAGCTGGCGAACATGCTGCAGGATGCTCTGCCGCCCGGTTGTATAGCCATAAAGCCAGTAGTGAGCCATCGCCTCGGTATCGATGGCCTTGGGGATGCCGCCTTCCAGAAGCACTTTCATCTCCGAGCCGAACAGGAATTTTCCCCCTTCGGCATACAGATACAGCGGCTTGATGCCCATCCGGTCACGTGCCAGAAACAACCGCTGCTGTCTCCGGTCAAAGATGCAGAAGGCAAACTGACCGTTGAGCCGCCCCAGCAGTTCGGTACCCCATTGTTCGTACCCGTGCACCAGCACCTCGGTATCGCTGTGCGACATAAAACGATGTCCAAATTGCTCTAATTCCCGCCGGATTTCGACGAAATTGAAGATTTCCCCGTTAAACACGACACACACCGTGCCGTCTTCATTAAACATCGGCTGGATGGCCTGTGTACTCAGGTCCAGGATGCGCAGCCGCTTATGCCCCAGCGAAATCCCCTCGCCGACATAATATCCATCCTGTTCCGGCCCGCGGTGATGCAGCAGGCCGCCCAGTTTCCGGACCAGTGTCTCATCCTGCCAGTTAAATCCCGTAATCCCGCACATAAAGGCTGTGTTATCCTGAGAGTTTACCGTTTCCGGCGTTTCTGTTCGGCCAGGCGAACAAATATTGCCTTATATTGCTCGACAATTGTACTGATATCGTGCTTTTCCTCCACATATTTCCGTCCGTTTTTGCCGATTTCGATATACCGGTTCCCATCCAGCAGAAACGCCAGTCCCGCCTTCAGCTTGTCCATATCTCCCCGGCAGCACACCCCGCAGTTATACCGTGTCAGAAACTCATCCGGATTGACCGCAAACGACAAAATCGCTGCCCCCGCCGCCCCCGCCTGAACAAATGTATTGGGGAACCCTTCAGAATCGGAGGTATTGACAAGCACTTTTGCTTTTTGAAAATAAGTTCCGATTTCATCAAAATTGACTCGTTCCAGAAATGTGATGTTTGAAATCTGTTGTGCTAAATGTTTTAGCTTTGAATAGGATGGGTCTATAGTTGCAGGGGGGCAAATCATAACAAATTGCTGGTTGGGAAAGTGGCTTGCCAACTCAAGAAAACGAAAAGGTCCTTTAATCCCATCGCTCCGCCCGGCCCATAGTACCGTTGCTTTATTCGTCTCCTCTATTAATGGCATGGGATGGCCGTTCGGGATCAGTATCGAATCAATATTCAGAGACGCTTTCAAATTAGTCTGGTCCGTCTGATTCTGTGTCAAAACAACTCTGGCATTCCGCAGTCCCCATGCAAACGATTTCCCAATCAGGAACCGGTCTTTAATATATTGTCCATTAGATTCCAGCATACTGGCGGTACGATAAATAAAGCATTTTTGATGTAACCTGCAAAATCCCGCCGCCAGCACTACCCCAAGAGAAGCGGATTTAAGAAAATACATGTCCGCATCGATTTTTTTCATGGCCCGCCAGAGCTTCCACGCCCCCAGCAGTGGATTTTGATGGACATTCAAGCTCTTGATGACATGGATATTTTGGATATGCTGTTCGGCTGGCTGACCGTAATCGGCTGTAATGAAATGAACTCCAAATCCGTCGTCTTTGGCCAATTCTCTTCCCAGCAGATATAAGTCCACCTCGGCACCGCCAAAGGTGGCCGGGCAGGAAGGATCCAACAGCGGGTACGCCTTCGGGCATACGAAGCAAACGTTAATTCTGTTTTTATTTATTGTTATTTTCATTGAACCTGAAATTTTATATTCAATAAATCAAGCCCTTGCCGCTGTGCACCCTGTACCACCAGGTATTGAAAACAAAAATCAGCCACAGCCGGCGGGCGTGGTCTTTCTGTCGATTCAAATGTTCTGTAAGTAATTGACAGGCATAATCATACCGCACAAAACCATGCTCATAATAAGCTCGATTCTGGATAAACTCCCGCAACAGCCCGGACTGCCTGAGCCACCCGGAAATCGGGACGGTAAAGCCCCTCTTTTTGCGGTGAATGATTGCCGCCGGCAACAGTTCCGTCGCCATCTGTTTGAGCAGCCGCTTGGTCCTGAAATACCGTATTTTATACGCATCCGGAAGCGACAGCACCATCGGCACCAGCCGATAATCCAGAAACGGCACCCGCACCTCCAGCGAATACATCATCGACGCCAAATCCACCTTTTTCAGGATATCTTCGGGCAAATACCCTGCAAAATCGTTCAACTGCATCCCCGTCAAATCCCTGCGTCCGGCAGGATGGATAAACTCGTCGGCCCTGACAAACCGGTCCCCCAGCAGTCCCGCCCGGTCACGGTCGGTAAATGTGGCCATCCAATTCAGATGTCGCCACTCCGGATTTTCGTGATAATCCTCGACAAATTTCTGCATTTTAAACGCCAGGTGAAGCTTTTTATCCGATGGCGGCAATAGATTCACCAGCGGCCGGCTCAGCCGCACCGCCCCGGCCGGGATATATTGTGCAAGCTGCCAGGCCTTATATGAATCATACCCCCCGAACACCTCATCCCCGGCATCGCCGGAAAGACACACCGTCACCGACTTGCGGGTCATCTGCGACAGCAGCGCCGTCGGCAATAAAGAGGCATCCCCCAGCGGCTCATCCATACAGCCGATGACTCGTTCAATAAACGGTTCGTCAATGGCTAAGTACTCCACATGGTGCTGCGTCTGAATATGCTCAGCGACTTGTTTGGAAAACGGAACCTCATCATACGACTCGTCCCTGAAGCCGATTGAAAACGTCTGAAAATTTTGCCGCTGCCGGGCAATAATCGCCGAGATGACCGACGAATCCACTCCCCCCGACAGAAAACTGCCCACCGGTACATCCGCAATCAATCTCCTGCTGACCGCATCCGGAAGAATGCCCTTGATCGTATCCAGCCGCTCTGAAAGCCCCAGTTGGCGGCATGCCTCCACCCGGGCCGGCAAATCGAAATACGTGCTCTTGTGCAGTTGCCGGGTCTGCAGGTCAAAGACAAGATTTTCCGACGGCTTCAGTTTATAGCACTGCTGATAAATCGTCCTGTCCGAGCCGATGTATTTCTGATAAAAGAAATAATTCACTGCCGTCGCATCGATCTGCAAATCCCCCGCCAGCGGCCGGATGGCCTTGAGCTCCGAGGCAAAGATAAACCGGTCCCCGTCGAAATAATAATACAGCGGTTTGACGCCAAACCGGTCGCGGGACAGCAGCAGTGTTTTCTTCTGGGCATCATAAATGCAGAATGCCCACATGCCATTAAAGCGATTGACGCAATCCGCCCCCCAGCGATGGTACGCCAGCAGGATCACTTCCGTGTCAGTGCCCGAATGAAACCGATACCCCGCCGATTCAAGCTCCTTCCGCAATTCCAGATAATTATAGACTTCGCCGTTGTAAACAATCTGGAGATGCTCGAATTGCATGGGCTGATGGCCGCGCGGGGACGTGTCGATAATCGACAGCCGCCGATGCCCGAGACTGACCCGCTCATCGCAGTAAAATCCCGCATCATCAGGCCCGCGATGACGAATGGCATCGGTCATTTGCCTGATCTGCTCAGGATGATTCCAGTTAAACCCGGCGATCCCGCACATTCAGCGTGTCCCCCTGGCCGAATCATTTCGTTGATGAATGAGCCGCCGGTAGTGCTCGATATACCTGTCGGCCACCGCCGACCAGGAAAATTTTTCGGCAGTCTTACGACCCGTATTCGCCATCGCCTGATAGGTCTCCTTATCCGAAGTAATGGTCTTTATCGCCGCAGCAAAGCCTTCCATATTCGGATAATTTATGAGGATGCCGTTTTCGCCAATCAGTTCCTCCACCCCTTCGCAGGGGGTCGTAATCACCGGCAGGCCCGAGGCAATCGCCTCCAGCATGGCATTGCTCATTCCCTCGTGTTCGCTGGCCATCACAAAGATATCGTTTGCCCGATACAACTCGGGCATCTGCTCGCGTTCAACCAGCCCCTTGAAAATCACCCGCTCGGATAAATTCATGGCCGCGACCTTTTGCTGCAGTGGGCCGAGCAGATTGCCCTGCCCCACAACGTTCAGTCGGATATCCAGCCCCTGTTTGACGGCATGTCCCACCGCATCGATCAGCCAGTCAATGCGTTTGCGGCTGATTAAGCGTCCCACACTCAGCAGATTCACCGGCCTGCCCGGCAGAGGATTCGACCTCGGATGATACTGTTGAATATCTACCCCGTTGGGGATATTGGCAATATCCAGTTCCGGCATAAACCGTTTGGCCAGGTCACGCAGTCCGGTGCTGTTGGCCGCAATCAATGAAGCCTTCCGCCATATCCTGCGAAACAGCCCCGCCAGCAGGATATAATCCAGCCCCAGCCGCACATTATAGCCGGGCACGTCAGAGCCTCGCAGCGAAAGAATATACGGAACACGGTCGGCCGTTCTGTAGCACAGCCAGCCGGTGGGGAATGCAAAAAAAGCATGAACTAAATCATACGGGTTTTGATTCAGCAGCCGCAGGTAATGACGTCTTGCCTTGAAAAGCCATGCGATGACCTCCAGCTTGCGCCAGTAATGCGGATTTGTTTTATGGATGCCGACTTTAAAAATGCGAATTGAGTCCGCAAAATCCTCCTGTACAAGACCTGCCCGGCAGCCGCACGTCAGCACATCGACCTGCAAATCGCTGCGGTGCGCATATTCGCCAAGAAGACAGCGATGGGCATGACCTGCTCCGCCGCCAATCGGCGGAAATTCATAATTCAGCATCAAAATCTTCATGGTTTTTCTGCCGACGGCTTGCGCTCGAATAAAACATGCATATTGCCGTAAACACCGACGACCTTATAATTCTGCATCACATAATCGCGCAGAGGCTTCATGGCTTCAAACCGCAGATATTCCTCCGGCGAAACAGCGGCAAGCTGCTGTTTTAAATGGGCCGAAAACGATGTTTCAAACCGCTGTACCGTCTGGGGTTCCGTGGACAGGAATCCGGAATAGACACCCGCCAGTTCCTTGGGAACCTGCGGCCAGAGTTCCAGCGGCGGCACTTTCCAGGGGAATTCGCGTTTGCGGGTATCCACGATAAACCGCGGCGGATTTTTCTCAAAGGCGTTCACAATCGCTTTCACTTCGTTTGCAAGCACCTCGGGCGTATAGATATGCATGTGCGACTCGAATGCCTTGGGAGACGAACTGAGCCGCCCGGCCTGGACATAAATCCCCGGATACCAGCCCCAGACATAAATCGTGTCCTGCGGCGTGCTGTGAGCTTTGATGTAGTCGGCCAGTGTTTCCCAGGCCTGTACCGCTCGGCCTTCCCGACGAGCCTTGGTTTCATTCCAGATCTGAACATAGCCGCGCGAGGGCATGCTGTACGGTTCTCCGGAAAACGGGCTGTGGGTAATCCCCGTAAAAATGGGAAAGACCATGACGACAAAAATCAGCCCCGCTGCCGGACAGAGTATTCTCCCAACCAGACTGCTCGCCGGATTCCAGTTTGTCATGCAGCGCCAGACCGCGTATCCGCCCAGTGTCGCCGCCGAGGCACACAACGGCAGATAATACTGCTCATACGAACGCGGGCTGACCCAGACGAAGGCCATATCCAGTACCCACCAGGCCGCCAGCAGCCACACCAGCCAGTCCTGCGGCGCCAGCGGAATGCGACTCTGGGGTTTTCGCCATCGCAGCAGTAAACGTGCGGCAGCGGTTCCGACGGACAGCAGAGCCAGCGTAATCGGCAGTTTCAGTTCCTTATAATATCGCAGTACCATGGGAGCCTGTTCCTTGAAGCCCATATATTGCCGGCTGCCGGTCAGATAGACATCGTTGGTGCCCAGTGTTTTCCAGAGTTTGCGGCTGAATGACTGCGATTGAGTCACTGCCCAATAGGGCACGCCGATTGGAGGGGTGGATTTCAGATACCCGGAGATATCATGGATTTTCTGGGCACCATCATACTGCCATGCACGGGTCAGTACCATCAGTATGCACAGGGCATACATCAGACACATGGCGGCCAGACCAGATTTCCAATAGCGTGCCGGAATCAATTTAATTTTTGAAGTGAGCTGATAGTTCTGCCATGCGGCCCAAATCACTTTTCCGGCCAGAATGACGCCCGCTGCGACAATGGCCAGCTTAATCAGCAGAATCGGTGTGGTTTTGAAAATCTGTACGGTATTGGGTGCGGATTTCTGGTACAAGAAAACCACCAGCGGACACAATCCCGCAATCGCGCCCCCCGCCAGAAGAAGAAGTCTGGCAGCGAGCTGATAAAGACTTTGATATCGGAACACAGTGATCAGTACGATAAAAAATCCTGCCGCGGCGATAATCGAAAGACCGGTCGGTTTGAAATAAAAAGGCCAGACAATAACCGCCCCGGCTGCCGCCCACAGCCAGTGCTTTCGGGTTTGGATCGCCAGCATCAGACAGCAGGCCGCCATGACCATGAAGGCAATCATGTATTGTTCCTTGACGTTGCCGTATTTGGCGATAAAGGGGGAGGACAGATAAATGGATGCGACCGCCGTCGAAAGCTGTGCGGCGATTTTGCCGAAACATCTGCGAGCCGTATAAAACAGCAGACCCAAAGCCCCAAGCTGCAGCAGCATTTGTATGATTTCCGGCCCCATCTCACTGAAGCCGAACAAAGCCACACCGATGTAATTGACCAGCAGTGTTGCCGGCTGAGCGGAGATGATTTCATTGTCCCAGATAGTGGCGCCCTGATAAATATGCCATGCCGAGTAGGCATACGCACCCCCATCATAGGGATCAGGCTGATTGAATTCAAAGTACTTGCCTAAGCAGAATGGAATTCCTGCCAGCAGAAGGACCGCGGCCAGTTCCACAATCCAGAGCGGAAATGCTTTCGGGCCAGGTGCAGTTGTTTCAGGGTGCTGGACGGGCTGCCTTGCTTTTCGCCGGCTCATAGACATTCCTGTATAAAAGGGAGTTATAGTTCTTCGTCTCGCCGTGGTGTTGACCCATATATCTTGTCGATGATGTAGGTGGGGCGGTCCTGCGATTCATGATAGGTTCGTACCAGAATCTCGGCCAGAAGCCCCATCAGGACAAACTGAATCGCGGTGGTCATCAAAATCAGTGACACAATCAGCAGGGGATTGCGGTTCATGGATAACTGCTGAGAGGAGATAAATTTATAGTACAATACCCCAAGTCCGGCCAGAAAAGCCCCTGACAGACACAGACATCCTATTCCGCCAAACACATAAATAGGCTTGGTCGAGAAAGAGGATAAAAATTTAATGGTAATCAGGTCAAGAATAACTTTAAAAGTGCGATTCAGCCCGTATTTGGTTTTGCCGCGTGTCCGCGGGCGATGATTGACCGGCATCTCCGTTACTTTCTCGCCGCCCCAGCTTGCCAGGGCGGGGATAAACCGATGCATCTCGCCATATAATCGGATCGGCTCCAGAGATTCCGCCCGATACGCCTTGAGGGTGCAGCCGTAATCATGCAGCTTGACACCGGTAATTTTTCCTATTAGCCAGTTGGCGATCCGGGACGGCAGCGTTCGGGTCATCGGATTGTCCTGCCGATCTTTCCGCCAGCCGCTGACAATATCATAGCCCTCGTCCAGTTTGCCGACCAGCGCGGGAATGTCAGCAGGGTCATTTTGGCCGTCTCCATCCAGCGGAACAACAATATTTCCTCTGGCATATTTAAAACCAGCACTTAAAGCCGCCGTCTGACCGAAATTTCTGCGGAAGCGAATCACCCGGGTATATGGGTCATTTTGGGCAATATCAATCAGGCAGGACAAACTGTTATCGGAGCTGCCGTCATCGACGTAAATGATCTCATAGTTGAACCGCCCCGCAAGGGCCTGCGTAATTTCAGAATGGAGGGGCCGGATGTTGTCCGCCTCGTTAAATACGGGTATCACTATTGATATCAGGGGTTTGCCCGATTCTGCCATCAAAAAACTCCGCTAAAAAACGTCGTAAAGTACGGCTATGATTTTACTTAGACAACAGGTTCTTGTAAAGTTCTATCCGGTTAAGAACCGAAAACAAAGTTGTTTATCTTCTATATTGTGTTACACTATATAACTTGTTTATCGACAAAAAAAGGATATAAAAAAATGTTTTTTGTGAGGACCAAAACAATGATTATGGCACAACGTTTGGTTTGGGTTTGGGCAATCCTGATGGTGGTATCTTGTCTGGCACTGACAGGCTGTCAGAAGGAAGCGGCGTCGGCTGCAGTCACAACGCCTGAACCCGCAAAGGTTGAAACTGCACCCACACCCGCGCCTGTTCCCGTTCCGCCGGTTAAACCGGCCCCGGTCCCTGCTGTTACTCAGCCTCCGGTCGTCTCCGCGGATTCTCCCAAAATTCAGGTCGAAAGCCCTGAGCATGATTTTGGAGTCATTGGACCTGAAACTTACAATAAGCACAAATTCAAATTTTCCAATACGGGTAAGGGAATATTGAAAATAGACCATGTCCAGAGTACCTGCGGATGTCTCGTTCCGGAACTCACCAAAAAGGACTATGCTCCGGGTGAGAGCGGCGAGGTAGAAGTGACTTTCCATGCCCCTTCCTATGCCGGCCCGACCTCCAAGCACCTGTATATTGTCAGCAACGACCCAGTATTCCCCCGTTTTGAATTAATTATCAAGGCCACCGTGGAAGTAAAAGTGGTTGTCGATCCGAACCGGATTGAATTGTATCTCAACAAAGAAAACGCTGGAATTCCTCAGATCAAGGTTAAATGTCTCGACAATGTGCCGTTTGCCATAACCAGCTTCACCTCAAACGGTCAGGCCATTTCGGCGGAGTTCGATTCAAAAAATAAGGCTACAGAGCATGTTCTTTCTCCGAAAGTGGATATTTCCAAGCTTCAGGAACTCACGACCGGCGTCATCCAAATTGGTGTGGATCACCCCCAGGCCAAACAGGTCATGGTCAGCTATACCGCATTGCCGGCCTTTGAGCTTCGTCCGCCGCGGATTGTCCTTCAAAATGCCGAGCCCGGCGTTGCTATCACACGCGAGGTCTGGATTGTCAATAATTATGGCCAGCCTTTCGAAATAGAAAGCATGGAATCTCGAAGCGGATATATGAAGGTCATCAATCAGAAGAAAGATAAAGACAATTTAGGTCTCGAAATTGAGATCACACCGCCTAAACAGGAAGGTCCTGTTCGCCGATATATTACCGACGAATTGAATATTAAAATCAAAAATGGACCGACTTTGACGGTTCGCTGCAGTGGATGGTTTAAACTCTGAGAACGCTTCCGGGATAAATAATCCGAAATGGAACCTTCTGAGCCGAGGACTGTCTAATGAGATAGCCAGGCAGTAAATGAATCGTCATAAAAGAAGGTAACTTTCGGGGTACCAGTATGTTACGAACATTACGCATAACCAGTTTTATCAGCATCATCGCGGCGGCGGGGGCCGTGGTGTTTGTGATGATTTTTGGCTGGCGGCAAAACGCTGAGGTCCAGGCTTTTCTGGAGCAGCCGTCGATTGTCGAGCAGTTGAAGAAGACGACCAATACCACAGCCCAGAAAGTGGATGCGGTATCTCCATTAGTGACGCAGGCCGCGGCTTTCGCCCTGCGGATTGATCCGCCTCCGCCGCCCCCTCCGCCTCCACAGCCAAAAACCGTTGAAACCCCTCCGCCTCCGGTACAGCCTCCGGTAACTCCTCAAGGGGCAGGGATCACCCCACCGCCTAAGACGGTCAAATTTGATTTGGTAGCGACTGCCAAATACAAGAGTCATCCTGAAAAGTCTCTGGCACTGCTGAACATGGTGTCCGAGGGATATAAATGGTATCGTCAGGGTGAGACGGTCGGACGATTCACTATTCATGAGGTCAAAGAGGGCAGTATTGTTCTCTATCAAGATGGTAAAAAAGATACGGAATTATTTGTTCCGCCTCCTGCACCGGTCAAGTCGCTGCTGAAGGCCGACCAGACAGCGGTATCTGCTGCAAAAGGGCCATCTTCGGTTTCCGAACAGCCGGCAGGAGCGGTACAGCCTGCAACAAGCCATCCCGCAACGGGAATAGAGCCGGTTTTATCGGACGCAGGCAGCAGAGATGCAACGGGGGCGGTACGTGTTACGCATACGGCCAGTCCGGCCACATCCTCCATCGTTCCCATTCGTCAGCCCAGGCAGCCTGAGCCGGAACCGACGATTGAAGACAGAAAACAATCTTTAGATGAGAGTATCGCCGGAATCAAGCAATTGATGGGAGAAGCCCGTGAAGGACAGACCGAAGCTGAACGCCAGGAGGAAAACAAGGCCTGGGTCGATTTGCTGAAAATACTGCAGCAGGAAAAAGAAAATCTGGAGAAAGAATCTGCTGCGGAAGCTAAAAATCCCGCGGATTCTGCCAAAAGCAAGACAAAGTAAATCAGGAAACACACGATTGAGATAAAAAAGCGAAAAAGCCATAGAAAATCGTCGCAAATAAGGATAGATGCGTCGGTTTTTTGACGAAAAATAATGATGCGAGACGAGAGTTTCGCAGGGACGAATGGACTCGGTTATAAAAGCCGGAACCAACCGGCTTCTTTTTTGTCTATAAGGAAAGCTCTGATGCGTATGAGTCAGCCCGAAGCAGGGGCAGATTAATCGAGTCATACAGCATCTGATGGCAGCGGTAAATAAAGACCTGTAAAGCCCTTTATTTTGTTGGGCACGGATCAACATTGGAGTGGTATATGCTTTCGAAAAATGGTTTACGGAAACAATCGAAACAGGGACTGGCGGCGGGGATTCTGGTTGTGCTGACAGGGCTGGCTCTTTTGTCGGTGATGCCGACGAATGTCGGGGCGGAGTCTGCCCTTCGCAGCCGGGTCTATGGCTTCCGCAACACCGATAACCAGCGGGCCGTCCAATTAGTCAATCAGCTTGGCATCAAGGTCACGATGGATGTGCATTCACCTGCGGTGGTGGTCTTGACCAGCGATGATTCGAACGAACTGACCCGGGCTTATAACCTGATGGAGATGCTGGACCGCAAGGAACCGGTCGAGATGAAAATTCTCGGGCAGATCGCCGAAAGCGAATCCAAAGCCCAACTGGACCAGCTTCAGGCCAAGGTCAAGAAACTGCTGCCGGGGACATTGCTTGATCCGCCTGCCAAAGGAGGCAGTTCCAAGCCTGTCATTATCGATGTCTATAAAGGCCAGTTGCTGGCCATGGCATCTGCCGCCGAGATGACCCAGATTGAAACCGTCTGGCAGGCTCAGCAGTCCCAGTCTCCGACGATTGCGGCGCAGCCTGCTCCGGTTCCGACCGAACCGGTCAAATCCGCAGAACCCAATCAACCGGTCGAAATCCAGACTATTCCCCAGCCGCAGCCGACAGAACCCAATCAAGCTGCACCCGAAGCCGGACAGCCTGGGGTTGACTTGCTGAATGCGCTTGTTGCTGAAACGCAGGCTGTTGTTGAACCTAACCAGCCGGCTGTTCCGATAGAGGCGGCGGTGGAGCCGACTCCGGTTTCCGATGCCAATGCGATTGAGCCGGTTGCTGAAGGGGATGATGCGGCATTCAAGAAAATCGTTGAGCAATTGATGAAACAGGCCGCTCAAGAGGAAAAAACTGCTGCCGCTGCCGAAACTGCCGCTGCGACTCCGCAGCAGCCGGAAGCTTCAAAGCAGCCTGAAACCACACCCAAAAAAATCGAGACCGCCGCCCCTGCCAAGGCCGCTGACGCCAAAATCGAAACGGCCGCCCCGACACAGCCGGTGATATCCAAAGATGAGGAAGAGCTGGAGCTGACCATCACGCTGCCGGAAAAGGTGGACATCAAACAGCTTCTGGAACTGGTGGGCAAGCAACTGGGTCTTAATTATATGTATGACGACACCCAGGTGCGCGGCGAGGTCATGCTCAAGATTCACGACGGCAAAATCAAGGTTCGGGACTGTTATGCTCTGCTGGAATCGGTATTGCGATACAAGGGATTTGTGATGACCCGCCGGGGCAACCTCGTGACGATTCTGCCGGTGGCACAGATGCCGCAGTTCGGCGACCCCAAGCTCCGCAAGGAAGATGAACCGATTGAGCGCGGGGATGTCATCATCAGCAGTGTCTTTGAACTCAAGCACATCAATGTCAACAATGCCAATAATATCCTTCGGCAGATGAATCTTGGCGTGGCCAACCCGCCCCCGATACTGATTGCCGAAACCAATACGATGATCATCACCGATTATGCCTATCGGATGGATAAAATAGCCGAAGTTCTGCGGCTGATTGACGTGCCGGGAACACCGAAGAGATTCACGCATCGTCAGCTTCAGTATATGCAGGCCGGCGAGCTGATTCCGCGGCTGCAGAAACTGGCCGCTCAGCTTCAAAACCTGAACATTACGGTCGGGACAAGCACGGCTTCCGCCGTTCCGACCGCCCGTCCGGTGGTGGTTCCCGGTCAGCCGGTCCAGCCCGGTCAGCCCGGCCAGCCGGTGCAGCCGCAGCCTGTGCCGCAGGCGGTGACGACCGGTGTCCAGAGTGAGATTACCGTCTATCTGGACGCGGATGAGCGGACCAATCGAATCCTGATGATTGGCAATAACGAGCAGCTTAAAATGGTCGAAGACCTGATCGACAGCCTTGACGTCAAGCAGTACAACCTGCGGCGGGTCAAGGAATACGAGATTAAAAATGTCGATGCCGCGGAAGTGATTAATGTGCTCAATGAACTGGGGCTGGCCAAAGTCAGCGTCAGCAAGCAGTCCCAGCAGCAGGCGGCCGGAATTACCCGCCCAACGACTCCGGGTCAGCCGGTACAGCAGGTTGTCCCTCAGGCCGCTACCCAGCAGCAGGCTGCCGCCGGAGCGGATCAGCCGTTTATTTCCATTCGTCCCAACACCAACTCGCTGCTGGTCAATGCGACCGCCGAACAGCACGAGGATATCGAACTGGTCATCAAGCATATCGACGTGGAACAGAAAGACCAGCGTACCATCCGAGAATATGAAATCCAGAATGTCGATGCAATGGAAATTGTCAGCACCCTCGGCGATCTGGGGATTATCTCCAAGGACTCTGTTTCCTCCATCACCGGTTCCAAGGGTTCGATGTACGGCAGCAGTTCCACCTCCCGAACGAGTTCGCCTTACGGGACGACCGGCACCTCGCGCACCATGCCCGGGCAGATGACCCAGCCGGGAGTTCAGCAGCCCGGCCAGGAACAGACGGCGTTTCTGAGCCTGCCGACGGCCGAAGGCGGCACCGTCAGAGAATTAATTACTTCCGAGCCGCAGATTTCGATACTCGAATCGACCAATTCGCTGCTGATTCACGCCACCCCGCGTCAGCATGCGGCGGTCTCGCTGGTGATTTCGCATGTGGACCGAATTCTGGAACAGGTCACCACGCCCTATGTGGTCTATCAACTGGAAAACCAGAAGCCCGAAGAGCTGGTCACCACGCTTGAGGATTTGATTAGTGAAACACAGGAACGGGCTGCAAAAACAGCCGCCGCTTCTCCGGACGCCAAGATTCAGACCGCACAGACATCGAGTCCCTCACCCGCATTACCCAACCTGCAGGGAGAGCGTATTCGGATTATTGCGGATAAAGCCTCCAATTCACTGATCGTCTATGCCAATAAGAAAAATCAGCTCTGGATTTCAGAGTTGATCAAGGAACTGGATGCCTATCGTCCGCAGGTGCTGCTGGATTGCACGCTGGTTGCTATTACTAAAGAAGATCAGTTTACAATGGACCTGGATGTGATCTCCAAGAAATATGGTCTTACGACGCCTTTTAAACAACTGATAAACCCAATTACCGGAACTACATCTGTTACTAATACGGGCGGAACGGCTCTGGAAGGTACATTTAGTTCTGTCGCAGAAACACCCTTTTCTGCTTTCTACGGTGACAATAATATTCAAGCACTGTTGACTTTGATGGACAAAAAAAATTATGGCCGGGTATTGGCACGCCCATCAATTTTGGTTAAGGATAACGAAGAAGGTGTCATCAAATCGGAAAAGATATCTTATGTTGCCGAACAAAAAAGTTCAGTTATTACAGGTGAAGGAGGGCAACTTTCTGAAAGCACAGATGTTTCTTTTAAAGATTATACAGCGGGCATTACACTAACAATTACTCCGCATATTGCGTCAGAAAAAATTATGCAGCTTGAAATTGAGCTGGACAGGACTGATTTTATCAAAGGTGAGACAACAACGGAAGTCGCAGGTAAAAAATACCCCAAACCCCTGGATACAACCAGCAGTAATGTTAAGACATGGTCGATAGTGCCTTCGGGGGCGACCATTATCTTGGGTGGTATTGAGACAGTTGCTCAAGACAAAACAAATAAAAAGGTACCTTTCTTAGGCGACCTTCCTCTGGTGGGATTACTGTTTCGCGGTGTTAATCAATCGGATAGCCAGTCCAAGTTGTACATATTTGTTAAGGCCAATATCGTCAAGCCGGGTGATGAGATGACGGGGAAATCTGATATTGAGCGGATTTCCCAGAAAAAACGCCAGGCATTTGAAGCTGACGAAGCCCGGTTCCAGGGACTGCAGGCTTTGCCGGGCTTCAAACCGAATCCAATGTATCCTGAGAAAGTGCTGGAAGACGACGAATATATCGAAGAGTTGAAACAAAAGCAGGCAAGCTCGCCGAGCAACACGGTGACGGTGGAGATTCGATAAGGACAGGCTTCGACGGCTCGATACGGACCCATAGAGAAACCATGAAAGAACTGCTGATACAAACCGCCCAACAGACCGGCATCCTCGATGCCGGGGCGCTGACTTTTGTCATTCCCGCGGAGGCGGGAATCTATGATGCTCCGCATTGCGCGGTTTGCCGGATGCGGCGTTCTGGATTGACCTGAATATTCAACTGTATATAAAGGAACAGTAGAATCGAAAAACTGGATTCCCGCTTTTGCGGGAATGACAAGTTGGGAATGGCCCCGACGATTAAAAACGTAAAAATAGGTCTGATAGAAGATGGACTGCACTGGGAATAGACATAATGAACAACAGAAGGAGCGACTCGGATGTATATTCCGACGTATTATGTATATATTCTGGCCAGCAAAAGAAATGGAACCTTGTATATTGGAGTAACGAATAATCTGAAGCGACGGGTCACTCAGCACAAGCAGGGATTGTGTGAGGGTTTTACCCGGAAGTATGAAGTGAATAAGCTGGTTTATTTTGAGCGGTTTCGCCATGTGGATATGGCCATTTTGAGAGAAAAGCGACTCAAGAAATGGAACCGGCAGTGGAAAATAAAGTTGATCGAAGACAATAATCCTGAGTGGAAGGATTTGTCTGAAGTCTCCTGAGTGCAAGTGGAAGGCCTGAAGTCAGAAACGAATCGGCTTCAGAGCAAAAAGAAAGCAATGATGACTCGACTATGAAAGAGTTACTGATACAAACCGCCCAACAGACCGGCATCCTGGATGCCGGGGCGCTGAAGCGTTATTTCGACGAACATGCCGAAGACAAGCGGCGGATCGATCAGCTTCTGCTGATGGCGCCTAACTTTACCGAGGATGCCATTTTGAAGCTGTTTGCCGCGGCGCTGAAGATGGACTACATCGACGAAATCCACGGCAGCGACGTCCCCAAGTCTTTTGTCGAGGCGGTGCCCGCCACCTATGCCCAGCATCATTATCTGATCGGCCTGGAACGGCCAGAAGATAACGGCTCCACGACCGTGGTCGTGTCGTCGCCGCTGGCGGTGGCGATTGTGGATAATGTGTCCAAGATGCTGGCCCGGCCGGTGCGGACAGCGCTGGCGACGCGGGCGGCGATTACCGCGGCCATCGATATCGCCTACGAGCAGAAAAATACCGTCATCGAGGAAGTCGCCGAGGAACTGGACCAGCAGAATCTCGACCAGTTGGTCGATGAGGCCCAGAGCAGCGATGACCTGCTGGATGTGGTTAATCGCCCGCCGGTGATTCGCCTGGTCAACGATATCCTGTTTCGCGCCCTGCAGATGCGGGCCAGTGATATTCACATTCACCCCTACGAAACCAAAATTCAGGTGCGGTATCGCGTGGACGGCATTTTATATGATACGCTGTCGCTGAACCGCAACGTCCTGTCGCTGATTATCTCGCGTATCAAGGTCATGGCCGGGATGGATATCGCCGAACGGCGTATGCCGCAGGATGGCCGGTGCAGCGTACGTGTCGGCCAGCGTGAAATCGACCTGCGTGTCAGTACCGTGCCGACCAGCTATGGCGAACGGGCGGTGCTGCGTATTCTGGATAAAAGCACGGGCGTCTTGTCGCTGGAGGAGCTGGGCTTCTGGGAAGAAGACCGCGAAGTCTTTGACCGGATGATCAACCGCTCGCACGGCGTGATTTTTGTAACCGGCCCGACCGGCAGCGGCAAAAGCACCACGCTGTATGCCTGCCTGAACCGGATCGACTCCAAGGTCAAGAATATCATGACCGTCGAAGATCCCATCGAATACCAGCTTGAAGGCATCAGCCAGATGCAGGTGTCCAGCAAGAAGGGCATGACTTTCGTCAACTCGCTGCGGCATATCCTGCGTCAGGACCCGGATGTCATCATGGTCGGCGAGGTCCGCGACCGCGAAACCGCGGCTATGGCGATTCAATCGTCTCTGACGGGCCACCTTGTGTTCTCGACGCTGCACACCAACGATGCCGCCGGCGCGGTCAGCCGTCTGCTGGATTTCGGCGTCGAACCTTACCTGGTCAGTTCGTCATTAATCTGCGTGCTGGCCCAGCGTCTGGTGCGGCGGATTTGTCCGGATTGCAAGCAGGCCTATGAACCGCCGCTGCCTGAGCTGCGGGAGCTGGGCATTTCCGAAAGCGGCAATGGAACCCGTTTTTATACCGGGGCCGGTTGTGCCAAATGTTTTGAGACGGGCTATCGCGGGCGAACCGGGATTTATGAACTGATGACGATTACCGAAGAAATCCGCGAGATGATTTATCAGCGTCAGAGTGCCGGGACTATCAAGAAAAAAGCCCTTGAGCAGGGGATGCAGACCCTGCGTATGGACGGCGCCCGAAAGGTGCTGTCCGGCACGACCACGATCGCCGAAGTGCTGCGCGTGACCCAGGCGGACGCGGGGTAGGGATTGAAAATTGTATATTTGAAATTGTAAAATGAACAAAAACGAATTGAAATTCCGAACAAACCAGTTTGCACATCGCTGTGTGAAATTGGCAATATCTCTACCCAAGACGATTTTAGGACGACACATTGCCGGACAGTTAATTCGCTGTTCGACGTCAGTGGCGGCCAATTATCGGGCCGTTTGCACTGCACAAAGCCGGGCTTCATTTGTTGCCAAGCTGGCGATAGCGATAGAAGAAACGGATGAAACAGCATTTTGGATCGAGTTTTTATCTGAGGAGAAATTGATTAAAAATGAACGCTTGAAAGCTTTATTGCAGGAAGCAAAAGAGTTGTTAGCAATATTTATAGCTTCCCAGCAAACAGCACGACGATCATCAAAGAAAGCCAGCAGCGTATGATTCATTATTCAATATACAATTTACAATATACAATTTACAATGCCAAGATTCAGTTACATTGCCATTAACGCTGCCAAAAAGACCGACAAAGGCATCATTACCGCCGAGAGCGCCTTTGCGGCCCGCAAGCACCTCCGTGCCAAAGGGCTGCACCCGACCGATATCCGGGAAGTCGCGGCCAGCGAAGCCAAGCGGCGGTTTTCGCTGTTCGGCAAAAGTGCCCGCGGCGCGGTGACGGCCTTTACCAAGGAACTGTCCACCATGCTGTCGGCGGGAATCAAGCTGACCGATGCTTTGACGGTGCTGATTACCCAGATTGGCGACAATGGATTGCGTGTGGCCGTGACCGACATTCGTGACCGCGTTGTCACCGGCGAATCCTTTGCCGAAACGCTGACCGAGTATGGCCAGTATTTTGATGTGATTTATGTCAGTATGATGCGGGTCGGCGAGGTGACCGGCACCCTTGATAAAAGCCTGGCCACCACCGCCGCGTTTATGGACAAGCGCCAGCGGCTTGAGGCCAAGATGACTACGGCGATGATTTATCCGGCCCTGCTGATTGTCGGTTCGATTGGGGCGGTGCTGATTATCACCATTAAAGTAATCCCGATTATTGCCGAGCAGATATCGAAAACCGGACAGGAATTGCCGTGGATTACGAGGGCATTGGTTTCAACATCGGAAATTCTGACCAGTTGGTGGGTGTTCCCGATTTTGGCGGGTTTGTTTGGTATCGGCTGGGGATACAAAAAGATTATGAGGACCGCCAAAGGGTCTTATTTGCGGGATAAATTGCTTCTGAGTCTGCCGGGTATTGGGCCGCTGGTCAAACAGCGGATTGTATCCCGTTTTGCATCGACATTGGCGACATTGCTGGGGGCGGGCCTGTCGATGGCCGAGAGCCTGCGGGTTGTTGCCCAGGTGACCGGCAATCAGATTATGAACGACGCCGTCAAGCAGGCCCGCGACCGGATTCTGGCGGGGGCCGATATCGCCACGCCCCTGCGCGACAGCGGCGTGATCGATCCGTCCGTGGCCCACATGGTGGCCGTCGGCGAAAAAAGCGGCGAACTGGAACAGATGCTCAAGATCATCAGCGAAAACCTGGATGCCTCCAGCGACCTGGTGATCGAACGGCTCAGTGCGGCCATCGAGCCGGTGATTATTGTGGTGATGGCACTGGTGATCGGTGTGATTGCCTATGCGACCATGATGCCGCTGATTAAATTCTCGGCAGGACAATTTTAAGAAATTGTAAATTGAAAAATTTAAATTGTAAAATAATAAAGTCCGTTTGTAGTACAATTTACAATCTACAATTTACAATCCAATGTGAATACAAAAATAGGACTTTTATCCGTAAAGTGAGGTGTTTATGAATCAAAAAGCAAGAGCACAGAATTATCGTGGTTTTACACTGGTGGAAGTGATGGCGGTCATTGTCATCATCGGTCTTCTGGCGGCAGTGGCGGCACGCAATTTTATCGGGCGTATTGAAGTGGGTAAAGTAACCACAACAAAAGCATCATTAAAAGTGCTTCATCAGGCCGTGGTGGATTTTAAAATGGATACCGGGAGATATCCAACTGAAGAGGTCGGCCTGCTGGAGTTAATTGAACAGCCGACAGACGTTGAAGGCTGGGCGCCGGATGGGTACCTGGAAAGTACGAAGCTGCCTAAAGACGGCTGGAAGAATGACTTTATTTATCAATTAAATCCTGAAAGTGGCAAGCCTTTTGTGATTATCAGCTATGGCGCCGATGGCAAGGAAGGCGGCGAAGGCTATGATGCCGACTTGTATAGTACCGACACGAATTAATCCGCGATGGCGATATCATTATGCTGCGGGAGTGGTTCTGGTTGAGCTGCTTGTTGGATTGGCGATTATTGGTTTGATTCTGTCGATTGCCACCATTAGTTTTTCCTCTGTTTACGGCAGAAGCTACTTTCGCCAGCGGGCCAATACGCTGGTGCAGGCTTTTCAGTCGGCCTATAGCGCCGCCCAGCAGAGCGACCGCCGCTATGCGGTCGTGCTGAGTTTTTCCGACGGCGTGTGGGTCCTGCGGCAGTTTAACCGCCTGGATTTCGAGGGCATTCCCGAAGAAGAAGCGATTATCAAGACCGGGACTTTTAACGATCGGTTCTATCTGGATTATGTCTATTACGATGATCAGGACGACACCCGTTTTCCCAAAGACGGGCAGATGGTCACCGAGGCCCGCTTCTATGCCGGCCACGGCGGCTGGCAGCACGGCGGCAAGGTGGTTCTGCGGGATGAAGACGGCAATCCCTGGTCGATTTTGATTTATCGTGCCGGCAAGCCGGTCGAGCTGGTCGAAGGCGACGTGGCAATGTTTCTGCCGCTGGAGCCGGCACAGATGCCGTTCTGAGTTTGATTTGCGATGGTGTGTCGGATGATATTTTTGAACAGACATCAAGGCCAATCGAGAAAGCCGGGCTTTACCCTTGTCGAGGTGGCCGCGGCGCTGGTCATTTTGTCGATGCTCATCAGTTCGGCGCTGGTGGTGATGAGCCGGATTACCTCGGGCATGGTCGATTTGCAGTCCGAAACGCAGGCGTTTTCCATCGCCCGCCAGAATCTGGAAAAACTGCTGTCGGCGACAACGGTCTCCGACATGACCGAGTACGGCGTGGTGGAAACCAATCCCGACATGGACTGGGAAATCGTCGTCGAGCCGTTCTATGAGCCGATCAGCAACCGGATGTGGATTCGCGGCCTCAGTTCCGCCAGCTACACCGCCAGCTCCGGCGAACGCAAGACCATCGAACTGACCTGCTGGCTGACCGGCCTGACCGCCCAGCAGATACGTCAAATCCTCGAGCAGCAGAAGCGTCAGGAAGAGTTCATGAAGCAGTATTCCGAGTCCGAAGAAGGCCAACAGCTCGCCAAACAGCGGGCCCTGACCCGGGCCTATCTGGAGCAGAACAACCTCGATGTGACGGCTTATGATGAATTCATTGAGCGTCTCGAACGCCGCCGGCTGGACTATATCGCCGAAAACGGCTTTGACGAGGGCTATTATGAGTTTCTGGAGCAGTTAAGTCAGGAAGAAAGCGATTACCTGTATCGTCTGGGCATGGATTATGAGAAATACAGGCAATTTTATGACAAATATAAAGATGTCATATCCCCCGATGAGATCGATACAAGCGAAAAACCCAAAGAGAATGATCCCCAGAAGCCGGAGGACACCCCGGATGATCCTGATTCAAAAACTGATCCGGAAAAAGAAACTCCGGCAGAGGATACTTCCGATAATTCAATTTCTCCGGAATTGCGACAAAAGCTAAAGGAAATTTTTGGCTGGGATGATAAGAAAATAGATGACTTTTTGGGCAAGGGCAGCTGAGCAAATAGATAATTTCAATGAGTTTTCAACTAAAACAATTTAATAGCTTACGGCAGACTGGTTTTTCCCTCGTGGAAATCCTGGTGGTGCTGACGTTGTCGGCGATGATTCTGGCCTCGACCATGATGATTTACGGCCGGGTGCGAACCAGTGCTGCCGCCATCAACGCCCGGCTGGACAGTCACGGTCTGCCCGAAGAAATCCTCCAGAAAATCGCCGAGGATATCGACCGGCTGGCCTCGCCCGGCTTTGACGCGGTCATCACCATCCGCAACAAGCTCGAAAACGGCTACAATTCCGCCCAGTTGGTCATTGAAAACCGCTATTACGGCAACGGCACCCCGCCGGCCCCCGGCATCTATGAGCGTGTCGTCTGGCAGACCTCCTATATTCCCGAAGAAGACCGGCTGACCCTGTACCGTTTTCACGGCGGCCTGAATCTCGAAGACAAGCTGGTCAGCGGCGTCCAAACCGACGAAGATCGCCAGAAGCTGGAAGTCTTTGTGCCGGTCTGCCCCGGCCTGACGCATTTCTATATCGGCGCCCTTGACGGAGGCGAAGAACCCCTCCCGAACTGGACGAATCAGAAAATGCCCAACGGGATTGTGCTGGGCGTCTCGTTTGCCCCGCTGGTCCAGCTTCAGGATGGCTCGTATTATCTGCCCGAAGAAACCATCGTCTGGCGTACGGCTGCGGTGGATCGGACCCGCCAGATTGCTTATAAGTTTGTCGCCAAGACGTTTGATAATGCCGATCCCAACAGCGTCTCGGAAAAAGCCGACCCCAATACATCAGGCACGAAAACGCAAACCACGGGTTTATCAACCACACCCTCTTCAAGGACGGGCCGATGAGACACTGCGTATCCATCCAAAAATTTTCGAGGCGGTATCGTCCCGGCATTGCTCTGGCGATTACGCTGGTGGTGCTGGTGGTGCTGTCGGTGACCACAACGATTCTGGCGGTGCGCGTGGCCCAGGTCCGTCAGCGTCAGCGTTACATCATGGACTACCAGAAGGCCCGGTACGGCCTGGATTCGGCGATGAAGTACATCCTGGCGGTCATGCCCGAAAAAACCATCTCGCTTGCCGAGCGCAAGGATGCCCCGGACTTTTCCGATTTATTCTGGCTGACCCGCGAGCAGTATCTGAACTACATCAGCGCCTGGGCTGAAACCGCCGAGCCGGAGCAGATTAAAAAGTACCTCAAGCCCGCCGAGGAATCCGAAGAAGCGATTTCGGAAGATGCCGCCTCCCTGTTTGCCAAGCTGATTGCCAAAATGATGGGCAAAGACGAGCAGACCGACCCCAACAGTCCGAATCGTGATGAATCCGCCCAGGACGTTACGTATGTCGATCCCGAACAGATTGTTGTTCCCGGCCCATACGGTCCTCCCTGGCCCAATGTCATCGAGCCAATCGAACTGAACATCGGCGACAGCCGGATTACCATTACCATTGAAGATGAAAACGCCAAGATGCCGTTAAGCTGGGCGGTAACCAGCAATATCAATGTCAACAAGCAGGCCCGCGCGGCCATGCTGAACTTTTCCGAACTGATGATGATGGATGAGCAGACGGTGGAAAATCTGTTCACTGAATTGAACGAGCTGGGCAAACGCAAATTGTTCCAGTTGAATCCGACGGCGGTGATGCTGACCGTGCAGACGGACCAGCCGCAGCAGGCCCAGACGCAGGCTCAATCTCGCCAGTTCACCACCTCCCGCACCACCCAGCGTCGGACTGCGACCCAGCCGGCGGTTCAGCCGCCGCAGCAAACTCAGCAGCAGGCCCGCCCGGCTGTGGGCCATGCCGCCGACTTTGCCAAGCTGTTTCACAGCTCCCTGCTGGACCTGGAAACACTGTCAGTGCCACTGCCGGACAAGGCCTTCGACGACGAAAGCCCCATGAAATATCTTGCCTTGTGGGGCAGCCAGCGGATCAATGTCAACACCGCCCCGCGGCAGGTGCTGGAGGCGGCTTTTACCTTCGGCGGAAGCCCCGAAGAAATTGCTGAGAAAATTATCCGTCTGCGCAGGGAAAAGCCGTTTAAAACCATTGCCGACCTGCGCGATCAGATGTTTGGCGATCTGAATGCGATTGATCGGGCGGCGCCTTATATTGATGTCAAAAGCAATTTCTTTTCGATACGCATTACCAGCCGGTGCGGCAGCGCCAGAACATCAGCGGTTGCCGCAGTGATTAAAGAAGGCAAACAAATGGAACGGCTGATTATTTTGTACGGCCGTTAATATACCCAACGGGTATGATGATTCCGCGAGCCGAAGCGGGAAATTTCAAGTACGATCAGTATAAACCAGGAGTACACAGCGTGGAACAACAAAATATCATAGGCGTCTATCTGATGCCGGAAGGGGCGTATTGTGCCGCCGTTTCCGCAAAAGGTTCCGGTGCCGGAATGCGATGCTTATTCGTTCCGGTCGGCGGCACGGAACAGGGACAGGTTGTCCTGACGGCCATGGCCCGTGAGATTCTGCGGCAGGCTGGCCCCTTTGATCAGGCCGCTGTTGCGGTTCGCAGCAACCTGATCAGCCAGTATTATCATCATTCGGAATTCGCCGACGCCAAACAGGTCGAAAGCACCATTCGCTTCGATACCGAAGAAGCCGCCGCCACGGATGCATCGACCCTGGCCATTGCTTTTGAAATCACCGCCTCGGGCCCGGGCGGTTCGGATGTGACCATCTTTACCGCAGGCCGACAGACCCTGACCGATATTCTGCTGGATGTGCAGGCCGGCGGGCTGGACCCGTCCCTGATGGAACCCGATGCCGTTTGTCTGACCCGCGTCCTGGAACGCATCGACAGTTTCCGCGAGCCGGGTGCCATGTATATGCTGGTCTTCGGCAGGACCTGTTATCTGATTACCCCGGTCAATCCGGACTTCGCCCCCAAGGTCCGCACGTTTCTATTACCCGAAGATCCGGACAAAACCGAGCCGCTGGCCCGACAGATTATCCTGACCATCGCCGGCCTCAGTGAGAATGTGGCTGTCAAAAAACTGGTGGTGGCTGGTCACGGCGAAGGCATCGATAAAACCCGTATGAACGCCCTCACCGGCCTGGTCATTGAGTCGGTCGATTTATCCAAACAGTTGAATCTGGAAGTTCCTCCCGAAGTCCAACCCGAGCAGCACAATGGCTTCCTCTTTGCCGCCGGCTCAGCGCTGGCCCTGACCGGCAGGACCCGTCGTGCCGACTTCCGGCGCGATTTCATGCCCTATCAGGGCCGACGCCGGATTCTCCAGCGGAGCCTTCAGGTTGTCAGCGTGTCCCTGACCATCCTGTTTCTGGCGATGGGCCTGTATTTTCAGGTCAAAGCCTGGCGAAATGAGAAGGATTATTCCCGGCTTCAGCAGAAATTAACCGAAGCCTATAGTGCCGCGATGTACGGCGCCAAACGCCCGCCCAACGAACCCATCTTATCCAAGCTGCGACGGACGCTCAATACCGTCAAGCAGCAGGCCTCAGGCATCCTGGATGAAAGTTCCGTGACAGGACGGTTGACCTATGTCCTTGAGTCGATCAACAACAGCCCCAAAACCGTGGATGTGAATATCAAAACCGTGACCATCAGCGACCGGCTGATTACCATTGTCGGCGATACCAACAGCCGGACCAGCACGCGGGAACTGTTTGATGCATTCAAAAAGCACAAGATGCTGGAAGTGACTGACGAGCGGTTCAGTACCGCCAAGAATCGGGATGAGTTTGTCTTGACCCTCAAAGCAAAGGAAGGGCAGTCCAAATGAAAGACTATATGAAAAATCCGATGGTCTATACCGTGGCTGTTCCGCTGCTGGCCGGGTTGTGGCTGCTGTACACCTGGGCGGTGGCCTATCCGGGTTCCGTTAAACTGTTGACTCAGGGCAAAGCAGATTACGAGGAGGCCCAGAAGCTGCTGGGCCAGATTCTGACACTCGAACCGCAGCGGCTGTCCTATCAGCAGGAAAAAGGCAAGACCAGCGAGTTCGATTATACCAATGTCATTGACCAGTTTACCAAGCAGTTTGCCATCGCCCCCGGCGATTATACTCTCAGCGTTCGCGGTGCCACCCGAAAGGCCGGGCAGACCATCAAGGGCGCCGACCTGTCGATTAAAACCATCGATATCGAAAAGCTCAGTAAATTCATCTCGGCTCTGCTGATTCGCTGGCCGGAACTGGAATGCGAGCGGCTGGCCGTTGAAAAACTGCCCACCGGGAAAAACAACTGGAAAGTAACGTTGCGTCTGACATATAAATATTAAGATGATATCAAGCATCTGTATAGGGAGTCCTGTATGGTTAAGCCCAAAGAAAAAAAAGCATCGCAAATCTGTATCCTGACTGTCACCGGCAGGGACAAGGTCGGGATTATCGCCCGCATTGCCGTGGCCATGTCCAGGGCCAATATCAATATTGTCGATGTCAGTCAGAAAATCATGAACGATTATTTCGTGATGAGCCTGGCCTGCGACATCGCCGATGCGACACTCGATATGCCCGACATCCACAAGCAGCTCCAGAAAATCGCCAAAGATATGGAATTAAACATCACCTTCCAGCATGAAAACATCTTCAAAATGATGCACCGGGTATAAAGGTAAAAGGAAAAATGGAAAAGGCAAAATGTGGACCAGGATAGGAAGCAGTATATTAAGGACTTCAAAAATGCCCCTGAAACAAAAAATGAGTTGATTTTTACCTTTTTCCTTTTGCGGAGGCCTTCATGTCAATCACAGTGGAAGAAATCTTCGAAACGGTCAATATGACCCTTCAGCAGCATTTTGATATTCGTACTGTCACGCTCGGCATCAATTTGAAAGACTGCATGGATCGTGACCTTGATCATTTCTGCGGACGCATTCACCATCGCATCAGCGAAAAAGGCATCCAGTTGAATGCTGTTGCCGACCGTATCGAGCACAAATACGGCATTCCGATTACCAATCGCCGTGTGGCGGTAACGCCCGCCTCGATTCTGCTGGAGCCGCTGCCGCGTACCCAGACCGCCGCGGTCAGACTGGCCAAGACCCTCGACAGTGCCGCCGCCAAAGCGGATATCGATTTCATCGGCGGATTCGGCGCCCTTGTCCACAAAGGTGCCACCAGTTCGGATGAGAATCTGATTCTGTCGCTGCCGGCTGCCTTATCCCAGACCAGACGCGTCTGTGCCTTTTTTAACCTGGCCAGCACGTTGACCGGGATGAACATGACCGTCATCGAACAGTTCGGCCATATTCTCAAAGATCTTGCCCAGCGCAGCAAAACCGGCATCGGATGTGCCAAAGTGGCTGTTTTTGCCAACGTCCCCGAAGACAATCCATTCATGGCCGGTGCTCATCACGGTATGGGCGAGCCGGATTATTCGCTCAATATCGGCATCTCCGGCCCTGGCGTCGTCAAGACCGTCATCGAACAGAATCCTGATTGCGACCTGACGGAATTGTCCGAAGTCATTAAACGGACTGTATTTAAGATTACCCGTGCCGGCGAACTCATCGGACGGGAAGTCGCGGAGATGATGGGCGTGCCGTTTGGCATCGTGGATATCTCTCTGGCTGCGACGCCCGCGGCGGGCGATTCGGTTGCCGAAATCATCGAAGCCATGGGCGTTTCCCGCATGGGCCGTCCCGGCAGCACGGCCGCCCTGGCCCTATTGATCGATGCCGTCAAAAAAGGCGGCTCCATGGCCTCCGGCAACGTCGGCGGTCTTTCCGGGACATTTATCCCCGTCAGCGAAGACGCCGGCATGATTCGCGCCGTAAAAGAAGGGGCCTTGACCCTCGAAAAACTGGAAGCCCTGACCAGCGTCTGTTCGGTCGGTATGGATATGTTTGCCGTTCCCGGCAGCACGCCTGCCGAGGTCATCAGCGCCATCATTGCCGATGAATTAGCCATTGGTGTAGCCAATAATAAGACCACCAGTGTCCGTATCATCCCTGTCCCCGGCAAACGTGCCGGCCAAATCGTCCATTTTGGCGGCCTTCTGGGTTCCGCACCCATTATGCCCGCGGCAAAAATTGCCAGCCCTAAATTTATTGCACGCAAAGGACGAATGCCCGCTCCGATTCGTGCCCTGAGAAATTGAAATGGATTTCATAATGTGATTTTTTTCACACTAATCAGACTGGATACGATACGGATTTATTCGTCCGTATAATTACCTAATTTAAAACACCCAGGCAGAAAATTGTTGAATTTTCTGCTCTTTTTTTTTATCATAAAAGACAGTCAGGCTTCGCATATCAACACCTGATTCACCTCGAAAAAGCAGTGATAAACAGCAGAAGGACATGCGGAGATACTATTGCCGGAGGGAACCTATGATGAGAGGATTACGACATAACCACAAAGGACAGTGGTTGTCTGAACTGAGGTTGTTTACATTTCTTATTTTTAACCATATTTTCACAGGAGGGTCCATTATGAACAGAATCATATCCATCATTTTACTGACTTTCGTGCTGATTGGCCTGTTGGGGGTGACCGCGCTGGTCGCCCAGGAAGGTCAACGGCTTGATTTCTCTCTGCCGCCGATACCAGAAATACAGGCTGAGGGCGACAATCCTTCGCCTTCACAGGACGAAGTGACTGCCGCGCCGGAGCCGCAGGACATCGAGGGCGGAACCTTTGTCGCCATTGCCGATAACGACCGCTATCCAGGGACATTGGCCGGCAAGCGATATCATGTCTGCGAAGAGGGTTATGTCGAACAGGTTATCGATACCGAAGACAAAACCGACTGGCGCTACGGCAAGATTCACCCCCGGCTGCTGGTCGATGAAATCGGCAAACCTCAAAAGAAAGTCCTCATCAAATTGCAGAATGGTTTTGCCTATCAGGCCGCCGAACAGGTGCGTCTGAAGTATCAGGGTTCCATCGATGCCTTGAGTGAGCAAATCCGTCAGAAAATTCGCCAGCATCAGCAGCTTCATACACGGCTGGGTGCCGAAGAGTCCGTCGATGCCGAACTCGAGCCTTATCCCCGGCAGCTTCGCGACGAATTGGTTACGATGCATCAGCAGCTCGACCTTCAACTGAACCAGATGCGTACCCAAAGTGCCCAGGCGATTCATCAGCAGATGGCTCCTCGCATGGACGCCGTCCGGCAGTGGCTCCAGATGCGTCAATGCAGAATCGATTCCGAAAGTGCCCTGGCCGGCTGTTTCGGCTCCGAAATGAGTCCGGCGGATATCGAAGCCGCCGCCCAGCTTGCCGACATTGAAAGCCTCACCCCGGATTCCGAATGCTCCTATGACCTCGACCAGAGCAACTGTATGCTCGGAACCTCCGGCTTCTGGAATGCCGGTTATGACGGCGGCGCCTATGATGTCGCTATTATCGACAGCGGCGTCCGTGAAACGCATACCTATCTCAAATACCGCAATCCTCCGGACAATAATCCACGCGATATCTACAAAAAGACGGCCGGCTACTCCGACAGCCATGGCACTCGTACCGCAGGCGTTGTGGCCAGCACTCACTCGACTTACAAAGGTGTTGCATTTGGCCTTGATAAAATATTCGATGCTCGCAGCGGTTCGATGGGTACTTCGATGGCATCTATCGACTGGGTTCTCAATCACTCCTCCGGCGACGCTCCCGAGGCCATCAATCACAGCTTCAGCTATTACGACTACGATGATGAATTCGGCGACTATGAGCGTTTTCTGGACGCCGTTGTCTATTCCATGGGCACGATGGTCACCAAATCCGCCGGCAACTCCGGCCTGGTCGAACTGGGATATCCCCAGTCCGCCAACGTGATATCCGTGGCCAACCTGATCATCAATGATACCTGCACCGCCAGTGACGATGTTATTCGCTCTTCCAGCAGCCGCGGCCCCACCGACTCCGGCCGCCGCAAACCCGACATCACCGCCCCCGGCTATAACACCTGGAGTACGGATATTGCAAGCAACACCGCATTTGCCAACCACGGCGGTACCAGTGCCGCTGCCCCGCATGTCGCCGGTGCGGTACTGCTGCTTCAGGACGCCGGCGTCACCAGCCCCATCGCTCAGAAGGCTATCCTGATTAATACCGCCACCACCTGGTCGGATAACGACACCCTCGACACCTATGGGGATGACGGTCCAGTAAACGGCGACCGCTGGGACAACAGCTACGGGTGGGGTGTGATGAACCTGGCTCATGCCAATTTGCATCGTACCGATTATTTCATCGACAGCGTGGTTGCACGTAATGATACGCCCGCCGCCGATGATTACAAATTATACAAAGGATATATGTATTCCAACGAGAAGGCCACTGTTGTCTGGAATCGTCGTGTCGTCTATAACGGCTCGTCTAATCCAACGACCTATTATTCTACCACCGATATCAATGTTCGCGCCTATGACGAGAGCACCGGCTCCCAGTTTGACAGCGACCTTGTCCATGGCGGAAACAATGTTCACCAGATTTCAACCAGTACAGGTCGCGGTGTCGTCATCAAGGTTTATTGCTGGAGCAACAGCATCGATGGTGCCTCGTCGGAAACATTTGCCCTGGCTACCGAAGAAAACTTTCAACGCGTTTCTCCTCCCTCATTTTCCACGACTTTGACCATGCCGTCCCTGATTTACTTCAACACCCAGTTTACTGTCAAGGCCAACATCACCAATACCGGCGGCGTCATGGCCCAGAATGTCTCGGCTGATCTGACTCTCCCGGCCGGCTTTACCCTTGTCTCCGGGACCGACCCGCAAAATGTCGGCGATATTCAGGCCGGACAAACCGCACAGGCCACCTGGACGGTTCAATCCGGCGGTTCGACGGGTACCTTTACCATCTCTGCCGCCGTCAGCAGTTCCTGCTACGCCGAGACCTATACCGGCTCTGCATCCCGAACTATGACCGTCAGTTCGTCGGCCCTGCCGAACCTGACTTATACCACTGAAACCGGCTGGAGTTACCCGATTGTCCCTCGAAATATCGGCGGTTCAGGGGGGACGGATTGTCTGATTACTGCAACCCTGCCGGGCAATACCGACGACACCTACTTCAATTGGGTTGTCCGCAACGCCGGTTCCGTGGCTGCCGGGGCCTACCAGATGCGGCTGTATGTCGATGACCGTCTCTTTGATACGGCCAATCTGACCAGTCACCCTGCAACCCATAATTACAGATGGCTTGATCAGCTTTATGCCGGGGATACAATTACGGGCGGAAGACATACCGTCTCGTACTGGCTGGATGTCAATGATAATGTTGGGGAGACCAATGAAACCGACAACGCATGGGCCAGGCAATTCATCTGGAGTCCCTATGCCCTGTCCGATGATACCCCGTTATTACGCAACGCCCCGCCTGTCAGTGATGGCGGCTGGGATCGGTTGACCGGTACCAAATGGTACAACAATGATGGTTTCAGTTTTGTCTTTGGTTATTCCGGATCAAATAAGTGGTGGTCGGCGGTTGGCATTCTCCCGGCTGCGGACACTGCCAACTATGACCTGCGATTGTGGGATATCGGCAGTTATACCGGCAGCGAAGGCGGATTCGGCGGCGGCTATCTCGAATATTCCACCTATGGCGGCAGTGCCTCCGATTTCGTTATCGTCAATGATAACAAGGCCGCGGCCGGCACCTATTATGCAGGCGTCATCAATGCCAATGGCGCCTCGTCCCAGTATCGCATCGAAGAAAGTACCAGCCTGCCGCTGAGCCGTCGCCCCGGTACGGAATGGAATGGCCCCTATGTCAAAGCCACGACCAATGTCCTGGATATGTATGAGGTTTATCTGCCGACAGGCACCTATTACATCCTGCTGGATCAGACCGCCGGCTCCTGTGACCTCGGTATGAGCCTCTATGACCAGTCAACCGTCACCGCCCGCAAGAATGAATACATCACCGATGCCTATGCCAACAACCTGGCCGAGGGTGCCGACGAATCCTTCCAACTGAATATCACCACGGCGGGATTTTATGGCCTGGCTGTCTGGAAGGTGGATGCCTCCGATTACAACAAATCAGCCACCTACCGCATTGCAGTCGGCAATCCTGCGGTAAAGCTGTTATCCCCCAACGGCGGTGAAGTCATCCCCGCCAACACCTCCAGAACCATTACCTGGGATAATTTCGGCAACCTCGACCACACCGTCCGTCTGGAACTCAGCCGCAACAACGGCACCACATGGACCCCCATCGTCAACAGTACCGATAACGACGGCAGCTATACCTGGAACGTTTCGCTGCCCGGCTCGACACAATGCCTGGTTCGTGTGACCAGCACCGCCGATGCAGCCTATACCGATATCAGCGATGCCGTATTCACCATTGACGGCAGCGGAATTCCCGCCGATATCCATGTTCGCCAGGACGCGGTCAATATTCCCAGCGGCGGCGGCTTTGATTTCGCCAGGGTCAATCTGGGATTCTCTCGCGACGTCGAGTTTACCATCGATAACCTCGGCGGCGTCAATCTGAATCTGACCGGTTCGCCGCGTGTCCAGGTCACCGGTGCCGATGCAGCCAGCTTTGTCGTTACTGCCCAGCCTGACACGCCGATTGGCTCTATGGAAAGCAAAACCTTCACCATCCGCTTTACGCCTGCAGCAGTGCGGACTTACCTGGCAACGGTTCAAGTCGCCAGTTCCGACCCGGACGAAAATCCCTACACATTCGCATTGAAAGGAATCGGTTCACTGCCGCTGACCTTCTACGTGGATGATGATGCCCCTTCCGACCCCGGCCCGAACAACCCGGGCCTCAGCGACCCGCTCGAAGACGGCAGCAGCGGCCATCCCTTTGATATGATACAGGAAGCCATCGATGCCGCCTTCCATGCGGATACCGTCATTGTACGCCTCGGAACCTATAACGAAAACATCAACTTCCTCGGCAGGAACATCACCGTCGAAAGCACCAATCCGCTCAATTGGACCACCGTGGCGAATACGCGTATCGATGCCAGGGGCATCGGCTCCGTCGTCACCTTTGCCTCCGGCGAAACCAGCCAGTGCATCCTGTCCGGATTTACTATCCGCAACGGCGGCGGCACCGAAGTCACATTTGTCGGAATACCCACCGTCGCCGGTGGCGGCATCTTCGCCAAAGACAGCAACCCAACCATCGCCAACAGCATCATTGCCTACAATAATGCCGAGCTGGGCGGCGGCCTCTATGCGTCCAATGCTGATATTGACCTGCTCAATTGCCATCTCTACAGAAACCGCGCCACCAATTACCACGGCGGCGGCCTCTATCTGACCGACGGCTCCAATGTCTCCATAGAAACATGCAAGCTCTACACTAATACGGCTGTCTCCTCCGGCGGTGGGATTGCAATCCAAATGGGCTCCAATGCGGGCATCGACGATTGCGATATCTATCTCAATACCGCCGATTCCGGCGGCGGTGTCTATGCCGCCAATTCCGGCAAGACATCCCTGAACCATTGCCGCATCTTCAACAATTCTGCAACCGGCAGGACCTCTAAGGGCGGCGGCTTAAAACTGTGGGGCGCTCCCGTCAGAGTCTATAACACGACCTTCTACGGCAACAGTGCCGCCGGCGAAGGCGGTGCCGTCCAGTGTGCTTATACCAATGATGCCCTGTTCAATAGCTGCATCTTCTGGAGCAACACTGCACCGTCCGGCCCCAACGTTTATCTGCGATATAACGAAAGCAGTGTCCCTTACGCCTCCGTTATGACCATCAAATACAGCGATGTTATGGACGGCCAGGCAAGCTGTGTCGTCGATGCCGGATGCACGCTCTACTACGACCGCTCCAACTTTGACAAAGACCCGCTGTTTGCCAGCCCGGGTACCGATTTCCACCTCCTGTCCAGGGCCGGACGATGGAACCCGACGCTGAATGCCTGGGTCAAGGATCTCTCCACCAGCGTCTGTATCGATGCAGGTGACCCGACCCTGAACTGGACCGCTGAACTCTGGCCGCACGGCAAACGCATCAATGTCGGCGGCTACGGCGGAACTCCGCAGGCCAGCATGTCCCCGTCATCTGCCGGCCTGCTGTGCGACTTTGACAACGACGGCCTTGTCGAAATCGACGACCTCCGCCGCATGGCAGATGTCTGGCTGGAAGCCGACCTCCTGCTGGAAGAAAACACCACCCGCAGCGGACGGATCGATCTGGCCGATTTCAGTCTGTGCTCAGGCCAATGGCTGCTGACCGAATAACAGCAGCACAGGGCAGAGAGTTAAATACATTGTTGTCGCCCCCCGGATGGTGTTCCGTCCGGGGGGATTTTTTTGCCCCGCCGCAATCCGCTGTTACCTTGATTGCCGCCGATACGTCCTTGGTATAGTTTGTTTATGAAAGGCCTGACGATGATTCAAAAATGGGTTGTTTTGACGGTTTTAATGATGGCATTGGCCGCCACCCTCTTTGGCGACCTGCCCAAAATGGATTATTACGCCGATACCTGGCCGGCCGTCGATGCCCTCGGCCGCAAACTCCCCGACTATGCCGAATGCGGCGACCCCAAACCCAACCGCACCGTCGGCATCTTCTATTTCCTCTGGCTGGGCAACCATGGCAGCTACGGCCCATACGACATCACCGAATTACTCAAGGCCAACCCCGACGCCCCGCAGTACGGCGCCCCCGGCCAGTTTCATTTCTGGGGCAAACCCGAACTGGGCTATTACACCTCCGACAGCGATTACGCCATCGTCACCCACGCCCGCCAGCTTTCCCAGGCCGGCGTCGATGTCCTGATCTTTGACGTGACCAACGCCTTCACCTACCACGAAACCTATCTCAAGTTATGCAAACTCTACACGTGGATTCGTCAGCAGGGCGAACCCACCCCACAAATCTGCTTTGTCACCCACAGCGCCAGCAAACAGACCATCGAAAAACTTTACGAGGAATTCTATTCTAAAAATCTTTACCCCGAACTGTGGTTCCAGTGGAAGGGCAAACCACTGATGCTCGGCGATGAAGCCGATTTCCCAAAGCTGTCTCCCGCCGTCCGCGATTTCTTCACTCTGCGACACTGCTGGGCATGGACTGCCGGCAAAGACACCTGGAACTGGGTCGAAAACTGGCCCCAGCAGTACGGCTGGACCGAATCCAAAGACAAACCCGAAGAATTATCCGTCGCTGTCGCCCAGCACCCGGTATCCAACATCGGCCGCAGCCATTTCAACAATAAACAGCCGCCGACCAACCGCTACGGCCTGACCAAATTCACCGATAAAGGCCCCTATTTCTCCCAGCAGATTCAGCGGGCTTTGGAAGTCGCGCCCGAATTTGCCTTCATCACCGGCTGGAATGAATGGGTAGCCCAGCGGTTCATTGAAGAAACCGGAGGGACCGGACACATGCTGGGTAAGCCGGTTCAACCCGGCGACACGTTTTTCGTGGATCAATACAATCAGGAATTCAGCCGCGATATCGAGCCCATGGAAGGCGGCCATACCGATAATTATTACTACCAGATGATCGGCTTCATCCGCAAATACAAAGGCGTCCGTCCCGCCCCCATCGCCGGCCCCGAAACGACCATCGCCATCGACGGCCGCTTCGACGACTGGCAGAGCGTTACCCCCGACTACCCCGACAGCCGCCTGGATTGCATGCCGCGCAACGAAAAAGGCTTTGGCAATGCCGGCCCCTATATCAACACCACCGGCCGCAACAACTTCCTGTGCCTCAAAGTCGCCTCCGATGCCCAAAACCTCTATTTCTATGCCCGCTGCGAAAAGCCCATTACCCCTCATACCGACCCCAACTGGATGCTGCTCTTGATCGACAGCGACGAAAATCCCGACACAGGCTGGGAAGGCTACGACTATCGCATCAACGGCAAAGTCGTTGATGCCGCCTCAACCACCCTGCAATCCGCCCGGCCCGACGGACTCTGGCAGGATAAGACTACCGTAAGCTATTCCGTCAGCAGCAATGAACTGGAAATCCGCCTGCCCAAAGACCAGATAGGACTCTCCGGCCCGAAATTCAGCTTCCAGTTCCACTGGGCCGACAACATCCAGAAACCCGGCGATATCCTTGAATTCGCCCGCAGCGGCGACAGCGCCCCCGAACGCCGCTTCAACTACCGCTATATCCGAAAATAAAAGAACCCAAAATCGCATTAATTGCCGGGTGGGCCGTGCCTACGCGGATTTTACTCACCCATCTTACGGAACCCTGTCCCCGGCAATTTTATTTTTCTTTCGGACCGGCTCGACCTGTAAAACCAGCCTGCCCTGTTCGAGCTTGAAGCTCTTGAGCCGCACGGTATAATCCGAAATCGTCATCACTGGGTCAAAGGATTGATTGTTGATGACGCCATTGATAATCGGCGCCAGTTCCCCATCGTCCTCCGGCACGAGGTACTCATCGGCATACTGCCGGGCCAGCTTGGAAGCGATTCCCGTCACCGGCAGTGCCCCGAGGTTGACCGACCGGATATTCAGATTGAGCCGCCCGGCTGAATCCATCGCCGGCACAGCCGTAACCGACAGAACACTCGTTGCATTCTTGTACCCGATGGTCGTCATCAGAACGATCGCCTTTGGCGTAAACGTTACCACAGGCGCGGCAAAAGAAAATCCGCTGTATTCTTCCGGCTCCGGACACTGCGAAGCGAAGATTTCATTGGCTCCCTGCTGATCAATCGCCAGTTCAAACGGTCGGTCAAGCTGGATATTGTTGAAAAAGTCCGGCCCGAGTTTGTGCGTCAGGTACGGACTGACCTGTCCGTCCGGCGGTGCCGCCACAGGCTGGTAGGACCTGGGGGTATGCCCCAGCAGGACTAATCCCACCCCCAGAATCAATAATGCAAACAAAATCAAAAATAAAAAGGCCTTCAGCCCGCTGTGTCGTCGTTTTTTCCTGCCGGTCGTTGTCATACGTTTATTTCTATATCCAATCAAGACTTAGATTCAGTACAAATCCTTGCTTTTTACCGATAAACCCAAAGTTTAATTAAATTCGTTCTTGCCCGATACGCCATGGGCGAGTATAGTGTTTTGTCAAAAGAATGCGAGATTGTAAATTATTTTTGATCCAAAAGAAAGGATGTACTTGTGGCAAGTCATTTTGCAGATAGATTGGCCGAAGTGGTAAAAAAGAAAAGCACGCCCCTGATCGTGGGCCTGGACCCGGTCTATAGCCGGCTGCCACAGAACCTGCGGTACGGACGCGGCGATGGCGAAGCCGATTTGCCGGCAGCAATCGATTCCGTATTTGAATTTTGTGTCCGCACGCTGAAAGTCGTCGCTCCGATAGTTCCTGCGGTCAAAATCAATATTGCCTATTTTGAAAAATATCTCTGGGAAGGCGTTGAAGTCTATTATTCGCTGCTGTCCGAGGCCGAGGCGCTGGGTATCGAAGTCATCGGCGATGTCAAACGCGGCGATATCGGCCACACCGCCGAATGCTATGCCGATGCTCACTTAGTCAACCCGGAATTCGACGAGATGGACGCCATCATTACGCCGGATGCCATCACCATCAACGGCTTTGCAGGTGCCGAGGGGATTATTCCTTTCGCCGACAAAGCGGATGAGCAGGGCAAGGGCGTATTCGTCTGGGTGCGGGCGAGCAATCCTTCCGCAGCGGCCATTCAGGATTTTGCGGATGCTTCCGGCGTGAAGATGTATGAAAAGCTGGCAGCCGTCGTCGGCGAAATCGCCAATCAGCCCAAACGTATCGGTAATTCCGGATACAGTAATGTCGGTATGGTCGTCGGCGGCACAAGCCCCCAGGAAACCACCGCTCTGCGTCAGAAATATCCCAAATGCTGGTTCCTCGTTCCCGGATACGGTTCACAGGGCGCCACCGCCGCCGATTGCGTTCGCTTCTGCGACAACAACGGCCAGGGCGCGCTGATTAACGCCTCCCGGTCTATACTGTATGCCTTTAACGATGCCAAATACAGCCAGCAGTTCGGCGATAACTGGGAAAAGTGCATCGAGCAGGCCGCGATCGACGCCAAGATCGAAATTTCAAAAGCACTCTAAGCATTTGCCGATATACAAAGGTGTTTCATAAGGTGGGTCTATGCCCACCTTTTTTATTTCCCACAGGAAGCGAACGAGGTCTATGAAAACGAATTATCTGAGCGGTAAACGTATTGTTGTCATGGGTTTAGGACGTTTTGGCGGCGGCGAGGACAGCGCCCTGTTTGCCTGCAATTCAGGCGGCAAGGTGCTGGCAACCGACCTGGCTAAGCCCGAGGAACTGACCAAAACCCTCAAGCAGCTTGAGGGGGCGGATATCGAATATCGACTGGGCGAACATCAGATGAGCGACTTCACAACCGCAGATGTCGTGATTGTCAACCCGGCAGTCCCTCCAACCAATAAGTTCGTTGACGCCGCGGAAAAGGCCGGGGCGACGATTACCTCGCAGGTGGAGTTGTTCTTCCAGCTCTGTCCGGCCCCGATTGTCGGCATCACTGGCTCCAACGGAAAAAGCACCACGACCTCGCTGATTTATCACCTGCTGGCAGCAGGTGAAGGCCAAAAGCAGGCCATTCCTTATAATAAGGTATGGCTGTCCGGCAATATCGGTAACCGGCCATTTTTGGGGATGCTGGACCAGATTCAGCCGCAAGATATTGTCGTACTTGAACTTAGCAGCTTCCAACTGGAGCAGTTATCACGCACAAAGCTGGCCCCTTATGTATCGGTTATCACAAATCTGACCCCGAACCATCTGGATCGCCACGGAACATTTGAAGGTTATTGTGCCGCCAAGGAGTTTATTTTCAGTAATCAGCGCACCTGCTCGAACAAACCATGTGTGTCCATTTTCAATGCCGAAGACCCGGTCAGCCTGAGCTGGTATGAAAAGTATAAAAACCAGGCAGGGCGGACGAGTTTACTTTTTAGTTCCGATAATATTTCTAAAGACATTCTGGCCGCATATCCACTTATCGGACGTGCCAATCGGTCCAACCTCGCAGCGGCCCTGCGGGTGGTGGAGCATTTCGGGGTGGCTCGGAACCGCATTATTAGTGCTGTCAGGACGTTTGAGTCGCTGCCGGACCGGCTGCAATTGATCGCCAATATCGCCAATATCCGCTGGTACAACGATTCCAAGGCGACCACGCCGGTCAGTACCATTGCCGCACTGGAGGGGATTGACGAACCGAAAATCCTCATCGCCGGCGGCTACGACAAGCATATTCCCTTCGATGAACTGGGTAAAGTGATTGTCAAACGGGTCAAGGCAGTGGTCCTGCTGGGCCAGACGGCCGACCTGATTCAAAAAGCTATCGACGATGCCGGCGGCGGCGTCATTATCCGTCGGGTCAAGTCCATGCCGGAAGCGGTGTCGGTTTGTCGGGAATTGGCTGTGGCGGGGGATGTGGTGCTGATGAGCCCGGCCTGTGCCAGTTGGGATATGTTCGAAAACTACCAGCAGCGGGCCAGAATCTTCGCCGACGCAGTCCTGTCCGGCAAGTAACCCAGCGATTTAATTGACTTTGTGAGAAACATTCTGTTTTGACCCCAAAGGGGTATCATAAAATAGCCGGGCATGGAAACGCCCGGAAAAGAGAATGATGTCATCACCAGGCCCCGGCTGGGGCGACACAAAAGTGATTTTCACAAATCATTTCAAATAAAACACTTGACAGTTATCGGACGGCCACAAAAATATTTTCATCGTCACACAATAATAGCCTCAAGGCTCCCGCCTTAATGTCCCATAAAAACAAGCCTCGTCCATCTCGCAAAAGCCCCCCAGCGAATATGTATATAAATCATAGTTTGCCCTGAAAAATGTCCCCTTGTTTGGTTATCACGCCCGAAAGTTTGTCCGAAGCTACTCCCGGAAAAGACAAGTGCGATTTGCTGAAAAGAAAACAAGGACGAACGTAAACAACAATTTCAGGAGACAGACATGAACAATCAGGAACGCAGGGCGGAAGCACGGCTTCGTTACAACTGGCCGGTTTGGTTCGCGGAGGATTTCACGGATGAATTGACCCAGGGGCAGATGATCGATATTTCCAGCAGTGGTGCGGCATTCAGTTGCTATGCCGACAAGTGCCCGTTCCCCGGTGACCACATTACCGCTCGCTTCAGCGTTCCCAAGTACACCACGCATCAAGCCTTCGACATGGCCAACTTTATCCGTCACGGCAAGATTTGCCGGGTCGAAGAACTCAGCCCCTTTGTCCGGCGCGTTGCGGTGCAGTTTGCTGATCCGCTGCCGTTTAAGCCGGCCGATAGTGAGAAAATGGATAATGCGATGGCCGTCGATTCGGAGGAAGCGCTGGTTTAAAACAATACCATGGCGGCAACCCCGCCAGCCAAATATGTACGACTTTCTTCTTCTCTTCTTCTCTATTACAGCCAACAAGGCCGCCGGATTCCCCCCCCCAGCGGCCTTTGGTTGTTTTATGGCACGTCGAAAACGTTCCGGCTAAAACGACTTGCCGCATTCCTGACAGAATTTGGAATCGTCCTCGTTCAGTTTGCCGCAGTGGGCACATTTAATCATAACGACCTTTTGCGGCTGGGAATCTCCGCCCCGCATAAATTGCGTACTCACCTGACCGAGGTCCACCCCCGCCTCGTCCAGTGCATCCTTGACAACCCCGCCGCCCATCCGGCTCCACGGCTCTAAATCCTTACGGGCCTGTTCCGGGTCCAGCGTCAATCCCGACCCTGCCTTGCCCCTGGCGGCAACACCGCGAACCACTCCGCCGCCTGCAATCAGAGTAAAGCCGATAAACCCAATCCCAAAAGCAATCGGCACAAACACAATGCCCTTCGGTTCAAAGCCGCCATGGAGAGCGGATAATATCATCACACCGATAATGGTAATAAACGGCAGGGTAAACAGGCATACGCCGGCAATTTGCATGACCAGCCCGATTTTATACCAGGCTTTGCGTTCTTCGGATATCTGTGCAGGCATTGTTTTGTCTCCTTAATATTTCCAAAATGTATCGCCATTCTTCGCCAAAAGCAAGGAAAACAGCTTGCCCTGCATTGACTCAGACCGTCGGTGGCGGTACAGTGTTTCAAAAAATCAGAAATAGTAGCGAAGGAGTAACACAACATGGCAACACAACCCACTGGCGCCGCCGGCAAGGCCCCGATGAAAACCCTGCTGGCCCCGTATGAAAAGCGGTTTATTACCTGGCTGACGCCGTATTTCCCCACATGGATCGAAACCTGGCATCTGACCCTGCTGACGATTCCCTGGTGTGTGGGGCTGATTGTTTTCGGCTGGCTGGCCGGGCGGTCGGGCAACCTGCACTGGCTGTGGCTCAGTTCGTTAATGATTTTCCTGCAATGGTTTACGGATGCTTTCGACGGCGCCATCGGCCGCTACAAAGACACCGGCCTGATCAAGTGGGGCTTCTATGTGGACCACCTGCTGGATTATGTCTTTTTGTGCTCCACATTAATCGGCTATGCCTTCCTGACCGAAGGAACCAGCCGCGAGATTATCCTGTACCTGATTCCGGTCTTTGGCGGCTATATGACCGCCTCCTTCCTCGGCTTTGGGGCGACAGGACAATTCAAAATTACCTATCTTGCCACCGGCCCGACAGAAATCCGGATTTGGTTTATCGTTTTAAACAGCGTCCTGACCCTCCTGGGCACCCAGTGGATTCTGCCGCTGCTGCCCTGGCTGCTGGGCGTGTCAGTCCTGTTATTGTGCTTCATCTCCTTCCGGACTCAGAAATACCTCTGGAAGCTGGATATGGACATCAAACAGGGACGTATTTTAATTTGAAGCGCACCGCTTCAGGTTAAAGGGAGCCCGCCTGAGGCGGGCTGGATTTATCGCTTTAGCCTCAGAGCATGAGGGAACCAACAAAGAGCAAGGCGGTGGAAGTCACCGCCTCCTGCTCCGAGGGTCTGGCGGCGCTCGGGTCGCTTCCCAGCGTTGCCCTATTTTCCGTCAGACGCAATCTATTATAGCGGTAAATCGGGGTATTGTCCCACAAAGTACCCATTGTTGCGGGTATCTGATAGAGTTTGAGTTTGCGAAAAAAAAACTCACGGTTGCGGCATTTGCAGAACACCATGATCATCCAGTTTTACATTGAATAACTCAAGAAAATTCTCCTTTTGAGTCTTGTATTCCTCCGAGTCGGGATGATCCGCAATTTGCCGGTCATACGCCGCCGTCGCACTGCGAATGAGGTTGACAAAAGCGGCCTGATCTTCCTTTGTCACGCAATAAGTGTACAATTTGGGGCCTCTGTTTTCGTGACAAAGATATAAATCCCACACAGCACGATTCGGGTCTGACTCTGCCTGGTTGTGCAACAGATTATAGGCAAGTGGATAAAAACCTCCTCCGAAGACCATGACAACACTATTTGGATTCAGTATCACATACATCGGGGGCAACGTGTGAAGCGACGCCGGCCGCCATGCCCACCCAATGTCCTGTTCAAGAACAGATTGACCCGTCGCAGATGGCTTTAAATGCGATGCCAGCACCGCCATATCACCGGCCACGGGCTTGTAAAAGGATGGACGGCGCATTTGTATTTCTGTGTAAAAGATATCAAGGAATCCCATCGCCCAGAGTGCCGCAAACAAACACGCCATGCACAACAGGCCCAATCCAATACAAATAGCCGTAATTGATTTGGTCTTTTGCTCCATAACTTGCCCTAATTTTCAAAAAGCCCTCTTTCCGACAAAAAATCCTGTAAATCCTGTCAAAAATCTTTAAATCGCCAATCGAAATTATCTTTTGGAAAATCGAAAATGGAAAATCGAAAATTTCTCCTAATCTTCAATCATCAATCAAAAATCGTCAATTCTTACCCGCCGCCACAGCCGCTGTCTCCTTAACCGCCGGGAACACGTTTACCCCCGTCAGCGCCGCGATCTTTTGCGGAATCTCCGTATTATCCTGCACCCCGGCAAAAGTCCTCGACCCCGGCCCAAAGGCAAACAGCGGCACATCGGCTCCGCTGTGATCCTTGCTGTGCCAGGCCGCCTTGAATCGTGTCGGCTGAGTAGTACTGGCCCGCAGCCGCAGGCCGCCGGTCTCATGGTCGGCGGTAACAATCACCAGCGTGTGCCGATCCTTCATCGCAAATTCAATGACCTCTTTAACTGCCATATCAAACAGCAAAGTCTGTCGGATACTGTTGTCGGTGTCATTATCATGTCCGGCCCAGTCAATCTGGCTGCCTTCGACCATCATAAAGAATCTCGGCCTCGGAGCAAACCATTCCCCGCCGGGTTGGTTCAGCAGCGAAATCGCCATGGCCGCCATCTCCGACAGCATCGGCTCCGGTTGAAGTGTTTTTAATGCATCGTCGGCAAATAATCCCAGCACGGGTCCCTCGGTCAACTGCGCCATTTGTTCCTTTGAATAAGCCACCTCATAGCCATACGCTCTGGCCTGCTCAATCAGATTCTGCTTGTCTTTCCGCACACCGCCGTTGAGGCCGTCCGGCAGCCAGTACTTCCGACCGCCGCCGAACATTACTCCGATACGGTTTTCCAGTAACTGCACCGCAATGTCGGCCTCACTGCCGCGCGAGGCAACGTGCGATCCAAACGATGCCGGCGTCGCATGGCTGATCGTCGAAGTTGCCACCAGCCCCGTCCGCCACCCTTTCAGGGCCAGCGCCTCCAGGATACTGTGATAAGCGACACCGTCCTTATTCATGCCGATAGTCCCGTTGCTGGTCTTGATGCCGCAGGCCAGTGCCGTCCCCGCCGCCGCCGAATCGGTCACAGCGTTATTGCCTGAAAACGTCCGAACAATACCCGTAACCGGCAGTCGCTCCATCCAGAGTTTCTTTTTCAATCCCACCCCGGCCTGCCGTGCCAGCCCGACCTCGTTAAATCCCATCCCATCCCCGATGCACACAATCACTTTTTCAATTGCACCGGTTTCAATATTGTCCAGCATCGCGCAGTCCCCCGGCCCCTCGTAAAACGAAATATCCGTCGGGTCCCCCTGGGCCTTCGGATAGACAAATGTCTCCGCCCATACCGGGGAACAAACGGTGAATGAAACGAAACATACCACAAAACAAAATGCTGCAAATGTCTTCATCATGAATCCTTACTTGTCGATAGTGTTTCTTAACAACAGGCCATTGTCTGTTTTTTATAATCATAATGGAGATTGGTTAGCGAAAGATGAGCATTTAACCTTTGGCCCTGGCGTACCAGTCAGGATCACTGGTCAGCTTCTGTTTGGCCTCGGTGGACATCATCTCAAACGCCGGATGTGAGCTGTCCCACGCCCGCTCTGCAAACGAGGTCTTGCGCATCTTCTCGACCTCGACCGCCGCGTCGCGGAAATAAGACCCGTAAATATGCAGCGAATCGCTGATATCCACATACCGCCCCACACGAACCAGCTTGCCGATCTTCTTGGCAATCTTTTCGGCAATCCGCCGCTGCATATCCGTCAATGCATAGGCGTTCATAAACCATGCTTTGTACAAATCACGACTGCGCCAGTGCGTATTCATATTCAGCGAATACGCCCCGTCCGGCTGTTCCACCAGCCTGCACCAGATCCGCTGCAGGCACGGCGGGTCCTCGGTCTGCGGGTCCGCCGTCGGCATCCAGGTAATCGCCTGGGCACGCCGGGTGTGGCTGCACTCGGCCAGCGCATCGATAATATAATCGATCTGGTTGACCCGCTTAAAGGGCTTTGATGTGTTCGCATCCCGGAGGTTCTCTACCGGGCTATAGGCAAACAGCCGTTCATGGTAGGTGTAAGTCCACTTTCCCGCCGCCGGGTCAATCCAGTGGTCGTGAATTCCGTCCAGCACTTCCTGCCGATACGATTCCAGCTCTTCAGGCCCGCCGGGAAAATTTTTATGAATCCGCGGCTCGGCAAACGGATTGTTCACGGTAATCATCACCGTCGCATCCTTGCTTGGCGGGTCGCCGGGTTTATCATACTGCGTCTTAATCGTAAGGCCATTATCCCAAACCGCCAATACGGCCTTTTCCCATGCTTCCGGCAGACAGCTTGCTGTAACTGCCAGAGTTGGCAATTCAAAGATAGCTGATCCATTTTTCATATTAGTCTATACCCAATTCAGGGTCCTGGCGGTTCGGTTTTAAATGCTTGTTTTATTGTGATTCCGGAGTTTATAATCCCAATTCCTCATCGGTAATATTGTATCTGGAACGCTGATTTTCCGGGATTTGCCGCAAAAGCTGTCTGGCCTCATCGGCATATTTTGTGCCGGGATACTTTCTGATGATTTCCCTGCAATTATCAACCGCGTTTTTGTATGATGTTATACGCCGTTGGCCGGTCTTCATAAAAAGACCTCTGATCGGGGCGAGCAACTGTTCTGCTGCAATTTCCTCCTCTTCCGACAATTGCCGGAATTGCGTTTGTGTTTGCTGAGTAACTGCCGGTGTGGTCGGGGTGACGGTCGGAGTGGACTGCACGGTTGGTTTTGCTTTCGGCAGCGAATTGCTGTCGGTCAGTGTTGGTTTGTTCAATAAATTAGGATCAACCGCAATCACAGGCAGTGCCGGCTGACCTTCGATCGCGGTAAAGGTGCTGAACCCATTGGAGGTGATTTTTCCCATCAGCATCGGGGCAATAATCCCTGTCGCCGGTCCGGCATAGCGAATCGTGCCTTCCTTATCGGTCATAATCAGCACTGGCCTTCGCCCCTGCAAAACGCCCAGTTCGATAGGCATTTTTTGCTGCTGGTCGGACGCCATCACCACGGCCCAGGGCCAGGGACGCTTCACGACATCGTCGATCAGTTTTTGTTTATGAGAGGCCGCATCCAGATTGATCGCGGCGAATTTCACCTGCCCGGAAGCCAGACCCATCTGAAACAATCGGGAATACGCCATATTGGCCGCGGTAAACGGATCCCCTCCGAATCCGCCGCCGAACATATCCATCCCATATCCTCCGCCCATGCCAGGTTCCATCATCATCGGTTCCATCATCTGGGGCTGGGGCTGCGGTTGGGGTTGTGCGGATTGCGGACGTCTCCGCCCCGGAGTATTCGGTTCATTGGATATCGTTCTGGCGGCATGTTCCTGCCAGACGAGGGCACACAGCGATTCCTGTCCCGGTTCGTATTTGAATGTCGTGCCATTCAGACATGTCAGATTCAATCCCTCGATTTTCAGACCAATTGCATCAATCAGCAAGGCGTTCAGATCAAAATTGAGTTTGCCCGGCTGCATCATCTGCTGGCTTGGGTCAGTGGTTTCCATTTCCATGCCCATACCCATCATTGCGTTGGGATTATTCGGGTTGCCCTGACGTGGACGCTGGGGTCTGGGCTGTCTGGGCAACATGGGTTTTTTGTCGGCCAGGATGGACATTGCCACCTGGGTAATCCAGGCATCGCTATTGGCTGCGTCCAACTTGCAGGCCCTGGAGGCATTCATAAATGCTGTGTTGATATCGTTTTGATAATAGCTGACCCAGGCCTGAAGCATGCAGTACTGGGCTTTTTGCTTGTCGTCCATCTGGGTGAAAGACCGTTTGTATTCATCCAGAAGTCCCTGGCCGGGCAATATGTCGGCGGCGGCAAGCGGTTTGGATTCATTGATTTTGGTCAACAGCGGTTCGAGTGTCTGCTGGATTTTGCCTGCAGCTTCGGCAATTTTGGGGTCGGGGGCTTTTGTGCCGCCGGGTTCCATTTGCCCCAGGCACGGCTGAACCAGTGCTGCCAGCACAAGCCATGCTGCAATCCTGCTGAATCGATTTTGAATAAACATAATAAGTCCTCCACGATAGTGATAAACGAATCAGGCCACGATCAACATATAAATATAATATCAGTTCGGATGCTGTCTGAAAAGCAAAAGTTACGGAAACTGATACGGCATAAGTAGTTCGGTGAACGAATTTGGGAATTCCTGTATGGTGTGTTTCACTGTGTATTCCTCCTTTTCATTTTTTAACCCTTTTACCCCTCTTTATTGCGGGATTTCTCCCCCGCAGGCCCCCAGGCCTTCCTTAATTATATATGTCGGAAAGATACTATTTTTACTAAACTATTTTTGCAGTTTTTAATAAATATATATGATAAACAGGAAATACAATGTATTTATATGTTCTATATAAATAATCGCATTTTCAGGACAACATTTGTCTGGATAAAAGAAGGAAATGGAAAACTATTGACAAAGTAAGTCTGTTTTTGTATTATAAAGGAAGCAT